>JAYGCM010000063.1:0-133102 GCA_046583355.1 Deltaproteobacteria bacterium
AGCAATTCTGGTACGCGAAAGCGCGCGCTCTCGACGGCGATGGAAAGATCGCTCATCAGGGTCATGACGAGGCCGCCGCCTTGGCACATGCCGTTGATGGCCACGAGGAAGAGCTTCGGGCAGCGCTCGATCTCGACGAAAGGCGTCACATCGAGGCGATCCGTGAAGGGATCCATCGTGGTGGCCCCTTCATGCTTGCCACCGAGCTCACCGCCGACGCAGAAGATATCGCCCGCGCCGGTGACGACGAGAATATCGATCTCGGCATCTTCCTCCGCAACACGGCAGGCGCGTTTCATCCCATGGTACATCTCGGTGGTCATCGCATTTTTGCGTTCCGGCCGATCGATGCGAACGTTGAGAACGCCGTCTTCGGAAGACGCGTCAAGGTAGCGGGAGTGAAGGTCGATGGCTTTTGCGGACATCAGGAATTCTCCTCAGTGTCATCGTCGTCGAAAAGGAAACGATCCGCGGTCTGGTGGGCATGCATGATGGCCGACTCCTGCAGCGGATTGATGCGGATATGCGTGAAGCCCCGGGAATGCATGCCGGCGGTCATTGCGGGGAAGTTCGTGAAATCCTGCGGCAGGAGGAGCCCCCAGCCATCGTGCTCACGCCAATCTTCAATGATTTCCGGCTCACGAACGGCGTCCTCTTCCCCTTCGGGCGGCAGTTCCAGCGTCCAGACCTCGAAGAGGCACGAATCGACATCATCCCCGTTGGGCCGAATCCGGTAGCCAAGCGCGCAGCCGGGCTCGAAAAGCCCGACCATATTGGGGAAGAAATGCCAATTGCCCTGTCCCGCACGGAATTGCTCGTCGTCCAGTACCGGCCAGACAATGCCGGCCGCTTCGGCTTCCTCGCGACGCAGCTCCTGGAAGGCGGCAAAGGCCGTCTGCCCCTCGGGCAATTCGGTTTTGCGCAGACGCCGCGCCGCGCGCACATCGTGCTTTGTCGCGAGCGCCAGCAGATGCGCCGCGTGGTATTCGATGAGTGTCGCAAAGCCTTCTACATCGCGGGCATTGGCGACCCGCGACGTCTGCGTCCCGCCAGCACCGGGCCTTACGCCATGCAGGAAACGCGAGTGCACGCCGGCGTCGAAGCTTCGGGTGAGCGGCGCCCGACGCAGCTCTTCGAGATCGGCCGGACCATGATCCAAACGGTCACGGCGGGTATTCTGTGGATGCGTCCCACCGACATGATACGCCTCGATGAAGGCATCTGTGGCGGTCTTCCAATTGACCGGCATGATGGTGCTTTTGAACCATCGGTAGCGCATGCGCTCCGGCTCAAAGGGATCCAGGGCCTCGGCCACCGGCGACAACCACTCGCGTAGCGGCGGGGGGTTCGCGCCGAGGTGGACGAAGACCCAACCGCCCCAGGTATCTACATGGCAATCGGCGAGCTGAATCTTCTCGATTGAGAAATCGGGCCCGAAATCTTCGGCTTCATGCACATAGGTGCATTGGCCCTTGAGGTCGTAGCACCAAGCGT
Organism: Deltaproteobacteria bacterium; assembly: GCA_046583355.1. Classification (GTDB taxonomy): domain Bacteria; phylum Desulfobacterota; class Binatia; order UBA12015; family UBA12015; genus UBA12015. The sequence goes on from JAYGCM010000063.1 coordinate 1,495, forward strand.
GGAAGGGACAGCGGATTTCCGTGAGATGCCCGCGCCCGGATACCAGGCGCATGCCACGATGCGCGCAGGTATTGTAGAAAGCACGCACCTTTCCCTCACCGGCATTGACGACGAGGATCGACTCTTGGCCGATCGTATACTCGACGAAATCGCCGGCGACCGGCATCTCCTCAAGACGGCAGGCCATCTGCCACACATTGCCGAAAAGGCGCTCATACTCGAGCCGGAGGAACTCCGGGTCAATGTAGCGCGCCCGCGGAATCCTGTTGTGCTCAAGCTGCCAGCGCTGCCGTTTTTGCGATCCACCACCCATGAAGACGGAGTCGAGATTTCCAGAAGCGAGCAATTTTGTCAACTTACTTGATTAATTTTCTCCATTCTTTGCCCGAATCCAGCAGCAGGCCTTGACCAGCTAGTCAATTTACTTAACCATACTGATCGAGATGGATCTCCGACTCGACGGTGCCGCCCTTCGCTTCCAGGAGGGCCTTCGCACGTTTCTCGCCAGCCATTGGCGTGGTCCCGACGCGGATGGAATCTCGCCGGACGACCCGACGGCCTTCTTCGCCGCAGCGACGCGCCAAGGCTATCTCTACCGCCATATCCCCAAGTGCTGGGGCGGTGCTGGCGCGGCCCCGGATCCGCTGCTGGACGATATCATCGATCGGGAATTCGATGCCGTCGGCGCACCCACCGGATTGCGCGGCGAAGGTCCGGATATGCTGGTGCCGACTCTCCTTGAACGCGGCACCGAAGAGCAACGCTCCGAGTTCATCGCGCCTACCCTGCGCGGCGAGATCACCTGGTGCCAGGGCTACAGCGAGCCCGACGCCGGAAGCGATCTCGCCTCCCTGCGTTGCCGCGCGGTACTCGAGGGCGACGAATGGGTCGTAACCGGCCAGAAGATCTGGACAAGCAGCGCGCACCACGCCGATTGGATGTTCGGGCTCTTCCGCACGGAACCCGAAAAGCCGCGCCACGCCGGCATCTCCTACCTTCTGATCCCCATGAAGCAGCCGGGTATCGAGGTGCGCCCGCTCAAACAAATGACCGGCAGCGACGAATTCAACGAAGTCTTTCTCGACGGCGCACGCACGCATATCCGCTACACCGTCGGCCAGCGCGGTGAGGGCTGGGCCGTGAGCCGCGCGACGCTCGCGCACGAGCGCGCCTTGATCGGCAACCCGCGCAAGGTGCAGCGTCAATTCGAAGACCTCGTCGAACTGGCCCGACGCAGCCACCGGGGCGGACGCGCGGCCATCAAGGATCCGGGCATCCGGCGCCGGCTGGTCGAAATCGAAGGCTACCTGCTCTCGCAGCGCTACACCCGGCTGCGCCTGCTCAGTGCTGCCGTGAGCGGCGAGGAGGCGAAAGTCGCGATGCCGATGCTGATGAGCAAATTGCATACGAACGATATCGGCAAAATGATTGTCCAGCTCGCACTCGATCTCACCGACGCCGAAGAAGGCCTGCATACGCCCGACCCCAGCCGCGCAATCCTTGGCGCCGCCGATATTCCGGGGGCATGGACGGCCAAATATATGTTTTCGCACGGCTCCGCCTTGGGCGGGGGCGCGCCGAATATTCAACGCAACCTGATTGGCGAGCGCGCACTCGGCCTGCCGCGCGACCCGCGGCCGCAGCCGAAATCCGGCACTACAGGAGAAGGTAGTTGAAATTCACCGTTGGCCTACCCTTCACGACCTCGCCCCCGAACCCGGAATTTCTCACCATGGAAGCTGTTTCGCGCTTAGCGCAGGCAGCGGAACGCGCTGGGTTTCACTCGATTTTCGCCACCGAGCACCCTGCCCCCGAGGAAGCATGGCGCCTATCGGGTGGGCACGACGCGCTGGACCCCTTCATCGCGCTGACCGTCGCGGCTGCGGCCACACAGAAGCTGCGCTTGCTGACGAGCCTTACCGTAGTGCCGGTTCGCAACCCGCTGCTTCTCGCCAAAACGGTTGCGACACTCGATGCGCTTTCGGGCGGACGGCTCACGCTCGGTGTCGGCACCGGCTATCTCGAGTCCGAGTACGCCGCTCTCGGCGTCGACTTTGCCGAGCGCAACGACCTCTTCCGCGAAGCCATGGAGGTTCTCCCCCTGGCCTTCGCAGGCGAGCCCTTCGACTACGAGGGGCGGCATTTCCGGGCGAAGAATATCCGCTCCCTGCCCACGCCCGTCCAGACACCAGGGCCGCCGATCTGGATCGGTGGTAACTCGAAGCTCGCACGCCGCCGGGTCATCGAATGGGGCAGCGGCTGGATGCCGATGTTCAACCCACGCGCCCTGGGCGCGCGCCGGCGCTCGGCCCACCTGGAGAACCTCGAAGACCTGGCCGGCATGCTGCAACACCTCCGCGAGCTGGCCGAAAAGGCAGAACGCAGCGACCCGATCGACGTCCTCTTCTCGCCGCTCCGCGGCGGCTTCCCCGGCACCGAGCGGTGGCGGCCACAACGCTACTCGGAGGCATTGGACGAACTCGCCGAGATGGGCGTCACCGGCTGCGCCGTGCGCATTCCCTCGGACAATCTTGCCCATGCGCTCGATGCCATCGGCGCCTTCGGCGAGGACATCATTCAGACACGCCCAAGAGAAGGATCCGCATGAACCCGACTACCGAAGATCGGCTGCAAAGGCTGGAAGAACGCCTCCTGCGCCTGGAGGACGAAGCCGCCGTGCATCGCCTCATCGTCCGCTACGGCCTCGCGGTAGATGCCGGCGACGCCGAAGCTGCCATGGCGCTCTTCACCGAAGATACCATCTACGATGTCGGCGCGGTGAAAACCGGGCTTGAAGATGGGGCAAGCAAACCGCTCATCATGCGCGGCCGTGCCGCGGTCGGCGAGATGGTGAAATCCGCAGCGCACCAGAGGCTGTTGCCGAATTCGGCCCATACGATCGGCCCTGTCGTCGCGGAAGTCGATGGCGACCAGGCACGTGCCACTGGCTATACGCGAATCTACCACCTCGAGAGCGGCGATTATCGCCTCTTCCGCATAGCCGTCAACCACTGGCAATTACGCCGCGAAGATGGCATTTGGCTCATCCACCGCCGCGTATCGCGCGTGCTGGGATCCGACGAAGTACAGTCCATCATGCGCGAGGCATTGGGCGACGGGACCGGTCCAAGCTGATGACAATCCATATTTACCAAAAGAAAGAGATCCTCCAATGAAAACAGGCGACGAATACCGAGCCTCCCTGCGCGACGGGCGTCGCATTTTCTTCGACGGAGAGTTGGTCGAAGATGTAACCGAACATCCATTCATGCGCGGAGCCGTCGGCCTGATCGCCGCGGGTTACGACAAGCAATTCGCAGCCGGACCCGAAGCCACCGCACCCGCCTACGAGCCGCCGCGCTCCTCGGACGACCTGCGCCGGCGTCTTGAGATGCTCACGCAATGGGATGTCTCACTGGTCACGACACTCGAAACCTTCAACGCGCTGCGCACGGCAGCCAGCCGGATGAAGGATAAGCACCCGGAATACGCAGAGCGGATCGACCGCTACATCGCGGATTGTCAGGCGAACGATATTCGCTGCGTCCAGGCGATCACTGACGCCAAAGGGAATCGGGCCCTATCGCCCGCCAAGCAGGACGACCCCGACGCCTACGTTCATATCGTCGAGCGTCGCCCGGACGGAATCGTCATCAATGGCGCCAAGTTGCATATCTCCGCGGCCGCAATCACGCATGAAATGCTCATCATGCCGACCAAGCGAATGAAGGCGGGCGAAGAAGAATGGGCCGTGGCCTGCGCCGTGCCGGTCGATGCGCCCGGCGTGACCATCCTCAACGCCACCTCCGCACCCCACGAGGACGATCTGCACTACCACCCCTACAGCAAGACACGCATGATGCCCGAGGGTTTCGTCGTTCTGGACCATGTCTTCATTCCGAACGAGCGCATCTTCCTGGCCGGCGAAATCGAATACTCCGCGACCTTCGCGCATAGTCTCGGCCTCTGGCAGCGACTCGGCGGTACGGCGCATATGGCGAAGAACGCCGATATGCTTGTCGGCCTGGCCAAGCTCCTCGCCGAGGCAAACGGCCTCGATCGCGTGCATCATATCCGCGACAAAATTTCCGAAATGGTGATCTACGCCGCACTGGTTCGCGCCGGCCTCGAAGCAGCGATCATCAACGTAACAAAAACGCCCGAGGGTTGGGTGTCACCGAGCGAACTCTATACCAACGCGGCCAAATTCTACGGCGCGCGCGAGTTCGGCCGTATGCTCCAATATATCCACGATATCGGCGGCGGCTCCATCGTCACGGCACCGATGCCGGGCGATCTGGATAACCCCGAGACGCGCGGCTACCTCGAAAAATACATGCGCACGATGGACGGCGTGAGCGGCGAATACCGCACGCGTCTTTTCCATGCCATCCGCGATATCACGGCCGATACCTTCAGCGGCTGGTGGCAGGTCACGACCCTTCTCTCCGGTGGTGGCCTCCATGCCCAGAAAATGGTCGCGACAAACCACTATCCGATGGAGAAGGCCAAGGCGCTGGCGCGCAAGGCCGCCGGGCTCGAAGAGATCGAAGTGAAGGCCGCCACGACGCCAAAGCGCAAGCAGGGGGCGGCCTGACCAGCATGGCCGTGCCACGCGATACGAAAATCGTCGATCTACTCCGCGTCCGCGCCTTCGACGACCGCATAGGCCTGCTCTTCGAAGAAGAGAGCTGGACCTGGCGGGAGGTCGTACGCGAAATGCATTTGCGTGCTCGGATGCTGCTGGAGAGGCGGCCGCCGGGCCCCTTTCATGTAGGAGTGCTGCTCGACAACGGCCCCGAGTTCACCTTTCTTCTCGGCGCCGCGGCGCTCGCCGGCGCCGTCGTGGTCGGCCTCAACCCGACCCGGCGCGGTGCGGAACTCGAGCGCGATATCCGCCACACTTCGTGCGGGCTCTTGATCAGCGAGGCCAAGCATCGGCCGCTGCTCGACGAGATCGACCACGGCATCACCGCCGAGCACCTCTTCTTTGTCGATGACGAGGACTGGCCCGCCGCATTGGCGGCATCGGCGGGCAGTCACCTTCCGGAACAGATGGCGGGCAAACGCGCCCCCTGGGTCCTCGTCTTCACCTCGGGTACGACCGGCCACCCGAAGGCCGCCATCGGCTCACAAGAGCGTCTCGTTCTGAGTGCGCGCGGACTCGTCGAGAGGCGTCACGTCACGGCACGCGACGTCATCTACCAGACGATGCCGCTCTTCCATTCCAATGCCCAGAACGCCTGGGCGGCCACCCTGATCTCCGGCGCGACGCTGGCGCTGCGCCGCCGCTTCTCCGCATCCGGCTTCCTGCCCGATGTGCGCCGCTTCGGCGCGACGCTCTTCAATTACGTCGGCAAGCCGCTGAGCTATATCCTGGCGACGCCGGAAGAACCGGGCGACGATGAGAATCCTCTGCGCCTCGCCTACGGCAACGAGGCCACGCCCCACGATCTCGACCGCTTCGCCAAGCGCTTCGGCTGTGAGGTCCGCGACTCCTACGGATCGACTGAGGGCGGGATCACCATCGTGCGCAGCGAGGACACGCCGCCGAGCGCGCTCGGCCGCGGCCAGGCGGGCACGGTAATTCTCGACCCGGCGACCGGCCGTGAATGTCCGCCAGCGGAAATCGACGCGGACGGCCGGATCCGCAACGCCGAGCAAGCCATCGGCGAGATCGCCAACCGGGAGGTCGTGCGGAATTTCGAGGGGTATTGGAACAATGCCGAAGCCGACCAGGAACGGACACGCGACGGGGTCTATTGGAGCGGCGATCTCGGCTACCGCGACCCGGCCGGCTTTCTCTATTTCGCCGGTCGCGGCGACGATTGGATGCGAATCGACGGCGAGAATATCGCGACCGCGCCGATCGAGCGAATCTTGACGCGACATCCCGATATCGCCTTGGCGGCCATCTACCCCGTGCCGGACCACCTGGTCGGCGACCAGGCGATGGCGGCGATCGTTCTTGAAAATGGTCGCGAATTCGATGCCCGGGCGTTCACCACGTTTCTCGCCGAGCAACGCGACCTCGGCACGAAGGCCGCCCCCCTCTATATCCGAACCGCGGCGCGGCTCGCCTCGACCGAAACCCACAAGATTCTCAAGCGCGTGCTGCGGCGTGAATGCTGGGAATGCGATGACCCCGTGTGGCGACGCGAAGCGGACGGCTCGTTCCGCCTCCTCGCCAGCACGGACGTAGGTGAGATCCGCGCAAGGTTCCGCGCACGCGACCGCGAGGCGCTGCTCGACCAACGCGCGGCCGTGCCCGCTGCCCCGAGGGAGACCGAGGCGGGATGAAATTCGCGCTTTCCCAGGAGCACGACCTCCTCCAGGAGATGGTGCGCTCTCTCATCGAGAAGGAATGTCCGGCCGCACGCCGCCATGCCATCGCCGATGGCGACGCCGGCTTCGACCCGGCGCATTGGCGCGCGCTCGGCGAGCTCGGCCTCGCGGGTTTGATGACACCAGCCGAATTCGGCGGCACCGGACTCGGCCTGCTGGAGCTGGCCCTGGTGGCCGAGAGCCTCGGCGAGGGAGCCCTGCCCGGCCCCTTCCTCGGCCATGCCTTGGCGAGCCTCGCCCTCACGCTGGGCGGCAGTCCGTCACAAAAAAAGGCGTGGCTGCCACGCCTGGCCACCGGCGAGGCGCTGGCGACGATCGCCTTTGCCGAAGCAGACGATATCTGGCAGCCCGAGGAGTGGCGCCTGGCCTTCGCCAGCGGGCGACTCTCCGGCACCAAGCGTCTCGTCCCGCAGGCGCAGCTGGCCGACCTGATCGTCGTCGGTGTCGCCGGTGGCGGGCTCGTTTTGATCGAGCGCAGCGCAGCCGGCATCTCGCTCGCGCCCTTTGATGGGGTCGATGGCACGCGGCGGCTGGACACCTTGACGCTCGACGGGGTCTGCGGCGAAGCGCTGCCGGACGGCGCCGAGGCGGCCCGCCGCGTCCGCGACGCGGGCCTCGTTCTTCTCGCTGCCGATGCCTTCGGCGGGGCCTGGCGTCTGCTGCGCGATACCATCGCCTACCTCGACACACGCGTACAATTCGGCCGCCGACTGTCCGAGTTTCAGGGCATCAAGCATCAACTCGCGAATCTCGCGACCGGTCTGGAACCCTCTCGAGCACTCCTCTGGTATGCCGCGCACGCCTTTGACCAGGAAGAGGCAGATGCTCCGCGGCTCGCGGCGATCGCGAAGGCGCATATCACCGACCGTGCGATGGAAATCGCCCGCGAAGCCGTCGAGTTACACGGCGGCATCGGCTTCACCTGGGAGTGCGGCGTCCACCTCTGGTACAAACGCGCGATGTTCGACCGCGCGTTTCTCGGCCTGCCCGGGGCGCAGCGCGAACGCAGCGCCGACCTGGCTGGCTGGTGAAGGGAGAAGGATCGTGGCTGCCAATTTTTCATTGCCCTTTCCCGACGGCTGGTTCGCCGTCTGCTATGGCGACGAACTCGCCGCGGGCGAGGTCAAAGCGTTGCACTACTTCGATCGCGAGCTCATCGCGTTTCGCGGCGACGACGGCCAGGTGCATATTCTCGATGCCTACTGCCCGCACCTCGGCGCGCATCTCGGCTACGGCGGCAAGGTCTGCGGCAATACCATCCGCTGCCCCTTCCACCATTGGGAATTCGATGGCAGCGGTAGCTGCGTAAAGATTCCCTACGCGAAGAAAATCCCGCCGAAGGCGCGCCTTGGCACCTGGCCGAGCTGCGAGCGCAACGGCCTCGTCCTCGTCTGGCACCACGGCAGCGGTGCGCCGCCAGCATGGGAAGTGCCCGAAGTCGCCGAGGCCACTGCCGATGATTGGGTCGATACCGAACGTCACGATTGGACGATCCGCAGCCAGGTCCAGGAGATCACCGAGAACGGCGTCGATAGTGCCCATTTCGAATTCGTGCACGGCACGCTGGGCCGACCCGCGAGCGAGGTCGCATTTGACGGACCATTGCGCCATGCCCGCCACGAGATCCGAATGCAGACGCCGCGCGGCGATATCAATGGTGTGATCGAATCGCACACCTTCGGCCTCGGGCTCTCGACCGTACGCTACTCCGGCATCAGCGAGACCATGCAGGTTCTTTCCACGACGCCGATCGACGCACGGCACGTCGTGCACCGAAAATCCTTTCGCCAGCCGCGGCCGAAGGGCTCGTCCAGCAGCGGCGCAGCAGCAGCTCTGATCCGCAACATCGTCAAGCAGATCCGCGAGGATATCCCGATCTGGGAGCATAAAACCTACCGGGAACACCCCATGCTCTGCGACGGTGACGGCCCGATCGGCAAATACCGCCAATGGTGCCGGCAATTCTACACCGAGGACTTATGAAGATTCTGAATATCATCGCAGCCACTACCTTTGCCACGCTCATGCTCTTTGGTGCCGCCCATCCGGGCTTGGCCGCCGAAGACGATTCCGCCGCACCCGGCTACCTGGAAAGCATTGTAGCGCCAGGCGACGGGGGTGGCATCGACGAGGAGATCGATGCAGCCGCGGCTCAGGCCAAGGCGGCCCAGGCCGGCGGAGCCGTACTCGGCGTGTCGCCGCGACGCGCCGCACGGATCGAAGAGATCGTCGTCCAGGCGCGCCGGCGCGACGAGTTTCTCGAGGATACGCCGATCTCGGTCACGGCTCTTGATGCCAATACCTTCGTCGAGGCGCAGATCACCGATTTCGCCGAGATCCAGGCCCTGGTGCCGAACCTGCAAATCGACACGGGCCGCTCGGGAAATGATGCACAGATCAGCATCCGCGGCGTGCGCCCGACCGAAGGCGGCAATGCGAGCGTCGGCACCTACGTCGACGGCGTCTTTATCGCGGGGTCGCTTGCCTCGGTACTGAACGTGGGCGATATCCGGCAGATCGAAGTCCTGCGTGGCCCGCAGGGTACGCTCTTCGGCAAGAACACGCTTGCCGGCGCGATCAACATCACCACCGCCAGGCCAGCCGAAGAACTCGGGGCTTCGGTCTGGGTGCGTGCCGGCGACTACGCAACGGTTGAGACGCGGAGTTCGATCGACCTGCCGATCGCCATCGGCCCGCTGACCGATCGCGTCTTCACCCGTTTCTCCTTCTCCACGGCGCGTACGCAGGGATACACGGAAAACCTCGAGAGCGGCCTGCATTCCAACAACGCCAACTCGCTCTGGTTCCTCGGCAAGGTGCGCGCTCTGCTCACAGACGATGTGGAACTCAACCTCTCCGGCAATTGGACGCGCACGAAGAGTCGCGGCGCGGCCGGCCAATGCGTGCTTGTGCCGGAGGCAGCCGGCTCCTTGGAGGGGCTGGTCCGGGCGAATAGTCCCGACTTCTACGACCAATGTGCGGCGAGCGGCATGCGCGACTTCCGCAGCCCGCTCAACCTCCTGGGCAACTCGGAAGACTACGGTCTGTGGGGAAATCTGACTTGGAATCTTGGCGCGATGGGCTGGCTTGAGGACCTGAACCTCAAACTCATCGGCTCGTGGCGCGAGGGCGAGGTCCGTCAACGCCAGGATGTCGATATGACGGTGTCGCGAGTGGTCAACCTGACGAATGTCTCCTTCGACGGAGTCGAGGCCGCGCCGCTCAAGACCAGCCAATCCCTCGTCGAAGCACATGCCACGGGCGTCGCCGCCGACGGCTCGCTTCACTTCCTCCTCGGTGCCTTCGCGCAATGGAACGATTCGGATGTCGCAGAGATCGTCGCGTCGATGACGCCCCTTCTCGATCAATCGGGAGGTTTCACCGTCTCACCGGTAGCGCAGCGCAACCATGATTGGGCGTTTTTCGGACAGGCCTCCTGGGATGCCACGGAGTGGCTGAACCTCACCACCGGGCTGCGCTATTCCTCCGAAACACGCAAGCTCACACGGACCAATATCTTCCCCTTTGGGGATGGCTCGACCGACCAGCCCGTCATCACGGCACAAGGAACGGGCGACGTGACCTACGCGCAATGGACGCCGATGGTGAGCGTCTCGACGACGCTGCCCGACGAACTCCTCGGCGAAACGCCGCTCGATCATCTGATGGGCTACGCCACCTGGGCGCGCGGCTTTTCGGCCGGCGGCTTCAACGCCGTGATCGGCTCGGGAACAGGCACGGAAGCCCTGATCCCCTACGGACCTTCCCTTCTCGACAACTACGAAATCGGCCTCAAGACGATGGCCTTCGATCAACGGATGACAGCGAATCTCTCGCTCTTTTTCATGGACTACGACGGCATCCAGGTCGTTCAAGCCAAGACGATTCCGGTCCCCGGCTCCGACATTCCCCAAACCGCCCGGCTGATCGAGAACGCGGCATCGGCGACGATGCGTGGCATGGAGCTCGAGTTCACCATCCGTCCGATCGATGGGCTGATGGTGATGTGGAACGCCGGTGTACTCGATTCGAGCTACGGCGATTATGCGACGACGAGCGAGCTCGACTCCGTGACCGAAATCAACCGCAAGGGCGAGAGTTTCGGCAATCCGGCCTTCACCAGCTACCTGGCCGTGCAATACAGCACGCCGATCAATCTCCCGGGACCGTCCTGGCTACGCGGCTGGCTCACCCCGCGCGTCGATTGGAGTTATGTCGGGCCGCGTCGTGTCGCGCCGCCCGAGATACCGATCGGCTTCCTGCCGCATCGCAACACCGTGAACGCGCGTCTCTCCTATGACTTCCTCGACGATCGCGCCCAGGTCGCTCTGTGGACCCGCAACCTGACCGATAGCGCCGAGTATGCGGGCGACGGCGGCACGGCAGGTTTCTTCGGCTATTCCGTACTTTATTGGACCCAACCACGGACCTTCGGCGCGGAGGTCAGCTATCGCTTCGACTGAGCAGCCGAGCACGCCGCCCGAGCCCGAGACGCATTCCGACGCCTATTCACGTTATGTCCTTGGGCTCCTGACGGTCGCCTACGTCTTCAACTACCTCGACCGGCAGATCCTCGCGGTGCTCCTGGAGCCCATCAAGAAGGATCTCGGGGTCTCGGATACCGCGATGGGCTTCCTCACCGGGACAGCCTTCGCGCTCTTCTACGCGACCGCCGGGATTCCCGTGGCGCGTCTGGCGGATCGGTGGGTGCGGCGCAATGTCCTGGTGATCGGGCTCGTGGTCTGGAGCGGGATGACGGCCGCCTGCGGTGCCGTCGGCAATTTCTGGCAGCTCGCGCTTTGCCGTGTCGGCGTCGGCGTGGGCGAGGCCGGCGGCGTGCCGCCCTCGCATTCCCTGATCTCGGACTATTTTCGCCCGCATCGCCGCGCCACCGCCTTCGGCATCTTTGCGGTCGGGCCGTTGATAGGCAGCGCCATCGGCAACGGCCTCGGCGGTTGGCTCGCCGGCGAGGTCGGCTGGCGCAGCACATTCGTCATCATCGGTATGCCCGGGATCGTGCTCGCCTTGATCGTCTTTTTCACCCTGCGCGAACCGCAACGTGGTCGCTTCGACCCGCCCGAGGTGCGCGACACGACCGGGCCCCAACCCGATACGCGCGAGGTCTTCCGCTACCTCTGGTCACGCCGCACGTTTCGCCTGCTCGCGCCCGCGATCGGGCTGGCGACCTTTGCCGGGCTGGGCTTCGGGATGTGGGCACCCGCTTTCCTGATGCGCGTACACGGCATGTCAGTCACCGAAACCGGCCTCTTTCTCGGTACCGTCTCGGCGCCGGCCGGCGCACTCGGTGCTCTCTTCGGCGGCTGGGCCGCCGATAGGCTCGGCCGACGCGATATGCGTTGGTACGCCTGGCTGCCGGCGATCACCCTCCTCGCCGCTCTACCTTTCCAGGCCGTGCAGCTACTCGCCGACACCCGATGGATCGCGCTCGCGGCCTTCGTCCCCGCAGCACTGATAGGCGGCGTATTTGCGCCGCCCACCTATGCGATCGTGCAGAACCTGGCCGCGCCGCGGATGCGGGCTCTGGCCTCGGCCACGCTGCTCCTCTTCATCAACCTGATCGGACTGGGCTGCGGCCCGCAGTTCGTCGGCATCCTGAACGACCTGATGGCACCTTCGTTCGGCGACACGGCGATCCGCTACTCCCTCCTGATGATCAAGGTCGCAACGGCAGCCGCGGCACTCCTCTACTGGTTGGCGGCTCGATCGATCCAAGCCGACACCGAGGCTGGCCTCGGGCGCTAAGTCGTGCCGCCGTCCGCGACGATACACGACCCGGTCGTATAGGCCGCGGCGTCGCTCACGAGATAGAGGATCGGACCGAGAATTTCTTCAGTCGCCGCCACGCGCTTCTGGAAGCAACCAGCGGTGCAATTTTCCTCGAAACCGGGGACCTTCTCGGCGGTTCGGTCGAAGAGATCCGAGTGGTAGGAGCCCGGTGCCAGCGCATTGACACGGATGCCCAGCGGCGCCCATTCCTGCGCCATCACCTTGGTCAGAGCATGCAGACCCGCCTTGGTTGCCGAGTACGGGCCCAACAAGCCGGTCGGCCGCAGCGCCCCGACCGATATGATGTTGACCATGGAGCCCCCGCCGTTCTCAGCCATGCGCGGCGCCGCGCGCGAGGCGAGGTACCAGGGGCCGCGCAGATTTACCTGATAGACGCGATCCATTTCCTCGACCGAAATCTTGTCGAGCCCCTTGAACCCACAATTTGTACCGGCGTTGTTGATCAGGATGTCGAGACGCGAAAATTCTTTCCAGGTCGCGTCGAGCAACCTGTCCAGCGATGCCGTATCGGCCGCGTCCGCGGCAACCGCCAATGCCCGACCCCCTTTGCTGCGGATCGCCGCCGCGACCTCTTCACAACTCTCGAGATTGCGACTCGCCACCACCACGGCCGCGCCGGCCTCGGCGAGTCCCAAAGACATCGCACGGCCGAGCCCACGGCTGCCGCCCGTAACCAAAGCCACTTTGCCACTCAGGTCAACTTCATAATTCATGAGTCAATCGATTCCTGCCTGCGCACCGCGCAAAGATGCGAAGGGAAGGCCGATCGGCACTTCGCCCGACTCCGCAGCCGCGCGGCCGAGCTCGCGGGCCAGGGGCGCACCCCCGCCGAGGAAGGCGTCGAGCGTCATGATACGACGCGCGTAACGGTGGTGCATATGTTCCTCGGTGAAGCCGATCGCGCCAAAGGCTTGCAGGGCACGCTGCGCGATCGTCCGCCCGGCCCGACCAGCGCGGAGCTTCGCCAGGGCAGCGGCCTCGGCGGCCGGGGCGTGCTCGGCACCCGGCACGATGAGCGCCTGGCAGAGATCCCGCACAGCGGCGAGTTCGACGTGTGCTTCGGCGAGCAGATGCTGCACCGCCTGAAATTCGGCGAGCGGCTTGCCGAATTGTTTTCGCGTTCGGGTATGTTCGATCACCGTCTCGAGGAGTACGCTGCTCGCACCCAGAATCTCGAAGCAGATGGCCGTGCGGCCCAGCGCCAAAGCGCGCTCCTCGGCCGCGTCCATATCACCGCAATCCCCCAACGACGACACGGCCGAGACGGCGAGTCGCCCGACCCGGAGTACCTCCGGGTCAAGTGCCGTCGAGTGCCAGGACACATTCTCGGTCGAGGCACGATGCCAACCGCTCGATAGTCGAACGATGACTTCACCGCCCGACAATGCCCCTCCCGGAGCCAGGAAGCTTACCTCGTCGGTGTCCTGCGCGACGACGACACCGTAGGTCGCCTCGAGCCCCGGCGTGCAACCGGCGGCCGCGAGAAGCGGCGCGGCGAGGACGGCACCCAGAGCTGGACCCACCGCAAGCTCTCGGCCGAGAACCTCGAAGAGCGCACCGAAGGCGATCCGGCCCTCGCCGGCCGGACAGCGCCCGGCCATCTCCCACCAGCCGAGGCCGTCGAGCGCTGCTTTGATGCTCGGACTCTCACGAACGGCCTGGGTGATCGAATCGACGTAATCCGCCCGGCCCTCCTCGCCGCCTCGCGCCGCACCGGCGGCCGGATCCCGGCCGATCAAATGGCGCGCCACGGTCGTGAGTTGAATCTGGCGCGTACCGCCGTAAATCGAAGTCGCGCGCGAGAAAAGATACTCCTCCTGCCAACGCCACGGCTCGGGCACGAGACCGGTCTCGATGCCGCCGGCGAGGATATGCTCGGCCGCGTCGTAGAGCGCCTGCTCACTTTCGGTGATCAGAATCTTGTTCACCGCCGCTTCCGGGCCGGGGATCTCGCCCGCGGCCAACGAGCAGAGAGTCGACCAGGCACGCGTTCGTACGGCGAAGAGATCCGCCGCGACATTGCCCAGCCACTCATGATCCGAATCATGCTTGGCCACGGCGGCGAGTTCCGCCAGCCGTGGTCTGAGGAATGCGTGCCGTTGCCACGCATAGCTGCCGCGTTCGCAGGAGAGCAGGTACATGGCGACAGCCCAGCCGCCATCGACCTCGCCAACCACGCGCGACGCATCGACGGCCACGTCATCAAAGAAAACCTCGGCGAGCTCGGGCGTGCCGTTGGATTGCATGATCGTCCGTGCCGTCACGCCCGGCGCATCGATATCGACGACGAACATGGTGAGCGCGCGATGCCGGTCCTCCGGCGCGCCGGTGCGCGCGAGCACCAGGCAGCGATCCGCCCACCTCGCCCAGCTCGTCCAGATCTTCTGCCCACGCAGCACGAAGCCCTCGCCTTCCCGGTCGGCACGGGTACGCAAGGAGGCCAGATCCGATCCGGCTTCGGGCTCGGAGAACCCCTGGCACCAGAGTTCTTCGCCCTTGACCATACGCGGCACGAGGTCGCGTGCCAGATGCGGTGCAAAGCGCGCGAGCGTGGGAATGATGATATCGAGATGCTCGAAGACCGAACGCGGCGGATAACCGGCGAGCGCCAATGCCTCGTAGACGGCAGCGCGATGCAACTCACCCCCGCCAAGTCCGCCGACCTCAGCAGGCCAGCCATATCGGACCCAGCCCGCGTCGTAGAGTTTACGCTGCAGGTGCTTCAACTGCTCGACTCGTTCGTCGAAATCTTCCAGCACGGCACGGCTGGGAGCGAGCGCATCGGCGTGTTCGGCAAGCCAGCGGCTCACCTCCTCCGCCAACGCCGCGGGCGAAGGAAGCTGGTCGCTCATTTCGCCGCAGAACTCGGCTTGAGCATCTTGATCTTGCGCACGGCGAAGCGCCAGCCCTCGGGCTTGCGTACGAGCTGGTCGAAATAGAGGCCCGAGCTTCCGATTTGTTTCTCATGCGTCACGAAAACAAAATTCACCTTTACGTCCGCTCGGTCGCCATCGAGAGTGACGTGAGGCAGCCCGCATATATGCACCCCCTCCGGTGCCGCCTTGAGGAATCCGACGAGCTGGTCAAACCCCTTCCATACGCGACGGAAGGCATGCATTTCGCCGTCGTCGCCAAAGAGTCGTGCCCAATCCTCATAGCGACATTCGTCACAAGCGAGGCCGTACTCGGCGAGAAGGTTGTTGATCTCCAGAAGATCCTGTGACTTGTCTTGCATGAGTAACTTCTCCGCTAAGCGCTGAGCCGCTTCGGTAGCCGGGTCACCACCCAGACAATCGTGCAGAGCGGCATGATGATGAAGGCTGAGTTGATCACGAGGAACTTGAGGAGCAGGTCAAAAACGAAGCTGTCCCCGACGCTCGGGAATCCCGTCAAGGCGTCAACTGCGTAATATTGCACTGTCGAGTAGAGGTGCGACGATGCGGTCACGAGAAATACGACGAGCGGAAGGGTGGCCGTGCGGTCGGAACGATACCAGAACCAGAGCGCCGTCAGGCCGATCACGCCGTTGAAGGAGGCCAGCGATTCGAGCGTCATGATTGTCGGATCAAATTCGTGGTAGCGGCTATCCCCGCCCTCTGCGTAGGGAAGCCAGACGAAGGTCCAAGCCTGGTCCGCGTTCGCGACGATCGTGTCGAAAAAGAGAACGAAGGGGAGCTCCCAGGTGACCGCCGCGATATACGCGATCCAGAGCCAGATCGTGACCGAAACCTCGAGACGCTCCTGCCAAGGTCGGTCGCGGAGGCCCGAGCTGCGCAGCCAGGGCGCCGTCAGCATTCCGTAGAGGCCGGCCACGTAGGTGAGGGAGACGAAATTGCCACCAGCGCCGCGGTCGCCGCCGAGGCCGAAGACGTAGATCATCGAAAGCGGAAAGCCGCTCCAGAGGACGAGAGCCCAGCCGAAGACCTTCTTCTTGAGAGATGGCGACCACGGCCTCCTCGGGTCGGCGGACGCGGCGGACGCGGCGGTCTCGGACGGATTGCCAATTGCTGCCATACTCGCGTTCCATCACGAGAGAACAATAAAGTCAAGTTACTTCATCATTTTGGTCAGTTTGCTTGCCCATGGCCGGCTACTCGGATAGTGGAGATTCGATGGGATTCCCCAAAGATATCGGCGTGATCGACCTTCTGCTGGGCATCCCATCCGGGCCTGAAGCCTACTCGGGTGCAGGGGCCCGCCGCGCCAAAGAACGCTGGCGCCCGCTCCTGCGCGACGCCGACAGCATTCAGGGTCTCGAGATGCCGGCCGGGTATATGTTCAAGGACCTGCCGCGGGCCGGCGAGCAGAAGGATTACGTCGCCTGGACAGTCCAGGAGATGGATCGTTTCGGCATCGAGCGGGCGATGATCCGGATCGACGATGACGACGATCTCGCCAAGGAGGCGCATCGGCGTTTCCCGGATCGCTTCTTCCATTGGTACGAAGCCGACGCGCATCGGGGCATGGACGAGGTCCGCAAAATCGTACGGCTGCACGAGGAGTTCGGGATCGTGGCGGTCGGTGGCCTGCCCGCGGCGCATAACCCGCAACTGCCGATCAACGATGCGCGCTGGTACCCGATCTACGCCAAATGCGTTGAGCTCGATATCGCGTTTTGCTGCAACGTCGGCGTACCCGGCCCGCGCGTTCCCTTCGCCTGCCAGAAGGTCGAACTCATCGACGAGGTCTGCTGGTTCTTCCCGGAGCTGCGCTTCGTGATGCGCCACGGCGGCGACCCTTGGACCGAATTGGCCACAAAGCTGATGCTCAAATGGCCGAACCTTTATTATATGACGAGCGCCTTCGCGCCGAAGCATTACCCGCAGGAAATCATCGATTTCGCGAACACACGCGGCAGCGACAAAATCCTCTACGCCGGCTACTTCCCCTTCGGCCTCACCCTCGACAGAATCTTCGACGAGCTGGAACGCGTCCCCTTCCGGGACCACGTCTGGCCGAAGTTCCTGCGCGAAAACGCACTCCGCGTCTTCCACCTGCCCGACACCAAGGCGTAGAGGCGCTACAGGCTCGCGCGTTCAGCGGCGCTGATTTGCCCGTGCGCGCATCCGGGCGACGATTTCACGGTGCTCGGGCGATGCACTCGACACCGCTTCGGCCGCAAGCGCAAATTCCAACACGCCATTGGCAGCGCGTTGCAGATGCATATTCACGGCCTTTTTCGTGTCAATCATAGCCTGACGCGGCTTGCTGGCGAAAATCTCCGCGAGCTCGACCGCCCGTGCCGCCGCGCCACCGTCGGCCACGACCTCATTGGCCAACCCCAACTCCTTGGCCGTAGCGGCAGGAATGCGCTCCCCCGTCAGCAGGTAATATTTCGCCCGCTGCAGGCTCATCAGCAGAGGCCATACCACTGCACCCCCGTCACCGGCGACAAGTCCGACTGAGACATGCGGATCGGCGAGATAGGCGCTTTCTTCCATCACAACGATATCCGAGAGCGATGCCAGACTGCAGCCGAGACCAACGGCCGCGCCTTGCACGGCAGCCACGATGGGCAGTGGGAAGGCGATCATCTCCCGCACCATGCGGCCACCCTCTTCGAGTGTGGCCGTCCGCACCGCCGCATCCTCGGCCATCTCCTCGATCAAGCCGAGGTCACCACCCGCACAGAAGGCCTTGCCGGCGCCCGAGAGAACGACGGCATGCAACGAAGAATCGGTTGCGAGTTCCGCCCAGACTTCCGCCAGGCGGCGGTGCAAGGCAGCGTTCGCGGCATTCAGCGCCGCCGGCCGATTCAATCGTACATGAGCAATCCGACCGGTCTTCTCGACCTCAAGAACATCGGCCGACCGGCTCCCCGGGGATTCTCCTGCTTCCGTCATTTAGTCAAGCTTGTTGCCTAAGTGGATAACGGAAGTCAAGCGTGAGAGGTGGGGGAAGGAAGCGCCGCCCCGGCCTTCCCGCCGGCCGTCTCAGGGCCGCGCAGGAAAGACGGGACGGAACCCGATCCGAGCCTCAGGGAATCTGGAAGCCCAGCGTGGCGACAGCCGGGTTCGTGCCGATGCAGGGGTTGGCGGCGGGGAGAATCACCGCGGGAATCGCCGCATCCAGCAGCGTCTGGCACGCCGCCAGTTGCGTGGCGTCAATCTCGTGCACATTGATCGAATCGACCCGGATATTGCCCGGGCGAATCGGCATTATGGCAAACAGACTCGCAGCGTCGAACTTTACCTTGGCGACTCCCTTTTTGACGTCGGTGGGGACAACCAGCTGTGTAGAAACGCCGACGTTGAGATAGCTCGTCGTAAGGACCAAGACCAGCTCGTCACCGCTCATGGAGGGGTTGGTCTTGTCCAGCATCGAAAGGTCGCTCGAGATCTTGCTATCAAGCTTGATCACGGCCTTGACCGATCCATTTTCATCAACCGACACCTTGCTCTTCGGCAATACGGCGGCCTCATCAAGGTTGATTTCGATCAAAACCCCGGTCGGGATCAGGTTGCCCTGCACCTTGGTCTTGGCCGAAGCGACTCCGGGCGACAGGACCAATGCGGCTACCAAGAGAGGCATTGCAAAGAGTTGGTGAGTAATGTGCATGGGGTGTTTCTCCTAACGCAGCCGTTTCCGGCCATTCGTGGCAGCCAAAACCGGCTGCTCATACAGCCATGCTCCCTGCGCGGAGCAGGGGTCAATGACCTATCCGCGTTGGGGCGGGTTTCTGGCAGATTTCGTCAAGCTCTTGTGAATTCCCGCCAAGCGAGGGCCCTATGCGCGGTACTCAAGGCCTTCATCGATCGGATGAAAAGCTATCACCGCCCCGGCTGACGACGGCTTCCGTCGGCCCGCGAGCTGATCAGTAACTCGAGGAGGCGCACCAGCGTCGCGCGGATCTTGTCCGTATTATCGCTGCGCGACGACCCTGCGAGAACACCGAGTTCCACACCCCGAGTCACCGAGAGAATCAGCCAGGCGTCCTCTTCTGCATTGCTCGAGCCAGCGCGCTCGCATCGCAACCGAAAGATCTCGAGAAGTTCCGCCTCCCAGCATGCGACCCGCTCGCCGAGGGAAGGCTCGCGGCGAATTTCGAGAATCAGCTTGCAAATGTCCTTTCTCGGACGCGCTGGCCTGGGCCTGTTATTGCGCGACCAGCGCACGCTCGACTTCGGCCGATTCCTCCAGGAGACCGAGTCGGTTCCGCTCTGCCCCAGCGGTGTTGCGGTGCGCGACCTGCCGGCTGATTGCCGCGAGATGACCGAGACTCCGGCCGAACTCTTCGCCAAGCTCGATGATTGGGGCCATGCGTCCATCGTGATTCCGCATGGCACGGCCTGGGGCAGCAGCGCTCCTCCAGGTGCCTTCTGGGATGCGCAAATCGCGACCGCGCAGGACGATCCGCGGCGCCAGACCCTGGTCGAAATATATTCAGGGCATGGCAACTCCGAGGAGTACCGCGATTTCAATGATGTGATCCTCGAGCCCGACGGCAGCCTGAGCTGCCCCGAGGTAATTCCCGGCCGCCGCGGTTTCGTGCCCGGCTGCCAGCGCGCCGGGCAGATCATCGGCGAGCGCTGCCGCTTGGCCGGCATCGACGACGCCGAATGTCAGGTGCGTATCGAAGACGCCAAACGCAATTACCTCGCCGCCGGCAAGGCGGGTTTTCGCACCGTACCCGGAGCCAGCGGCGAGGATTGGCTGAACGCCGGGCAATGCCAGGATTGCTTTCTCCCCGCCTACGATTACCGCCCGCGGATGTCCGCCCAATATATGCTGGTGCGGCAGAATTTCTCCGGCGCACAACCGGCCGGCCAGCGCTTCAGCTTCATCGGCTCAAGCGACGTCCATAGCGGGCGTCCGGGTACCGGCTACAAGGAGCTGAACCGCAGCCAGATGACAGAATCTCGAGGCCTGCGTAAAGGAGCGCCCGCGTTCCTCGTGCCGACCCAGCCCGCACGGCCACGCTCGACCGCGCCCGACGAACTTCCCAGCATGCCGATGTCGGAGAAAGATATCGAGCGTATCGGCGCCTTCCTCAGCACCGGTGGCCTGGTCGCCGTGCACGCCGCCGGCCGCGACCGCGATTCGATCTGGGGTGCGCTTGAGGCGCGCGAGGTATACGGCACCAGCGGGGAGCGCATGCTTTTGTGGTTCGACCTGCTCAACCCGCGCGAAGGTGGCATCCGGCCAATGGGCTCAGAGGTTTCACTGAGCGACGCACCACGCTTCCGCGTGCGGGCGGCCGTTATCCCTGCCTGTGCAAGTTCTTAATTATTTCCCAGGATCAGCTTCATCAGTTCCGATTGATAAATTGACTTCGCCGGAACGGGGCTGCCGCCGCGCTGAAGATCAGCCTTGTCGAACTCGGCCAGCCCGTCGATGATGAAGGCGTGGCCGCGCGCGAGTTGCTGCACCATTGCGAAATCCACCGCGCCGAGATCGACGTCGGCCGTCGAGTGATAGAACATCCCCGTTTGCACCCACCCCGCCGAGATCGCATCCAGGTCGTTATAGGGAGGGTGGAAAGCCGCCTCGTCCGCAGCCGGATCGACGTAGACGAAATCTCCCATCGCGATCGAGTAGTGATCGGCCGCCTGCCGGAAGAGATCAAGCAGCACGGGACTACGATTGGTCACCAGCAACATCAGCGGGTCCATTGCGTTGGATCGGACGAAAAACAGGGCCTCGTCCATCATCCGCATCATGCCCAGATGCTCCGGACGCAATACGAGGAGGAGGTGCTCCTCCATCTGCGTCCGATTCTTCTCGATGAAGGGAATTGTGCCCCCCACGCCGGGGACTTCGTGATCACCCTGAAACAAAAAAATCAGGCCATGCGCCCGCTCTTCCGCAGGTAGCGCGGCATAATGCCTGGCAAGCGAAAGGTTCAGAGCCACCGACGCGCCGTTATCGTGGATGCCGTAGAAATACCCATCCACGTGAGTCGGGATCACGATATATTCCCCGGATTGCCCCGGCAGAATGCCGTAGACGTTACCGCTCATCCGCGCCTCGCCGGATTCCATCTCGCCCTGCACATCCAGACGCATGACAACCGGGTGCTCGGGAGTCGCTCGGTCCAGGAGTTTGCGCAGATAAAGACCTACGTCATCTCCGATGCCGATCCACGGGAGGGCCTTGCCAATCGCATCGCCACCACCCGGTGCACCCACCCGACCCGCGACCTGAGATGCGCGCGGCACCTCCCACCAGACCACAATCCCTGCAGGCTTGCCGTAGCGCCCCGTAGCCAGCCGGGAGTACGCAGTACGAGCACTATTGAGCAAGGCACCAGGGTTGCTGCGCCCGCGCAGCAGGACGATTTTGTCTTTCAGGTCCCGACCCTGCAATTCAGCAGGCGTGCCGTCGCCTACGTAAATCACCGGCCCTTCGATCCCACCCTTCACCGTGGTCGCTGAGACAAAGGCCGTCACGGCCAGCGGGAATTCAAATACCTGTCCTTCCGCGAATCCGGGCGCAGCCGTGATCACCAATTCGTTGACCGTGGGGCGCCATTGCGGTGCCTGTGAGGGGAAGGGATCGTAGTGCACGTCGTCGATGCCGAAGGCGTGCAATCGGCCCTCGATCCAGCGCAAAGCCTTGCGCTCGTATTTCGTACCCTGAATCCGGCCCCAGAGAATCTCGCCGTCGCGTCGCGATTCCACGGCAATTTCTTTCAACACCTCCGCATAGGCCGCCAACTCGACTGCCGAGATATCGCGGCGCGGGTCGTCCGCCTCGGGGAAGGCCTGGCGCAGAGGCGGAAGCCCAAGTGGCACCGAATGCGCCGCGACCGCCGCGTCGCGAACTTTTCGGTAGGCCCTTGGTGGCAAGAAGGATGCGTTTTCCAGCATTCTCACCAACTCCTCGGGCGAGTTGCTCAGACTCTGCTTGTCTTCGTTCCCGGCATATACCGGCCCGGCCGCGAAGAGAGTAAAGGCCAGAATAAGGGCATCGATACGCATTGCGGGCAGCCTTCGGCTCATCGGTTATTCTCCTTGCTGCGGTCCCAAAGCATGGCGCCTCCAACCCAGGTCTCCTCGACCTGAATCGAATGCAATGCCGCCGTGGGAACCTCAAGCGGGTTTTCTGACAAGACCACGAAGTCAGCGAATTTCCCAACCTCGATGCTGCCGGTATTCGCCTCCTCATGAACCTGCCAGGCCGGCGTCTGGGTCATCGCGCGCAGAGCGTCCTGAACCGAGATGGCCTGATCACCTGCGATCCGCTCACCCTCCTTGCTGCGCCGGGTGACGGCCGTCTGGATCATCGCCATCGGTGTCGAGGAAAACATCGGGTGATCCGAATGCAGGCTCGCGCTGGCCCCGGCGCGCATGGCCGATCCGATCGGCAACAGGCGTCGCGTGCGCTCCGCGCCAAGGATCTGGTCGCGAAGAACCCGGCCATAATACGAAATATGTTGAATATGGAAACTGGTGCCAAAACCCGCCTTGGCGACACGCCCAAAGAGTTCGGGCTCGGCCAGCATCAGATGCTCGAAGCGGTGTCGTCGATCGTCGGCGCCCTCGCTACCGGCGACACCCTCCAATACCTGCAACGATTCGCGCAAAGCGCGGTCGCCCTGCGTATGGACAGCAATCTGCCAGCCGGCCTGATGCGCCTTCTGCATCGCCGCCCGCAGCCCCTCGGCTGTCCAATTCGCATGGCCTCGTTCGCCCGACGCGATGCCGAGCGCATCGCGGGTATAGGCGTTGTCTTCGTAGGGCTGCTCCAGCAGCATGCTCCCGCTATAGGGAGAGCCGTCATACCATATTTTAAGGCCCTTGATGCGAAAATAGGGATGCCCATCACCGGGCGACAACTCCGCCAACTGGTCGCGCGCGTACCAGGTCAGGAATACATTGTGGCGAATCCCCGGCTCGGCCGCGGTGAAATTGCGATAGATCTCCAGCACCTCCGGCGTCGGCACCATGATCCCCATCGCCGTAACCGAGGTCAGACCCATGCGGGCGTAGCTGCGAAAGACTTGGCGCAAGGCCTGACGCCAGGCCTTGGGGGTTTGCGGCATGCCGAATTTTTGCTGGACTGGGAAAAAGGCGGGCTGCTCCACCAGCCGCCCGGTCAACGCTCCGGCTTGGTCGCGCTCGTACCACGAGCCATGCCCCGGATCAGGCGTATCTCGGCTGATTCCAGCGGCCGCCAGCGCGCGGCTATTGAGGTAGGCTTGGTGCCCGCCCTGAGGCGTAATGAAAAGAGGGTTGTCCGGAGCAATTTCATCGAGGCGCGCCAGAGTCGGCGCGTCCAGTCCCTCGACCAGGATCGGATCCCAGCCATAAACGAAAACCCATTCTCCCGGCGCGTATTTCCCCACTGCCTGCTCCAAGGCCCGCCAGACACCTTCGGGTGTGGTCGCGTCGGCATCGCCGAGATTCTCCCAGCCCGCAGCAACCGCGGCCAGGACCGGATGAACGTGGGCATTATGGAAGCCGGGCAGAAGAGCGCGACCAGCCAGATCCACCAAGCGCGTCCCGGTAGCTCGGTGCTTCATCACCGCCCCGCGATCTCCGACGGCAAGAATTCGACCATCAGCAATCGCCACGGCTTCGGCGGCAGCCGTCGCCTTCGCCATGGTCACGACGGGGCCACCAAAAAAAATCACATCGGCCTTCGGCCGCGAACTCATGCAAGCCGACACGCTAAAAGAAACCAGGCCGAGGAGGGCGACTCGGCCCCACCGGGCTTGGCGCTGCGGCGGTCGTCGGAATCGAGACATAAGAGACACCCGAATCGACTATCAAACTCCTGCGCCGAGGGGCACCCGAATCTGCGTGGCGGCGGCGCTACCTCTGGCGGCGGGCGGGCGGCATCAGACCCTTGGGAAAATGGGCGCGGTAGGGGGCTTCGAGAGCTGCTATTTCTTCGGCGCTGAGCTGAATGTCGACGGCGGCGATGGCGTCGTCGAGGTGCGCCATTTTCGTTGCGCCGATGATCGGGGCGGCGACCACGTCGCGCGAGAGCAGCCATGCGAGGGCGATCTGGGCGGGCGCCAGGCCGCGGGAAGCGGCTACTTTTTTCACCGCCTCGACGACATCCCAATCGGAGGGGTCGTCGTATAGATATTTGTCCAGGCCGTCGGTTGCCGAGCGCTTGGTCGAGTCGTCACCGAGTTGCTTGCGGGTGCCGGCGAGCATGCCGCGGGCCAGCGGCGACCAGGGAATGCAGCGCACGCCTTCGGTCTCGCAAAGCGGAATCATCTCGCGCTCTTCTTCGCGGTAGACGAGGTTATAATGGTTCTGCATCGTGACGAAGCGCGCCAGACCATTGGCATCCGAGAAGGCCAATGCCTTCATGAACTCCCAGGCGTAGAGCGAGCTCGCGCCGATGTAGCGCACCTTGCCCTGCTGGACGAGGGCATCGAGCGCCCGCATCGTCTCGCCAATCGAGGTATGCGGGTCGAGTCGGTGGATCTGGAAGAGGTCGATCGTCTCCACGCCGAGACGGCGCAGGCTCGCCTCGCAGCTCTGCTGGATATGCTTGCGCGAGAGCCCACCCATATTGGGTTTGTCGCTCATCGGCATGAAGACCTTGGTGGCGATCACGGTCTCGTCGAGGTTTGCGTATTCGCGCAGCCATTTGCCCGTTACCTCTTCGCTCACACCAAGCGAGTACATATTCGCGGTGTCGAAGAAGTTGATTCCGGCCTCAACGGCGCGGCGAAAAAACGGGCCTGACTCGGCCTCTGGCAATACCCAGGGCCGCCACTCGGGTGAGCCATAGCTCATACATCCCAGAGCGATCCGAGAGACCTGCACACCTGTATCGCCGAGGTAGGTATATTCCATCTTCGCTTAATAGAGGAGAGAGGAGCTGCGCTCCACTTCCCATTCCTGCTCATCGGCCAGCAGCATGCGCTCCAGATCACCCGGTTCGGCCGCCGCGTCATCGACCCAGGCGCGCAGCTTCGGTCCGCCGTTGATCACGTCGATCGCCAACCTGTCCTCGACGTATTCGTAGGCGAAGTCGCGCCAGAGTTGGTAGCCGGGATCGAGTTGGCGCAATGCCTTGAACGCGAGCGCCACCAAGCGGAAGGGGCGAAAGCGCGCGTGGTCGTAGGCCGGGCCGTCGACATGAATCTGCAACGCCGCACAAAGTGTCGAGGCATGTTTGTGAAAGGTCGGCTCGAAGAACGAAGGCCGCAAGCGACACCCCTCGAGCCACGCCGGGGCAAGCTGTTCCATCCGAGCGAGCAGGCCGGGAGCGTCTATATCGGGCGCGCCGAGAACTTCGAGCGGCCGTGTCGTACCGCGCCCCTCCGAGAGCGTGGTGCCCTCCAGCAGAACCGTGCCGGGGTAGCAGCGCGCCATCGAGAGTGTCGGGGCATTCGGGCTCGGGTTGACCCATGCACGCTCAAAGACCGGCCAGCCGAAACCCGGCGCCTCTTCCGGACGCCACCCCTCGCAGGCCACCACCTGCAGGTCGACATCCAGCGCAAATTTGCGGACATACCAGCGTGCCAGCTCGCCCAATGTCATCCCGTGGCGCATCGGCATCGCGGCTGCCCCGACGAAACTCTCGAAGCCCTCCTCGAGCCGCAGGCCTTCTATGCCGCGCCCGGCCGGGTTGGGCCGGTCGAGCACGATGATCGTCTTGCCGACGGCAGCACCGGCCTCGAGGATATAAAGCAATGTCGTAGCAAAAGTATAAATCCGGCAGCCGAGGTCCTGCAGGTCGACCAAGAGAACATCGAAACTATCGAGCATCGCCGCCGTTGGCCGCCGTGTCTCGCCGTAGAGGCTGAAGACCGGGATGCCGTGGCGCGGGTCGGCATAATCCGCCGTCTCGACCATATTGTCCTGCTTCTCGCCGCGCATGCCATGCTGCGGCCCGAGCGCGGCAACGAGATTGAATTCCGCAAGGCCCGCCAACGCATCGAGCGAATGCTCCAGTTCCGCCGTCACCGAGGCCGGGTGACCCAATAAGGCAACGCGGCGGCCGCGACACGAAGCCCTAAGCGCCGACTCGGCAAGAAAACAATCGATTCCGAAACGCACGGCGCGGACCCTTGCAGCTTGTCTCCGACTACGCAACGAACGTCTCGGCGCGGCCGCGCCAAAATGGCGCGGTGCTCAGGAAAAATGCCACGAGTATCCTCCACCCGGACGCACGTCCCCGTCCCAGAGTTGGGCCTGAACGCCCTCGGCCTGTACCAACGCGCGGCCGGCCGACTCGTCCAGAACGACCAGGGCCGTGCTGATGGCCTCGGCCGCGCTGCCGTCGTCGGCGACCACGATCGCAAAGCGAGCACTCGCGACCGGCGCGCCCGTGCGTGGGTCGATAATATGCGAACGCTCCACGCCGTCCACCCTATGCATGCGACCAAGCGCCCCGGAGACCGAAAGCGCCTGGTCACGCAGCTCCACCACGGCCGCAAGCGCGCCATCACCACGGCGGATCTCGACCCGCCATGCGGAATCCCCCGGAGGTGCGCCGCGAGCCAGATAGCTGCTGCCGCCGAAATCCAGGAGCAAGGCGGCGCCGGCGGGTAAGGCCAGCTCGGCGACAATGCGCTCCAGCGCCCACCCCTTGCCGATCGCGCCAAGGTCGACTGACATCCCCTCACGCAGAAGCTCGGCGCGGCCGTCTGCGTACACGCGCAGACCCAGGAATCCGGAACGTTGGCGCGCCAGCACGAGAGCCGACGGCGCCGGCGCCGCACCCAGGCGACCGGCCGCGCGCCAGAGTTCGAGTACCGGCCCGATCGTCGGGTCAAAGGCGCCACCGGTGCGCGCGGCCCAATCGCGGGCGTCACGCAGCGCGGCGTAAAGCTCGGGCGCGACCACCTGCGGGCCGTGGCCGGCCGCGGCATTGAAACGCAGCATCGGACCCTCCGCTGCCCAGGTTGTGAGTAAAGCGTCCAGTTGCGCAACCCGCACGAAAATCTGGCGGGCCAGAGTCTCGGCCGCCGGCCCGGCGCCGCAGAGAGTCACCTGGAGGAGGCTGCCCATCGATGGCCGCGCGTCGCGGTAACAGGCCGCGCCCGCACCAGGTTCTACTCGGATACTGCGGGGCGAGAGGCAGGCTGCGGCCAAAGCGGACACAAGACAAAGCCCGACCAGGCGGGCCGTGGGGGCCCGGCCCAAGAGCACGCCTGCATGCGGACGCCGCTTCTGGCGGGCCGCCGGCGCGGCCTCAGATATCCTCGTCGTCGCCCTCGTCGTCGTCCTCTTGCATCCCGGTATAGGCGCCATTGGAGCCGCCAAAAATACTCCAGAAGCAGGTGAGAATCAGCACCAAAAGCGTCGCCTGCAAAAGCACGAAGCCGCCGATTTTCACCCAGGCAAAATAGGGCGAGACGAAACGCACCAGCCAGCCGCCGGCCTCATCCATCAAGGCGCCACCAAAGGGCAGCACGATCAACCAGAATTTGAAGGCAGGCTGCAGCGGCACGAAGAGCATGAGATGGGTGAGCGTCATCAGCAGCTTGCCCATCGCGAAGAGGTGAAAATGCGCCACCTCGATCATGCCGCGGAAGCTGCGTGGCTGCTGGAAGAGTTCTTCGTTGCCGAGGTAATAGCCCGTGACAGAAGACGGCGTGAGCGACATCCGGGAGAGGAACATGAAGAAATTGCTCAGCCAGAAAAGCGTCGTGAAGATCAGGAAACAAAGCACGACAGCGTGCAGGAGACGGTTGCGGGACCACTCGCCCGTGACGACAAAACGCATGATTCTCAGTCCTTATCGGGATTGCCGTCGATCAGCACACGGTGCAGCGCCAGCGTCTTGCGCACGCCCTTGGTGACGGCATGTGCCGTAAGCGTCGCACCGCCAATGCCGTGGATCTCGCGACGTACACGGAGATCCGCGTCGAGTTCCTGGCCGGGAAATTGTGCGAGCCAACGCTCCGAGGCCATATAGTCCCGCGGCTCGTAGAAGGCCGCCATCAACACGCGCTCGACCTTGCCGTCGGGGCTCACGCGGATGAACAAGGTCTCGGGCTGCGTGCGCACGATATGGGTCTCAAAAAACGCATAGCCCAGCACGGCGCCGGCCTTCTTGCCGATATGCAGGGTGACCAGCCTGTCCTCGAGCCGGGCGCCGGAGAGCTTCGTTACCTCGGCGGCCTGCTCCTCGGTGAGAAAAAAACGCTGCTTCTCGATTGTGTCGGCGGCCGGGAAGATTTCGGCGAGCCCGTCCTTGCGCCCATAGAAGGCACCGGGAAAAGCGGGCGCGGCGGCCAGCAATAGCGCGCAAAAAGCGACGCCGAGAGTGCGCAGCGGGCGGCGCGCAAAGATGCCACGCCGCCCGCCTTGAGCACCCTTAGAAAATGAAGCCGATTCCGAAATTGACATCGGCGTAAGCGTCTCCGCTGACCGGGTTGAAGTTCCGGTAATCCACCTTGAGGACCACCTGCGGGATCGGCTTGTAGTTGAGGCCGACAGCCCAGATGCGTTCCTTATATTTGTTATTGTCAGTATAGCCATCCGCGACTTTCCGCTGCGTGTTCACGTACTCATAACGAAAGAAGGGCAGCAGTTGCTGATCCGTATCCGAGAGCAGGAAGGGCATCACGTCATAGCCGACCTCGGCGTATATGCCGAGCATCTCTTTTGCCACGACCTCGTCTTCGCCGATATCGCCGATCGCACGCAAGGCCTCGGTAAGCTCGGCCGAGTTGCCCAGCCACGACATCGCGAGCTCGGAGCGCAGCTCCAGCTGACGCCAGATATAATGCGCATGGATCTCCCAGATGGTCGCGCGGGCGTCGGGCAGATCCACGCTATCAATGATCTGGTTCTGGCCCGTATTGCCCGTGAAGACCGACGTTCCCAGGATCAAGCCATCGATCGGCTTGATATCGGTGCGGCCGACAAAGGCCCAGTTCTCGGCCAGCGCCTTGCTGCCCTTCTGACGGCCGCCGCGGAAGCCCTTGGCCGAGAAACCGGCGCCATTGAGCGAGCCGATCGCGTAGATGCGGTAGTCGATCCGGTCGCCGAACTCACCAAAGATACCGGCGCCATTCTCGCGCCAGGTGGTCGGAATGATCCGCTTGTCGACCTCGGGCCGGTCCACACCAAAGAACGACACCGGCTCATGCATTTCGTTGATGATGCCCATCGGCACCAGCAACAAGCCGGCGCGGGCGTTGATATTCTCGTGCAAGAAAAAGTCGAGGTAGGCGAACTCGACCGAGGCCGAACCCTTCTGGGAGGTCGAGGCGTGCTCGAATTCGATCTCGGTATTCAGGACAATCCAGTCGTTGAATTTGTAGCCCAGATAAAGAACCATGCGCTGCATATCGCTGCGCGCGACACGCCCGTCGGTGTTCTTCGCTGGTTGGCGCAAGACAGCCTCGCCGTAGCCGCCAATCGAGAGTCCCTGCTCCTTGCTGTAGACCTTCGAGCCTGCCGGCGCGAAGCCGTGATGGCTCGTCAACTCGATTTCCTCGGGAATCGTGATGGCGTTCTTCAGCACCTCGACGGCATCGGCGAGCACATAGGTCTGATGCTCGGCCTTGCCCTGGGCGGCTTCGTGGGCCTTGCCTGCCTCTTTCAGCTCCGCGACCTGCTCCTGCATCGCGCCGAGCTGTTTTTCCAGGTTGCGGATCTGCTGATCCGCGTCCGCGCGCGCGGCCAACGGCGCCAGTAGGATTGCCATGCCGGCCACAGCCAGCAGCGATTTCCATGCTCTCATCTCTCAAACTCCTCTTGGCCGGGGGAACCGCCGCGCCGAGCCCCATGCGGGTCGCTGCGATAGGCGAGATTTCCGCCGGCCTCCCGTATTGAAAACGATTATCAATTTCGTTGTCAAGGCCCAACCCAAGAGAACTTCAGCGGCCAGCCTGTAAGGAGCCGGTCTGCGCAAATAGGGTGGCGCCCAGTGGCAGCCCTGTTTCCAGGCCGCAGGGCTACTTATTCAGGGCGCGAGGCGGGCGCTTCGCGGCACTTCCGGCAGATGCCGTAGAGTTCCATACGGTGGCTCGAGAGGACAAAACCGAGCCGTTTGGCGATATCGTCCTGCAATCGCTCCAGCTCTTCGTCGTTGAATTCGACAATCGTTCCGCAGCGGTCGCAGAGGATATGGTCGTGGTGCTCCTCGGCATCCGCATTTTCGTAGCGCGTCTGGCCGTCGGCGAAATGCCGCTCCTCGGCGAACTCGCACTCCTTCAGGAGCTTCATGGTTCGGTAGACAGTCGCGTAGCCGACCCCCGGATTCACCTGGCGCACCTCGCCGTAGAGGTCGTCGATGCTGAGGTGGCGGCGGCTGGCAAAGAAGGTGCGCGCGATATCATCGCGCTGCGATGTGGTCTTGAGCCCCTTTTCCTTCAGCGCACGCCGGAAGGCAATGAAGCGCTCCTCGCCTGATTCCATCGCTCCTAGGCTTCCGCGAGCAGCCGGCGCGTATCATCGGTGAGAGGAGCCTGGCTGAGATCACGGCCGGCAAGAACCCCAACGATCAGGTCGACCTGCACTTGCGGTGCAAGGTCGCTCTCAAGCAGAAGCACTTCCTCGCCCGAGACGCGGCATAGGCCGCTGCGCACCGAGTAGCCAACCTCACGCTTGAGGCGCTCACGGCGCACCCGAATCCCGACGGCTGCGGCGACGTCCTTCAACTCGCGCACCAACGCTTCCAGCTTTTCGTCGCGGCGCCCCGTGCGGCCTCTGCGTGGCCCCGCCACTGCTACCGGCTTCTTGCGCATCCCATGCCTCGCCTTCATCACCATCCACATTGCGATTATCGAGCACCGCGGCTCTTGTAAAGCCCCGGCGACTCGGGAAAAATGAGGGCCGAGGGGAGAATCGCGATGATCAAGACGATTCTGGTTGGAATTGACGGCTCGGAACATTCCCGAGCGGCCGAAGATTACGCCATCTGGCTAGCGGGGAAACTGGGCGCGACCCTCACCGGCATGCACGTCGTGGATATCGTCGCGATCGAGGGCTCCTTCTTCCATGATATCTCGGGCTCGCTCGGCTTCGAGCCCTATCTCGACTTCACCTCGAAGATGCGCGAGGCATTGCAAGCGCGCGGCAACTCGCTGCTCGAGGATTTCTCCGCCCGCTGCGAGGCTCGCGAGCGCCCCTCCCATACCGCGCTGCAGATCGGAATCGTGCCCACCGAGCTGGCCGAGCGCGCCCGCGAGAGTGACCTCGTGGTGATCGGCCACCGCGGCGTGAACCACAAATTCTCAGCCGGGATGCTCGGCGGGGTCGCCGAAAACCTGATCCGCCAATGCACCAAGCCTGTGCTCGTCACGCCGCAGAAATTCAAGCCGATCGAGTCCCCATTACTCGCCTATGATGGCAGCGAACGGGCCAGTGCCGCGATGGATGCGGCCGCGGCCGTGTGCAGCGAGCTAGGACTCGGCCTTGAGGTTCTGACCGTCGGCACCGACGCCGACAAAACCGCCGAGATCACCGCGGCCGCCGAGCGTTACCTCAGCTCCTACGCCCTCAAGCTCGAGACGCGCACCATCGACGGCCAAGCCTACGAGGCGATCCCCAAGCGGGTCAGCGAAGCGGGCCACGACCTGGTCTTCATGGGCTCGCATGGTCACAGTCGTATCATCGAGTTCGTCCTCGGCAGCACCACCGAGTACGTCCTGCGCAATATCGCCTGCCCGGTATTTCTCAGCCGCTGAACCCCGGCCCGAGAGCAAGGCCGGAGGCGAGGCCCGAGAGCAGGGCTTGCGGCAGCGGCCTATTATTGGGCCGCAGGATCGGCTTCGGAGGCCGCGGCGGATTCCGCCGGGGTTTCCGGTTCGGCAGCGGACGCCACCTCAGGCTTGGATGCAGACGCCGCCTCTGGCTTGGATGCCGCAGCGGCTGCAGTCGAAGACCCCGGCGCCTCGCCACCCTGAGAGAGCATCGCGCGGATGCGCTCCTCGATCTCCTTCATGGCCGTCTCCAGCCGCTCGAGCTCGGAGCCGATACCGGTCGCGTCGCGGAAGCGGTCGAAGGATTCTTTGACGCCCTCATCGATTCGCGTCTGCAGGTCGTCGAGGCTCTTACGTGAGCGCTCAATCGTGTCGAGGAAAGCATCGCGGCGCGAGGCTCCCTCGTTGACCAGCGCGCTCACCCGCTCTTCGGCTTTCGCACGGAAATCGTCGATCACCTCAGTTGCCTGCCGGGTGGCATCGGCGATCGCGTCGCCACTGCCACGGACCAGATCGCGCAGAAGCGGCAGCGACACGAAGCTGCGCTTCTGGCGTTCATCCTCAAGAATGATCTGCGCCAGCGTCACCGCCGTGAGGTCCTCGCCAGAGACGTTCTCGATGACCTGGACCTCCTCGCCCGCACGGACGAAGCCAGCGACATCATCCAGCGAGACGTAACGGCTAGTCGCCGTGTCATAGAGTTTGCGATTTGTATAGCGTTTCACGACGCGCGGCATCATACACGGCTAGCAGGGGCGCCAAGCCGAGGCCAACCCATTGCGGGGCGGCCGGCCGGAGGCTCGCTATGACGAATCGGACGCGAGCGGATAGCATCTCACAAATCGCTCTCCGGCTCGCAGACCGAGAAGACGCCAAACCACACAGAAGCGTCACAATTTTGCCGGATCGTCAAAATTGTACGGGTTTCCCCCAGAATGCACGGAGTCTGCTCGGTAAAAACCCCTACAGCATAGGTCTTATACCCTATTCGACTAGGGGTTTATACCTATCCCCAATTTTCCTGGTTCAGCGCTCTATATGGCGCAATCCTTGCTTTTCCTCTGTACATCGCCTGCCATTGGCGGCCAGCGCTTGAGAATCCGAGGGGGACATTCGAATATGAGTCAGCATGATCAGGATACGGTAGCCGCAGGAAGCAAATGGGCGGAGCAACTCGGCCTCATCGGGTGTCACCCCAAGATGCAGCGGGTCTTCGAGTTGATCCGTCGCGTCGGTCCCTCCACCGCGCCCGTTTTAATCACCGGCGAAAGCGGCACCGGCAAGGAGTTGGTGGCGCGTGCCCTGCATGCCTGCTCCAGACGCCAGCGCAAGCATCTGGTTCCAGTCCATTGTGGTGCCACTCCCGAAGAACTCCTGGAGAGCGAACTCTTTGGTCATGTGAAGGGGGCCTTTACCGGCGCCCTCGCCACGCGCACCGGCCGCTTTGAAATGGCCAACGGCGGCTCGATCTTCCTGGACGAAATCGGCGAGATGAGTCCGAGCTTCCAGGTGAAGCTGCTGCGCGTACTCGAAGATGGTAATTTCGACCCGGTCGGCACGACTATATCGCACCATAGCGATGCGCGCGTCATTGCCGCGACCCACCGCAACCTGCACAAGATGGCCGCCGAGGGCGATTTCCGCGACGACCTGCTCTACCGTCTCGACGTCATCACGATTCATATTCCCGCCCTACGCGAGCATAGCTCGGATATCCCCGCGATCGCCCGGCATATTCTGCGCGGCCTCGAAGCGGATAAGGGAATGGACCATGGCGAGCTGACCGACGAAGCAGCCGACCTATTGCAGGCTTATAGCTGGCCCGGCAATGTCCGGGAGCTGCGCAATGTGCTCGAGCGCGCGGTACTGCTCTGCGAAGTACAGGGCACGCTCGCGGCTTGTGACCTACCCGACCATATAGCCACCGCCTGCCCGACAAACGGCGCTTCGATGGCCAAACGCGCCCTGCGACTCGACCCCGAGCCGTGGGATTTTGGTCCGGAAGGCGCCGATTTCTACACCGAGCTCGAAGGCTTCGAGAAACGCATGATCGCCCAGGCATTGCGCCTCGCCGGCGGTAGCAAACGCGAAGCGGCTCGCCTTCTTCAGGTCAACCGCACCACGCTCCTGGAGAAGCTCAAACGCCGTGGCTGGAACTCCGAGCAGCTCATCCAGGCAGCCTAGAGGCGCGGCCGAAAAGTAGGGCTTTGCACAGAGGGCGTCGATTGCGGCCGCTGGCAAGGAAGGCGACCGAGCAATGGCCGTAGCCATTGGGAGAGAGCGTGACGCAGTCCAGCGGCCGCAAGCGGCGCCCGGATGCAGGCCTACTTTTCGGCCGGGCCTCTAGGGGCGCGGCCGAAAAGCAGGGCCTCTAGCCAGCTTCGGGCGGTCGCCTACCACTGATCCGGAAATCCGGTGAAGAGGCTGGGGATCCGCTGTAGGTCCTGGATCAGCTCACGCTGCTCGCCGTCCGGAATCCCGTGCATCTCCAAGGTCGTACTATCGGTGATGCCCCCGTAGCGGGCGGCGAATTTCGCCGGCAATTCCTCGTAACGGCCGGTCACGGTGAAGGCCTCGAGCACATCGTCGGGGATCTCGGCGGCCATCTGCTTCCACTGGCCCTCCTTCGACATCGCATGCAGCTTCATGCCGAGATCCTCCCAGCCGTGGATCTCCAGCACCGGATGATAACTGCGGGTCGAGCCGTAGAAAGCGACGCGGTAGCGGACCGACTCACGGGCCTTGGCAACAGCCGCATCGTCTTTGCCGGTGGCGAGGAAACCGCCGCCCCAAACCTCGAAGGTCGAGCGCTCGCGACCGGCAAGCGCCAGCCCTTCGAGTACTTTCGGCATCGCCACCTCATCGACGTACTTCTTGGTCGCAAAACCGTGCAGGCGAACGCCATCGCAGACACGACCGGCGAGTTTGAGCATCGCGGGCCGCACCGCCGCAATGGTCACAGGGATCGGTGGCAGACCCGAGGGGGGCGGCATGAACTCCGGGGTCATCAGGGTGAATTGATAATGCTCACCGCGAAAATCGAGCTTTTCTTTTTTCTCCCAGCATCGCCAGATCGCGCGCAAAGCCTGGACATATTCCCGCATTCGCGGCAGCGGCGGCGTCCAGGGGACGCTGAAGCGGCGCTCATTATGCCCCTTCACCTGGGTTCCCAACCCGAGTGTGAAACGCCCGCCGGAGTTCGTATGCAGATCCCAGGCGGTATTCGCCACGACCATCGGGCTACGCGGAAAACAGACCGCAATCGCTGTGCCGAGGCGGATTTTCTCGGTCGCCAGCACGGCTGGAATCAGCGGG
The DNA here is from genome assembly GCA_046583355.1 of Deltaproteobacteria bacterium. GTDB lineage: Bacteria > Desulfobacterota > Binatia > UBA12015 > UBA12015 > UBA12015. The sequence goes on from JAYGCM010000063.1 coordinate 36,533, forward strand.
GCAAAGGGATCATTGGTGATCTCGAAGCTGAGCAGGCCGTCGTAGCCAAGCGCCTCGGCCCGCACAGCGGCCGGTGCGACCTTGCGCCAATCGGTGATGGGAACTCCCGTTTCGATCTTCATATGCCGTGTTCTGGCATGTCACGACGCGCAGAAAAAGCGCCTCGGTATCAGCCGGCGCCATGCCGCGCTCGCCTGATGCCGGGCCATAGCCTCGCGAAGCGGCCGGCCGATAGTTGCGCCCTGTGCCGCTTTCTGTCGTAAATTCCTTTGTGATTCGCACGTCATTTGTCGCCTTCACCCTCCTTTTGGCAAGCCTGCTTCTGGTCGCCTCCGGACCGGGAGTCGCCGACGCACAATTCGGTGGAAGTGCCGGGGCCTCCGGCCCCGGCGGAGTCGGCGCACAGCCCGGTGGTGGTGGTGGCGGTGGCCGTGACGACCTGACCGAGGAAATGGGCGGCGAATTGCAAAACGAAGACCCTGCCGTGCGGCTCTTTGCGGTCAAGCAACTCGCGATCTCCAAAGACGAAAATGCCGTTCGATATTTGATCGAAGCCTGCTCGGATACCGACACGCGCGTACGCCTCAAGGCAATCGACTCACTCGGCACCATGCGCGCCAACGGTGCCACGCCATCGCTCGTACAGATTCTCTATTTGCGCGAAAGCGAGCCGTGGCTGAAGCAGCGCGTGCTGGTCGCCCTCGGCAAAATCGGCGACGGTCGAGCCGCACGCCCGATCGCCGACCTGATGTCACGCGAGACCGACCTGCATACCGTCGGCACGGCGATCTTCGCTTTGGGTGAGATCGGCGAAACCACCAGCATTGAACGGCTCGAGGCGATGGCCGAGAAATCCGATAACCCCACCATCGACCGCATCGCCGGCGACGCCGTGGCCAAGATCAACCGCCGCAAAATCAACCCGGAAATTGAAATTCTGGCATTGCGGCCCGACCCCAACGAAGTACAGCGTCCGGCTTCGGCCGGCGTCGGCAGCCCGCTGGCCTACTAGCGCACCAGAAAGGCCATCCAATGCCTCCACCCGATATTCTCAGCCGTACCCTCTCGGGCCTCCCGCTCGACGCCGTCTATGAAGAGCGCGCAGGCGCCGAGGGCCCGGGGGAACCGGGAAGCTTCCCCTTCCTGCGCGGCCCCTACCCGACGATGTACCGCAGTCGGCGCTGGACCATGCGCCAATTCGCGGGCTTCGGCTCGCCGGAAGATACCAACCAGCGCTTCCACTTTCTGCTCGAACAAGGCCAGAATGGCCTCTCCACAGCCTTCGATATGCCCACCCTGATGGGCTACGACGCCGACCATCCACGCGCTTTCGGCGAGGTCGGCCGCGAAGGCGTCACCGTTTCCACCATCGACGACGTCGAGCGACTCTTCGCCGATATTCCGCTCGACCAGGTCACCACCTCGATGACGATCAATTGCTCGGCATCGGTGCTGCTGGCGATGTATATCGCGGTGGCCGAGCGTCGCGGCATCCCGCGCAGCAAACTCGGCGGAACCATTCAGAACGATATGCTCAAAGAGTTCATCGCTCAGAAAGAATGGATCTCACCGCCCGAGCCCTCGGTTCGCATCGTCGCCGACATGATAGAATTCTGTGCCGACGAGATGCCGCGCTGGCATCCGGTCTCCATCAGCGGCTACCATATTCGCGAAGCCGGAGCGACGGCCGTCCAGGAACTCGCCTTCACTCTGGCCGACGGACTTGCTTATATTGACGCCGTAGTCGCCCGCGGGCGCCTCACGATTGATGACTTCGGTCACCGCCTCTCTTTCTTCTTCGATATCCATAATGATTTCTTTGAGGAGATCGCCAAATTGCGCGCCGCACGCCGACTCTGGGCGACCCTGGTCCGCGAGCGTTACGGCGCCACCAAAGACGAAGCCTGCCGCCTGCGCATGCACGGCCAAACCGCCGGCGTCTCGCTTACGGCGCAGCAACCGCTCAATAATGTAGTTCGTGTCACCCTGCAGGCACTTGCCGCGGTACTCGGCGGCGTACAATCCCTGCATACCAATTCCTACGACGAAACCTTTGCCCTACCGACTGAAGACGCGGTCACGCTCGCCCTGCGCACGCAGCAGATCATTTCCGAAGAAAGCGGCGTGGCGAATACCGTGGACCCGCTCGGCGGCAGCTTTGCCGTCGAGTCGCTCACCGACGAGATCGAAGCCGCCGCGCGCAAGCTCATCGAGGAAATCGACCGGCGTGGCGGCATGATAGCGGCCATCGACGAGGGCTTCCCGCAGACCGAGATCTCGGAATCGGCCTGGCAGACCCAGCGCGAAACCGACGCGCGCGAGCGCATCATAGTGGGCGTGAACGGCTACCAGAAAGAAGACGGCCACGACCTGCAAATCCTGAAAATTCCGCCGGAACTCGAACAAGAGCAAGTGGCGCGCGTGCGCGCCTTCAAAGCCGCGCGTGATAGCGCGGCGGTCGAGGCCGCGCTGCAGGCCGTTCGAGCGGCTGCGCAATCCGACGCCAACCTCATGCCACCGCTCATCCACGCTGTCGATATAGGCTGCTCGGTCGGTGAAATCTCGGATATCTACCGCGAGATCTTTGGCGAGTACCGCGACCCCGGACATCTCTAAGATGCCGCCGCGCCGACTCATGGCCGCCGCCTGCGCTGCGGCCTGGCTCGCCTTGCCAGCCGCCGCCAGAGCCGAGCGCTTGGGCTTCTGCAACCCCTGGTTTCCCACACCGGCCGGCGCGCGCTGGGAGTATGAAGAAACCTCGGGTGCCGGCCGCGCCCGCGCGGTGCGCAGCATCTCGGTCCATAAAGTCGAGAAAACAGCTACCGGCGAGCGAGCCGAGCTGCGCCAAACCGTGCGCGAAGCCAGCCGGCGCAGCCTCGCGCAGGCCTCGGGCTTGACGGAGTCCGATTGTGTCGCTGGGCGCATCACCCTGACGACCCGCGGCGCGGCCAAGGGCAAGGCCGGTGACGCCGAGGCACGGGGACAGATTACCGCGCGCATCCCCGGCCTGCCGCCCGCAACCCAGCTTGTCGTGGGCAGCTCCTGGACCGCCACCAGCCGGATCGAGACGACCGAAGGCAATACGCGCATCGTCATCGACGGGCAGCGCGAGAGCCGCGTTGTCTCGCAAGGCCCCGTCGAGGTGCCCGCGGGGAGCTTCGCCAAGGCAATTGAAATCCGGACACGACAAACACTTTCGCGCAAAGGGGCTGCGGCGGCACACCAGGAGATCCGCGAGTGGTATGTGCGTGGTGTCGGCCTGGTAAAGCGTGCGACCCGCGTCGCCGGCGGCATGCCCGATACGTCCACCCTCGAGACGCTGCGCCACTTTTCACGCTGAGAAACCACCGCGGCCCGGCAACAAAGACTTGCCTCGACGCCACCGCGGTCCTATTCTGGACGCGCACCGAGAAACGGATAGCGCAACCATGGCAAGCGACCAGCAGGAAGACCCGCCCAAGCTCATCTACATGAGCGAGCATACGCGCCGACGGCGGCGAAACGCGGCGTCCGGCGGTAACAACCCGAGCGAACTTGAGCGAGAAGCGCATTGGCTTGGCCGCGTACTTCTGGCGACTGCCACAGCGACGACGCTCTATTGGACGGCCTTTCTCCTCGGCATCACCCCGGCTGGCAGCGAAGAGGCCTGGCGCTGGAATGCGTCGATGTCCGTGGGACATCTCTTCCTCGCCGCGACGGCCGGTATCGGCGGAGCGGCGCTGCTGCGCGCGCCGCATAGCGGCGTCCTATGGGTCGCCTTTGCCGGCGGCGCAGCGGCCGTCCTCGCGCTCACCGGCTTGCTGCGCGGCCCGATCGCCGGTGAGTGGGCGGCCGTCTCGCGCCTCGAGGTTCTCACGCACGGCTTGCTTGCGGCTCTCGCCCTCTGGACCGGCTCCTTCCTCGTGCGCAGCGAACACAGCCGCAGCCGCTGACCCGAGCTTCTCGCCAGACGGCGGCTGCGCACGGAGGCTACGAGTCGACGTTTCGGGCGAGCACTTCGAATGGTAGGCCGAGAAGATGCCGGAAAAAGTCGTCTATATCGTGAGCCATGGACCGCATTGCCTCGACGGGGCTGCGGCCGCCGCCAGCATCGCGCGCTTCTACGAGGGCAGTAAGGTCAAGGCTCATTTCCCCTCGAATAAAACAGTCGGCGATACCATCCGCCGTCTGCATCCGGCCAAAGGCGAGGAGCTCTGGATCACGGATATATCGTGGAACGACGATGCCACTGACGAGCACCTGCGCAAACTCATCGCCAAGGGCGTGATCGTCCATTGGATCGATCACCACAAAACAGCGATCGAAAGACTCGAGCGCGGCGGCTACCAACTCGATTTCACGACCAAGATCGTCAGAGATGAGTTCTCAGCAGCCAAATTGACCTACGATCATCTCGCCGAGATCGGCGGCGAAGATGTCCCTGCGCGCTTCCGGGCGTTCGCCAAGATGGCCGATATCGCGGACGATAACGACCGCTGGATCCATGCCATCGAAGGCTCACGCGACCTCGGCTTGGTCCTGCGCGCCCTGCCCGCACGCGAAGGCTATGAGGCCTTCGTCGCGATGGACGACGACCTCGGCGACACGCCGGCCATGGCCGAAGCACGCACCCGGGTCAAGCAGGAACTCAAGCGCAACCGCAACCTCGCCAACGATACACGGGTCGATCAAAAGCTCGGCGATACGACGCTGACCGCAGCGCTCTGCGATGGCTACTCCGGCGAGATCGCCGACGAATGGGGCCAGAATTGCAAACGCACGGCGTTTGCCCTCTTTGATGTACGCAGCCGAGCCATGTCGTTTCGCCGCTCGCCCGATTTCGACTTCGACCTCTCGCAACTCGCCGAGGCCTGCGGAGGAGGCGGACACCCCGCCGCCTCGGGTGCGAATATCGAGGGACTGCCCGAGGCGCTCGGACGCGTCATCCTGGATGCCATCCGCGAACGCGGCAAAGACCTTCTGCCCGACGATTAGAAATCCGCCCGAATAGCGGGCGAGATTGACGCGTCGCCTGCGGCCGGGGACGCTATCGCCCGCCGCGCCAGATGCCGCTGGCCCCTATTGGTGGAGCACGCGGGTCTGCCAGAGGCTTTCGACCGAGGTGCGGAGCGCCGCAAGCGAGCCACCATTCTCAACCAGCACATCGGCGCGGGACCGGCGCTCGGCGTCGGACATCTGCTTGGCGGCGCGCGCATCGACCGCCTCGGCCGATAGGCCGCGAGCCGAAGCCAGGCGGTCACGAACCTGGCCCGACTCGGCTGCGACAACCCAGACTTCGTCGGTCACGGCATCCCAGCCACTGTCGAGAAGAATAGCCGCTTCGAGCACGATCGCGCGCAGATCCGGCTGCAGGCGCGCCGCGGCAATGCGCGCCTCGACTGTCTGGCGGATCAGCGGGTGCACAATCGAGGTCAGGCGCTGCAATTCGCCTTCCTGCGAAAAGACCTTGGCGCCGAGCTTGGCCCGGTCGATGCCACCCTTCGCGTCAACGATTTCGGCACCAAAGGCTTCGACCACGGCTCGGAACCCCGCCGTACCGGGTTGGTAAACTTCGTGGCCGACCTTGTCGGCGTCAATGATTTCCGCGCCGAGTTCCTGCAAAATTCCGGCAACGACGCTCTTGCCTGCGCCGATGCCGCCGGTCAATCCGATGACGATCATGGCGCGCCTTTAGCCGCTTCCCGCCAGCACGTCACGCTCCTGCTCAACGCGCCCGCGTTAAGGCGTGAGACGCTCGATCATCCGCGGGAAGGGAATCGTCTCGCGGACGTGGTGCAGACCGCAGAGCCAGGCCACCGTGCGCTCGATGCCGAGGCCGAAACCGGCATGTGGCACGGAGCCATAGCGACGCAAATCAAGGTACCAATCGAAGGGTGCCGGATCGAGACCATGCTCGTGCAGGCGGGCCTCGAGCGCATCGAGGTCTTCTTCGCGCTGGCCGCCGCCGATGATTTCGCCATAGCCCTCCGGCGCGAGCACATCGACACAAAGCGCGAGCTTCTCATCTTCGGGGTCGGGCTTCATATAGAAGGCCTTGGCGGCGGCGGGGTAGCGGTGCACGATCAGCGGACGGTCGAATTTGCTGGCGAGAAAGGTCTCCTCCTCAGCACCGAGGTCCTCACCCCATTGCTTGTCGAAGCCGCCTGCCTGCAGGAGTGCCACAGCCTCGGTGTAGGTCATGCGCGGAAACGGCTTCTGCACACTCTCGAGTTTCGTCAGATCGCGCTTGAGGAGCGTGAGTTCCGTACGCCGCTCCTCAAGCACCTCCGCAATGATCGTGGTGAGGAAATCTTCGGCCAGATCCATATCGCCAGCCAGATCCATATAGGCCACCTCGGGCTCGAGCATCCAGAATTCCGTCAGATGCCGACGCGTCTTGGACTTCTCGGCACGAAAGGTCGGGCCCAGGCAATAGACCTTGCCAAGCGCCATCGCAGCCGCCTCCATATAGAGCTGGCCGCTTTGCGTGAGGTAGGCCGGCTCGCCGAAATAATCGACCTCAAAGAGAGTCGAGGTTCCCTCGCAGGCCGCCGGCGTGAAGATCGGCGCATCGACAAGAGTGAAATCACGGGAGTCGAAATAGCGTCGTGACGCCGCGATCACACTCGCCCGCACGCGCAGGATCGCGTGCTGGCGGCCGGAGCGCAGCCAGAGATGACGGCGGTCGTGCAAGAAGGCCGTGCCATGCTCCTTGGGCGTGATGGGATATTCGCTGGCCGCGGCGACCACCTCGATATGCGAGACCGAGAGCTCGAAGCCGCCGCTGGCGCGACTATCCGCGCGCACCTCGCCCTGGACCATCACGGAGGTTTCCTGGGTCAGCGTCTTGGCGAGTGCAAAGAGCTCGTCGCCCGCCTCGGGACGAAAGACCGTACATTGCATCGAGCCCGATCCGTCGCGGATCTGCAAAAAGACCAGCTTGCCGCTGGCGCGCTTGCCCCGCACCCAGCCGCTGAGCCGAACCGCGGAACCTTCGAACTCCCCTACATTTTCCACCCGTGCTGCCTGCATACCGCCGGTTTATGGCCCCTTCGGCCCTGGGGCAAACGCTACGGGCGCCAATGCCGCAGTGTGCCATGCGATCAGATCTTGACTCGCCCCGTACAAACCCCTATTAATTCATACTGAATAGGTCTGATTAGTCGGCCAACTGCCCCTTGGCAGATTCAAGACGGAGCTTTCCCGCCATGCCTTCTGAAAAACGTAGAATCTACATGGACAATCACGCGACCACCCCGCTCGATCCGCGGGTTTTGGACGCCATGATGCCCTACCTCACGGACCGCTTCGGCAATGCGTCGAGCCGCAACCACCCCTTTGGATGGGAAGCGGAGACGGCTGTCGATGAGGCCCGTACCACGGCTGCCGGCCTGATCGGCGGCAAGGCCAAGGAAATCGTCTGGCTCTCGGGCGCAACCGAGTCCGACAACCTCGCGATCAAGGGCGTAACCGATTTCTACCAGGAAAAAGGTAACCACATCATCACTTGCGTCACCGAGCACAAGGCCGTGCTCGACACCTGCAAGACGCTGGAGCGCAACAAAAAGGCACGCATCACCTACCTCGGCGTCGACACCACCGGCCAAGTCGACCCCGAAGAGGTCCGCGCCGCGATCACCGACGAGACCATCCTCCTCTCCTTCATGCTCGCCAACAACGAAATCGGCACGATCCACCCGATCCGCGAGATCGGCGCGATCGCCAAGGAAAAGGGCGTTCTCTTCCACTGCGATGCCACGCAAGGTTTCGGCCGCATCCCGATTGATGTGAACGACCTCGGCATCGACCTGCTCTCGGCCTCGGCCCACAAGATCTACGGTCCCAAGGGCGTCGGCCTGCTCTGGGTGCGCTCACGCGGCCCGCGCGTCCGCATCACCGGCCGGATCGATGGCGGCGGCCACGAGCGCGGCATGCGTTCGGGCACCTTGAATGTGCCCGGCATTGTGGGCTTCGCCAAGGCCATCGAAATCTGCCAAGCCGAAATGGCCGAAGAAAACACCCGGATGCTGGCTCTGCGCGAGCGCCTCAACCGCCTCATCACCGACGAACTCGACGAGGTCTACCTCAACGGCCACCCGAGCGAACGACTGGCCGGCAACCTCAACCTCAGCTTCGCCTATATCGAGGGCGAGTCCATGCTGATGGGTCTCAACGGCTCCGCACACCCCGACTATCCGGCCATCGCCGTCTCCTCGGGCTCGGCTTGTACCTCGGCCACCCTCGAGCCCTCGTATGTTCTGAAAGCTCTCGGCGTGGGCGACGAACTCGCTCATACCTCGATCCGCTTCGGCCTCGGCCGCTTCAATACCGAAGAAGAAGTCGACCAGGTGGCAGAACTCGTCATCAGCGAAGTACGTCGGCTGCGGGAACTCTCACCGCTCTACGAAATGGCCCAAGAAGGCATCGACCTCAAAGATTATTTCGCCGGCATGAGTCACTGAGACCGGACAAAAGGAAAAACAAAAATGGCAAGCTATAGCGACAAAGTTCTCGACCATTATGCGAATCCCCGCAACGTCGGCTCGTTCGACAAAAACGACAAAAGCGTAGGCACCGGCATCGTCGGGGCCCCCGAATGCGGCGACGTGATGAAGCTCCAACTCAAGATCAGCAGCGACGGCATCGTCGAAGACGCGAAGTTCAAAACCTTCGGGTGTGGCAGCGCGATTGCCAGCTCGAGCTATGTGACCGAACTGGTCAAGGGCAAGAACGTCGATGAGGTCGCCGAGATCAGCAACGCGATCATCGTAGAGGAACTCTCCTTGCCGCCGGTGAAAATCCATTGCTCCGTGCTCGCCGAAGACGCCATCAAGGCCGCGGTCAACGACTGGAAATCTCGCCAGGGCGGCGACGACTCCTAACCCCGAACACCGGCATTCAAGGAGAAGAACGTGGCGAGCGTAGCCAGAGGCATCACACTCAGCGACCAGGCGATCGTCAAGATCCATACGCTGATTCCCGAAGATGTGCGTGAGTCCAAGGGCTTGCGCGTAAAAGTCGTCGGCGGCGGCTGCTCGGGTCTTTCCTACAAAATGGACCTCGACGAGGAACGCAAAGGCGACCGAATCTTCGAGCGTGACGGCGCGCGCATCATCATAGACCGCAAAAGCTACCTCTACCTCAACGGTACCGAGCTCGATTATAGCGACGACCTGATGTCCTCGGGGTTTCAGCTCAACAACCCGAACGTGAACCGCACCTGTGGCTGCGGTCAATCGTTCGGAATCTAGGCTCCCGCCATGGCGCGGATTCGCTGCTGGCACTGCTCGAATACGCAGACGCCGGCCTTCTTCTGCACCAGCTGCGGTACCGTGCAGAACCTGCCGGGCAATGCCGACTACCTCGATGTACTCGGCCTGCCCTCGCATCCGGCCATCGACACCGAAGCCTTGCAGGAGACGTATTATGCGCTCAGCCGTCGCCTCCACCCCGACCGCTTCGCCACCGGATCGCCCGAAGAGCTACAAGCCAGCGTAAGCAGCACGGCCTTTTTGAATTCCGCCTGGAAAACCCTGCGCGACCCCGAAGCCCGCGGGCGCTGGTGGCTCGCGCGCCAAGCCGAAGCTCTGGGCCGCGACAATAATAGCGTCCCACCGGCCATCGCGGCATTGGTCTTCGGGGTCCAGGAAGAGCTGGACGAAGCCAAGAGCTCGGACGCAGCCGCAGTGTCGCGCATCGAAAAAATCCGCGCCTCGCTGGAAGCACGCCGCGGCGTCGACCTCGCGGCCCTGGAAGCTCAGCTGGCGGACTGGCCCGCCGATGCCCCTGCGGCCACCGAAAAAAGCCAGCTGGCCGACCTGAAAAGCCGGCTCGCCGAACTCTCCTATCTCGCCACCTTGCGCCGCGATGTAACGCGCGCACTTGAGGAATTGTGAAATGCCCCCGATTATCGGAATTGACCTGGGTACGACGAACTCGCTTGTCGGCTGGCTGAAAGACGGCAAGCCGGAACTCATCGGCGATGCCAGGAGCGGCCGCCTGATGGTTCCGTCCGCCGTCTCGCTTCTGCCCGACGGAAGCTTTCTCGTCGGCGAGACCGCGCGCGAACGCGCCGCCCTCCACCCGGAGGCATCGCTGCTCTCCATGAAGCGCTTCATGGGGATCGGCCTTGAGCATATCGATGCGGACGACCGAAAACGCTTCTCCTTCGCCGATACCGCCGGTGTCTTGCGCCTGCAGGTCCGCGCCGAGGAAGCCAGCGAGCTGCTCACACCGCCCGAGGCCTCCTCGCTGATATTGCGCGAACTCAAGCGCCGCGCCGAAGAACATATCGGGGAGAAGGTCGAGCGTGCGGTCATCACAGTGCCTGCGTATTTCGACGATAGCCAGCGCCAAGCCACCCGCGATGCCGCCCGGTTGGCCGGGCTCGATGTCTTGCGCCTGGTCGGCGAGCCGACCGCAGCGGCCTTGGCCTACGGCCTGGAAAAAGAAGAAGAAGCCGTAGTCGCGGTCTTCGACCTCGGCGGTGGCACCTTCGATATTTCGATTCTGCAATTGCGGCAGGGGCTCTCCGAAGTTCTCGCCACCGGCGGTGATACCCGACTCGGCGGCGACGATTTCGACCACCGCATCGCCGACCTGCTGCGCGGCAAGATCGAACTCAGCGAAGACGAGCAGGCCGACCCGCGTACCCACTCGCTGCTGCTCGCCGCCGCCATCCGCGCCAAGCATGCGCTCAGCGAAGAGACCACGACCAGGCTGGATATTGCCTTACCCGGCGGCACGCGAGTTGTGGAACTCACGCGCGCGGCCTTTGACGAGGCCATTACCGACCTCGTCGATCGCATGCTGAAGCATTGCCAGCGCACGCTCAGCGACGCCGGCCGCAGCACCGGCGAGATCGACCAGATCATTCTCGTGGGCGGCTCCACCCGTGTACCCCTGGTCAAGAGCCGAACCAGCGAGTTCTTCGGCCGCGCCTGCCTGGACGATGTCGACGCCGATGGCGTCGTCGCCATGGGCGCCTCGATCCAAGCCGGGATTCTCTCCGGTGGCAGCAGCGATATGCTCTTGCTCGATGTCGTGCCGCTATCGCTCGGCATCGAGACAATGGGCGGCGTCCTCTCGCGTCTGATCGACCGCAATACTACAATCCCGGCGGCCGCGCGCGAGCAATTCACCACCGCCGTCGACAACCAGACCCACGTCGATATTCATGTTCTACAAGGCGAGCGCGAGCTCGCCGGTGATTGCCGTAGCCTGGCGCGCTTCCGCATACCGATTCCGCCGCAGGTGGCCGGACTGCCGCGAGTCGAGGTTACGTTCATCATTGACGCCAACGGCATCCTCTCGGTTTCGGCGCGCGACGAGCATACCAACGCCGAACAATCGGTGGAGGTGAAACCCAGCTATGGCCTGGACGACGACGCCATCGAGACAATGATCGAAGAAAGCTTTGATCTGGCCGAAGAAGATTTCGCCGCGCGCCAACTCATCGAGGCCAGGGTCGAGGCCGAGACCCTATTGCATGGCGCCGACAGCGCCCGCGAGTCGCATGGGCAGCTGCTCAACGACGAGGAGCGCACGGCGATCGAGGCCGCGGCTGTTGCTCTCCGCGAGGCCTGCGCGCAGGACGATTATAATATCATCCGCGACCGAACCGAGGAGCTCAACGAGGCCAGCGGAAACTTTGCCCAGCGCATCATGGATGCGTCAATCAAAGTCGCCGTCGAGTCCCGCAATGTCAGCGAGTTGGTGGGGGAAGCATGAAACATCGCGTGACCTTCTTGAAAGAGAACATCACCGTCACGGTCGATGACCAGGAATATCCCTACGGCCACGACGGCAAACCGGGCTCGCTTCTCGATATCGCGCAAGGTGCGGGCATCGATCTGGACCATAATTGCGGTGGCAGTTGTGCGTGTGTCACCTGCCATGTCATCGTGCGCAAGGGTGAGGAGAACCTCTCGGAGATGGCCGATGACGAAGAAGACAAACTCGACGAGGTACCCGGCCTCAAACCGAGCTCGCGGCTGGGCTGCCAGGCCGTGGTGCAGGGCGATGTCGAGATCGAGATCCCCGAGATCTGAGAACAGGATAGAAGGAGAGCCCCCATGCCATTGATGCAAGTCAGCCGACGCCTCGACTACGCGCTGCGAGCCGCGCTTCATCTGGCCCGCCAGGCGCCGGACCATACCTGCTCGGTTGCCGAGATATCGGCAACCGAGAGCGTACCGAAAAAATTCCTCGAAAAGATCCTCCAGGATCTCATTCGCCGGGGCATAGTGCGCTCCAAGCGCGGCGCGCACGGTGGCTACCTGCTGGCCAAAGCGCCCAGCGAGATCTCGTTTCGCGACGTCATGGAGGCAGTCGAGGGGCCGCTGGCCCTGAATGTCTGCGTCGGCGAGGGCGACCATACGCTCTGCTCGGTGAGCAGTGGCTGCGGCATGCAGCATATATGGGCCGAGGGTCAGCGCCGCCTGGTCGACCTCTTCAGCAAGACCCGATTATCCGATCTCGCCTTGCGTCCGGGGATCCCTGCCGAAATTCTGCAAAGATCGCTACCCGAAGGCTGAATACCGTGGCGGGCCGGCCGTCTGAGAGGGCATGGAATATTCGGTCCTCACACGAGACGATACCGACACCGCGCTGCTCTTGCCCGAAGTCGTGACACCCGGGCAATTTGCCGGTCTCTTCGCGATCCCCGCTTGGAAATCCGGCGAGCACCGCCTTTTGGCCGCCGTTCTTCAAGATGGCCTTGAAACCTTTCAGAAATACGCATTCTCAGGCGACGAGACCGGCCGCGCCCTCTTTGCCGAGGCGAGGCGCTGGATCACAGACGCCTCCCGCGCAGGCCTCTTCTGCTTTGGCAGTATCTGCGACACTCTCGATATCAACGGCGAATACCTGCGTGACGGCCTGCTGACCTGGTTCGAACAGAATCGGGCCCGGCCCATCCGCATTCCCGCCCGCCACCTCGGAGATCCACGGCGCCGCATCCAACGCGCCGCCTGATCGCCTTGTATCTGCCAGCTCTTCGGGCAGATCGGGCACCTGCCACTCTCAATTCCCCCGAGAGTGGTAGGTGCCTTTTTTGTCTTGGATGTGCGGTCTAGAGCCTTGCCGCAACAAGGGTTTACCCCTACAATCGTACGGAGACTCCTATGCCTGTCGTGTCCTACCCGCCGTGCCCGACCTGCGGCGAAAAGCTCGTCCGCAAGCCGCGTGGCCGCTGCCCGAATTGTGGTGTGAAAATCGCTACTTTCGTGGTCGATGCGCGCGCCCGCGAAGAAAAAATCGAGAAATTCATTGCGATCCTCTCGACCATCATGGTCGTGACCGTGCTCTTCCTCGGCGGCGGGTTCGGCATTCTCGAGGGAATCCTGATGTACGCCGCGGCCGGTGCCATCGTCTGGTACCTCGCCAAGGGAACGTTCTGGAGCCAGACTCTCGTCGAGGCACCCCCCGAAACAAAGGAAGAATGACTCGTGTACGGATTGGTCAACAAAGCAGTGCAAGATCTTCTGGTCCGGGAGCATGGCGAGGAGGTTTGGCAACAAGTCTGCAAACGCGCCGGCTGGGACGGCGAGACCTTCGTTCGGATGAATTCCTACGACGACGACGTCACCTACCGCCTGGTCACGGCGGCAGCCGAGACGCTGGGCGTCCCCGCGCATGACATCCTGCGCGCCTTCGGGCGCTATTGGGTCGAGTACACCTCACGCGAAGGCTACGGCGATCTGCTGCGCATGTCCGGGCGCAATACCATCGAGTTGCTGGAGAATCTCGACACCATGCATAGCCGTGTCGGCCTGCAATACCCCGATTTGAAGCCACCCTCGTTCCGCGTCACCGACCGCGACGGCGAGCGGCTTCGCCTGCACTACATCTCGCACCGGCCCGGATTGGCACCGATGGTTCTTGGCCTGGTCGAAGGGCTCGGGACACTCTTCGGCGAAGAGATCGAAATCGAACTGGATCGATCACGCGAAGACGGGGCCGAGCACGATGAGTTCCTGGTTCGTATCCGGGGCGGCGGCGATGCCGCCTGAACCTCCACGCTTCGGTTTGGCGGCGCAAGCCTTCACCGCCGCCTTCCCCTTCCACCTGGTCTTGAACCGCGAATTGGAAGTCGTGCAAAGCGGGCCGGTGATCCAGCGGCTCTGTCCGGGGTTGTTGGCCGGCGGACCCTTCCGCATGCATTTTCAGCTTCGCCGCCCGGCAGTCCAGCCGACCTGGGACGCACTGACAAACCAGACGCAATCTCTCTTCCTGCTGGAAGGGAACCGCCCCGGCCTGCTGCTGCGCGGGATGATGGTCGAACTCGACGATGGCGAGCACCTCGCCTTCCTCGGCTCGCCCTGGCTGACCAGTGTGGGTGAACTCGAAGCGCTCGGACTCTCCTTACACGAATTCGCCGTGCACGATCCGATCGCCGACCTGCTCTTCCTGATTCAAACCAAGGATCATGGCCTCGACGATGCCAAAGCCCTGAGCGCAGAATTGCGTAAGGCGAAGAATACCGCAGAAGCGAAACTGCGGGAATATACACGCGACCCCGAAACCCGCTGAGAGCCGCCCGTCGCGCCGCACCGGACCTCTAGCGAACGAGCATGGCGTCACGCACCAACTCGGCAAGCGAGCTGGCTTTCATCTTCGCCATCACCCGCGCGCGGTGAATCTCGACTGTCTTTTGACTCAGGCCGAGCTGGGCAGCAACCGCCTTATTGCGGCGTCCCGTCACGACGAGGTCCATGACTTCCTTTTCTCGCGGCGTAAGCTCGCGGACACGCGCGACAATATCCTCGTTGACCTTACCCTCCAAAGAGGCCCTCGCGTCGGTCTGCAAGGCCTGGCGGACGCGGTCGAGGAGGAGCTGATCGCTGAAGGGTTTTTCAATGAAATCAATCGCGCCGCTTTTGAGCGCGCGCACCGCCACCGGAACATCGCCATGCGCACTGATCATGATCATCGGGACCTTGATGCCGCGGCGCGCGAGCTCGTCTTGAAGATCGAGGCCGCTCATCCCCGGCATGCGAACATCGAGGATGAGGCAAGAGGGCCGGTGGCCGTCGTAGGCCTTGAGAAAATCTCGTGCACTCTCAAATGCCTTGACGACGAAATCAACGGATTCGAGAAGCCAGCGCAGGGAATCACGCATCGCGGCGTCGTCATCGACTACGAAGACCGTGGGCTCGACACTCATGATTTATCTCCTCCGAAAATCGGCAGCGCCAACGTAAATATCGCGCCACGCGGGTGGTTCGCATCTGCCCATAGACGGCCATGATGGGCCTCGGCAATGGTCCGGCTGATCGACAGCCCCATCCCGATGCCATTTCGTTTGGTCGTGAAGAACGCGTCGAAGACGCGCGTCAGAAGAGCGGGGCTCAGCCCGGGGCCAGTATCGGCCACGGAAATCGCAACGCTCTCATCGCCTTCGCGGAAGGTCCGAATGGTCACACGTCTTTCCTCTTCTTCATCCTGCTCCCGCATCGCTTCACAGGCATTTCGTACCAGATTGAGAACGATCTGCTCTACCTGAATCGAATCTACCACGACCGCAGGAATTTCGGGTGCCAAATCGAGAGAAATGGCGACTCGCTTGTCGCGCATCTCGGATTCCATCAGGCGTAGCGTACGCCGCGCCAGCTCATCGAGCGTCAAGCGTTCGCGCTCGGCGATTTCCTTGCGCGCCAGGCTCTTCAGCCGACGAACGATCTCGCTGGCCCGCATCGCCTCAGAGGAGATTCGTGCGAGCGCGGCGCTGACCGCGCGGACATTCTTCTCATCGCCCTTCGCCAGCCGCAGGATGGAGCCATTGGCGAAGTTGACGATGGCTGCCATGGGCTGGTTCACCTCGTGAGCGATCCCGGCCGCCATTTCGCCGAGCATTGCCAGCCGGGTGGCATGCGCCATCTCGGCCTCATGGACTCGGTTCTGCTCTCGGGAACGGCGGCTCTCGGTGATGTCCTCGATCATCTCAAGGCCGAGCACGGCACCGCCTTCCCCGGCAATCCGGGTCACCGTGACGTCGGCGAAGCGCTCGCCACGGCCGGCGTCGCGGTAGCGCCGCTGCAATTTATAGCCCTGCACCGCGTGCGAGAAGAGACGCTCGGCGAGAAGCCGCTGGCCGGCTGCCTCATCGGCCTGAATTACATCCACGCAGGAGACCCCAACGAGATCCTCCTCCGTCTTGCCCAGCATTTCGGCCAGTGCCCGGTTCACCTGCACAAAGCGAAAGTCGGAATCGAAGAGCGACATACCGATCGGTGCCTCGTCGAAGATCCGGTGGAAGGGCTCCTCCCCAAGCGGGCGCTGCTGCGCAGATCTGCCCTCTATAGGGGTTTTCGGTGATACAGGCACGGGAGAACCCTTAGCAGGAACGGAATTATGGGGATAGCACCCTGATCCATCTAGGGGTTTCCGGAAGCTCTGCCCGAAACCACGCCTGTATCCGCCGGGTTTTCAAAGACGGTCGTAGCGGGCCGCGAGTTCCCGCGGCTCACGCGAGCGGCCCCGGACCAGCAAAAGAACGGCGAGCGTCGCGAGATAAGGCAACATCAGCGCCAACTGGTGGGGCACCTCGAACGAACTGGCCTGCAATTCGTATTGCATGGTGCTGGCAAGACCAAAGAGCAAAGCGCCGGCGAACGCCCCCCAAGGCGACCAGCGACCGAAGACCACGACCGCAAGGGCGATAAAGCCGCGGCCGGCCGTAAGCCCTTCGACAAAGGTGGTCGCCGTCGCGAGCGCCAGGCAAGCACCGCCGAGCCCGGCGAGCGCGCCGGCAAAGAGCACGATGAGCGTACGCTCCCGCGCCACCGCGATGCCCAGGCTCGCGGCCGCCTGCGGATGGTCGCCGAGCGCCCGGATGCGCAAACCCAAGCCGGTGCGGTTCAGGACAAAGGAGAGAACCACAACCAATAGGAGCGCCAACAAGACCAGAATATTCTGCGTAAAAAGCCCCGGTCCGAGCACCGGGATGCGCGACAGCAGCGGCAGCTCTATGGCGTCGAGCGGCGGCAGCAGAAAGTAGCCACCGCTGCCGGACTGCATGGCGCGAAAGACCGCACCGCTAGTGCCCAAAGCAAGCAGGTTGACCGCCGTCCCTACCAAAATCTGGTCGGCCAGAAGAAAGATCGAGGCAAACGCGAAGAGGCCGGCGACAGCCACACCCGTAAGGGCTCCCGCAACGATCCCGACCCAGGCCTCACCTGTGGCCTCAGCCGCAATGGCTGCGCCGAAAGCCCCCGCCAGCATCATTCCCTCCAGACCGATATTGAGGATGCCGGCGCGCTCGACCAATACCTCACCCAGCGCCGCAAGCAGGATCGGCGTGGCGAAGAGAAGCGCGGTCTGGAGAAGAAGCTCAATCGGCATCTTCGACCTCCCCCGCATTCGGCGCCACAACACCCGGCACCCAGCCGCGACGCAGCGCCGCCACGATGGCAAGCCCGAGAAGCGCTGCGCCTTGAATCGCCACGGCCACAACCGACGAAACATCGGCCGTGCGCTCCATATTGGCGGCCCCCGCACCAAGCGCGCCGAAGAAAAAGGCCGCCGCAAGCACGCCAAGCGGTTCAAGCCCGCCCAATAGGGCGACGGCAATTGCCGTGTAGCCGTAACCCGAACCGATCCGCTCGAAGAGCCGGCCCGTAAGCCCGGTTACCTCTACCGCTCCCGCCAGCCCTGCCAGCGCACCCGAAAGCGTGAAGGCAAGCACGATATCACGCGAGACCGGGAAGCCCGCGAGTCGTGCCGCCGCTGGGTTCAGACCAGCAGCGCGCAGGCGCAGGCCGAGTGGCATCTGCTTGACCAGGACGGCCACCAGTGCCGTCATCACCAAGGCCACGAAGATCCCCGCGTGCAGGCTGCCGCCCGCACCAAAAGTCCAGAGCCGGGCACTCGCGGCCAGAGCATCGCTTTGCGGATAAGATTGAGCCGCCTCCTGCAGCGGCCCCGAGACGGCCCATGAGACCAGATAGAGAGCGATGAAATTGAGCAAGATCGTGGTGATGACTTCACCAACACCGCGTGCCAGCCGGTAGAAGGCCGCGATCTGCGCCCACAGGCCGCCAGCCAGCGCGCCGGCGGCCAGTGCGGCCAGCGCCTGGCCGGGGAAAGGCGGCAATTGCGTCCCCACCGCAGTGGCCGCCAAAGCGCCCATCAAAAATTGACCCTCGGCACCAATATTGAAGACACCGCTGCGAAACGCGAGGAGTACAGCCAACCCGGTGAGGATCAGCGGCGTTGCCTGCATCACGGTCGCCTCCAGGCCGTGGCGCGAGAGCACACTGCCACCCGCCAGCGCGCGCACGGCATCGAGCGGCGACGCGCCCGCCAGCCAGGCCAGGCCCGCCGCAGCCAGGACCGATAGCAAAAGCGCCAGCATGACGACCTGCGCGAAGGCGAGAATCGAGACACGCACCTTCATGCCTCGGCTCCGAGCCCGGCCATCAGGCGGCCGATCTCCTCGCGCGAACGACTCGCTACCTCATGCAGATGGCCCTCGTAGAGCACCGCTACACGATCCCCCAGCGCCTCGATCTCATCCAGGTCGGTCGAAAAAATCAGCACGGCGGCACCCGCCGCCGCGACCGCGCGCAGCCGGATATGAACCTGACGGGCGGCCTCGATATCCAGCCCGCGGGTCGGGTTCGCGGCCAGCACGGCGACCCGGCGGCGCCGCGCCAGCTCGCGGCCCAAAATGAGCCGCTGCTGATTGCCTCCCGAGAGCGAAGCCGCATCCGCGTGCGGATCGTCTGGTCGGACATCGAATTCATGCAATCGGGCCTGCGCCTGCGCGTCGAGTTCGGCCACCCGCAGGCGGCCCCATTGCGTCGCATCTTCGAGTTCATCGATCGAGAGAAGAAGATTCTCACGCAGCGGCAAACCCGCTATCAAGCCTTCCTTGCGTCGGTCGGCCGGAATCACCGCCAGGCCCGCGCGACGCGCGGCTGCGGCATTGTCGATCTTGCGGCCCGCCAGCCGCACCTCGCCTTGCAAAGCCCCCACCGGCATACCGCAGAAACTCGCGAGCAGCTCCTCTTGCCCGTTGCCCCAGGCGCCGGCCACGGCAAAGATCTCGCGTTCGCGGACTCCCAGCGAAATCCCGCGCAGCACCTCACGGCCGCGCACGTCGCGCAGGTGAATATCGTCGGCCTGCAGCACGACCGCCCCCGGCTCGGGGCGCGGCGGCCTTGTCTCTTGCGGGGGCGCTTCGCCCACCATGGCCGTCGCCAGACTTTTCTCATCGTAGGCGGAGGCCGGCCCCTCGGCGACCCGCGCGCCACGACGCAGCACGAGGACGCGGTCGGCAAGTGCCAGCGCCTCCGGGAGTTTATGGGTGACGATAATGATTCCCGTACCACCGGCGGCGAGCTTGCGCAGAATCACGAAAAGCCCACTCGCTTCTTCGGGTGTCAGCACGGCCGTCGGCTCATCGAGAATCAGCAAATCCGGCGGCGGGTCGAGTGCCTTGAGAATCTCGACGCGTTGTTGCTCTCCGACCGAGAGGTCTTCGACCGGACTTCGGGTATCGGGCAGCTCCAGCCCCAGGCTGGCGGCCAACTCCCGCGTCTCGGCCTCCAGACGCCGCCGTGCCAGAAGGCCCGTCCGACCGCGCGCCAGCGCGATATTTTCGGCCGCATTGGCCGTCGGCACCAACATGAAATGTTGGTGCACCATGGAGATTCCGGCTCGGCGCGCCTGCGCCGGCGAGCGCCACCGCTGCGCCTCGCCCTTCCATTCCACCGCGCCTCTATCGGGCGCAAGAGCGCCGCCAACGATCTCCATCAAGGTAGATTTGCCAGCGCCATTCTCGCCCAGCAGGGCAAGAATCTCACCGCGCCCGCAGACGAGATCGACACCGCGCAGCGCGTGCTTCCCATTGAATTGCTTGTCAATGCCACGCAGCGCCAGAAGGGCGCCACTCATGCGCCGCCGCCCACCAATGGATGCTTATGCAGAGCCCACGCACGCGCCGCGCCGATATCTACGAGGTCGCCTTCGAGCTGGGCATCAAGGGCATCCTCCAGAATGATCTTGAGGCGCGGGCCCTCCGGGTAGCCCAACTGAAGCAAATCGCGGCCACGCAGCAGAGGCTCGGGGTGCAACTCCTCGGCCGAGAGATTTTCGTATTGCGCGCGCAGCTTCTCCCAGCGCGTCAGGTCACCGCGGCCACCCAGCGAATCGAGGCGGATCAGTTCGAGCAAGGCAGGAAAATGTTCTTCAGCGAAGAAACGCTTCAATGTCGCCGGCCGCATTTGGTCGGCTTCGGCATGGCGCAGATGGTTGGCAATCAGCCAGACGACTTTATCCCGCAAGGCATTGCTGCACCGCAGGCGCTCGCAGATCACGCGCGCCATCTCGGCGCCGCGCTCGCAATGCCCATGGAATTTGATGCGACCAGTCTCGTCACGCGTGAAACACGGTGGCTTTGCCACATCATGCAACAAGGTGGCAAGACGCACACTCGCATCATGCTCCGGGCGTAGCCCACCGATACAGCGCCGCGTATGGACAAAAACATCCCCTTCAGGATGGTGCTTCACGGGTTGCTCGACGCCGTGCATGGCTTCGATCTCAGGCAGGATTACCGCCAGCAAGCCCGATTCGGAGAGCAGGTCGAGGCCACGCGCCGCCGCACCCTCGGCGAGAATTTTGCGGATCTCGTCGCCGATACGCTCCCACGCGATCTCAGTGATTGTCGGTGCCATTTCCTGCATCGCGGAAAAAGTCGCGGGCTCGATCGTTGCGCCCAGGCGCGCCGCGAAGCGCACGCCGCGAAGCAAGCGCAGGCGATCTTCGCCGAAACGAGCACGCGGGTCACCGATGGCGCGAATGATGCCGGCGTCCAGGTCTTTGCGGCCGCCGATATAATCAAGCAACTCGCCATTGAGCGGGTCGAGAAACATCCCGTTGATGGTGAAGTCGCGGCGCTCGGCGTCGCCACGCGCATCGGACCAGGTGACCTGGGAGGGGCGGCGGCTGTCCAGATAATCACCGTCGCTGCGGAAGGTGGCGACCTCAAACGAGGCCGTCTCGGTCACCACGAGTATGACACCGAAGCGCGCGCCGACCGACACGGTGCGCGCGAAAAGTGCCGTTACATCGTCGGGCCGGGCCGAGGTCGCGATATCGTAATCCGTGGGCTCGCGGCCGAGTTGCAGGTCACGGACGCAGCCACCTGCAAAAAGCGCCTCGAAGCCGGCCTTGCGTAGCCGACGCACCACCGCGGTGGCTGCCTCACGCAATGCCGCCGACGCAACCACCCCGGCTGTATCCTCTGCACCCGCCATCCAAAGAAGCGTCGCATGCGCGGAGGCGAAACTACAATGCCCCGTATAGCCGCCAGGGAAAATCCCCCCGCCGAAGCAGGCTTTCTCTGTTTCCACGGACTTGCAAGACACGTGTTCATTATGTACTTGGAGGAGTCGCGCTTGGGTGTCCTGCCCCGGCATCCGGACCCACATCAAGGGAGTTCTCGTGAACTTTGATTTTTCGCCCGAAGAGCAGAAATTCGCCGACGAGGTCGAGGCCTGGTTGGTCGAGAACCACGACGATGAGGTGATGGACCCGCATCGCGAGAACTTCTCGCAGCTCGCCGACACGCCGGCACGGCGCGATTTCATGAAAAAGCTCGCCGCCAAAGGCTGGCTCGGCATGTCGTGGCCCAAAGAATACGGCGGCCAGGAGATCGAGGGCGTCTACGAGTTCATCCTGAACGAAGCGCTGTCGCGCCACGCAGCACCGCAGATCGGCAAAGGCGTCGGCATCATCGGCAAGACGCTGATCCGCCATGGCTCGGATTTCCTCAAAAAGGAGTTCCTCCCCAAGGTACTTTCGGCGGAGGTCGAGTTTGCAGTGGGCTACTCCGAGCCACAGGCCGGCTCCGACGCCGCCAATATGCAACTCAAGGCCGAGAAGGTCGAAGGCGGCTGGAACCTCAACGGCCAGAAGATGTGGACCACCTCGGCCCATTTCGGTGATTGGTATTGGGTGGGCGCTCGCACCGACCCGGACAAGCCCAAACACCACGGCATCAGCCTCTTCCTGATCCCCTTGGACAACCCCGGCCTCGAGATCCAGAGCCTGCCGACGATCGGCAAAGATATCACCAACCAGGTCTTCTTCACCGATGTCTTTGTTCCCGACGCCTACTTGGTCGGCGAGCGCGGCCGCGGCTTCCAGATGATCTCCGAAGCACTCGACCTCGAGCGCTTCACCATGTTCACCCTCTCGCCGATCGCCGACCGCACGCGCGTCCTGGTGGATTGGGTGAAGTCGGCCACGCGCGACGATGAGCCCATCAAAAACGACCCGAATGTGCGTCGCCTGATTTCCCATATCGTGACCGATACGGCAGTCGCCAAGGGCTTGAGCGTGCGCTTTCTCTCCGCTGCCATGACCGGCGGAGGCAAGCCGCCGACCGTCCAATCTTCGCAATACAAGCTCTTCACCACCTCGCTCTCGCAGAGGGTCTGCCGCGAGGCACTCGATATCACGGGTGCACCGGGCACGATCATGGAGGGCCAGGACGAGGCGCCGCTGCGCGGTCGTTTCGAGGGAGCCTACCGCGCCACCGTAAACGAGACGGTCGGTGGTGGCTCCTCAGAGATCCAGAAAAATATCATCTCGCGCCGCGAACTCGGCCTGCCGAAGAATTTCTAGGCGTCCGGGAAATCGCGCAAGAAGAGTAAGCAAGAGTATGGGAGAACGGCCCGCAGCCCTGTTTGGTGTGACCATCCTCGACCTCTCCACGGTCGGGCCGGCGACCCGCTGCGCGCGGATTCTGGCCGATTATGGCGCACGCGTGATCAAGGTCGGCGTGCCGCCGAAGAAGCTCGGCCTGCAAACGCAGCCGGCCTTCTGGAGCTACTCGGCCAACCGCGGCATGGAGCAGACGCGTATCGACCTCAAAGACGCGCGCGGCAAGGCGGCCTTCCTGGCCCTGGTGGCCCGCACGGACGTCGTGATCGAGAGCTACCGTCCCGGCGTGATGAAAAAGCTCGGCCTCGCTTTCGACGATCTGCGGCGCGTGAATCCACGCATTATTCTATGCGCGACGACCGGTTTCGGCCAGGACGGCCCGGCCGCGCGCCAGGCCGGACATGATATCAACTACCTCGCCAGCGGGGGCTTCCTGCATACCAGTGGTCGACGTGGCGATGGCGGCCCGCCGATCCCCGGCGCGACTGTCGCCGACAGCGCCGCCGGCGGCATGCACGCCGCCATGGCCATCATGGCCGCTCTGCTACGCCGCACGCATACCGGCGAAGGCGAATTCCTCGATGTCTCGGTGGCCGAAGGCGTTCTATGGCTGGAGTCGCTCTATATCGACCAGCACCTGGCCACTGGCGCGACGCCGGGACCGGGCCATGACGTGCTGACCGGAAAATTTGCCTGCTACGATACCTACGCCTGCAAGGACGGGAAATGGATCTCGGTCGGCGCGATCGAAGCCCGCTTTTTCGCCAACCTGCTGGGCTTCCTCGGCCTCGAGCAATGGGCCGAGCGTCAATACGACGACTCGGCCCAGGACGAGTTGCGCCGCGAGATGGCCGCCGCCTTCCTCATGCGTACCCGCGACGGATGGTGCGATGAATTGCCCGCCGCCGATACCTGCACCGCACCCGTTCATGCCATCGAGGAATTGGTGCAGGACCCGCAATTTGTCGCACGCGGCCTCTTCGTGGACGCCGAGCACCCCAGCGAAGGGAAGTTCCGCCAGCTCGCACCGCCGCTGGCCGGAATGGACCGCACACCCGGCACCACCGCGGTCCCCGATTGGAGCAAAACCAATACCGACGAGCTGCTGGCCTGGGCCGGCCTCGCTCCGGACGAGGTCATAAGCATGCGCGCCGACGGCGTGATCGGCTGAAGGGAATTATGTCAGACCTACCCGCAGATGTTCAGGAAATGATCGGCAAGAAGCTCTACCCGGAGGTGGGCGAGTTCGATGTCGAGCGCGGCTATATCTTCTCGAGTTGTGCCTCGGTGCAAAACGGCAACCCAATTTTTTGGGATGACGCTGCCGCACGCGAAATCACGGGCGGCTTCATCGCACCGCCGAGCATGATCTCGGCCTGGTTTCGGCCGCATTTCTGGGCGCCCTACCGCAAGGAAGAGGGCAAGCCGATGCAATCGCATTTTGACCTCAAGGAAAAACTCGGCCTGCCCGAAGCCGTGATGACCGACAATACGATCATCTTCGGCGTACCTGTGCGTGTCGGCGATCGGCTCTCCACCTACCAGGTCATCAACTCGGTGAGTGTGCCGAAAACCACCAAACTCGGCACCGGCCGCTTCTGGGAAATCGAGATCGTCTACGAGAACCAGAAGGGCGAGCATGTCGGCCGCGAGCTCTATACCGGCTTCGGTTACAAAAGGGGTTGAATCATGGCTGCGAATCTAACCCTCGATCAGATCGAAATGGACCAGGCCCTGCCCGGGCTCGATATTGATGTCTCAGTGACCAACGTCGTGCTCGGCGCACTCGCCACCCGCGATTGGCGCCCCATGCACCATGACAAGGACTTCGCCGTCGAGCGCAACGGCACCCAACATATCTTCGTGAATACGCCGCATAATGCTGCGTATTTCGAGCGCTATATCACCGACTGGACTGGCCCCAAGGGCCGTCTGGGTCGGATCAAATTTCGCATGAAAAACTCCGTCTTCCCCGGCGACACGATGCGCTTCACCGGAAAAGTGACCGGCGTGCGCACAGATGAGGCCGGCTGCGGCTGGGCCGATATCGTCGTTGCGCTGAAGGTCGGCGAGAAGATCACCACGACCTGCGAGGCCAGCATCGCCATCCCCAAGGACGCAGAAGACAACCCCTGGAAGCGCGGCGGCGCCGACTGGAAGCCGTAAAGGAAACAATCAGCATGGATCTCGAATTCACAGAAGAGCAGCAACTCCTGCAGGATATGGCCGGCAACCTCCTCGCCGAGGAGTCATCCGTCGCCAGCGTCCGCGAAATGGAAGACGACCCGCGCGGGTTCACCGACTCGCTTTGGCAGAAAATGAGCGAGCTCGGCCTGGCCGGCCTCACCATTTCCGAGGAGCACGGCGGCGGCGGCATGACGCTGCTTGAGGCCGCGATGCTCTACGAAAAATTCGGCTACCACATGACCCCTTCGCCGCATTTCAACAGCTGCATCATGAGTGCTGGCGCGATCGCCGCGGCCGGCAGCGAGGCGCAGAAGGCCGAATGGCTGCCCAGGATCGCCAGCGGCGCGGCGATCGTCACGCCGGCCTGGATCGAGCCCGACCGCGGCTACGGCGAAGTCGGCGTCCGCATGCCGGCTGTCGCCGACGGTGAGGACTTCGTTCTCAATGGCGAGAAGCGCCACGTTGGTTATGCCAGCGCGGCCGACGCCTTCATGGTGCTCGCCTATACCGACGCCGGCGTTGACCTCTTCCTGGTGGACGCGAAATCGCCCGGCATCTCCATGAAGCATGTACTTGCCCAGGGCCGCGACCCGCAATATTTCGTCACCTTCAAAGACGTCCGCGTCCCGGCCGCGAGCCGAGTCGGTGCCGCCGGCTCCGGCTGGCAGACCTGGCATAAAACCATGCTCGACGGAATCGTGCTGCAGGCCGCTTTGGCGATCGGCGGGGCGACCAAGGCATTGGAGATCACGGTGGAATACGCCAAGATCCGCGAGCAATTCGACAAGCCTCTGGGCGCCTTCCAGGCTCTCGCCCATTATATGGCCGATTGCTCGACCACCATCGCAGGCGGTCGCGTGCTGGTTCAGGAAGCGGCGTGGAACGCTTCGGTAGGCCGCAGTACCGAGCGCTTCGGCCCGATGGCCAAGCTCTTCTGTGCCGAGACCTACCGCGAGACCACGCGCCAATGCGAGCAGATCTGGGGCGGCGTCGGCTTCACCATCGAATACGATATTCAGATGTACTTCCGCCGCGCCAAGCAGCTCCAGCTCTCCTGGTGGGATCCACCCTACCTCGAAGAGTTGATTGCCGCCGACGTACTCGACGGCTGAATTCGGTGCCTGCGGGCACCTGATTTCGCGCGACGGCTTGCCCAGAGGGGTGGCGCTGCGCGGAGCGAGGGAAACCATGAAACCCTGGATTCAACTGGCCGAGGCGATGGCGCCGGATGGCCAAGCGCTCGTTCTCAAGCAACGTGGTCACGAATTCTCGATCTACGCCGGCGGCCGCGACCTCATGTCGAACGAGGACGAAGGGTCCTCGCGGGCACTTGCCTCGCTTGGCTGCGCGCATATCAAGACCGGGAAAAAGACACGCGTGCTCGTCGGTGGCCTGGGCATGGGCTACACCCTGCGCGCGGCGCTCGACGCCACAGGCCCCAACACCAGCATCGAAGTCGCGGAATTCGTTGCCGCCGTCGCTACCTGGAATACCGAATTCCTTGGGGAACTCGCAGGCCACCCCCTGCAGGATCCACGCTGCGAGCTCTATATCGGAGATGTCCGCCGACGGATCGTGACCGAGGCCGCGACTTGGGATGCGATCCTCCTCGACGTCGACAACGGCCCGAGCGCTCATGCCCATGCAGCCAATTCCGCACTTTATAGCGATCGCGGTGTCGACCAGGCCTGGCAGGCTCTGAAGCCCGGCGGTGTCCTCGGTGTCTGGTCGTTCTCGGACGATACCCGCTTCACCCGCCGGCTGGAAAAACGCGGTTTCACGGTCGAGGTAAACCCGGTGCCAGGCTCGCGCAAAGGCCGCGGCAAACACCACGTAATCTGGACGGCCAGCCGCCGCTGAGCCTTCCACGCTGCGGGAGCTCCCGCCCGGCAATGCGCGCCGCCCGGAGCTGCCGGCTTGCCGGGTTCAGCTTTCGCTTTCGCTGATGCTGAAGGGGTAGCGGACCTCGAGGTCGAGGATCGCGCGGCCGCGGTCGTCGTGGGTGGCCTGTACCAGGAAGCGGACGACAGCCGGATCGAGGTGAACCGGCCAATCGATATCGGAGCGCAGTAGCAGCAGACGGAGCATCGTATCGGTGGCGCCTTCGAGCCCACTACGGTCAACCAGGTAATGATCGCCGACGAAATCCGGGCCGATATCCGTGAACTGAATAAAGGGGCGGCCATCGGCCAACCTGCCCTGGGGATTTCCCTCTCCCGCCAGACTCTCGAAAAACCGGAAGAGCGCGAGATCTCCCGACTCCTCCCACTCCATCGAGCTATCGGGCGTGAAATACTCGCCGGGGATGTGGGTAGAAGCCGCAGGAGATTCCACCGGCGTACTGACGATTGCTTCCGCATTCGGTAATTTCATACCTGCTTGCCGTTGCAATCCAGAGGCCGAAGCAAAGCCCCCAACTTGCTGGCCCACAGGCGCAACACCACGCTTCGCCCGCAACATCGCGTTTCCCCGTGCAGCAAATCGTTGCACCGAAGCCGCCGCCAAGCGCCCCATGGACGCTTGACCGGGTCCGCCAGAGTCCGGCGTGCGCCACGGCCGCCCCGGTCGGGCGGACGCCACGGCTCAGTCGGGCGGACTGCGCCGCTCGGCCTTTTTCCGGCCTTGGCGTTTTTTGGTTTCGAGCCGCCGCTCCCGCGAACCGCGCGAGGGCTTGGTCGGCCGGCGCGGCTTCTCGCGCAGAAGCGCCTTTTGAATCAGCTCGCGCAATCGCTCCAGGGCGATCTCTCGGTTTCGGTGTTGACTCCGCTCGCTCTCTACGTGGACCTGCAGAAGTCCGGCCGCCGAGATGCGATGCACCAATTTCGCCAGCAATCGTCCGCGCAAAAGAGGCGACAAAACCTCGGAATCCTGCACATTCCAGCGCAAGCTCACCCGGCTGCTGGTCTTGTTGACGGCCTGCCCGCCCGCACCCGAGGAACGACTGACCAGAAAAGAGAGCTCGCGTCCGGGAATGGTCAACCGACCACTGATCCGCAGGTCGTCAGGCATGGCCCCCGACAGTCCCCCGCTCACCATAACCCGAAACCAATCGCATGGCCCCAACCTCACATTCCACCGCAACGCGAGCAAGCCTCCCGCCGGAACCAACGGGTGCCAATACACCACGGCAGGAAACCTCGAGCAGCGGATTGGGCCTACCGGACCCGATGCGGCGCCGATGTCTGGAGCTCCGGCCGCTTCGCACCTACGCCGCAGACCGGTTATGGCTGAAAACATGAGTGAGAAAAGATGGGATGTTCGCGGCAAACGTTGCCTGGTCACCGGCGGAACCTCGGGAATCGGCGAGGCCACGGCGGCAGGCCTTTTGCGCGCGGGCGCGGAAGTCACCCTGGTGGTGCGCAGCCGCGTCAAAGCCGAGGCCACCCGCGAGAGCCTGCAAAAGAAGACCGGCAATGCTGCCATCGAAATCGTGCTTTGCGATTTCGCTTCCTTTGCCTCGATCCGCCGGGCCACGGCCGAGATCCTCGATCGCTATCCGAGGATTGACGTTCTGGTGAACAATGCCGGCATCGTCAACCTCAAACGCGAAGAGACCCGCGACGGCATTGAGGCCACCTTCGGCGTGAACCATCTGGGATATTTCCTCTTCACCCGACAACTCCTCGAGCGGCTGCGCGAGTCGGCTCCGAGCCGCATCGTGAATGTCGCCTCGCACGCTCATAAATTCTCCAAGATTGACTTTGACGATCTGCAGGCCGAGAAGAATTGGGGCAGCATGGCTGCCTACGGACGCTCCAAGGGTTGCAATATTCTCTTCACCCGCGAACTCGCCCGCCTCCTCGACGGCTCCGGCGTCACCGCCAACGCCCTACACCCCGGCGGCGTCAGCACCGGCCTCGGCTCGAATAATCAGGGCCTCCTTGCGAGCCTCATCCAACCGATCGCCATGCTCTTCATGAAAAGCGCGGCGAAGGGTGCGCGCACATCGATCTATTTGGCGACCTCAGACGAAGTCAGCGGCAAAAGCGGCGGCTATTTCGCCAATTGCCGCGAGGCCAGCTCCAGCCCACAAACCCAGGACGATGCACTGGCCCGGCGCCTCTGGGCCATCAGCGAAGAACTCTGCGCGTTGGAAGCCACCGCAACCAGCGCCTGATAATGATTGAAAGGGACCCGCTCGGCATCCGGTCCGGGTCGTAGCACGATCCTGTCGCGGCGAGGGGCCCGGTGCGAAAGCCGGGCTCGGCGAGGTCGTCATCGACATCAAGCAGGAGGCCGTGCGTAAACGTCTGGGCATTGTTCACGAGGATGTCGACCGTGCCTGCGTTGCTGATGTCCAACCCGGATTTTGATTCACCCGCGATATCTGGCCACCCGCGGCGGCGTAATCGGTCGCCCAATCAGCATCAGGTAACGACCGCCCCCCTCCAGTCACGTTATGGGCTGCATGACAATGACCGAGGGCGATCTCCGTGCTCGACTGGCTATCTGTCAGCCAACGTCGCAGCGGCGCCGGCAAGGGACCGCGCGCCAGGAGGGGATCTCGAATGAGGACACACGAAGAACCAACCGAGCCGAATCTCTACACCGCCGATGTGGGAGCATTTCGTATGTGGATCAAGGTCGGCAGGGAAAATCCCCTGCTCGGCCCGATGATTGACGAAATCTTCGGCAAACCGACCGAGTGGGCCTGGATCAGCGCCTGGACCGGCTTTCATTGCGGGGAAGGCCCGACTCTCGAAGAACGTGAGCGGCACGCCGCGCTTCTGCGCGCGACCGACCGCTACAGCTACTTGCCGGGCTGCGCGATCGGCCCGATAAAAGACCCGGAGAGCTTCCCCACCAAGGAGGGGCTCTTCATCATGGGCATCCCCGCAGCCAAGGCACTCGCCCTCGCCCGCCGCTTCCGCCAGCGCGAGGTGATCGTCGGCCGCCCCGGCGGCACACCCATCCGGCTGGCGTGCGACGCGGCAACATTCCCCGCCGAACTCGGTATCCCGCTTGCCGCATTCGCCTGACCCTGCCAGCGAGCATGACCAGGACCCAGCTGCGGACAACAACCAGGAAGCGCCAGACGTGGAATTTCCCACCAAGCCGACCATTGCGTTGCGAACTCAATGCAGGCAAAATGCAGGCATGACCATCCAGCTGACGATTCGCGAGGTTCCCGAAGCTGTACGCAACGAGCTCGCCGCTCGAGCGGCTCGTGAAGGGAGGTCGATGCAGGAATACCTCAAGCGAGAGCTCGAGAGGCTGGCGTCACGGCCAACTACGGCGGACTGGATTGCCCGGGTTCGCGAGCGCAAGACGGCGTCCGGAACACGGCTTCGCACCCGCGATATCCTGAGCGCGCGCGCTCAGGACAAGAGATGAGCCTGATTCTCGACTCATCTGTTCTGGTAGCGGCGCTGAGCGACCGGGGTCAGGTTGGTGAGTGGGCCGAGGCCCTGATCCTCAAAGAAGATCTGTTCGCGCCCCACATCATGCTGGCCGAGGCCACCAATATCCTGCGCCGCCTCGAAGCCCGCTCCATCCTCGGTCGCCTTGAGGCCACCTCGGCACACCGCGACGCACTAAGCCTCGGTATCGAGTTTCTCGACTTCGCGCCTCTTGCCGACCGGATCTGGGAACTTCGCGCCAACCTCACGGCCTACGACGCCTGGTACGTAGCGGCGGCCGAATCCCTGGGCCTGCCTCTGGCGACACTGGACCAGAGACTCGCTCGTGCAACCGGGCCGCGCTGCAAATTTCACCTGCCGCCGC
This sequence comes from Deltaproteobacteria bacterium, assembly GCA_046583355.1. Taxonomy (GTDB): domain Bacteria; phylum Desulfobacterota; class Binatia; order UBA12015; family UBA12015; genus UBA12015. The sequence goes on from JAYGCM010000063.1 coordinate 67,097, forward strand.
ACAGCTGAGCATCCCACAAGGACCTGACGACGAGCGGCGCAATCCCTCGACCGCGTTGCTGGTGTCCGCTAGAGGTCGGATATGGCAACTGGAACTTCTTTCAATCGTCCGGCCCATGGGGCTGCGTTTTCGGATGCTGACGAGCGCTGGGGTCCCCTCCAGAAGCTCGCCGGCCAATGGTCCAGCGACAAGGGCCGCGACTTCTCCTACTCTTACTCAAAAAAGAAGGACATCGAGAATCTCTACCGTGAAGAGATCACCTTTGATCCCTTCGGCCCGGTCGACAACGGCAAGCAGTCGCTCTTCGGCCTCGACTACCGCATGAAAGCCTGGCGCCTTGGCGCTGACGATTTCTTCCATATGGAAGTCGGCTACTGGCTCTTCGACGCCGAAGCGGGCCTCATTCACCGCTGCTTCATGGTGCCCCGCACGACCACCATCGTGGCCATCGGCGAAGCCTCGGCCGACTCCACGAGCTTCAAGCTCACCGCCAAGCAAGGCTCGCCGACCAACGGCATCCTCTCGAACGCCTACCTCTACGACGGCGCCGCCCGCTCCGTCTCCTACGAGCTCGACGTCGACCTCTCCGGCGGAAAATACGCCTACAAAGAAAACCTCGTCATGGAAATGGCGGCCCACGACGGCGCCGAAATGCACCACACCGACGAAAACACCCTCGAAAAAATCTAACCCTTCGGTACGCGTCCCCTTCCCGCATCTGCTGTGGAGAACCATAATTCGCTAGAGTCCGGTCGACGCGATAGCGTCGACCGGAGCTACGATATCAAGGAGACTTCGATGGCAGACAAATCAAATAACGCGGGTGGCTGTGTGATTCCGAGCTTCAAATACAAGGATGCGCCGAGCGCCATCACCTGGCTCGGCCGCGCATTCGGCTTCAAGGAGACGCTGGTCGTCCCCGGCGAAGACGGCACCATTGCGCATGCACAGCTGGTCTTCGGCGGCGGGATGATCATGCTCAGTTCGCCGGATGCACACGGCGCCGGCAACCCCTACGACGAGATCGTACGCCCTCCTGCGGACCTCGGCGGAAGGGTCTCGGGCAGCGTTTATATCGTCGTTACCGACGCCGATGCCCACTACGCCCGCGCGCTAGCCGCGGGTGCCGAGATGATCGGCGAAGTCGAAGACGCTGAGTACGGCGGCCGCGGCTATAGCTGCCGCGATCCCGAGGGCTATTTCTGGAGCTTCGGCACCTACGATCCGCTAGCGGGCGACTGACCGTCGCGACGCCTTACTGCCACACGGCGATGCGGCAGAAACCGCAGGGCAGCCGCAGGCAGAAGGATGGTCATCACGGCTATATTTGAGGCCCTGCCGACCAACGCCTCGGGAATGAGCGTCTGGGCCAACACGATCCAGATCAACCAGCTCCCGTACCAATGCAGCCGTCCCCATGCCTTGGGGCCCAGGGCCCGCAACGCCCTGTCGCTGGACGTAGCGGCCATGGCAAACATGAAGACGTAGGCGAGCCCGCCGCCGAGGATCGTGACAAGATCGAGCCCGCGCCGAAAGGGCTCCGGATAGAGGACGCCCAAGGCAACCAGCGCACCGAGGTGAAGGGTCTGGGACCAAGCGAACGACACGCCGAATATCCGGCGGTTGCGGCGCAACCATAGGGTTGTGCGCGTGCGCCGCAGCCGCAAAAGGGCCGAGGCCGCAAACGCGAACGCGAAAAGAACAGCCGAGACCTTGCCACTCGTGCGGATCATCCGGCGCAAGCTCTCCTCGGTATCGGGCAGAACCAATGCGAGATACACGCCGGTGAGAAGCGCGGCGAGCACGAAGAACAAGGGCCATCCCTCAGGCGGCCAACCCGCTCGGCCGCGACCACTGCTGCGATTTTCCTGACTACCCATCCCTCATCCTTCTACCCCAACGCGCTTGCCGCATCCACGCCTACCGCGGCCATAGGCGCGACCGATTGACCTGCGCGTCAAAATCGCGATGGTGGCGTCAGGGAGATCACCATGCAGACAGCACAACGAAAACGGAGCCTGCTCTTTGGCGGAGCCTTGCTGATTTTGATCGGGCTTTTTGCCGGCGTGGCCGTGCCGGCCATGGCGACAGCCCGCCTGGGCCTCGCCGCGCACCTGGCCGGGGTACAAGGCGGGCTTCTCGTCATGGTGGTGGCCTTTGCCTGGCCGCATTTGGCTCTGGATGAACGAGCAGAGCGGATCGCCTTTGGCGCCACTCTCTTTTCCAACTATGGGCTCTACGGGGCGCTTCAACTGGCCGCCGTTTTCGGCACCAGTCGCGCGACGCCGATTGCCGGTGCCGGCAGCTCGGGCAGCCTCTGGCAGGAGGCGCTGGTGGAGGGCCTGCTCTATATCGGCGCCATCTCTGCGATCGTGGCACTCGGGCTCATCGTCTGGGGTCTACGGCCGGGCACGAAGCCACAGGCCGCCTGACCAGGCTTCGGGACGGCCCGAAAGGCCCCCCTGCCCTCGGCAAGGGAAGCCACCTGCCAGAGTTGCCGAGGACATATCTTCCGAGCCTGCTGTGAATCCGGGCCGACTGCAGTGCCTATTTGCTCTCCTATCTCGATTTGGACAGGCCCTCTCCGAGCAGACCCCGGCCGGAGAATTCGTATGCAGTGCGTCGTTATGGCCTGCATGACAATGACAGCCTGCGCGAAGCTTGCTCTGTTCATTCTTCCCGAAACCGCACCGTCGCCCGACGGAGCCTCAATCAGGAGAGAGAATATGCTCGCCAGCCTTAGCGGGGGAATCCCCGTCAGCTATCACGTTCACCTCGGCAACGCCGCGTTCTTCCTGGCCCCCGGCATGCCGAACCAATATTTCGACCTGGTTGCCAAGGCCGCTGTCGAAGACCGCGGCTCCTGGGCCTGGCTGACCGCGTGGCCCGAACCGTGCGGCGAGAAAGGTCCCACCCCTCGCTACGAAGCTCTCCATGCCGAGCTCGTCCGCGAAACCGCCGACTTCGTCTGTTTTGACGCCGACCGTATCGAGAAATCCGACCACGACGAATTCGCTCACATCCAGGTGGGCCTGGTCGTGCTCGGCATGCGCGCCGAAGAAGCCATCGCACTCGCACGCCGCTTCCGCCAACACGAAATATTGGTCGGCAACTACGGCAATCCGCCCATCCTGATCTCTTGCACTGCCAAGAAGGCCGGCCGCGCCGAGCGCCGCCGCCAGAAACTGCGAGTCGTGCCATAGGAGTCCAGCCGGAAAGTCAGGCGTGACCCGATGCGACGGCGCGGCGGCCTTCCGTCGGACGCAATCCGTGACAGAATCGCGAGTGCGCAACGCACGTCGTCACCTTGCCCTGAAAATTCGTCGGTGAGTGGTGATATTTCAAGGTATGATCAGGCGGCAGGCTCGGGGAGCCGGCCCAGGAGATAACAAAATCGTGAACCGGCAACGCACGCCACCGGCTGCAGGCGTATTGCTGCAGGAGCCGAAGGATAGCATCGACGGCGAACGATGAGACGGCTTACCCGCTCCAGGCAGATGTATGAAAAACGAATTCGAAGAAGAAGAACAGTACATCATGATGGAGGATTGGAGCAAAAGCGGCGGATGCCTTCTGGTAGTCGTTCTCCTCGCCAGCCTCCTCGCTGCCGGCGTTGTTGCGCTGGCCATGGTCGAGGCGGGAGCCGCCGGGTGAGCCGCTCTCCTCCGTAATCCAAGGCCCGTCTACCCGCGGTGTCGAGTGGTCACGACACGGTCGCGGCCGTGCATTTCGGGGACTCGTGATCATCCAGCGGTCGACCAAGGATCCGCCGGCCCCAATCCCTCGAGCGGCAGCGCGAATCTCTCTTCCTCCCGCGCCGCGATTGCCCTGCTGTCTCCGTCCGTCCCTCAGCCGGACAACCCTTGTCTACGCACCGCTCTATGTTGTTCGCGAACGGGTCGGATGGACCACGTTGGACGAGGGAGGAAGAACCATGTTCGCAAGGCTGCGAGAGAAGCTGATGGGTGCGGAGACCATCCCGAGATTCGTCTGGGAGCTTCCGAGGGCGGATCTCGTCCGGCGATGGGGACAGCAAGGAATGGTGCCCTCTTGTTCGCACTCGGAACTGGAGGCACTCGCCGCGGTCTGGCTCCCTCAAGAGCGTCATCTGGCGCGTTGGCGCGAGCCTGGAGTGACAACAACCGCTTGATAGTCAAGGATAATATATTATGAACTCCGAGAACCATCCCCGCGGGAAATCCCTCTTGATCAGCATGGGCCACCCGCGTTTGCCCAGTACCGCGACGCTAGCCTGTCTTGTCATCTCCGGACTCTGTTGCACACTCAGCGCCTGCGGCATCTGTAGCGATACGATCGATTGTTACAGCTACGACGGCGGGGAAACGCGCTGCTACGACAACCGCTGCGATACAGCAGCCGAAAGCGAGGGCTGAGTAATGGCACGACGTAGTGAAATGGATCGCATTGTTCGCGAGCACGATATGTCGGCGCTCGTGGTACTGGGCGCTCTCATCCTGATGGGGCTCTGGCCGGTGGCGCTCTTGTTCGTGTTCTTCGGGTTCATCGCGTCTATGCTCGACCCGGACTGACCAGGCCCGGCTCGCACTGGTCTGCGACCGAATTGCACAGGCGGAATTTCGGCTTCAAGAATGCCCGTGCGCAAGCTCGCCCGCCTCAGCACCAGACCAACTCCGCCGCCATGCCGCGCGTACCCACCACTACCGCCAGCTGCCCAAACCGCCGCCCGACCTCCACGGCCTCCGCCCGACCAATTCCGAGCACCAGCAAGCTCTGCTCTGCAGGATGGTCGCTTCCCTCCTCCGCCAGCCCCGCTCCCTCATGGCAGCGAAACCCGGCACACGCGCGCCGCAGTTCCTCGCCGCGGGCCAGATTCTCGGGCGTGCGCCCGGCCACTCCGCCCTGTGGGTTCCAGCCCGTGAGGAAGGCCCAAGTAGTAGCGGCGGTCTCCTCCAGTAGGAAATCAAGCGCGGCATTGCGCCGGCCGATGCGGATGTCGATTTCTCTCGCCGCCAGCGACACCCGGTAGGTCGTTGCCGCAAACGCAGCCGCAAGCGCCGGGTCGGCGGGGTGCGCGGGAGCCCTCTCCCTGCCGCCCGCCATCAGCGTCGCCTACTCATAGAGCGCCGCCGCGCCGCGCACCTTCTCCGCCACATATTCCCGCACGGCCGGCGGCCCGACCACCTCGATGTCGGCACCCCAAGTAAGAATCCACCAGGCCAGTTCGTGCCAGCCACGGGTCTTGAGTTCGAGACGCACCACGCCACGAACTCGCCGCGGCGACTCGCGCCAGAGGTGGCGCAGCCGCTCAGGAACCTGGCGGGCAGCATCGCCGGTGAGGCGCAATGAAATTTCGACCTCCTCGCCCATCCAGATGCCGAAGCCCTCGCGGCTCAGAGCGTGCGGGTTGTAGTCTTTGGGGATGCGGAATTTTCGCCCGGTTTTGGCGATGCCATCAACCCGCTCCACGGCGAGGTAGATCGGCTCCTGGTGGCGATCGGATACGCCCAGCACGTAGATGGCATCGCGATAGAGCACGAGGCTGTAGGGCTTGAAGACATGGATAGACGCCTCGCCGTCGGCGCGGCGGTACTCCACACGAATCTCGCGGCGGTAAAGCACCGACACGAAGAGTTCGTCGAGCACCTCGTTGTGGTTTGTATAATCCTTCGGCGCGAACGGAACGTAGACGAAGCGGCGCTCGATCTCGGCCAACGCATCGCGCGTCCTTTGCGGTAGCTTCTTGCGCGTCGCCTGCCAGAGGGCATCGCCACTCTCCCCGATATCGGTGCCGCGCAAAGAGCCCAGCGCAGCAACCGCCAGAAACATGGTCGCGGCGTGGTGGGCGGGGCCGTCCACGCCCACCTCGGCCGCACGGACCTTCAGAATCACGCGGCGGCCGTGTCGCTCCTGTACCACGATCGGCTGGTGGTCGGAGCCGAAAACGTTTTTAGTGAGAATCTCCGTGTAGCGGTTGACGGTCTTCGCGCTGACGCCCAACTCCTCGGCAAGTTCTGATTTAACTCGGCCATGCGGTGCACGCAGCAGGGCCAGGAGCAGCTCCATGCAGCGAATGGTCGCGCCGTAGGTGGGTGTGCGCGAGGTCAATGCCTCGTCGGATTTCGGCTTGCGTGTCGATTTCGGTGACGAGCGCCGCTTTTTCGGTGTGTCTGCGGACATCTTGCGAAATTCTCAGGTTCTACCGCTGTAGACAAACGAAACTCCGTTCTGGAAACTACACGTCACGAGCGGAATTGGATACGGTCACCGATGGCGTCATGCACGCGCTGCCTTGCGGGGCCATCGAGGCGGAGCGTCTCGGCGATGAAGGGCCCGAAAAAGCGCCACCCGAACACCTGCGCGAGGTCGGCCGCGGCGCGTTCGGGGTCGCTGCCCTGGCCGAGTCGTTGCAGCGCGGATGCGTGCGATTGCTGGGTGCGACCGTCGCCGAGCAGGAGCGCCCAGGCGAGGAGGCGGAGGTAGGTTCCCTGGGCCTCGGTCTCGCCGAGAATACTCTGCAGCAGCCTGCCCGGATCTCGCTCATCACCGAGGCGTGCCTCCCAGCGCGCCTCGTAGCGTGCGATGAGCTGCTCCAGCAATGCTTCGCGGTTGCCGAAATGCCGGCCGACCAGGCTGTAGGTGATGCCGGCCTCGCGGGCGATTTCGCGCAACGAGGTCTGCGCCGGACCGTGCTCGGCGATGCAGCGCTCGGCCGCGTCGAGGACGGCTTCCACGATCTCATCGCGTCCAACAGGCTTTTTCGATGAGCGGGAACTCCTTTCGCGCAGGGCCTTGACCTCTGTGTCCATTGGCCACACTCTATCACAATGCTTCGTGGCCAATGGCCACACCATGCCGGAATCGACCGATCCCCGAAAAGACGAGGTGCTCGAATGCGATTTTCCCTGATTTACGAATGCCAGACCCAGGATGCGAGTCGTGCGGGCGACCACCGCGTCTTTGCCGAGGTTGTCGAGCAATGCCTGCTTGCCGAGGAGGTGGGCTTCGACGTCATCTGGGCGGTCGAGCATACGGCGCTGACGAAATACGCTCATATGAGCGCGCCCGAGACCTTCCTGGCCTATATCGCCGGCCGCACCACGCGCATCCATATCGGCCATGGCGTGGTCTGCCTGCCGCCGCAGATGAACCATCCCGTGAAGGTCGCCGAGCGCATCGCAACCCTCGACATCCTCTCCGGTGGGCGATTGCATTTCGGCATGGGCAAGGGCGGTACGCAGCAGGAGGCGGGGACCTTCGGCTACGACCTGACTGATCTCATGCCGATGATCGAGGAATCAATGCGGCTGATCCCGCGCTTCTTCGTGGAGGACAAGGTCGAGCACCACGGTCGTTTCATCGATATCCCCGAGCGGTCGATCCACCCCAAACCTTTTCAGGACCCGCACCCGCCCCTCTACCAGGCGTGCACGAAGACCGAGACGCTGGCCGACGCCGGTGCGCGTGGCATTGGTGCGCTGGTGCTCGGCTTCGGCGGGCCCGAGGAGGTCGCTGCCAAAAACAAGGTCTACAGAAAGGCCTTTGCCGAGCGGAAACCCGAAAACCAGATCGGCTACCGCCCGCTCGAGCATCTCGCCGCGCTCTGTCCCGCTATGGTCCTCACCGACGGCGCAGAGGCGCGCCGCATCGGGATTCGCGGCCAACGTTTTTTCATGGAAGCGATCTCCCATTGGAGCAGCGACGGTCAGGTTCCCCTGCCCGACCCGGACTCCTGGGACGAAGATACAAGCGTTCTCGCCGACGGGCGAACGGTGATCACCGCGAAGATCGGCTCTGAGGAGGTCAAGATCGATTTCTCCGACCCGAATATGGCGATGCTGAATCCCAACCACGCCTACGGCACTGTGGAGGATTGCATCGCCTACGTCCGCCGCCTGGCCGAAGCGGGCGCTGACGAGATTCTCTTCCTCTGCCAGATGGGCACGGTGCCGCAATGGGCGCAGCTCGAAACGATCCGCAACATCGGCGAGCACGTGATCCCCTGTTTCCGGGACAGCGAGGCGGCCCGACAGCCTTAGCCCCGCGGGTCCTGCAGCCCGAGCCAACGATCCCGCTCGAAATAACCTGCATGACAATGTGTTCCAAACGTTCAGTTGCAAAGCTTGCGCCATGGCTTCAGCGCGCAGAGCTCCCTCCGCACAACCCGCTGCGCGCCAGCGCAAGACGGCAACGGCGACGTGCGTAGCGATGCCAGATCCGGCATAATGAGCGTTCATTATCGACGTGGTTCGGCGCAGGCCGTAGAGGCAGAACAGGACCATGCGCGGCGAAAACAGGGAGGGCAACGTGGCTGAGCGGGGAAAAATCAAAACAAGTTCCGGCAACGTCTTTGCGGATCTGGGCCTCCCGGAGGCCGAAGATCGCCTTGCCAAAGTCAACCTCGCGTACGAAATCAGCTGCATCCTGGAGCGGCTCGGCTGGACGCAGCGCCAGGCCGCCGAGATCCTTGGCATCGACCAACCCAAGGTCTCTGCGCTGATCAACGGTCGACTTGCAGGTTTCTCGACAGACCGCCTCTTGCGATTTGTGGTGGCACCTCAAACCAGAATGTCCGGGCACCGTCCGCTTCGGCGTGCCGCAGCTGCAGCGGCACACCGGCAAGCCCCTGGATATGCGCCAACTCCGCCGCAGTCAGCCGCCTCGGGTCCAGGTCGGCATCGCGACTCGCCCGGTCGCGCAGCAGAACGATAATTCCGGGAATTCGGCGCCCGTGCATCATGGTTTGCTCTGGAGGATCCACCGCGCGGGCCTCTGCCACGACGGGGCTCCAACAGAGCAGAGCCAGGAGAGAGAAGAACCTCCGGATCCAAGCCCGGGTCCATACGAAAAGCGCGGTCGATGACGGCTCATCTGCCGTAGCGAATCCGGGATTGCTTCGTCAGTCAACCGGGTCCGGGCAGAGGCTGTCCGGACCCCGACAAGCGCAACCGCGGCCAAGGCCGAGGAGCCGATCCAGAACGCCGAATCCCAGGGGCCTCGGTCTGCCGGTTTGACATGCAGGCGCGATCGCGCGACGGACTACCCAACTTTGAAGGAGTCGTTTCATGGAAGCCGTTGCAATAGTTACCGTTCTGGCGTTGTTGGAATATTTTGCTTTTTCCCTGCAGGTGGGCAAGGCGCGTGGGGAGTACAAGATCGATGCGCCGGCCACTACCGGGCATCCGATCTTTGAGCGCACGCTCCGGGTGCAGCAGAATACGCTGGAACAGCTTGTCCTCTTTCTTCCCGGACTCTGGCTCTTCGCCACCTATGTGAATGCGGAGATTGCCGCGGTTCTCGGCCTGGTCTTCATTGTCGGCCGCGCTCTCTATGCGCGCGCCTATGTCGCCGAGCCCGGCAGCAGGACCATCGGCTTTGTACTCGGCCTTGCGGCCGAGGGCATTTTGCTGATCGGCGCGCTGGTCGGCGCCATCCTGAGCTACTGAACGTGTCCCACGGCTTCCGCCCGACGCAGGTGGCGGACGGACTGCATGCTGATAGAAGTAGCTGCATGATCATTCTGCGAAATCTCATGCTCGCGCTCATGCTCGGCGGCACAAGCCTGCTGGGCGCCTGCAGCGGCAGCGACAACTCGGGCCCAACCGGCGACTTCGTGGCTCTCAGCTACAACGTCGCGGGCTTGCCGGAGGCTCTCTCGGGCTCGCAACCGGCCACCTTCATGCCACTAATCGGGCCTCTGCTGAACGACTACGACCTGGTGCTCGTACAGGAGAGCTGGCTTACGCCTGACCCGAACCCCTTTGCGCCGCTGCGGGTCTATCATGAAATTCTAATGGCGGCCTCCACCCAACTCTTTCAATCCGTCCCCGGCATCAACCCGCTGAACAACGACCTGCGCCGACCGGAGGCAACCCTGGGTGACGGGTTGAACCGCTTCTCACGCTTCTCCTTCGAGCCGGTGACGCGGATTGCCTGGGATGGCTGCGACAATACCTCAGCCGATTGCCTCGCCTTCAAAGGCTTCAGCTTCGCGCGCACGACGCTCGCCGATGGCGTCATTATCGATGTCTATAATCTGCATATGGAGGCCGGAGGGTCGGCCAACGACGACGCTTTGCGCGCCGCCGGAGTCGAACAGATGCTGGCCCAATTGAATGGCGTATCGGCCGGCCGGGCCGTGATCATCGGCGGCGACTTCAACCTGCACACCGACGACGAGCCCGACTCGACCACCTATGGGCATTTGCTGGAAGCGGCGGGACTGGTCGATGTCTGCGCCGCGCTCGAATGCCCAGAGACAGGAAGAATCGACAAATTCGCTTTCCGCAGTGGCGGCGGCGTCACGCTGGAGCCCACGTCGTGGAATTTTGAGAACGACGTCTTCGTCAGTGCCGAAGGCGAGCCCCTCTCCGACCACGACGCGCTGGCCGTGCGCTTCCGTTGGGCCACGGACTGACCGGGCGGAGCGACGCGCATGACAACCGATGCGAGCGCGAGCCCGGATGTCGTCGCGATTGCCGAGGGCTTCGCAGCGACGCTGCGCCGCCGGGCCACTGAGATCGAGGCGGCCGGAAGGCTGCCGCAGGATCTTGCCAGCGAGCTGGCCGCCGCGGGCCTCTACCGGCTCTGGATGCCGCTTGCCCACGGCGGGTTTGAAACGCCTCCACCCGACGCCATGCGCGCACTTGAGGTGCTCGCCGCGGCCGACGCCTCGACGGCCTGGTGTGTCTTCATCGGCATCACCTCGACCCTGCCCTTGGCGAACCTGAGCGACGACACCATCCGTGAAATCTTCGCCAAACCCGAGACCCGGCTCTCGGGCGTCTTCGAGCCCGCCGGCCTGGCGACGCCGGTCGAAGGTGGCCTGCGCGTAAGCGGCGAATGGTCCTTTGGCTCAGGCAGCTACAACGCAGATTGGATCGGAGCCGGTGTCCGCATCGGCGACGCCGAGAATCCCTCGGCAACGTCCTATATTTTCGTGCCCGCCAGCGACGTCAAGCTTCTCGGCACCTGGGATGTCTCTGGTCTCTGTGGCACCGGCAGCACTCATTTCCGGATGGAGGATGTCTTCGTCCCCGCGCGTCGAGCCATCGGCCTGACCACGGCGACACCGCCGGATCGACCGCTCTACCGCTTCTCGATGTTCACGCTCCTGGGCATGAGCATCGGCGCCATCGCCAACGGACTCGCGCGAGCGGCCCTGGATGAGTTTGCCCACCTCGCATCCACCAAAGCGCCGGCGGGTGGGCGCCGCCCCTTGTCGCAGCGCCCGAACGTGCAGCTAGAGATCGGCCGCGCCGAAACCCGCCTGCGGGCTGCTCGCGCGTATTTTCATCAGACCTTGCAAGCCGCTTGGCAAGCCGCGGTGAAGGGCGATCCGATCTCACGCGAGCATTGCGTCGAGATCCGCACGGCGACCTGCAACGCGGTCGATGCCGCACTCGAGATCACCCAATGCGTGCACCGGCTGGCCGGCAGCGCGGCCCTCTACCGCAGCAGCCCGTTACAGCGCTACCTGCGCGATGCGCAGGTGGTTGCCCAGCATATCATGGCTCGGCCGGTCTTCTACGAGCTTGCCGGCAGCCATTTCCTCGGCGAGGAACATCCGAGCACCGCTTTTCTCTGAGGCCTGGCCGGCGATCCACGAACGCCTCCGCCGCTGCCAGAGGACAAGCTATTCGGGCGTCAATGCGTCGACCGTATCGACCGCGCCGAAGGCCTGCTGGTCGGCGCCGCCGGGGACGAAAATCTGCCCGAAGAGACCAGCCGCACCCATGCCATGGCGCGGAAAGGGCATCGGCGCCAGAACCTCCCAGGTGTTGCTCACCGGGTCATAAACCTCCACATCATCGAAGACGCCGCGGCTGCCCGGAGCGGGGTTTCCCTCGCCGCCAAGCACGTAAATTCGGCCGCCGAGGACGGCCCCCGCCACGCCGCCGCGCGGGGTCGGAATATCGGCTCGCAGCGCCCATTCTCCGCTCGCCGTATCGTAGGCATGCACAGCAGCCGAAACCCCCGTGATGCCACCGTCGCGCCCGCCCAGCAGGTAGAGAACACCGTCCACCGCACCGACCGCTGCATGCTCCAGGGCGCTCGGCACATCAGTGAGAATCTCCCAACTATCTGCTGCAGGGTCGTAGACCGAGAAGTCCGCCTGCGTGCCATTGCGCAACCCGCCGGCCACATAAATGCGGCCGCCGATCGCCGCGACGGCCGAAGCACCGCGCTGCGTGCCGGCCGGCATCGAGCTTTTCTCCGTCCACGTGTCTTCACCCGGATCGTATTCAAAAACACGCCCATCGGCCGCGAAGCCGACCGCGCGCAGAAATCCTGTCACATAAATTTTACCTGCTACCGCCGCGACGTTGGCATGGTGCATCGGTACCGGCAGCGGCGCAATATCCGAGCGCCATGAGCCACGCAGCGGGTCGTAGGCCGCAACGCTATCGAGGACCTGGCCGCTCCCGCTGAACCCGCCGAATATCCAGATCTCCCCTGCGAAGGCGAGCGTGGGGTGTTCCTGACGCGCGCCTCCCGCCAGCGGGGCCAGGGTCTGCCAGCCGGCCACGAGTCGCGGCAGGAAGAATGCCTCGGGGAGCGCCACCTCGGCAATGAAGCTGAACTGCTCAGGCGCGCACGGCGCCTGCGCGCAGCGGTCGGCACCGAAGCAGGAAAACATCAGCTCGCCGCCCTCGCCTTCGGGCGGCGCGCCGGTCTCTTCGCACCAGACAAACGCCGGCGGGTCGCCGCCGGGCCGGAAGACATTGCCGGTGACCGTGCCATCCGGGTTGCGCGAGATCGCCCAACGCTCGCCACCGACGTCCTTGCTGATCAGTGTCCGCCGGCCATCGGGCGTAAGCTGCAACCCGGAACCTTGCGCAAACGCTGTCGCGCATAAAAAAAAGGAAGCCAGGACCCCAGCTGCGAGCACACGTATCTGCATGCCCGCATCATGGTCTGCCCAGGCCAAGGCGGCAAGCGGCAATCGCTTTGCCGGGTGAAGAATGCGATGAAAAAGAGCGCTTCGTAGCCAGGCATCCGGCGCCGGCCGCAGAGCCGAGGTGAGAAATCATGCAAGTAGAGACGCTCGATCATATCCATATCTACAGTGCTCATCCCGAGGAATCCGCGCTCTTCTACCGCGAACGATTCAATGCGATCGAGATCGTGCGCAACGAGAATATCCACAAACAAACGCGCATCTTCCTGGCTCTCGCCGGCCAGGTGGTGGTGATCGGACCCTTTCCACCCGATATCGAGCCCGCCAGGCCGGGTGCGGCCGGTGATGGGGCCTACCGGCACGGCTTCGGCGTGGCGCATTTCGGTCTGCGCGTGGCCGACGTCGTCGCGGCGACCGAAGAGCTACGCGAGGCGGGCGTAAAGATCCTCGGCGAACCGGTGCTCGAGCCGGGGGGCCTGTCCTATTCCTATATCGAGGCGCCCGACGGAGTCGTCCTGGAGCTCACACAATACGCGTAAATTCGGGCCGATCCATCCCGCCAGTCGATTTCGCTTGCAGCCGTCGCGCACAGGCGGGAAGAAGAGGAATGGACGATAATGGCTTTGATCACGAGAAGATCCCCCTGCTTCGACCGCCAGCTGATATCGCTCGGCGCAAAAGCTCGGGCGTGGCCATGCTCTGCCTGCTGGCAGGCCTGCTACTGAGCGCGGCATCGGCATTGCCGGCGCTCGCCGCTGCAACGGACCAGGGCCGAACCTTCACCGCGACCGAAAACACAGCGCTTCACGCTGCCAAATACATCTATATCGCCAGCACGCGAAAAGATGGCTCGCTCAGCAAGCCGGCCGAAATCTGGTTTCGCAACCATGACGGCGCCGTCTATGTCGGCACCAGCCCCGAGAGCTGGCGAGCGCGGCGTATCGGTTGGGGCCGACCGCAAGCAAAAATATGGATTGGCAGCCGCGAGGGCCCGAGCTTCGAAGCCCGCGGGACAATTGTGCGTGAACCCGACCAGGTCACGCCCTTCTGCGACGCGATCGCGAAGAAATACCCCGACTCCTGGCCGAAATACGAGAAACGCTTTCGCGAAGGCCTGAAAGACGGCCAACGCGTCATGATCCGCTACACACCCATGCGGGCAACCCCCAAGCCCTGATCAGCAGGGGGCTACCGGATCACGGCATCGATCGGCCCGACGACCACGATCGCGGCGTCGGCCATCAATCCGGCTTGGCAACGCAGCGGTTGATGAGCGTGCCGATCCCCTCGATGGTGGTCTCGATGACGTCCCCCGGCTGGAGGAAGCGGCCCTTCATGAAGCCCGCGCCCGCCGGTGTCCCGGTGAAGATCATGTCACCCGGCTCGAGCGTGCAGATGCCCGAGATGTAGGCAACGAGCTCCGGAATGGTGAAAATCAGATCGCTCGTGCGCGCGTCCTGCTGGCGCTCGCCGTTCACATCACAGGTGATGGCGAGGTCGCTCGGGTCAGCAAATTGATCGAGCGATACGATACACGGGCCGATCGGGCCGTAGGTATCGAAGGATTTGGCGAGGTCGAAATGCGGCGGCTTGCTCGCAAATTGGGTGGTGCGCTCGGAGACATCCTGCCCGCAGGTGAAGCCGGCGATATGCTCCCAGGCGTCTTCGGCGGTGATGTCGCGCGCTCGCGTGCCCATGACGAGCACCAATTCTGCCTCCCAATCGGTCGTCGGACCGTAAATGATCACGTCGGCCGTCGGGCCTGTGATGCAATTCGAGAATTTGGCGAAGACCAGCGGGTTGGGCGGCACCTCCATGCCGCTCTCCTCCGCGTGCGCACGATAATTCAGGCCAACCGCGAAGACCTTGCGCGGCAGTGGTACGCAGGCGCTGAGTGCGGCGACGTCCAGCGGCGCATCCGGAACGGCGCCGAGACCGGCCGCCACCTCATGCAATTCCGTAAAGCGCGCAATCGCGGCCATTGGGTCGGCCGAGAAGCCTCCCCCACTATGCCGCTTCAGATCGTAGACCCCGTCATTCGCGACCAATACGGCACGCTCGTTCATCACAGCAAGGCGATAAGCCATTTCATCTCTCCCTTTTCATATCATGCGGCGGCAACGGCTCAGCCCGCGGCGCCGCAGCGGTGCTGCTTGACCGCGGCGATCATCGCGTAGACCGACTCAAGGTCAACCGGCTCGTCCCACGCGCCACCGCGCAGCTCGCGGTAGGCCCGGTGTACATTGAACGCAATGCGCTCGGGCTCGGTCCAGCCCGCATAGGGGCCAGGGTCAATCTGCTTGGCGGCCTCCAATTCGGAGAGCCCCTTGGCAAAACAGCGCTCGGATTCCTGGCGGATGAACTCGAGATATTCCTTCATCTCGCGCGGCCCTTCCTGACCACAGATGGGGCCGTGGCCGGGTACGATCACCTCGGGGTCGAGCTCATTGATCCGGTCCAATGCCCGCGTCCATCCGGCAAAGGTACCCTCCCAGCCGATCGGTGTGCAGAGACGAAAGAGGACATCGCCGGCGAAGACCACGCGCTGCTCGGGAAGATGTACCAGAAGGTCGCCGGTCGTATGCGCCGGGCCGACATGGATCAGCTCGACGCGCAGGCCGTCGAGTTCAATCTCCATCGAATCATCCACCAGGGTGGTCGGCGGCGTGACCTTCACGCCGCGGAAATCGAACTCCGCAAGCAGCTCGGCGAAGGCGGCAAAGGGACCCTCCGTTACAGCACCGTCACGCAGGGCCTGCATCTGTGCCGGATCTTCCTTGGCAGCATCGTCGACGAAGCTGCGGTGGCCGATGATCTCGGCGGACGCGAAGAGTTGGTTGCCCCAGAAATGATCGCCATTGCGGTGCGTGTTGACGACGCGAGCGGCCGGCGCGACCCAGACCTGCGCATAGAGATCGATCATCGCGCGCGTATGGGGCAGATCCCAGAAAGTATCGACCACCAGGCCGCCGCCACGGTTCACCAAGCCAGAGTTACTCTTGCCCAGGCCGGTATCTTCCTGCAAGCAAGCAAAAACATCATTGCCGAGTTCGACGAGTTCCATAATCCCTTATCCTATACGGCGTTCTTCGATGGCGGAGTAGAGAACCGGCACGACGAAGACAGTGATGATTACGAGCACCATGCCGCCGAACGACGGGATCGCCATGGGGACCATTACGTCGGCGCCACGGCCGGTGGAGGTGAGCACGGGAACCAGCGCAAGAATCGTGGTCGCCGAGGTCATCAGGCAAGGGCGGATGCGGCGCAGACTTGCCTTGACCGTCGCGTCGCGGATCGCGGCGATGGTGCGCGGCTGGTCAGCAGCGAAGGTCTGGCGCAGATAGGTCGCCAGGATGACGCCGTTATCCGAGGCGATGCCGAAGAGGGCGAGGAAGCCCACCCAGACAGCGACGCTGAGGTTATAGGGTGCGACAGCAAAGAGTTCGCGCAGGTTCACGCCCAAAAGCGAGAAGTCGAGGAACCAACTCTGGCCATAGAGCCAGAGCATCAGGAAGCCGCCCGACCAGGCCACCAGGATGCCGGAGAAGACCAGCAGTGTCGTCGATATTTGTTTGAACTGAAAGTAGAGAATCAGAAAAATGACGAAAAGAGCCAGCGGCAGAATCAGGGCGAGAGTCTTCTGGGCACGGATCTGGTTCTCATAGCTACCGGCGAAGGTGAAGCTCACGCCGGGCGGGATCTCGAATTCGCCGCTCGCGATTTTCGCGTTCAAGAAGGCCTGCGCCTCTTCCACCACGTCGACCTCCGCGCTATCCGCCACCTTGTCGAACACAACATAGGCAACCAGGAAGGTATCTTCGCTTTTGATGACCTGCGGGCCCGCCAGGTAGCGAATTTTTGCCAGCTGCTCGAGCGGGATCTGCCCGCCCGAAGACGAGGGGACCAAAATGCGCCCGAGCGAATCGACTCGGTCGCGTAACTCACGTTGGTAACGCACGCGCACGGGGTAGCGCTCGCGCCCTTCCACCGTCGTGGTCAGTCGCTTGCCGCCAATGGCGACCTCAATGACATCCTGCACCTTGTTGAGATGCACGCCATAGCGGGCGATGGCCGCTCGGTCGATTTCGATTTCGAGGTAAGGTTTGCCGACGATACGATCCGCGATAACCGTGCCAGCCTGGATTCCCGGGACCTGTTTCAACAGGCGCTCGACCTCCAGCCCGACCCGGTCGAGTGTTTCGAGATCCGGGCCTTTGATCTTGACGCCCATGGGGGCACGCATACCACTCTGCAACATGACGATTCGCGCCGCGATCGGCTGCAACTTCGGCGCGTTGGTCGTGCCAGGAATCCTGGTCACGCGCGCAATCTCATCCCAGATATCGTCCGGGCTCCGCACTTCGTCGCGCCATTGCCGGAAAGGCCGACCGTCGTCGTCGGGGATCAGCTCGCCATCTGCCGTACGCGCGAATTCCCCGCGCGCGTCGTCGAAACGGAAAGGGAGACGGTAGCCATCCCGGTCGCTGATGTACTCCGTTTTGTAGTTGATGATGGTCTCGAACATCGAGATCGGCGCCGGGTCGAGCGGGCTCTCTGCGCGACCAAGCTTGCCGACCGCCGTCTCGATCTCGGGAATCGCGTTCAGCGCCATGACCTGGCGCTGGAGAATATCCATCGCCTCGCCGATCGAGGCATGCGGCATCGTGGACGGCATATGGAGGAACGAGCCTTCGTCGAGGGGTTGCATGAACTCACGGCCCAGCCCCGGAAAGGTCCGCTCGACGGCCGCGTATACACGCGAGGTCCGGACCAACTCGGGCACGAAGAAAAAGACCTGGGCAAAGCCGAGCCACACCATCAGCCCGGCCGCCGTGATAGCCGACGCAAAGGAGAGGAATGCCCCCTTATGCACCAGGCAAAACCGCAGCAGCGGCTCGTAGAAATACTGGAAGATCAGCAACCCACCCAACACGGACCCGATCAGCAGAACGACAAATAGATAATTACGTACCGCCCCGAACTCCGGGCCAAGCGGCACCCAATGGCTCGAGAGTACGGCCGATACCGCCAGCACCGCGATGCCATTGACGACCGCGCGCAACCAGCTCCGCCGCCGGGACACGCCACCGATGCGGGTGAAGAGAAGATGCGCGAAGGCGGGGATCACCGTCAGGGCAACGATGATCGAAGCCACCAGAGCGAAGGTTTTGGTGAAGGCCAGTGGCGTGAAGAGCTTCCCCTCGGCGCCTTGCATGGTGAAGACCGGCAGGAAGCTCACCACCGTCGTCGCCACGGCCGTGAGCACCGCACTGCCGACCTCAGTGGTGGCCTTGTAGACCGCTTCGAGGCGGTCCTCACCGGGGCGCAACCGCTCAAGGTGGCGCAGAATATTTTCACAGATCACAATGCCGACATCGACCATCGTGCCGATCGCAATGGCGATACCCGAGAGCGCGACGATATTGGCGTCGACCCCGGCGTAGCGCATGGCAATGAAGGTCATGAGAATCGCCAGCGGCAAAAGCCCCGCGATCAATAGCGAGCTCTGCAGATGGAAGACCATCACGGCCACCACGATGATCGTGACCAGCACCTCCTCGGTGAGCGCCCGGCGCAAAGTGCCGAGGGTCTCGTAGATCAAACCCGAGCGGTCGTAGAAGGGAACCACTGTGACCTGCGAGACCCTCCCGTCAGCGAGTGTCTTCTTCGGCAGGCCCGGAGCGATCTCCTCGATTTTCGCCTTGATATTCTGGATGACCGCGAGCGGATTGTCGCCGAAACGCGCCACCACCACGCCGCCCACCGCCTCGGCGCCTCCCTTGTTGAGCGCGCCGCGGCGCAGCGCCGGGCCCGTCGTCACCACGGCTACGTCCTTTACGTAGACCGGGACGTTCTCGTTCGATTTGATGACCGAGTTCTCAATATCTTCGAGGCTACGAATGAAGCCGCGGCCGCGAATGAAATACTCGACGCCATTGATCTCGAGGTTGCGTGCGCCCACATCGAGGTTTGCCATGCGCACGGCGTCGGCAACCTCGGCAATGCTCACACCGAAGGCCCGCATCGCATCGGGGTCCACATCGACCTGGTACTCACGGACAAAGCCGCCAACGCTGCCGACCTCGCTCACGCCCGAAGCCGAGAGCAAGGCGTAGCGAACATGCCAATCCTGCACGCTGCGCAGCTCGTCCAGATCCCAGCCGGGCGCGGGCCTGCCCTGGGCATCACGGCCCTCAAGCGTGTACCAGAAGACCTGACCAAGCGAGGTCGCATCCGGCCCCAGCGCCGGGCGAACGTCTTCGGGCATCGTGCCCGCAGGAAGACTCGCCAGCTTCTCCAGCACGCGAGAACGCGACCAATAGAAGTCGATATCTTCGTTGAAGATGATGTAGATCGAAGAAAATCCGAAGAACGAATAACTACGGATAGTACGCACGCCCGGTACGCCGAGCAGCGACACCGTTAGCGGGTAGGTGATCTGGTCTTCCACATCCTGCGGCGACCGGCCCATCCATTGGGTAAAAACGATTTGCTGGTTTTCGCCGATATCGGGGATCGCATCGATCGGCACAGGGCTGCGCGGCAACCCGCCGACCTGCCAATCGAAGGGCGCGACGAGCGTGCCCCAAACCATGACGAACACGGTCGCGAGCACGACAACGAGCTTGTTCTCCAAAGAGAAGCGGACAATCCGCCCGAGCAGGGACGGCGGCGGCGTGCTCTCGCTCATGCCGAGAGGCTCCTGGCATCCACGACCCGCCGCACGCGGCATGCCCTCGGTCGCCGCGCGAGCCTATGCGACTCAATGCGCATGCGCATGCCCGCCCCCACCTCCGTCGCCCGTGGCACTCATCATGCTCGGACGCGCCTGTATTTGCAGCGCCGAGTCGATCTTGAAATTGCCCTTGACGACGACTTCTTCGCCTTCGACCAACCCCTCCCGCACCACATAGGTCGCACCGGCACGCGGGCCGAGTACGACCTCGCGGCCCTCAAAGGTGGGGCGCTCGGCACCCGCCACCTTCACGTAGACCACAGCGCGCTCGCCTGTGATCAGCGGTGCCGTGGCCGGCACCACGAGGGGCAGAATATCGCTCGCGGGCGCGACGTAGCCGTAGTCCTCGGCGCGCACCAGATCCATACCGCAGATCGGGCAGGCGCCCGGCTCGTCGCGAATGATCTCGGGGTGCATCGGGCCGATAAATTTGCCGGCCAGCTCCGGGTCCATCACGCGGCCGCCTTCGCTGATGCCAGCGAGAACCATCGCACGCACGAACATGCCGGGCTTGAGGCGACCGTCGGCGTTGTCGACATTGACGCGCAGCTTTACTGTCCGGGTTTTTGCGTTGACTGTCGGCTCGATGAAGGCGACGCGGCCGCCGAAGGCCTCCCCCGGGTAGGCCTCGGTGGCGAACTCGACACGCTGGCCGAAGCGGATCCACGACATATCGGATTCATAAGCATCGAGCTGAACCCAAAGCCTGGAGAGGTCGGCGATCTCGTAGATCAAGGTTCCGGTCTCGACGTACATACCCTCGAAGGCATGCTTCATCACCACCGTTCCGCCGATCGGCGAGAAGATGGTGAGCGTGTCTGATACCTTGCCCTCGGTCTCGATGGCGCCGATCTGCGCGGGCGTAAGACCAAGCAAGCGCAGCTTTTCCCGCGACGCATCGACGGTGGCCGAAGACGACTCGCGCAGCACGGAAACCTTGCTGCGGCGCAAAGCACGCGCGGCCTTGCCGGCCTGCAAAAGCTCTTCTTGTGCGGTGCGCAACTCGGGGCTGTAGACGACCACCAAATGGTCGCCCTGATTGACCTGCACGCCGGTGAAATCGACGAAAACCCGGTCGATCCGACCCGATACCCAGGCCGCGATCTTGCGCACGCGGGTCTCGTCGTAGGCGACCTTGCCGACCATCCTGATTTCTTTGGAAACCGCCTCGCGCACGACCACCGCGGTCTGAATTCCGGCCAGCGCGACACCCACCGCGCTCATCGTCAGGCGCCGACTCTCCACTTCCTCGCCCGCCGTGCCACTCGCGTCTCCGGTGGCGACCGGAACCAATTCCATGCCGCAGATCGGACAGCGGCCCAACGCGGGAAGCTGGATCTGCGAATGCATGGCGCAGGTCCATACCTCTGCCTGTACCGGCGCACCACCATGACCGGCATGGCCGGCATGCACATCAGCGGCTTGCGCCGTGGCATCCGGCGCGCTGGGCTCATCGGGCGACGGGGCGCATTGCACGAGAAATCCCAGCAGCAGGGCGAATCCGAAGCGGGAAATATTGGGGCATCTCATGGCAGGACCTCCGTTGGCATGGGTTGCAACACCGACTCGCCGATCAGCTTCTCGATTTCCGCGTAACGTTCCAATCGATCGGCACGTGCCCGCTCATAGGAGAGGCCGAACTCCAAGAAGAGCCGCTGCGCCTGCAATAGGTCGAGGAAATCGGCCCCGCCGGACTCATAGGCAGAGTAGTTCGCGGCCAGCGCTTCTTTGGCCTTCGGCACCAAGGCGTTGCCGAAAAGGTCGGTCTTTCTCTCCGCATCGCGGAAACCGTAGAGCGCAAATTGCAGATCGGTCGCCAGATTGCGCTCGCGTGCAACCCGCCGCTGGCGCGCGGCGCGCTGCAACGCTTCGGCCTCGCGCACACCCGCGCTGTATTTCTGCCACCAGATCGGCAGGTTCATCGAGACCATGCCGATCACCGGGTCCTGGCCGGCGTCGGGTACATTCTGCCCGGCCCGGCGACCGGTCTCGATCCATTCAACTCCGAGCGTCACGTCGGGGAAATATTCTTTCCAGGCGAGATCCACCCGGCGCCCTTGCTCCTCGACACCTGCCTCCAGCGCCCCGAGCTCGGGGTTGGAAGCGCCCAGCCGGGCCAACAATTCCTCATCTTCAAAGACGACTTCGAACTCGGGCAAAGCCACCGGAGCCACGATCGGCATCCGACTCTCGCGACCCAGAACATCGTTCAGCCGAGCGATCGTCGGCACACGCAGATCTTCCAATGTACGCAGCCTATCGTCGAGTTTGCCGAGCTCCACCTGCGCGTTGATCAAATCATGGTAGCTGCCGGTCGCGACACGATATTTGGCGCGGATCAGCACCTCCCAATCGCGCAGCAGGTCGACATTTTCACGCGTCACCGCGATGGCGCGAGCGAGGTAATAATACTCGGCCCAGGCCTGCGTCACCTGCTCGAAAAGACGGAGTTTTCGCGCCTCGAAGCGCAACCGCGCGGCTTCGGCCGCCTGCGCCGCGAGTTCACCGCGCAAGATCAGCTTGGTAAGCCAGGGGAAGGTCTGTGCACCGCGCAGGCGCTGCTGCTGCGGCCCGGTAAAGGTCTCGACGCTTGCGAAATAATAGCCGTAGGAGATCTGCGGATCGGGCAACGCCTCGGCTTGCACGACGCGCTCCACCGCGGCCATCCAGAGCTGCCAGGAGGCACGCAGGCCGGGGTTATGCAGCGCAGCATAGCGCAAAAAATCGTCGAGCCCGGCCTCGTCGGCAAGCTCGATATCCGCAGCCAAGGTCGCCTCGGCCGCACTGCTTGGCGACGCCACCGCGACGGCATCCGCGTAAGCCGGCGGCCGCGGCTGGCTCAGCGAGACACACGAACTACCCAGCATCAGAACTCCGAGCAGCACGCCGAGCAGCAAGGGCGTCCGCGAGGGCATCTTGGGGCGTCGGATCATGTCATGCGTCACAAGCTCGGGCTCGGCACCATCATCACGACCCCGTCTCTTAATCCGATATGCCAGTCCTCACTCGGGAGCAAGGCAAAGCAGCTTGCTCCGAGAGCCGGCGCGATGAGGCACCTCCCGGATGTGGGAAAAATTCGCAATTGATTCGCTTTCCCATTGACGCGGAGCGAGCCGCGCGCGACGATGTGAGCTGCATGGAGGGGATTGCTTTCGATCCGCTGGTGGCTGGCTGGTTTGCCGAGCACTTCGCGGCCGCCACGCCGCCGCAGGAAGCCGGCTGGCGAGAAATCGCCGCCGGCCGCGATACGCTCATCGCCGCGCCCACCGGTTCGGGCAAGACTCTCGCCGCCTTCCTCTGGGCGATCAACGGGCTCGCCCGCCGCGCCCGCGAGAACCGACTGCCGGAGAAAACCTGTATCCTCTACATCTCGCCCCTCAAGGCGCTCGGCAACGATATCGAGAAGAACCTCGAGATCCCGCTCGGCGGCATTCGCGCCCGCGCCAAGGCCGAGGGGATTAGCATGGAAGAGATCCGCGTCGCCGTGCGCAGCGGCGATACGCCGGCCTCGGAGCGTCAGAGGATGTTGCGCAAGCCGCCGCATATCCTGATCACCACGCCGGAGTCTCTCTATCTCCTGCTCACTGCCGAGAAGAGCCGGCGCATGCTGGAGAACGTCGAGACCATCCTGATCGACGAGGTGCATGCCATCTGCGGCAACAAACGCGGCGCGCATCTGGCGCTGAGCCTCGAGCGCCTCGACCAGCTCATCACCTCGGCCGACGGCGACCTCGAATCCTCCCGCCGGCGCCCGCAGCGCATCGGCCTCTCGGCCACGCAGAAACCGATCTCCGAGATCGCCCGCTGGCTGGTCGGCTGCGACCACCTCCTGCCCGATGGCAGCGCCGATTGTTCGATTGTCGACACCGGCCATAAACGTGCCATGGAACTCTCGATCGAAACCACCGAGCTCGAACTCTCGGCCATCGCCAGCCATGAGATGCGCGACGCGATCTACGACCGCATCGTCGAACTCTCCGGCCAGCACCGCACCACCATCGTCTTCGTCAATACCCGCCGCCTGGTCGAGCGTGTATCGCATGCCCTCGGCGAGCGTCTCGGCGCCGAGCGCGTAGTCGCCCACCACGGCAGCCTATCCAAGAAAATTCGCCTCGAAGCCGAGGCCAAGCTCAAATCCGGCAATGTCCCCGTGGTTGTCGCGACCGCATCGCTGGAGCTCGGAATCGACGTCGGCCATGTTGACCTGGTTTGCCATCTCGGCGCACCCCGCGCGATCGCCACCCTGCTGCAGCGAGTCGGTCGCTCGGGCCATTGGCTGGGCCAGGTACCGCGCGGCATTTTCTTCCCTCTGACCCGCGACGAGATGGTGCAGACCGCCGCGGCCGTGCGCGCCATTCGCCTGGGCGAACTCGACCGCATCCTCATGCCGGAGAATTGCCGCGATATCCTGGCGCAACAAATCGTTGCCACCGTCGCCACCGGCGATATCGGCCTCGCCGAAATCGAGGCATTGGTGCGCCGTGCCTGGCCTTGGCGCAACCTCGACAAGGCCGAGTTCGACGCGATCATCGAAATGCTCGCCGAGGGCGTCTCGACGCGACGCGGACGGCGCTCCGCGCATCTTCATTTCGACCGCGTGAACGGCCGCCTACGCGCGCGCCGCGGGGCGCGTCTCGCCGCCATTACCGGTGGCGGCGCCATCCCCGACACCGGAAATTACGATGTCATCGAAGACGGCACCGAAGCACGGGTCGGCTCGGTCGATGAAGATTTCGCGGTCGAGAGCATGCGCGGCGATATCTTCCAGCTCGGCAACCACAGCTGGCGGGTGCGGCGCGTCGAACTGGGCAAGGTACGCGTCGAAGATGCCGGCCAGATCCCGCCAACCATTCCTTTCTGGTTCGGCGAGGCACCGGCACGCACGCGCGAACTCTCCGACGCCGTCTCCGACCTGCGCGAAGAAGTCGCCACCCGACTACCCGACCGCCCTGCCCTGCTTCTCTGGCTGATGGAAGAATGCGGTATTGACGCAAGGGGCGGCGAACAGATCATCGAATATATCGCCGCCACCGTGCATGAGCTTGGCTGCGTACCCACCGGCACCCGACTGATCGCCGAGCGCTTTTTCGACGAGAGCGGCGGCATGCAGCTGGTGATTCACGCCCCTCTCGGCGGCGCGATCAACCGCGCCTTCGGCCTCGCCTTGCGCAAACGTTTCTGCGTCGGCTTCGATTTCGAGTTGCAAGCAGCCGCCACGGATGACGGCATCGTGCTCTCGCTCGGCGAACAACATAGTTTTCCGCTGCCTTCGCTCTTCGATATGGTCCACCCCGACCGCGTCGAGAGCGACCTGATCCAGGCCGTCCTGGCAGCCCCGATGTTCACCAACCGCTGGCGCTGGAACGCAACGCGTTCGCTCACGCTGGCTCGCCATATGGGCGGCAAGCGAGTTCCCATCCATCTCCAGCGCATGCGCGCCGAAGACCTCGTCGCCGCCATTTTCCCCGCCCAACTCGGCTGCGGCGACAACCGCAGCGGGCCGATCGAGCTGGTCGACCATCCCCTTGTCAATGAAACGATCGACAATTGCCTACACGAGGCGATGGATACCGAAGGCCTGAAGACAACCTTGCGCGCCATCCGTGCGGGCGACATCGAGGTCCGCACCATCGAGACCCCCTCGCCCTCACCTATGGCGCATGAGATCCTCAACGCGAACCCCTATGCCTTCCTTGACGATGCGCCGCTCGAGGAGCGCCGTGCGCGGGCGGTGAGCCTGCGTCGCACCGACGATACGCTAGCCCGCGGGCTGGGCCAGCTCGATGCCGCGGCCATCGCCGAGGTCCGCACGCAGGCCTGGCCAGATATCCGCACCGCCGACGAATTACACGATGCCTTGCTCGATCTTGTCTGGCTCGGCGAGGCCGATCTCGAGGCGCCCGCAGGCCAAGACCCGAACGGCCATCCGGCGCCACATAATTGGCGCGTGCTCTTCGAGGAACTGGTCGGCGAAGGCCGCGCGACGCTTGCCCTCCACCAGGACGCCACAGGTACCGAGCGGCGGGTCGCCGTGGTGGCCGAGCGTATCGCGCTGGCACGGCTCGGGTTGCCGGGACTGGTTTGCCAGCGTGATCTCAAAGAGTTTCCCGATACGCATCAAGGCCAGAATCCGGATGCGGCCATCGTCATCGCCACGCGCGGCTGGCTCGAATGTAGCGGCCCTACGACAAGCGCCATCCTCGCCACGCGCCTCGGTATCAGTGCCGCTGCGGTCGCGAGCGCACTCGCGCATCTCGAGAACGACGGGGTCGCCATGCGCGGCAGCTTCACACCCGGCACGACACAAGAAGAATGGTGCGAGCGGCGGCTGCTGGCGCGCATTCACCGCAGCACGCTCGGGCGTCTGCGCGCCGAAATCGACCCCGTCTCGCCGGCCGATTTCATGCGCTTTCTCTTTCGCTGGCAGCATATCGGCGAAGACGTCCGCCTGCATGGCAGCGACGGGACGGCCGCAGTCATCCAACAATTACACGGGCTCGAGATCCCCGCGCCGGCCTGGGAGCAAAGCGTCCTGCCCATACGCATCCAGGATTATGCCCCGAGCCTGCTCGACCAACTCTGTCTTGGTGGCATCGTCGCCTGGGGACGCTTCTCGCCACCCGTGATCCACCCGGACAAAACCCGCCGCGTCAGCGCACCTTCGCGCAGCGCCCCGCTGGGCCTGGTGATGCGCGCCGAACTCGACCAGCTCTTCGCCGATGACGCCGGCCGCGACGCACCCGTGCTCAGCCATGGCGCGGCCGATGCGCTGACCTTCCTCGGTAGCGAGGGCGCCTCCTTCCTATCCGATGTCGCGCGCGGCACCGGGCTGCTGCCGACGGCTGCCGAAGATGCCCTCTGGGAGCTGGTGGCGCGCGGATTGGTGACCGGAGACGGCTTTGCCGGCCTGCGCATGCTGCTCTCGCGCGATGCGAAGAAAAGCCCGGAGCGCCGGCTGCGCAGCGTCCGCGGCGTTCGCACCCGCAGCCTGCCAATCGGGCGCTGGGCTCTTCTGCGCCGGCAACGAGGCGAGTCTGAGCCCTCGGCGTCGGCCGAGGAAGCCGCCGCCGAAGATATGGTCCGCCTCGCATTACGGCGCTGGGGCGTGGTTTTCCGCGAAGTGCTC
Organism: Deltaproteobacteria bacterium; assembly: GCA_046583355.1. Lineage (GTDB taxonomy): Bacteria > Desulfobacterota > Binatia > UBA12015 > UBA12015 > UBA12015. The sequence continues at coordinate 93,842 of JAYGCM010000063.1, forward strand.
GCGCGCGAGAGCCTGATGCCCAGCTGGCGAGTGATGCTGCATGCGATGCGCCGGCTCGAAGCACGTGGTGAGATCCGCGGAGGACGCTTCGTCTCGGGATTCGTGGGCGAGCAATTCGCCACCCCCGAGGCCATCGACGGTATCCGCGCCGTCCGCCGTACCAAAGATTCCGGCGCTACTCTCCTGGTCGCGGCCGCAGACCCGCTGAACCTCGTCGGCATCCTTTCGCCGGGGGGCCGGGTGTCGCCGCAGAGCAATGCCGTGATCGCCTACCGCGACGGGATTCCGCTTGAGGTCGGCGAGCTCGGCCAGGTCCGCAGCCGCCTGCAGCTGCCCTGATTCAGGAGGTATCGAGAAAGATCGTCGACCGAACCTCCAGGCGGCATTCGAGCACCGCTAGCGGCCGGACCTCCGGGGTCGTCGAGCACCCCCATTCCGTGATAGGGCGTAATCATGATCTCCCCCAAATCATGCATCCCGTTGTCCTTGCTTCTCGCCCTCGGCTGTACGCCGCCTGCCGAAACTCCCCCACAGGAGACTGGGCAGGGAAAGCCGCAGGTCGTCTGGATCGATATTCCCGACACCCAGGACCGGATGCTCGTCACGGTGGGCGCGGGCCATCAGCGCGAAGCCGTGATTGATGTTCCTTGGACCCAGGAGATACGCGAAACGGCCGTGCAGGACGGCTTTACGCGGGGCCGCGATGCCCATATGACCCGCGCTGTATACGGCTTCCATTGCCGGAGTCTTTCGATCTCCACGAATTCCTATGCGGTTTTGAGCGAGCAGGGCGAGACGCTTACCTCGCAACTCTTCGCCAAGCCGCAATTGCAGCCAGCTGAGCCGGGTTCGACCGCAGCGCGCTACCTGGTTGCCGCATGCGATGATGAGTTGGCACCGGCCGCGATCAAACGCCTCCTCGGAATCGAGCCCCCCGCGCGCTAACCTCGGGACGATGCCATCGTCCATGGAGCCAAACGAAGTCCTCGCCGCCGGCGAGATCGATCTATCCGCCCCGGAATTCTGGAGCCGCCCTTGGGAAGAGCGCGAAGGGGCCTTTCGTACCTTACGGCGCGAGCGGCCGATGCCCTTTTTCAAGGAATTTGATTTCGGCCTGATGCCCGTTGGCCCCGGCTATTGGGGGCTCACGAAACACGCGGATATCCTTGAGGCGAGCCGCAACCCGAAGGTCTTCTCCTCGGCGCGCGGGGCAACCAGCATCCCCGACCTGCCGCCTGAGTTCCTCGAATTCTTCGGTGGCATGATCAATATGGACGATCCGGCCCATATGCGGTTGCGCAAGCTGATCTCAGCCGGGTTCACGCCTGGACAGCTCAAAAAAGTCAACCAAGATGTCGAGCATGCGGCTGCGGAAATCATCGGCGCGGTGGCCGAACGGGGGGAATGCGATTTCGTCACTGATCTTTCGGCACAATTCCCGATCCGCGTCATCTGCGATATGATGGGCATCCCCAAGAGCCAGCATGAGTTCGTCTTCGAGCGCACCAATATCATTCTCGGTGCGGGCGACCCGGAGTATGTTGATGAGCCGGAGAAGATCATCCCTGCATTGCTTGGCGCCGGCGCCGACCTCGTCGAGTTGATGCGTGAGATGCGCAAAGACCGCCTGGCGAATCCGACCGATGATCTCACCTCGCTACTTGTTCATGCCGAGATCGACGGCGACCGACTCACCGAGCAAGACCTCGGCAGTTTCTTCATTCTGCTTGTGGTTGCCGGCAACGAGACCACCCGGAATTCGATCAGTCACGGGATGAAGGCGCTCTGCGACTACCCGGAGCAACGCGCGCTCTGGCAGGAGGATTTTACCGGTGGGATGCCTGCCGCGATTGAGGAGATCGTGCGCTGGGCCACACCCGTAATCTTCATGCGACGAACCCTCCTTGAAGATTATAAAATGCGCGGCGAATTGCTGAAGGCCGGTGATAAAGTCTTGTTCTGGTACAATTCCGGCAACCGCGACGAAGAAGTTTTCGACAATCCCTACGCCTTCGATATCCGCCGCACGCCCAACGAACATATCGGCTTCGGCGGACCCGGACCGCATTTCTGCCTCGGCGCCAACCTCGCCCGCCGCGAGATCGGCGTCTTCTTCCGCCACCTTTTTGAACGCCTGCCCGACCTGCAAATCGCAGGCGAGCCAGAGCGCCTGCACTCGAATTTCATCCACGGAATCAAACATATGAACTGCACCTTCACGCCAACCCTGGCCCGCGGGTAGAGGGCCGCCATGGACTTCCGTTCGCTCCCCAGTGTCGAGGCCGTGCTCGAGGGAGAGACCGGCACCCTACTCGCAAAGAGGTTCCCTCGCGCACTGGTTGGCGACGCTGTGCGGGCGGCGCTCGACGAACTCCGCGCGGCGATCCGCGACGGCCATCCTGCGTCGGGAGAGGCACAGCAAGAGGTCCGGATACGCGCCGAACTCTGGCTCGAGGCCGCCGCACGCCCGGGCCTGCCGCGCGTCGTCAACGCAACCGGCATCGTGCTGCATACAAACCTCGGACGCGCCGTCCTTGGCGATGCCGCGCGCGAGGCGCTGATTGATGCCGCCACCTACCCAAGTGCCCTTGAATTCGACCTCCGCACCGGCCAACGCGGCCATCGTGACGACCATATCCGCCAAAGCCTGCTCGCGCTGACGGGCGCAGCCGACGCATTGGTCGTCAACAACAATGCCGCTGCCCTCATGCTCGCCGTCAATACGCTGGCCGATAGGCGCGAGGTCATCGTATCACGCGGCGAACTGATCGAGATCGGCGGCAGCTTTCGCCTACCCGACCTGCTGGCGCGCTCCGGGGCGATCCTGCGCGAGGTCGGCACGACCAACCGCACGCGTGTCGAGGATATCGCCGCAGCCATTACGCGGCGTACCGGCCTCATCCTGCGCGCCCATCCGAGCAATTATCGAATCGAGGGGTTCACCGAACGCCCCGATCTGCGCGCGCTCGCCGCGCTGGCTCGCGAGCAGAAAATCCCCCTGCTCGAAGACCTTGGCAGCGGTGCGCTGCTCGACCTCGGCGCGCACGGCCTGCCACCGGAGCCGACCGTGCGCGCCTCGATCGAGGCCGGCGTTGACCTGGTCTCGTTCAGCGGCGACAAAATTCTCGGCGGGCCGCAGGCCGGGCTCGTGGTCGGCCGCGCCGAACTCATTGCGGCGATGCAAAAGAATCCGCTCAAGCGTGCGCTGCGCGTCGACAAGCTCATTCTGGCCGCCCTGCGCGCCACCCTCGTCACCTTGCGCAGCAGCGACGATCCGATCGAAGCGCTGCCCACATTGCGCCTTCTCGCCCGCGAAGAATCCGAGCTGGAGGCCCTGGCACGCGTCGCGATCGGCGCATTGGAAGCGGGATTGGGCAAGGACTTCCAGCTGCAAATCGTCGCGTCCCATGCCGAGGTCGGTAGCGGCGCCCAACCCATGCGCACCATCGCGAGCCGGGCCATCGAGGTCCGCCACGCCAGCTGGTCGGCCGGCCAGACGGCGGCCTGGTTCCGCGCCGCCGCCACACCCATCCTGGGCCGCATTCAGGACGATACCTTTCGCCTTGAGTTGCACGCCGTGGAATCGGCCGAGGATCTGCTACCCACCCACACGGGCCTGGGCCCCTACGCACCATGACGACACACGGAAGACGCATCCTCGGCACCGCGGGCCATATCGACCACGGCAAAACCGAACTCATCCACGCCCTCACCGGCCAGGAAACCGACCGCCTCGAAGAGGAGAAACGCCGCGGCATCTCCATCGAGTTGGGCTTTGCTCACCACGAAATCGACGGCACTCGCTTCGGTGTGATCGACGTCCCCGGCCACGAGCGCTTCCTGCGCCATATGCTCGCCGGCGCCCAAGGCATCGACCTCATCCTGCTCGTGATCGCCGCCGACGATGGCGTGATGCCGCAGACCGAAGAGCATTTCGATATCGTCCACCTACTCGACGTCAAAGGGCTTCTTGTCGTCATCACCAAAAGTGACCTGGTGCCACCGGCAAGGCTCGACGAGGTCCGCGAAGAGGTAGCCATCCTCACCTCTGGAACGAACTCCGAGTCGGCGACCGTATGCGCCGTCTCTGCCCGCACCGGCGCCGGCATCGAGGAACTCCGCGCGGAGATCGCACGCTCCCTCGCCGCATTGCCGCCGCGTCCCGTGCGCGGCCCCTTCCGCATGCCGATCGACCGCTCGTTTGTCCTGCACGGCCACGGTGTTGTCGTCACCGGCACGGCTTCTTCGGGCATCGTTAGCGTCGGCGACACGCTCTTTTTGCGCCCCGGTGGCAAAGAAGTCCGCGCCCGCACCGTGCAGGTACACGGCGAGTCGGTCGAAGAAGCCGCCGCAGGTCAGCGCGTCGCCATCAACCTGCCCGGCATCGAAACCGAAGAGGCCGTGCGCGGCTCCTGGATCACCGCGCGTGGTGTCTACGCAACCACCGACCGTTTCGATTGCGAGTTGGAGGTCCGCCCCGGCGCCGCCCGCCCGCTGCGCAGTTTCGACCGGATCCGCCTGCATATCGGCACCAGCGAGGTGCATGGCAAGCTGATTTTCCTCGGCGACCAAGACGAGGTCGCACCGAAGCAGCGCGCCTTTTGTCAAATCGCACTCGACGAAGAAATTCTCGCCGGACACGGCGACCGTTTTGTCATCCGGCTGGAGACCGCGGGCCGCACGGCCGGTGGCGGCCGCGTGCTGCACCCCTTCGCCAAGCGACACAAAGCACGCGAGAAACTCGTCACCGAGCGCCTCACGAAGTTGGCCGCCGGACAGGGCTGCGAACTCGTCGTACCCTTCCTCGACCTGCACACGGGCTTCGCCGCACCGATGAAACTCGTCGCGCAGGGACTGCTCTTGACGGAAGACGAGTTATGCGAAGAAATTCCCAGCCTGGAGGGAATCGTCGCATTGCCCAATGTGCACGAAGTCGCCGCTCTCACGACCAAGGCAAAATGGCAGGACCTCATCGCGTTGGTCAGCGCCGCACTTGCGGATTACCACCGCGCCCACCCGCTGGACCCCGGCATGGACCTCGAATCCCTGCGCTCACGGCTGCGCGTCTCGGTACCGCCAAAGCTCTTCCGCTCGGTCATCGAAATTCTTGAGACGGAAAAAATCGTCCAACGTGACGAGTCGACGATCCGCCTGCCGCTACATGAAGTGCGTGTCGAAGAAGATGATGCCGCCCTCTTGGTCCGCCTCGCGGCGGCGATCTCCGCGGGCGGGTTCGCGCCCCCCGATGCTCGGCAATTGAAGGACCTGCTCGACCTGTCGGCCACACGGGTCAAGGATCTGCTGAAGATTCTGCTCGACCGCGGCGATCTCGTGCACGTCTCGGGCGAGATCTACTTCGAACGCCAGGCGCTGGCGCGTGCGAGCACGCTGCTCAAAGAGCACCTCGCCAAGCAACCCGAGATCACGGTCGCCGAGTTCCGCACGGCCATCAGCGCAAGCCGCAAATACGCGCTTGCCCTGATGGATTATTTCGACCAGCAGGCGCTGACCATCCGTGTCGGCGACGCCCGCCGCCTGCGCTGAACGAAGCGCCGCCCTCTGCACCAAGCCCGGCTCGTCGGCCGGGCCTTCAATGCCCGCCGGCGCGGCGGTGCACGCCCGGACTCGGCTCGGGCAAGGCGGCAACCACCCGCGCAACAGCGTCCGCGTCGATTTCGATTGCCGCCTCGGCCTGCAGGCTCGCGTAAAAATCACGTACCGCCGCATCGACAGCGCGGCGCAAAAGAAGCGCCCGAATCTGTTCGCCAACCTGTTCGAGCGGCCGCTGCTGGCCGGGGCGTTTCTCGACCAACTGGATGACGTGGAAGCCGTAGGGGGTTTCGACCAGTTCCGAAATTGCCAGCTCGCCCTCCAGCGCAAAGGCCGCCGCCTCGAAGGCAGGCGCCATGCGGCCGTGGCCGAAGAAACCCAAGTCGCCGCCCTTGCGGGCCGACGCCGTATCTTCCGAATGCTCCTGCGCCAATGCGACGAATGTCTCGGGAGCCGCGAGCGCCTGCGCCTGCACGGCCTCGGCGGCCGCACGCTCCTTGATCAGAATATGGCGAGCCCGCAGGGTCGCGGTCGAATAGCGGCGCTGGTTCTCCTCATAATAAGCGGCGACCGCGGCATCGCCGACCTCGGGAATCTGCTTCACCTCGGCGACGACCCGCTGCACAATCAGGCGACGTTCCTGGTCACGGAGTTGGCGCTGAATCGCCGGATCGCGATCCAGCCCACGCTCGATGCCGACCGCAAAAACCAGATCCTGAAGGATCAGATTTTCGACGAAACGACGCTGCGACTCTGGACTCAAGCTCTTGCGACTGCGGCCCGAGAGACGCATCAACTCCTCACGCAAGGCGGCGGCGCCAATCGCGTTGTCGCCATAGGTCGCCACCAACTCGCCTCGCGGGGTCGGCTCGGCGCGAACACCCTGGTCTACCTGCGGTACGGCCTCGCGCTGCTGACTACAGGCCTGGACGCCAAAAACGACAACGACGACGCTACAAACGAGTGCCCCAGCACGGAATCTATTGCTCATTTCGGGAAGAATAGCCCAACCGACCACACGGCGAAATGGCGCGCGGCGGCAGGGGAAACCAGCCATCCAACCGCCACCGCAGCCGCCGCCGAAATTTTCTCGGCTCATCAAGCGCCCGCATCCGTCCGATCTATTGACCGGCGGATAGGCGCTCCGGTAGCAAGAGAAGGCGGACTCCATTGGGGGCCGCGACCTCCTCTACATTTTCATTCGACTCCCCCTTCGACCGGCGTATCCGCGGTCGCATTCCGATGCGTTTTCACGACCCCGAAAGATTTGAGAAGTATTGCGTAGCCAAGCGCAGGACCTACCTGCGCCATCTGGCGGGCCGGGCAAATCCGGGACGCTTCTTTGATCTCTGGCGAGGCGAATTCGACCTCACCATCAAGCGCTTCCAGATCGGCGGCCTGAAGGAAAAGGACCTCGCAGAGAGCGCCCGCGGGCTGCGCTGGCTTCTGCTCTCGGATCTCTACACCCAGGCGCGACGCTTCGTGCCCGACCTCATGCCCGCCCCGGCCACCGTGCTCGAGAACCTCACCGGCGGGCTGCATCAGGTGCGCCGCGCCGGCTCGATGCTGATCACCGGAGAAGATGGCGCCGGTAAAGAGCAACTTGCCATCCTATTGCATGTACTCGCCGGGCGGCCCGGCGCTCTGGTGCGCATTCCGGCCCGCGAACTCGGCCGTGAAGATCGCCCCAGCGCCGCCCAGCTGATGCCCGAGCGGGGCTCGGTCTTCCTCCAGGACCTCGAAGAAATTGCGCCCGCCGCCCAGGAAGAGCTGCTCGCTTTCTTGCGCGGCGAGGCTCGGCGCCGAGATCTGCTCTTCTTCGCCGCGACACGCGTGCGACCCTGGGACTTGGCCGGCCTTGGCGTCAGCCGCGAACTGGTCACGCGCGTGAGCCAGACCGAGATCCGCCTGCCGCGCCTATCGACTCGCAGCGCCGACATCGAAGCTCTGGTCGCCGACGTGGTCTTCGACCAGACCCGCGTGCGCAGCGGCCGCATGACAGCATTGCGCGCCGAGGCCGAACGGCTCGCGACCGATTGGCGCTCGGACCGCGGCATCCCCGCCCCACAAGATTACGATTTCGTCAGCGAAGCCCTGAGCTACGTATTATGGCGCGAGAAAGCTCGGATTGCGGCTACCACCTTGGCCCAGATGGAGCCGGCAGCGCTGCCCGAGACCGGCAGCTTCCGCGCGGTCGCCGAAGCGGTGATCCGCTATGCGAAGGCCTATGCGCGCGAAGAGGACGATGACGAGGAAACCTCCATCGCACCGGCCCCCTCGGCCCGGGCGCGCAAGGCAACGGCCCCCGTCCGCATCCCCACCGAGCTCGGCCGCGACTCGTTGTTACGGGGCTATTATCTCGCCCTGCTCGAAGAAGAAGGCAGTGATCTACAGCGGGTAGCCGCACGCGCGGGGCTGAAATTGCGTGATCTAACAGCGGAATTCGCCCACCTCGGCGTACTCTCCGCGGCGCGGCGGGGGCGTGAAGAAAGCGAAAGCCGCCGCCCACCAACAGGTAGTTCCTCTCATCTGACGAAACTATTACCTTGATCGCCAGCGCGCGCTGCGGGACACTGCCAGTGTAACGGCGATGTTGTATTATTTATCAACTCAAAATAGCGGGACAGATTCCGACGCCAGCCCGGCAGACCAACCGGCGGCGCTCTCGGCTCCCGCGGCAGCGGCCTCTCCTGCTGTGCCCGCCACAGCTCCTTCGCCCGCCACACCGGAACAACCCCAACCCCCATCTAGGAGTAGAGACATGGACGACGTCCTCCGACAGGCCGAAGCATTGCTTCGTTTTTCCGGCGAGGTCGAAAGCCGCATGACCGAAAGCGGCCTCGGCGGCATCGACGGCGTCATCGAGCGCTACGTACAGCTTCGCCAGGCACTCGACCGCCTGAGCCAGCGCGAGCTCGATTGGGCCAAAACGGAAGTCGATCGCCTGATCGAGACGCTGACCGGCGTTGCCAACCAACTCGAGCAGCTGCGCGCGATCAAACTCGCGATCGTCGACCCGAATTAAAGCGAGCGCGCCACGCGGCGAAAACCGCGAAGCCCAACAATACACCAGCGGAGTCCAGCAAAACATCCGTGACGGCACCGACACGCCGGGGCACGAAAGTCTGGTGCCATTCGTCCAGTATCGCCCACGCCACCGCCATCGGCAGGACCCGCCAGGCAAGCCAGGCCAGCGTGCGATGCGAGCGCATAAGCGCGCGGCCCAGCAAGAGCGCCAGAAGCGCGAACTCCGTCACATGCGCGAGCTTACGCAGCAGCCCGTGCAACTGGCTCAGTAGCTCGGGCGCGGCCCTCGGCAAAAAGAACTCAAGCAAGGGCACCAAGACCCGGCTCGTGCCATCGCCGGTAAAATATTCGGTCGAGAACAGCCAGATCGTCGCGGCCCAGGCAGCGACCGGGCCCCAGCGGCAGACAAGATCCCGCCGGCCGGTGGACTCAGCGACGCCCGGCACGCGCCTTGAGATCGCGCTCGATGGCGAAGGCGTAGCGGAATTGCGCGGGCGTGAGCGCCCCTTTGATGACCCGACCGTTGATATAAATCGTCGGAGTCGAGGCCACACCAGCGGCCTTGCCGGCGGCCAGATCGACCGCGACTTGCTCTTTGCTGGCGGGCGAGGCCATGCAGGCTTCGAGCTTGTCGGCATCGAGGCCCACCTGCGTAGCCAGCGTGCCGAACGAGTCTGCATCGAGCGAACTCTGGCCCGCGAAGAGCGCACGGTTGTAGGCATGCCCCTTGCCGGCTTCGTGAGCACATTGCGAAGCGCGCGCGGCCTCGCAGGCCACCTCGTGGTGGCGTGAGCTGACGTCCGGGTTGCAGTCGGCGTTGAGCGGGAAGTTGCGGTGAAAGACCTGAATATCGCCAGAGTCTGCCGCAACCGCCGCTTCGAGATCGAAAAATGCGCGGCGACAATAGGGGCATTGGAAGTCCGAGAATTCGACGATCACAATCGCTGCATCGTCGGCGCCGACTCCCTCGGGCAGCGGCGCCTCGACCGCTTTCAGCGAGATATAATAGGCGTAGAAGCGCGGGTCGTTCTCGCGCACCTGAGCAATGCTGACCGGTCCCTTCGCCAAGCCCGGCGTGCTGTCCTGGCCCCCATAGAGCGCGAGGAGTGCCACTGCCGTCGCCACGACCGCCGCGACCAGCACCGGCCGAGGCTGCCAGCTCTTCGGCGCCGACGGGATGAGTAATTTCACCTGCGCCGCCGCCACCGCGAACAAGCCCAAAGCCGCCGCATCGAGCGAGAGACAGAGCGGGCAGAAGACATCGAGGGCGAGCACGGAGACCGCGAGGAAATAGAGCGAAATGGCGAGAACCGAGCCCGCTCCCGCGAGCAGGAAAGTGGCACGGCTGATGGTCTCGCGCCCCTTGGCAAGAAAGACCCAGACCGAGAGGCCCAGCGCGCCCAGCCAGCCAACCAGGCCCCAGGTCGCCACCGGCGTACCCAGGAAGACCGCATACGAGCTGCCGAGGACGGCGTTGCACGAGAGCTCCGCAGAAACATCGCAGAAGCTCGCGTATTCTCCATGGCTCGACGAAATCTGCTCGTGCAGATAGACACCGAGGGCACTCAAGGCCACGCCAAGAATGGATAAGAGAATTGCGACAATAGGAAGCGGACCCATATTGGGCGGCGCCACCGACGCGGAATCAGACCGAGCTTTTCCCATGAACCTGACGAATCCTATCGGCGGCTCGGCGGTTCTTCAACTCCGATCTCTGCGCACCCGAGTGATTGTGCTGGCACTCGCCATATTCCTCGCCTGCCTGCCCGTCTCTGCGGCCGATGCCAATCTGGTCAAGAACGGCGGCTTCGTCCTCGGAATGGGCGCTGCCCCGGCCAGCTGGACGCACGGATTCTGGGCCACGGATGCCGGCACAGAGTTCGACTGGGAAAAAAGTACGGACGCCCCCGGCGTCGCCATCATCCGCAGCGCCAAGCCCAACGATGCCCGCTGGGCGCAGAGCGTGCGGGTTGAAAGTGGCGCCTGGTACCGCCTCTCCGGTTGGGTGCGCGCCATTGGCGTCTCAGAGGCGGGCCTCGGCGCCAACCTCTCGATTCTGCGCGGCTTCGATAACGCCGGCGCCGTGCGCGGTGACGATTCCGGCTGGCAAGCGGTATCGATGTACTTCCGCACCAATCCCGGCGAGGAATTGGTTACCGTCGCCTGCCGCCTCGGCGGCTACGGCCAGGAGTCCAGCGGCGAGGTTCGCTGCACCGGCATCGAGTTGGCCCGCGTCGGCGCCCCGCCTGCCGGGGCGCCGCATGTCTACGGCAAACGAGAGCAGCGACATGCCCCCTCCGCCATTCCGGCCGGGCTGGCGATGGCGGCCTTGCTGCTCTTCGGCTTCTGGCGCTTTGCCCACCTGCCGGCGGGCACGCCGGCGCGCGAGGGCCTCGCCTTTGCCGGGGTGCTGCTGGCGCTCCTCGCCGTCAAGATCTCTATTGCACCGCATTATTCCTACCGCGTCGATCTCGGCACTTACGGAGCCTGGGCGGGAAGGTTGGCGGCACTCGGCCCCGCGCGCTTCTACGCCGCCGGCTATTTCGCCGACTACCCACCCGGCTATATGTACGTGCTCTGGGCGATCGGCGAGATCATCACGGGCCTCCACATCGCGTGGAACTCCCCGGCCGTCGCCATCCTCCTCAAACTCCCTGCCATGCTGGCCGACGTCGCCATCGCCTGGCTGCTCTACGCCTACCTGCGCGGCTCGGGACGCAGACTCGCCTGGCTGGCCGGGCTCGCCTTCGCTTTGAACCCGGCGCTGATTCTCAACTCGACCGTCTGGGGCCAGACCGATTCCATTCTCTCTCTCTTCCTGCTTTTGGCCTTCCTCGCGCAGCGCCGCCGCGAATTCGAATTCACTTGGGTCTTTCTCGCGCTCGCTATCCTGACCAAACCGCAGGCGCTGCTGGTGGCCCCCCTCTTCGTACTCTGGCCGTGGAATTGGTGGCGCAGCTGGCGGCCGCTGACTGCGGGCCTCGCGGCCGCCGTCACCACATTCGTACTGGTGGACCCCTTCCGCGCCGGCCGGCCCTGGAGTTGGCTGATCGATCTCTATGCCGGCACCGCCGGAAACTATGCCGAAACCTCCGTCAATGCCATGAATTTGGCGGCCCTTCTCTTTGGCATGCGCGGCCAGGACTCGATTCTGCATCTCGGCCTGACAGCGCAGGCCTGGGGCTTTATCATCGGCCTCGCCATCGGCGCAGCTTTCTTTGTGAGCTACCTGCGCTCGCGCGAGCGCGTGGTCTATACGCAGCTCCTGGCCGCCGCGACGCTGGTCTCCTTCGTCTGCCTGACCCGCATGCACGAGCGCTATATGTACCCCTTCTTCGTCTTCGCCGGCTTGGTCGGCGTAACGGGCTGGAGCGGCGCGCTTTATTGGGGACTCTCGGCGCTCTTCCTCGCCAACGAACTCACGGTCTTTCTCGAGCAGGATACCGCGACGGCCGGGCCGGTCTGGCTCTGGCAGGCCATTGGCGGGCTGACCACCGCCGGCATGCTCGGTTGGCTGGCTCTGGCCTGGCGCACGGCCAGCGGACAGGCCCGACCGCCCGGCACCCAGACGCTCGCCCAGGACGACGACGCCTGGCAGGCCGCGCTCGCCGAACCGAAACCCAACCCCATAGCCGCGCCCGCCATTGCCGAGCTGCCGCCAAGCGAGCGCCCTGCATGGACCTGGAACGAAATCCTCGCACTTGCCGTGCTGATCGCCGCCGGCGCCTGCCTGCGCTTCTGGAACCTAGGCGAGCCGACCGCGCTGGTCTTCGACGAAGTCTATTTCGTCGAACAGGCGCAAAATTACCTCAGCGGCACGGATTTCATGGACCCGCATCCGCCCTTTGCCAAATGGATGATCGCCCTCGGCATTACGATCTTCGGCGATGAGCCTTTCGGCTGGCGCGTCATGAATGCGGTATCCGGCACGGTCTTGATCGGGCTGATGTATCTACTCGGCCGCGAACTCTTCCGGCGACGCTTCGCGGCGTTTGCGGCGGCCCTCTTTCTCGCCTTCGACGGATTGCTGCTGGTCGACTCACGTATCGCGGTCATCGATATTCATTATGTGACCTGGGCGGTCGGCGCTTGGATTCTCACCTTGCGCCTGGTCGAGGACCGCGCCTTCGGAAGCCTCGGCCGGTTGCTCATGATCGGCTTCGTGCTGGGTATCTCGGTGGGTGCCAAGCTCTACATTCCCTTCTTCAGCTTCCTCCTCGTATTGGGGACGATCGCCTGGAGGGGGCGCCAGGAAGCCCTGCGGCGCCACCTCTCGCCACTGCGCTATCTGGTGAAACCGATTCTTGTCGTCGGATGGAGCGCCTTCGGCTTCTACCTACTGACCTATGCCGGCGACTTCTATTGGGGCTGGTGGCATTCTCCGATCGATATTGTGCGCTACATTTTTGTCGAAGTGCCGAATTACCAGGCCGCCGTCGCCGACGCGACGCACCCCTATAGCTCCAAATGGTATACTTGGCCGCTGCTGCTCAAACCGATCTGGTATTATTGGCAAGACCCGGGCCCCGCGCCCGGCCAGGTTGTCGGCATCTGGGGTTCGGGCAACCCGGCTGTGTGGTGGGCTTCGGTGCCCGCTCTTGTGCTTGCCGCCTGGTACGCCATCCGCGAGAAACAATTCGCCGCCGGCTTCATTGTCGCCGGCTGGGTGCTGCATCTGGTGCCCTGGATGGGCATCGGGCGAACGCTCTTTCTCTACCATTACCTGCCCTCGTTGATCTTCGCGTTCCTCGCCCTGGCGTGGATGCTCGACCGGCTGAGCCGCGGTGTCGGGCCGCTTGCCCAACGCATCCTTGTCGGTGCTTTGCTGATGGCCGTTGCCTTGCCCGCCGCCTGGTCGATGGCCGGCGTCTGGGCCCTGCTCCTCTTCCTGCTTCTGCTAGGCGGCGCGGGCGCCGGGCTGCTCTCGGGAAGGGCCGACCCGGTACGCTTGGGCCTGGTCATAGCAACCGGCTTTCTCCTCGCCGTATTGGCAATTGGCTGGTACTTTCTGCCGATCTGGATGGGTACACCCATCAGCAAGGAGGCCTGGGAGCTGCGCATGTGGATCTCCAACTCAGGCATCACAAAATGGATATGAAGCGAGCCGGTACCATTTTTCTTCTGATCTTCCTTCTCGTGCTGCCCGCCGCAGCGCCGGCGGCCGGCGAGCTTGTCCGCAACAGCCTCTTCACCGAGGGGAAGTCCGGCAAAGCGGCCGAGTGGCGCACAGCATCCTACGCCAAAGACGACGCGGCGACCGAGTTTGGCTGGCAAGTCGACGCCGCCGGCATCGGCGTCATCGAGATCCACAACCGTCTGCCCAACGATGCGCGCTGGATCCAGAGCATCCCCGTCTCTCCGGGGACCTGGTACCGCCTCAGCGGCTGGATTCGCACCGAGCAGGTGGGCGCACGCCATATGGGCGCCTACCTGACCATCATGGGCACCTTCCATAACTCGCGCGACCTGCGTGGTTCACAGGCCTGGCAGCCTGTTTCGCTCTGGGTGAAAACCGGCGCGCTGGAGACCAAGCTCGAAATCGGCGCCCGACTGGGTGGCTACAGCTCCGAGAATAATGGCCGCGCCTTTTTCACCGCCCTCTCCCTCGAAGAGCTCGGCTTCCCGGCCGAAGGAACCCCCTTCGTCTATGGCGGCCGCCCGGGCGAGAGCGAGCAAGACCATCCGATCTGGGCCGAACTCCTGGGACTGCTGCTCGTCCTCGGCTTGGCGCTGCTGATCTGGCGTTACGTCGCCAGGCCCGACGGCCGCGTGCCGCGATGAAGCTGCGACTCGTGCTCCTGGCCCTGCTGACGCTGGTCGCCGGCTGGGAGCGCTGCCAGAATATCTCCTTCGGCCTGCCCGACCATTTCCGACCCGACGAAGAATACCTGGTCTCCCGCGCGGTCGGCTTTCAGGAAGATTTCAACCCACATTTCGCCGTCTATCCGGCACTCCAGATGTATGTGCAGCACGCGGCCCTGCGCGCTGGTTCCTGGTGGCGTGGAGAGACGGGCGATTTCCGCATTTATTTGCGTGAGAACAATTACGCGCCGGCCCATCTCTCTGGACGCGCCGTCTCGGTCGGCTTCGGCACGCTTACCGTCCCGGCACTCTATTGGGCTGCCATGCCCGCCTTCGGGCCGGTCGCCGCGCTGACCAGCGCCGCTGCTCTGACCTTCGCGACGATCCATGTCCGCGAATCGAAATACGCGACGACAGACGCCGCCGGAACCTTCTGGCTGACGCTCGCCATGGGGGCGATGCTGCGCATCCTGCGCGACGGGCGCATCCGCTGGTCGATTCTCGGCGGCGTCCTCACGGGACTGGCGATCGCGACGAAATACCCCACCGGCGCCATCCTGGCGGGGCTCGCGGTGGCCCATATCGGCGCGCGCTGGCGCGAGGGCCGCACGCTCTGGAGGGTGGTGCGCGACCTGCGCCCCTGGCTCACACTCTATTTTGCCGTCTTCACCGCCGTGCTCGCCACACCCTGGATTTTTCTGGATTGGCAACAGACCATGAAAGATTTCACCTACCAACGCGGCTTCGTCGAGCGCGGCGTTGGCAATCCCTTCGGCGGCTGGGGCTGGGATTGGTTTCTCGGGAAGGTCATGCCCGATTCCTTCGGCCCGGAACTCGCCATCGCGTTGGGGCTCGCCTTGGTCTGGGTGGTATTGCGGCCGCGCCTGGGAACTCTTTCTTTACTCACATTTGTTGTCATTGCACTGATCGGCATCACCTCCAGCCGCTATGCCTTCTACCGCTATGTGATGGTGCCGCTGCCGGCGCTCCTGCTCTTCCTCGGCATCGCCGTAGCCGATCTGCGCACTCTCGCCGCCCGCTTCGTTCCCGGACGTTTGGCTACCGCGGGGACCGCACTTCTGGTCGCCCTCCTTCTGGTCCCTTGCGTCATCCGCGACTACAAATTGAACCGGCTGCTGGGCCGGCGCGATTCCCGCACCATGGCGCGCCAATGGATCGAAGAAAATGTGCCGCGCGGTGCCCGCATCGCGACTACCTTGCCCCGTACCCCCTACGGCAAGCCGCAACTCGGCGGCCGCAACGTCTGGGTGGCCCTGGACGACGCCGCCGCATTGCGTGAGCGCGGGGTGCATTGGGTACTCTCCGACTCCGATATGCTGCCCTTCTACTCGCCCGGATTCAGCACCGAGGAATTGCGTGCGTTGGCGCGCGACGCGGAGCTACGCTTCGAGGTAAATCCGCTCAAACCCGACACTCCCGCACCGATTTTCGACCAGGGTGACGCCTTCTACGTACCGCTACGCCATGCCTCAAGCGTCAAGCGCCCCGGCCCGCGCATCCGTATCTGGAAGCTTGCGGATGTGGCAGGCGGGCGGTAGCCCGAGCGCATGGCTGACGTGACGATCTACCACAATCCGAAATGTTCCAAATCGCGCGAGACGCTCGCGATTCTCGAAAAAAAGGGCATCGATTGCGAGGTCATTGAGTACCTCGATCACCCACTTGAGCGGGCGACCGTGGCCGGGTTTCTCGACCTCCTCGAAAGCCCGCCCGAGGCGTTGGTGCGCAAGGACAAGCGCTTCCGTGAACTGGGCCTGAACGAGGCCGACTACCAGAGCCCCGAGGCCGTTCTCGACCTCATCGCCGAGCACCCCGAGCTGATGCAACGCCCGGTCGTCCTGCGCGGCGGCAAGGCCCGGATCACGCGCCCCGCCGAGCTCGTCAACGAACTTCTCTAGAGGCTCTAGCCCAATTCGCCGATCTCGATTTCCTTCGAGTTGGGCGGCAAGTCGATGAGCAAGCCATCGAAACCAAGCATCACGCCCTCGTCGCGCACATCCGAAACGCCGCGCAGGAAAATCCGCTCGAACAGAATATTCTGCGGGTAGGGAACGAGGTGATAGTAGACCAGCAGCCGGACATCCGCTTGATTCGCCGCCTCTGCGGCCTCTACCGGAGTGGTGTGATAGTCGAGAATATCGTGCGTGATCTGGGCCATCCGATCCGCACCCGCCGCCGCCGCACCGGCTGACATCTGGCCGATAATATGCGCCGCCAGCGCCTCGTGCAGCAGCACATCGGCTCCCTGCGCAAGCTTTTCGATCGCCTTGGATCGGGTCGTATCGCCGCTGACCACCACCGAGCGTCCGGCGAAGTCGAACCGGTAGGCAACGGCCGGACTCACAGGAGAATGCGAGACCTTGATCGCCGTGACCTTGAGGCCGCCTTCGTCAAGTACGGTTACGCTGAAGCCCTCCGCATCCTCGGCGCCGATCCCGATCGGATGCGCCACGAAGCGACCACCGGCAGGCACAAGGAATTCGGCCCCATGGTGCTCCACACGGTATTTTCGCGACTGGCGGTAGGCGACCGAAAACCCTTCGGCGACTTCTTCGACCCCGGCCGGACCATAGATCGGGAAAGGCTCGTTGCGCCCCGCCACCCAGGCAGCAAGGCTGATATCGGGAATCTCCGCGATATGGTCCGAGTGAAAATGGGTCAGCAAAACACCGGCGATGCTCTGGCCCGGCACGCGCCAAAGGGCGAGATTCTCGTTGCTGCCATCACCCGCATCGACGATCCAGACGCGGCCGCCAGCGGCCACGGCCACACAGGGGCCAGCCACTTCCCTGCTCGGCAATGGCGAGCCCGCACCGCAGATCAGAACCTTGAGCCCCTCGCCCGCCAGCGGGTTGGCCGCGGTCGCGAGTCGGTCCTCGATGACACCTTGGACGATTTTATCCTGCATGCCGGAGGTACAGGCCGCGAGCAGCAAAGCGGCGCTCAAGGCGAGAATCGTTTGCAGTAGACTTTTCATAAGTAT
Source organism: Deltaproteobacteria bacterium (assembly GCA_046583355.1). Lineage (GTDB taxonomy): Bacteria > Desulfobacterota > Binatia > UBA12015 > UBA12015 > UBA12015. The sequence continues at coordinate 111,225 of JAYGCM010000063.1, forward strand.
TCCTCCCTTAACGCGAACCCCTAGGGCATGCGAAGCCAGTCGATGGTGGCCGGGGCGCGCAGAATTCCGGCAAGCGCGAAGGCTTCCTCGCCCGTGCCCAGAAAAATGTCGAGGCGGCCCGGCCCGCGGATGGCCGCGCCCGAATCCATCGCCACCACCAGGAGATCGAGGCTACGGCCGTCGGGAAGCTTGGCGCGCAACCGGCCCAGGCTACCCGGCGGAGTAACCGCAGGGTCCGCCGCGACCGAGCGCCAGGCGACCAAGGGCATCCCAATGCTACCAATGGGGCCGTCGGTCGGCGGCAGATCGAGTTCGCGGAAGAAAATATAGCGCGGATTCGCCACCAGTAATTCGTCGGTCATCTCCGGATGGGCGCGCAGCCAATCCTGGATTCCCGGTGCCGTCGCCGCCTCGCGTATCAGAAGCCCGCGCTGGATCATCAAGCGACCGAGCGATTGGTATTTGTGGCCGTTATTGGCGGCGTAGCCGACCCGCACCAGCGAGCCATCTGCCAGCCGCAGCCGGCCCGAACCCTGTATATGCAAAAAATAAAGGTCGATTGCATCGTCTACCCAGAAGAGTTCGAGGCCGGCCCCGGCCAGAGCTCCCGCCGCGATCTCGGCGCGGCTGAGACGCGCCGAAGGCCCCGCCGCAGGCGGTGCGAGAAGCGCATGGCGAAAGCGCGCATCCGGCACCCGCCGCGCCTCCAGCACCGGCTCATAATAGCCGGTGAGGAGAATCTCGTCGCGACGCCTACGGATCAACCCCGCAAGCAGCGCATCGCGCGACACCGCCCCAGCTTCGATTGCCGCTAATACCGCAGGCACCTCCGCGGGCAGCGCCGTGCGACCCGCCAGCGCCGTGCGGACCCGGCGCAAGGCAACCTCAAGGTCGCTGGCATCGGCCGGCAGCGCCAGCGGTGCGGCGCCGATCTGTCCGCCGCGCATGGTCCCCAATCGCGTGATTGTTCCTGTTTCGATCTTCGCCGACGCAGCCACGCCAGCGCAACCGACACCGAGCAGACTGCCCAGCGCCAGCAGAATCCCGGCCACCTGCCGCCTGCGTCCAGCCGAGCATCGTCGCGCGAGCGGCCGCAAAGCGCGACCAAAAACCGTAATGAATGTTGGAACCAATCCGGGCATCGCCATCGCTATCGGTCCTGAATCTCCGGTTTCGGCGCTGAGTTCAAACCAACCCAGGACGACGCAATCAGCAAATCCATCGGCTGCGAATTTTCCGCGTCCGCAGACCCGATTTCATAGCAACACAGGCACGAGGTCGTTAAGCTGAAGGCAGAGAAAGCCGTGCGGTGCTTTTACGGGTTTGCCAGCGCCGCACGTCTATATCCCTACGCATGAGCATTTTCTTTTCCATTGGCGGCATTGCCCTTCTTCTTACCGGAACCTGGCGCGTGGCCTACCGCGTCGGCTTCAGCGAGGGGCGCCTGAGCGTCCCCCTTCGCTTCATCCGTGCGCTCGGCGAACATCGCGTTCACTGTAAGGGGGAAGACGCCGCGGCCGTGGTCGCCGACCTCGGCCGCGAGCTGCATCTGCCACGCGAAGAGATCCAGCGGCTAGGGGAGACTCTGCCCACGCAAAGCAGCCAGGAACCCAAACGCGCCGCATTGCGCCCGGCCTCCTGACGCACTCCGGTCTCTGAGCTCCGGTCCGAAGGCAAACCAAATCCGGCCGAAACATCATCCGGATAGCATCGGCCGGGCATTCCGTAGAGAATGATCGGGTGAGCCAAAAAACTACCCCCCGCAACCAAGAAGCCCTCGCCCGGACGTTGGTCAAGGAAATCCAGGAGACCGCGCAGAAGCTGCTACGCGACGGCGCCGATCTGGGCGAGATCAAGCTGATCAACACAGCCCTCAAAGAGATGCGCTACGCCTTCCACGTCTTCGCGCCCTACCGCGGCGTGCGCAAGGTCTCGACATTCGGCTCGGCACGCACACAGCCCGAGTGGCCTGCCTATGGGCAGGCGCATGCCTTCGCCGAGCGCCTCGCCAACCGAGGCTTCATGATCATCACCGGCGCCGGGCCGGGGATCATGCAGGCCTGCCAGGAGGGCTCCGGGCGTGAGCGCAGCTTCGGCATCAATATTCAGCTGCCCTTCGAGCAAAGCGCGAATGAGGTGATTCTCGAAGATCATAAACTCATCAACTTCAAATATTTCTTTACGCGCAAGCTCCTCTTCGTCAAAGAGGCCGATGCGATTGCCCTCTTTCCGGGTGGCTTCGGCACACACGACGAAGGTTTCGAGGCGCTCACCCTGCTGCAGACCGGCAAGGCCGACCCGGCACCCGCGGTCTTCCTCGATGCGCCCGGCGGCAACTATTGGAAAACCTGGCGCGACTACGTGAAGGAGCACCTTCTGGATGCGGGCCTGATTTCCGAGCAGGATATGCATCTCTTCAAGGTAACCGACGACGTGGATGAGGCGGTGGCGGAGATCACCGGCTTCTTCCATCGCTACCACTCGCAGCGCTACGTCGACGACCAGTTGGTCATCCGCATGGAGAGCCCACTCACCGAGCCCGTCCTGAAAGAGCTGAACCGCGATTTCGCAGAAATTCTGCGCGAAGGTGCCGGCGGCATTGTCCAGCGCGGCGCGCTACCGGCCGAGGCGGACGAAAAAGAAATTGCCGATCTACCGCGCCTCGTTCTGCCCTTTGGCCGCGCCGACTTCGGCAAACTCCGCATGCTGATCGACCGGATCAATGCAGCCTGACGATCTTGGCAAGACAGCTCTTCATTGAAGGAACAGCCGTCTTCTGACAGGTTGAATAGGATGGCTGCTGCCGAAATCCGCTTGACCGCGCGTGAGCGACAAAAAATAGAAACCCGCCAGCGTCTTTATGATGCGGCGCTCGAACTCTTTCAGAGCAAGGGCTTCGATGCCGTTCAGGTCGATGAAATCGTTCGCCTTGCCGGTGTCGCGCGCGGCACCTTCTACCTGCATTTTCAGGGCAAAGAGGAGGTTCTGCGGGCGTTTCGCGAGAACGTCGAGGAAGGCCTGCGCCAGCGACTCCAAGCAATTGAGCAGCCCGATTCCGTCGAAGATCTCTTCGCGCGAGTCGTAAATGCCTTGCTGGAGACACGCGAGGAACCGGAGACCGTGCGCGACCTGGTGGGCCTTGCCTTCCGCAGTCCTGCTACCCACGAATGGGACCAAAGCCCGCACGTAAGGGCGATTGCGCGCTTTATCTCGACCTTTCAAGATAGCGGCCAGATCCGCATTGCGATGAACGCCAATACCATCGGCGCGCTCTTTATCGCCGGTGTTTTCGGCTTCCTGATCGGGCCGGGAGCGCCGCGCCATGGCCGCCGGGCCGCCATCGACCAGTTCCGCGAGGTCTTCGTCGCGGGCCTCCGCGCCGCCCCGTGAGCCTTGAATTTGCAGGGAAATCGCGGCAGCATGGCGCTCCGCAAGGAATTGACATCTTGCGCGCCAATTCCGTCCGGGTTACCCGAAGGGAGTCCTTCCAAAGGCCCGCTGTGGCCCATGACCATTCCGTGAACCATGTCTGAAGCCAGTGAATTCCCATCGAGCATCGCCATCATCGGAGGTGCAACCGCAGGCGCCGAAGCCGCCGAGCGACTGCGCGCTGCCGGCGCCCTCTGCGTCGTCTTCGAGCAAAACGACCGTCCTTACGGAAAGGTCGAAGACGGCCTACCCATGTGGCACGAAGCCTTGCGCAACAAGGAGTACGCAACGATCGACAAAAAGCTCGATCAGCCGGGCGTCGAATTCGTTCCCGCAACCGGTATCGGCCGCGATATCACCTTCAACGAGTTACTTGAAGATTGGGGCTTCGACCTCATCCTGCTCGCCAACGGAGCCTGGCGCGACCGCCCGCTGCCGGTGACCGGCGCGGACGCCTACATCAACCGCGGCCTGGTCTACCAGAACCCCTTCATTTATTGGTTCAACCACTACCGCGAGCCTGGCTACCACGGCCCCACCTACCAGGTGCAGGATGGCGCCATCGTGGTCGGCGGCGGGCTGGCCTCGATCGACGTGGCAAAGCTGATCCAATTGGAGTTGACGCTGGCGGCACTCGCCAAGCGCGGCATCCACGAAAACCTCATCGAAATGGAAACCAGCGGCATCCCGGCCGTTCTCGAAAGTCACAACCTGAAATGGGAAGACCTCGAGCTCAAGGGCTGCACCATCTACTACCGCCGCCGTATCGAAGATATGCCGCTGGCCGAGGCGCCGCCCAACGCGACGCCCGAAAAGATCCAGAAAGTCGAAGCGATCCGCTGCCGCATCCTCGAGAAGGCGCGCAAAAAGCTTCTCTTCAATGTCGAACCGCTCTGGTCCCCGATCGGCTTGCTCACCGAAGGCGACCAGCTCGGCGGATTGCGCTTTGCCCGCACGCGTATCGACGAGAAGGGCAAGGCGGCCATCGTCCCCGGCGAAATCCGCAATGTGGAAGCGCAGCTGGTGATCTCCTCGATCGGCTCGATCCCCGAACCGATCGAAGGGTTGCCCATGGACGGCGAGTTGCTGCGCCTTGAAGACAAGGAGCGCGGCAAGGTCGTGAGCTTCGAGAACGTCTTCGGCTGCGGCAACGTAGTCACCGGCAAGGGCAACCTGGTCGCCTCGCGCAAACATAGCGCGAGCGTTGCCGGCTTCCTGCAGGAGCAGATCCCGCAATCGGCCAATGGCGATCCCACCCGCGCTAGCCAGATCCTCCAGCGCACGGCCGAGCGCCACAAGGCCATCGGCTATACCGACTACCGCCTTTGGATCGACGCCCACGCCGATTGAGACACGGCGGCCAGACCTCTAGACTCGGTAGGTGAGCGATTCTCCGAACCGCGTGGTCCAGGGCAATATGATCGGCCTTGAGATGGCCGATATCGACGTCTGGAGCGAACGGGTCGTCACCATTTTGGGGCAGAACCCGAGCGCTTTTACCGGGCCGGGCACCAATACCTACCTGGTGGGCACCTCATCGGCCCCACTTCTCCTCGACACCGGCAGCGGCGAGGCCGCTTGGATCCCCCTGCTCAAACAGGCACTCGAAGAGCAGCGCCAAAGCCGCGAGCTCCAGGAGATCGTCATCACGCACGCCCACCCCGATCATATCGGAGGCGTCAAGGATGTGCGGCAGGAGTTTGGCGATCTCCTGACCTCGAAGCGCCCCTGGGAGGGCATGGACGGCCCCATCGAGGGTGCCGTGCAGGCAATCGACGGCGGTGCCGTGATCGAGACCGAGGGCGCGACTCTCAAGGCAATCTTCACACCCGGCCATTCCTGCGACCATCTTTGCTATTGGCTGGAAGAAGAGCGGGCCATCTTCACGGGCGATGTCGTGCTCGGCGCAGGCACCACCGTGATCCCCGAGCACGGCGGCGACCTCTTGGACTATATGCGATCGCTGGCATGCCTCCTCGCGCTTGAACCCGAGGTGCTCTACCCCGCGCACGGTCCGGTGATCCGCAACGCCAGCGAGAAAATCCGTCAATATATCGCTCACCGCGAACTGCGCGAGCAGCAAATTCTGGAAGTCCTTGCAGCAGGCATCTCGGAGGTGCCCGAGATGGTGAAAACCATCTACGCCGACATCCCCGAATTCCTCTGGCCTGCTGCAGGCACCTCGGTGCGCTCGCATCTCGCCAAACTCATCCGTGAGTCTCGCGCCACCCGCGAAGGCGATCATTTCGCCCTCCAAGACAAGCCGGCTTGAGCCCAGCGGTCGCAAGCGGCGCCCGGATGCAGGCCTACTTTTCGGCAGCGCCTCTCAAGGTCCCGCCAATCAGCGTTGCAGCAGGTCCAGGGCCGCTTCGGCCTCGGACATGATCCGCGTGATGAGCTCCTGGCAGGTCGGTCGGTCGTCAATCACACCCGCGACCGAGCCGCTCGGCAGATAACCACCGACGGGATCTCCTTCGCGCATGGCGCGGCGCGCCAGCATGGGAGCGTTGGCAGCGAGCAATATCTGGCTGCGGGAGAGCCCCTCGTTCTTGCGCATCGCAAGCCCGGATTGAAGAAGCTGCAGGACCGAAGCTCCCGAAATTTTGCGAAAGGCAAGAGCGTTTTGCAATGCGAAGACGAGCCGGGCGGGTCCGCTTTTGGTCTCCAATTGCCTCACCAATTCATTGATGACGACTCGCTGCGGCATGCCGTCGATTTCGGAGGTGATGATGATATCCTTGAGGCCGGCCTTGAGGTAGCGCTCGGTTGTGACCTCGGGGACCGGGCTCTCTTTGGTCAGCAAGAAGCGCGTGCCCATCGCCACACCGGCAGCACCCCAGGCCAATGCAGCGACCAGACCGCGGCCATCTTTGAAGCCGCCTGCGGCTACTACAGGAATGTCCACCGCATCGACGCAGGCCGGCACCTGCAACGAGGTCGGAATGGTGCCGGTATGACCGCCCCCCTCGCCGCCCTGCACGATCACAATATCGGCACCGAGCTTTTCGGCCTTCTGCACATGGCGCGGCGCGCCGCAGGTCGGAATGCAGAGGACATGGCCCGCTTTGAGCTTCTGGATCAATGCAGCGTTCGGCGCGCGGTTGTAGCCCGCCGCCCGGACCTCATGGCGCAGCACCATCTCGACGATTTCCTCGGCCCCGGGTGCGTCCATCAGAAAATTGACGCCGAAGGGCTTGTCGGTGAGCTCCTTCGTCTTGCGAATCGCCGCCTCGACCTCGGGCAGGGGAAGAGCCGCTGCCGCGAGAAAGCCGAATGCCCCGGCGTTGCAGGAAGCCGCTACCAACTCGGGCGTGGCGACCCAGCCCATGCCCGTCTGGAGGATCGGAAATTCGACTCCGAGAAGGTCACAAAGGCGCGTATGAAGAGGATTTCCAGCGTCGGCCATATCTCAACCAGATCTAGCGGAATCGTGCGATAGCTTCATCGTGCCCGCGCGCGAGCGGTGGCATGCGGTGCCAGCCGCCGGCCCCGGGCTCCCTTTCTTTCGGCTCTGAGGTCAGCAAAAGTAGCCGAATGAGGATTCTGCGCTCTGCTCCGCTGGTTGTTCTTTTCTCGCTTATCGTCAGCGCCTGTAGCCAGCCAATCCCGGAGCTGCCGGTCGATGCCCCCAGCGTCCTGGTGTTCACGAAGACCGCCGAATATCGACACGAGAATATCGAATACGGCCTTGAGGTTCTCGAGACGGAGAGCCGCCGTCGCGGCATCCGTATCGAGGCCACCGAAGATGCCGAGCGTTTCACCCGCGAAGAGCTGAGTCGCCACCGCGCCGTCGTCTTTTTCAATACGACGGGTGACGTACTCGACGATACCCAGCAGCAGGAACTCGAGCGCTATATCCAGGCCGGCGGCGGTTTCGTCGGTATTCATGCCGCGGCCGATACCGAATGGAAAGAAAATTCATGGCCTTGGTACACGCGCCTGGTTGGCGCGGCCTTCCGTTCCCATCCCAATACCCCTTCCAACGTACAGAAAGCCAAGGTCCGCCTGGTCAACCCGAATAGCCCCGCCACCGCGACCCTGCCCGAGAGCTGGGAGCGCGAAGATGAATGGTACGACTACCAGCGCTTCTCGCAGGACGTCGATATTCTGCTGCGGGTCGACGAGTCCACCTACGAAGGCGGCATCTCAGGCGAGAGCCATCCGATCGCGTGGCAGCGCAAATTCGATGGCGGACGAAGCTTCTACACCGGCCTCGGCCATACCGAGGAGAGCTTCGATGAAGATCTCTTCCTCGACCATCTTTTCGGCGGGTTGCGTTTCGCCATGGGCGACGGCAGCGGCGCGCCCCAACTCGATTACACAAAAAGCGCGCCGCATCGTTGGCGCGTCATGCAGGAAAAAATCACCACCGGCATCGGCGAACCCATTGCGATGGAGTTCACGCCCGAAGGCGATCTCTATATCGTCGAGCGCAACGGCCGCATCGGCCGCTGGGATGCCACTTCGGGGACGGTCGTGCCCGCAGGCGAGTTGGATGTCTACAGCCAAGCCGAGAACGGGTTGATCGGCATCACCTTCCCGAGCGACTTCAAAAAGACGCACTACGGCTACCTCTATTATGCGAGCGATACCGGCGCGCGGCCGGAATACCACCTTTCCCGCTTCGAGTTTCGCGATGGCCAGGTCGACCTGGACAGCGAGAAAGTCCTCCTCCGAATACCGATCGACCGCGGCGATACCTGCCACGAAGGAGGCGATATGCAATTCGATGCGGCCGGCAATCTCTGGCTCTCGACCGGAGATGACTCGAACCCGCACGGCATCGGCGGCTTCGCGCCGATCGATCCCGACCCGGATAACTCGATCCAGAACGCGCTGCGTTCCGCCGCGAACTCGCAAGATCTACGCGGCAAGATTCTACGCGTGCACCCCGAGGCCGACGGCTCCTATACGATTCCCGCAGGCAACCTCTTCGGCCCGGAGGACAACGCACGTCCGGAAATCTACGCCATGGGCCTCCGCAACCCCTTCCGGTTTTCTTTCGATGACCGCACGGGCATTCTGCATTGGGGCGAAATCGGCCCTGACGCGAATGACGACGACGAGACACGCGGACCGCGTGGCTACGACGAGGTCAACCGCACAACCAAGCCCGGCTTCTTCGGCTGGCCCCTCTTCATCGCCGGAAACCGGCCCTACCTGCCGTGGAATCGCTCAAGCGGCGAGGCCGCCGGCCCCTTTTTCGATCCCACCGCGCCGCGCAACGACTCGACGGCGAACTCCGGCGTGCGGGCACTACCCGAACCGCAGCCATCCTGGATCGCCTTCCCCTATATGATCGACGAGGAGTTCTTTGAGCTCTCCCGTAAAACCGCCGCCAAATCCGGCCAGCGCTCCGGCCGCAGCGTGCTGGCCGGCCCGGTCTATTATTCCGACAAATTCGCGAACCATGCCTCGGCTCTACCTTCGTATTATGACGGCAAGCTGCTGCTCTACGATTTCATCCGCGAGTGGGTGGTTCTGGTCGAAGAAAACGAGGACGGTTCCGTGCGCAAGATCGAGCCGCTGGGCGATCTCGACCTCAATGCGCCAATTGACATGGCGATCGCACCCGATGGCAGCATCTGGGTCCTTGAGTACGGTTCGATATGGTTTTCGGACAACGACGACTCCGGGCTCTCGCGAATCTCGTATTTCTCCGGCGACAACCCACCGCCGGTCGCCGTCGCTACCCTCGACACCAATGTCGGCGCCGCACCGCTTGCCATCGCCTTTGACGGCACGGGCTCCTTTGATCGCAACCCCGACGATGAGCTGAGCTATAGCTGGACCCTGCACGATGCGGCCGGCGAATCCCTTTCGCTGACCGAGGCCGCCGCTTCGTCGCTGGTCGTCAGCGAGCCCGGCATTTACCAGTTGGAATTGGCGGTCACCGACACCGCCGGCAGCCGGTCCATCGCACGCCACGAACTCCGGGTCGGCAACGCGCCGCCTGTGGTGAAGATCGCGCTCAAAGGCAACGGTTCCTTCTATTCCGGCGGCTCGGTGGACTATCGCGTCGAGGTTCAGGACACAGAAGACGGCAGCACTGCCGATGGCGGCATCCAAGCCGCCGCCGTGCAGGTCGAACTACTCTACGCCCCCGCCGGCTTCGAGCCCGTCGGCCACCAGGAAGCGGCGCAAGGCCTCGCGGCGCTGGCCGACAACGGCTGCACCGCCTGCCATGCGAACGACCAGGATTCGGCCGGACCCGCCCTATCGGCAATCGCTGCGCGCTATGCCCAAGATACGAGCGCCCGGACGCGCCTCGCGGCCAAAGTGATCGCGGGCGGCGGCGGCAATTGGGGGACGCGCGATATGCCTGCCAATTCTCATTTCACGAAACACCGCGCCGAGGAATTGGTAGATTGGATCCTCGGGCTCGCACCCGACCGGGTGCAACCAGCCGGCCTGCCGCTGACCGGCACCATCGTATTCGACCAACACGCCGACACATTTGAGCAAAACGAAATCATGGGCGATCGCTCGCCTGCGCAATACCGCCTTGTCGCGAGCTACCGCGACCGCGGCGGCGAGGTCATCGGGTCGCTGGGCCACGACGCTACGCAGACCTTCGTTCACCCCAACCGCAGCGCCGCGTTCTTCGACGAGGCCGAAGGAACACTCAAAGTCTTCGCACCCGAAGGCCCCTTGGTGCCCGACGCATTAGCAGGGGAAGCCCTTCTGGTAGCCACCCGCACCGGCGGCTTCGCCCGCTACGAGGGCATCGACCTCAGCGGACTCGACAATCTGCGGATCATCGGCTCCGCTCTCTCGGCCTTCATGAGTGGGGGCATCATTGAGGTCCGCCTCGATGAAATCGACGGCCCTCTTCTGGGCAGCATGACCCTCGAAGCGACTCTCCTCGGCAAGCAAATCACCGCGGATATACCGCTCGGTACCAAAGGCGGCGTACACGATATTCTGCTTGTCTTTCGTGCATTGCCCGGCGACGAGGAGGCCGACCAAGGCGGCGCTCTCTTCGGCCTGCTGAATATGGACTTCAGCGCGAAAAAGCAGAACTGATCGGCTGACCTCATGCCGGTTCTACTAGCGGCCCTGGTGAGCGATGCCGCCGGAAGATCGGTAGCGGCGCCCGGAGGCAGGCCTACTTTCCGACTGCGCCTTTGGCGACGAGATGGGCGGGGCGTTCGATGCGTTCGGTGGTGGCGAAACATCGTCGCAGAAGCGTCGCTTCGAATTGGTCGATTGTCACCCCCCAGTCGTGGCGTGCCATCTCGCGCGCGCCGGTGACCGCCAACGCGATGCGCGCCTCCGCATCGCTGGCGAGCGCGGATAGCGCAGCCGTGATCGACTCGGCATTCGCATCTGCAATCCGGCAGCCGGCGCCCTCTGGCATCACGTCGCGCAGGCCGCAGGCGTCGGTCTCGACCACTGCCGCGCCGCACGCCATCGCTTGCAAAGGCACCCAGGAGATCTTCTCCGAAAGCGAGAGCGAGAGAAGGATATGCGCGCGGTTCATCTCGCGCGCCAACTCTTGGCGCGACGGAATCCCGATGCAGGTATGCGCAAAGGGCACGCGGCCCAGAGTCTCTTCCATCGCCCCGAAAAGCACGATTTCAGCCTCAGGGAAGCGCGCGTGAAATTGCGCCAGAGCTTCGATCCCCAGAGCGTAGCCGCGCTGGCGAAGCTCAGGCCTCGCATAGAAAAGTACCCGCAAAACCGAGCCACGCTCGGCAGGTGGGGTCGCGACATGAAACGCCGCCGTCTCGATGCCCAAGTCCAGAGAGTCGACCGCCTGTCCGGTCCGTGCCGCGAGCCGCTCGGCCAGGCTCGCCCCCAAGGTAATCGGCTGGATCGGCAGACGATAAGCCCGATTGGCGCGGTGGTGGTAGCGATGGCCGGCTGCGTAATGGCCTTCCTCGAAGTCCTGAAAAAAGCGGAAGCGGAAGAGCGAGCGTGGGTCCTGAACAATACTATCTGCGGTGCGCCAACAGGTTGCGATCGTGGCGTCCGAGGGGCTGAAGCCGCGCCGGCCGATCATGGGTTCCACCGCCAAGGGACCGAAGTTGCGCTCGAGATAGTCGACGATCTGGCCCGGCGAGAGCTCGGCCAGATGCTCGACCGGGTCCACGTAAACACGCACGCGGTGACCGCGACGGCCCATCTCGTTGGCAATCCTGAAAATGGTTTGACTGCTGCCGCTGCGCTCGGCCAGAGGTGCTCGCATGACCCAATTGATCGCGAGCGATCGCCGCACGGAGGCCTGCGGCGCACGCCTGGCGAGCGCGTCGCGCAGGCCGCCGGGACCCGCCACGGGCGAAGCCGCAAGCTCGGCACCATCTACAATCACCAGGCGCCCGGCGTCCCGCGCACGCGTCAGGAAATGCTGCATGGGCGCGTCTGTCGAGACGCCGTCCAGAACGAATACCGGGAAGGACTCAACCAACCGAGCGAAGTTCAGGCTTGAATGGCGCACGATGCTCGTGCTCACCCCGGCCGCTTCGAGAGACCAGGCCTGCGCGGCTACCCGCTCCTGGTGGCCCGAGGCACGGTCGCCGACGATAAAGAGCACGGCCGCTCGTTTGCGCGGTGCCCGCAGCGCGAGTCCCATGGGGTCGCAAACAGGATCGCCCACCACTCGGCGCAGCGCCGAGATCAGACCCGGCTTCGGCAGCCAGGGCAAGGCGATGGTGCGCGCGGCAGCGCTATCGAGCATCCGGTGCGCCCAATGGGCTCCGCGGGTGCGCGCGTTCATGGTCGGGATTAGCATGGTGGTCTCGGGGCTGGCCCAACTCACCGAGTTTCACCCGGCAAAAGGCCGCCCGCCTCTCTCCTGACTACCACGGCGACGCGTCATCTGTCATCTTCATCCCCGCGATGCCGAGCCTCTGCCACAGTTGCTGCCATGCCCGGCAAATCGAATCCGGTAAGGGAAGCGTCTTCCTGCGTTGCGGGCTCTCGGATCAGGACCCGCGCTTCGTGCGCTACCCCCGCCTCCCGGTTCTACAATGCGAAGGATTCAAGCCCGCAGACGGGCAATGACGACTGCGGCTGCGGCGTCATCGGCGGGGTCGGCCGGCATCGGGAAGGTGAGCCAACTCGTCAGGTCGCCGTACCAGTCCTGCAGAACCTGGGCGATCTCGTCGTAGGTGCCCTGCGGCACGAAGGCATCGAGCATCTCGTCATCGACCAAGCCAGCCATCTCGTCCCATTTCCCCGCGCGCGTAAGTTCGCGCAGCGCGATACCGCAATCCTCCCAGCCGAAGAGTTCCAGGCTCTTCCAATAGGCTGGCGTCGAATAAAGAAAGGCCAGCGTGCGGCGCGCCGCCTCACGCTCCTGGGCCACGATGGCCTTGGTCGGACCCGTCGCCACGCGGCAGCCCACCATGAGGCGGAAGTCCGCAAGACTTCGCTGGCTACACGCGGCGCCGGCTGCCAGCCGCGCACCCAGTACCTCGCGCAGGTAGCGCGGCGCGGTATTGGTGGGATGCGTATTGAGACCATCCGCAATTTCACCGGCCAATGCCGTCATCCTAGGACCGACGCCACCCAGACGAATGGGCAAGGTCGGGTCCGCAAGCGGTTCGGGCCGGAAGAATGGCTGCATTCGCGAGAAGCTATAATTCTCACTCTCGAAAGCGAGCTTCGTGCCGTGCTGGAAGGTGTCGAAGATCGCACGGAGCGCACCGATATAATCGCGCATCCGTTGCACCGGCGGCGTCCATGGCGTGCCATAGCGCCCTTCAATATTGCCCTTGACCTGCGAACCCAGACCGAGTTCAAAACGACTGCCCGATAATTCCGCCAGATCCCAGGCCGCGATGGCAACCATCATCGGGCTGCGCGGGAACGCGACGACCACGCTGGTCGCTACATGGATTCTCTGGGTCGCCTGCAACGCAACACTCGCGGCCAGAAAACCGTCATGGACCGCTTCGGGAACATTCAGGCCATCATAGCCAAGCGCCTCGGCACGACGCGCATAGGCACCCAGTGCAGAGAGCGCCATTTGCTGATTGGTGCCGCAATATACCTGGAATCCCATCGCGCTGCTCCCTGCTGCTCAGTCGAGGCGCTCGAGTACCGTGGAGATGCCCATGCCGGCACCGATACATTGGGTCGCCAACGCGTAGCGCCCGCCGCTGCGGCGTAGTTCGTGAGCGACGGTGCCGACCAGGCGCCCGCCGGTGGCCCCCAAGGGATGACCGATGGCGATCGAGCCACCATTCACGTTCACGTTCTCAGGCTTCAGACCGAGTTCCTGGATACACGGCAAGGCCTGCGCCGCGAAGGCTTCGTTGAATTCGACGCGATCCACCTGCTCGCCCGTGATCCCGGCCCGGCGAAAGGCCTTCTTCGACGAGACGATCGGACCAAGGCCCATCAACTGCGGCTTCACGCCGCCCACCGCGATACCGACAATCCGCGCAAGCGGCTCAAGACCCAACTCCAAGGCCTTGGCCTCGCTCATCAGGAGTGCGGCCGAGGCCCCATCATTGGTCGGGCATGAATTTCCCGGCGTGATGACAATTTCCTTGTCGGCAAAGCTCTTGATACCGCGCAGCGCCTTGAGACCGGCGAGCTTCTCGACAGTCGTGCCGGGACGGATGCACTCGTCGCGCTCGAAGGCGATGATCTCACCATGCTCAGCATCGAGCCAGCGCCCGTCATCATCATAAATGGGATCTTCCACTTGGAGCGGAATGATCTCGTCCTTGTAGGCGCCTGCCGCGTAGGCCGCATCGGTCCTGCGATGGCTTTCGGCGGCAAACGCATCGAGAGCGCCACGCTCCAGGCCATAGACCTCGGCCACGTTCTGCGCCGTTTGCGGCATATTCTGCAGCCACGGCGTGTCGAGAATATAATCAGGAAACGCGACGGAGAAATATTCGTCGTGATCCGGCGCCATGGCGCGCTGGCTCTCGTTCATCTCCCCGATGCGTCCCGACATCTTGGTCACGCGAGTTTCGCCGGCGCCACCGGCCAAGCCGCGGCCCATACGCTCGATCCCCATCGCGATCCCGCAATCGATATGACCGAGCTGGATCGACATGATGATGCGGTGCATCGTCTCCATGCTGGAGCCGCATTGGCGATTCGAATGGAAGCTGCATGCCTCCAGCGGAATACCGGCCAGACGCTGCACATTGCCGAGGTAGCTGAATTCGGTGCCGCGGCCCTGCACGTTGCCGATGCCCACTTCTTCGATCAGCCCGGGCGAAACCTTCGCGTTACGTGCCAGCAGGGCGCGCAGCACCTGCTCGCCGACCTCGTCGAGGCGGGTCGCGACCAATTTCCCCTTGCCGCCACGGGCAAAGGGAGAGCGGGCGGCATCGACGAGCACAACATTGCGGGTTTCCATGGAAATCTCCCAAGCATACGAATTCCGGACCTGCCCGCTTGTGAGACACGCGTCTTGCGTTAGCCTCAAGGTGCCCATCCGCCCCGGATGCGGCGCTCACCACCGACCGCACCGGCTCGGCTGGCGAGCAAGCAGGAGGACCACCAATGGATCTCAAGATCTCCGAAGAAGACGAAACATTCCGCGAAGACTTGCACCGCTGGCTTGCCAAGGCCGTGCCCGAGCATGGCGAGCCGCCTGAGCGCAGCGAGTATGAGGCGCGGCGCGTCTACGACACCGATTGGCAGCGCAAGCTCTTCGAGGCCGGCTACGCAGGCATCACCTGGCCGACAGAATACGGCGGCCGCGGCCTGCCCCTGAGCCAACAGCTGATCTATTACGAGGAGACCGCTCGTGCGCGGGCGCCGTACGTCGGCACCAATTTCGTCGGCCTACTGCATGGCGGCCCGACCGTGATGGTCGAAGGCACGGACGCACAAAAGGAGCGCCACCTCGGGCCGATTTTGCGCGGTGAGCAGGTCTGGTGCCAGGGCTTCTCCGAGCCAGGCGCCGGCTCGGACCTCGCCAGCCTCACCTGCCGCGCCGTGCGCGACGGCGACCATTACGTCGTGAACGGCTCCAAAGTCTGGACCAGCTTCGCCCAGGTTGCCGACTATTGTGAATTGCTCGTCCGCACCGACCCCGATGTTCCCAAACACGGCGGCATCAGCTGGCTGATCATGCCGATGGATCTCCCGGGCATCGAGATCCGCCCCCTGCCGACACTGCTGGGCGAGAGCGAATTCAGCGAGGTCTTCCTCGACAATGTCCGCATCCCCATCGAGAACCTGGTCGGCAAAGAGAACGACGGCTGGCGCGTCACCAACGTGACGTTGCGCTTCGAGCGCGGCACGGCCTTCTCTGGTGCGATCTACGACCTCAAGGTCTGGGCCGAAGATATCGCCAAAGCAGCCGAGCTGGCCGGCACCCTGGACGTGCATACGCGGCGCCGCGTCGGACGCATGCGCGCCGAGGTCGACGCGCTTGGCTACCTGCTGCGCTATACGATCGCGCAGGCCGGCGAGAGCGGCGTACCGGGCGTTGGCGCCTCGGCACTCAAACTCTTCATGTCAGAGCTCAAACAAAATATGGGCGAGCTTTCCATGCAGGTACTCGGCCGCGCGGCACTCTCGCGCGTGGATGTCGGCGGCCTGCCGGCAGGCGAGTTCACCTTTGAGACCTTCCAATCTCTCGCCATGACGATTGCGGCCGGATCTTCCCAGATCCAGCGCAATATTGTCGGCGAGCGCATCCTCGGCCTACCGAAGGATCGTTGAGGAGACTTCCATGAGCTTTACACTTCGCGACGACCAGAAGGCCCTGCAGCAGGGCATCCGTACTTTTTGTGAGGGGCGATTCCCCCAGGGCGACCTGCAGAAAATCGAGGAATGGAGTTTTGATAGCGCGCTCTGGAGCGAGCTGGCCGAAATGGGTGTCTTCTCGCTGCGCGTGAGCGAGGACGAAGGCGGGCTCGGCCTCGGCATGACCGACGCCGCTCTCGTCTTTGAAGAGCTCGGCCGTGCGCTGGTTCCCGGACCGCTCGTCTGGACCCACCTCGCCGCCGGGCTGATCGAAGGTGCCGCGACAGGCGAGACGATCGTCGGCGGCATTGACCTCACCAAGGGCCAGGACGAACCGATGATCCTGGAGTATTTCGCCAGCCTCGATGTCGTGCTGCTGCTGCGCGACGACGGCATCTGGAAGCTCGATGCCGCCGAGATGTCCGGCGAGGCCATCACGACCGCGCTCGACCCGCTCACGCCCGTACACGAGATTGTCAGCATGCCCTCGGGCGAATGCTGTGGCGACAGCGGCCAGGCCGAGCGCCTCGGCCTGGAAGGCACCACGCTGACGGCCGCCCTGCAGCTCGGCATCGCCCAGGCCATGACCGATCTCTCGGTCGCCTACGCCGGCACCCGCGAGCAATTCAACAAGCCGATCGGAAAATTCCAGGCCGTGAAGCATATGTGCGCCGACTCGTTCGTGCGCCAGGAGATCGCCCGGGGCGCGGTTTACGGTGCCGCGGCCACCCTGGAACACCCCGAAGTCGGCGACGGCGCACGCGCTGCGTCAGGCGCGAAAATCAACGCCGGTGAGGCTGCCATGCGAAACTCGCGCACCTGCATTCAGGTCCACGGCGGCATGGGTTTCACCTGGGAGATCCCCGCGCATTTCTACCTGAAGCGCGCCTGGGTCCTCGAGAACGCCTTCGGCACCCAGGACGATCACGCCGACCTGCTGGGCTGACCCGGCGTCGGCCCGCGCATGGAGACATTTCTCGTGGAACAAAGCTCCTGAAGGTCCGGCCCCGAACAACCTGTCGGACCGAACCTTCAGGAGCCTGCGTGGCAGAAGACTCCTAGCGGGGGTTCATTTCGCCGAGGTGCATGAGCGGCAGCGGGTTCGGGCTGTCGCTGTTGAGGAAGTATATCTTTGCGGCCGGATCCTTCGAAATCGCCTCAAGTGATTTGAGCGCCATCAGCTTGACGTAGTTCTCGTTGCTGCCGATGGCGGCGTTGAGCTTGGTGATCTCGTAGGCACGTGCATCCGCGAGCACGCGCACCATTTCTGCCTCCTCTTCGGCCGCCGCGCGCTCGGCCTGGGCCTGAGCGATTTTCTGGTTCTGCTCGTAGCGGAAGCGCTCGAGCTCGGCCTTCTGCTTCTCGACCTCCTGCTCGCGCTCCTTCTTCTCTTCGATCGCCTTGGCGATGAAGGGCGGCAGCGTGATATCGCGGATCAGAATGGCGCTCACGTGCACGCCTTTGGGTGCGAGGTAGCTCCGCAGCGAGGTGAGGATCGCGGTCTGCAGCTTCTCCTGCGTCTCCTCGAGAAAGAAATCCTCGGCGCGTTTCACTGTCTTGCCCTGTTCGCGGATCAGCGAGCGCAGCTTCGGCACGATCTGCACGCGCAATACATCCCGGAGATCGCCGGTTTCCTGCAGGATTAACGGCACCTTTTTGCGGATCAGATGGTATTGCACGCTCACATCGACCCGGGTGAGCAGCTGGTCCTGACTCGGCACCTGAGCCTGTTCGAGGTGGGTCTTCTCGCGCACGTCATAAAGAGCGAATTCGTAGAGCGGGTTGACGGGGATATGCAGCCCCTCCTCAAAGGGAATTTCCTGCACCTCACCGAAGAGAGTCGCAACCGCTACATGCCCGGCCGCGACGCTCTCATAGAAACGCCGCCCGATTCCGACGGACAGGACGATGAGTGCACCGACGAGCACCGCACTGATAGTAGATTTGTTCATAAAATTTCTTCCTCCACAGCCATTGGAGCATGCCGGCCGCAGAACCGCGAACGCTGCTCTTGAGACGATCGGCAGCCGCTGCCGCGTCGCTACTCCTCATCCTCAACGAGTTTGAGTTCGACCGTGCGACCGTCGGGATCCTGGATATAATACGATTGGCCGTAGCCGGTGGCACCGTAGAGCTGCCCCTCGGCCATCGGTGTGATTCCTGCGGCCCCAAGCCAGGCAACCATTTCGCTGGTGTTGATATCGCCCAATGCCAGGCAGAAATGGTCGTAGCGGGAATCGCCCGCGGGAGCCGCGACGGGAACCCCGCCGAGGCCTTCGGTCGCGACATCCGCATCGAGGATATCGAGCAGGGCGAAGCCTGCGCGTAGCTGATAGAGCCCGGATTCCTTGAGGATCCTCTCCTCAGGCAAGCCGAGAGTATCGCGGTAGAAGGCCAGTACCTCGTCAATGCGATGGGTGCGCAGAACAATATGATCGATCGCCACGACCTCGAAGGGCGGCGGCTCGGTCGCGTTTGCCATGCACACCTATTACTCTGCCCCGCACCGCTCCGCGAGGGCTGCGCCTCGGGCCCGGTCAGCCTGCAACCTTCTGTTTCAAGGTGAAACGCGCGCAACCTCAGGATCGCCGCGTATTGCACAGCGGTGGCCGAAATCGGTCCTGTTTCCGGAGCTTTGCGGGCGGCACGCTTCTGGCGATGAAGGTCGCGCATGAACTCCTCATGCCTGGCCTCCTGCGCTCGTCGTCTGGTCTTCGCCGCCTTGTTCTCGTTGCACACGGCGGCCCTCGCGGTGGCGGCACCGGTACCACCGAATATCGTCCTCATCATCGGAGACGACCACGCCTGGCGTGACGTCGGGTTCCTCGGGCACGCGGTCGCGCTGACGCCAAATCTCGATGCGCTCGCTGCCGCCGGTACCGTCTTCACCAACGCCCATAATACGGCCAGTGCCTGCCAACCCTCGTTGCAGACGCTGCTCTCGGGCATGCATCCCGTGCAATGGGACGCGCGGCCTGCGCGACAATACGCTCATCGTCTACGTCTCCGACAATGGCTGGGAGATCGGGCAGTTCTGGACCGACCGGCGCGGCGGCAAGAGCACCTTGCATGAGCTTGGCGTCCGCACCCCGCTGATTTTTCAGCTTCCCGGAGTCGTGCCGGCCGGGGCGATGCGAGAAGATATGATCTCGACCGAAGACCTCGTACCTACCCTGCTGGCGTTCGCCGGGGTCGCAGCGATGCCGGGGCTACCCGGCCGCAGCCTTCATGGCGCGATCACCGCCGGTGCCCCGGTCGGCCGTCGCGTCCTGGTGAGCGAGCATCTGCCCCGCGGCGAGATTCCGGGCGGCATCTGGGTGCGGACGCCAGGTTGGCGCTACCTGGGCCACAACGACGGCAGCGAAGAACTCTTCGCTATCGCCCGCGACCCGGCCGAGGCCCACGATCTCTCCGACCAATATCCAGAGCTATTGCCCTATTTTCGCGCGCAGGCAGCTCTCTGGCGGCGCGATATCCGCAGGGGCAATCTGGCCCCGCTGGTCTGTCGCGCCGAGAGACGCGACGCGCGCAAATGTTTCCGCAGCCGTTTAGTGCCCGGCCTGCGCGCAGGTGCCCGATGAAGCCCGCCGCGACAAACGCCTACACATCGCAGCTTCTGGACGTCGGCAACAAGGTCAGCAATGGTCGTGCCTGGGGAGCCGGCCGTCTGGGCGGGCCGATCGATGGACTCCGTACGAATCGACAAATGGCTCTGGGCCGCACGCTTCTTCAAAACCCGAACGCTCGCGCAACAAGCCTGCACCGGCGGGCATATGAAAGTCGGCGGGCGCAACGCAAAGCCGGCCCACCCGCTGCGCGTAGGCGAGCGCATCGTAGGCCGTGCGCCGCGCGGAGATATCATCGTCATCGTCACCGCTTTGGCCGAAAAGCGCGGCTCGGCCAAACTCGCCGCCGAGCTCTTCGAGGACCACTCACCACCGCCACCACCACGACGCGACCCGGGCCCCGTCGAGCGCATCCAGGGACTCGGCCGCCCGACCAAGGGCGACCGCCGCGCCTTGCGCCGGCTGCGTGGTCGCTGAACACAAGGTCCGAACGCCTGCGCCGCTTGCCGCAGCGCTCACTCAGGAGCCTCTTTTGCAGCCACCGGCCGCATAAGGGAAGAAGAAGGCATGAGTTATGAGACGATCCTCACCGAATTATCCGAAGGCGTATTCACCATCACCCTCAACCGCCCCGAGCGGCTGAACGCCTACAACGCCCAGATGTTCCACGACCTGATGGCGGCCTTCGACGAGTCCGACACCAACGACGAGATCCGTGTCGTGATCATCACGGGCGCCGGCCGCGGCTTCTGCGCCGGCGCCGATCTCGGCGGTGGCGGCAAGACCTTCGACGGGACGCGCGCGAAACGCGAGAACGAGACACGCGCACCGCGCGACACGGGCGGGCGCAATACATTGCGGATCTTCCAATCTCTCAAACCCGTGATTGCCGCGATCAATGGGCCGGCGGTCGGTGTCGGTGCCACGCTCACGCTGCCGATGGATATCCGCCTGGCCAGCACGAAGGCCAAAATCGGTTTCGTCTTCGCGCGCCGCGGCATCGTGCCCGAGGCCTGCAGCAGTTTCTTTCTGCCGCGCGTAGTCGGCATCAATACGGCGATGGAATGGGTGGCGACGGGCCGGGTTTTCCCTGCCAGCGAGGCGCTGCAGCGCGGATTGGTCAGCGAGGTTCTGGAACCCGATGCGCTGCTGCCGCGTGCCCGCGAACTCGCGCTGGAAATCGCACGCAATACCAGCGCGCTCTCGGTCGCACTCGCGCGCCAGATGATGTGGCGCATGCTCGGCGCGACCCATCCGATGGACGCACACCGCCTCGACTCCAACGCGATGTTCCAGATGGGCCGCAGCGCCGACGCCAAAGAAGGCGTGACGAGCTTCCTGGAGAAACGCGCAGCGGAGTTTCCGGGCAAGGTCTCGACCGACCTGCCCGAAATCTTCGAGGACTGGCCCGACCCGGCGTACTGAGCATCCATGCCTGCGCGGCAAAGGCCTTGAGAGCCTGCCGCCGCGCAGACCCAAGGTTCTCTCAGCTCTCTGCCGGCACCCAGACGCCGTGGAAACCGTAGGGGACACGCTGCGGAAGCTCGACCTCCGCGATCGGGCCGCGCGTGTGATCCATGGCTTCGAAGATCGCCAGAGTACTTGAGGTGGTCGCGGTGTCGTAGGTATAGCACATGATGTAGCCCTCCCCTTCGCCCGCACCGGTCGCAACAAAGAATGGCTCGGAGACGTGGCGACCCGGCTCGGGCGTCCAGAGTTTCTTCTCGCCGGTGTCGTAGTTCAGGTAGCCGATGCCCCCGATCTCGACCCCGACCGGGTGGTCGCGGAACTCGGTATGCCAGCTGTGCTGATATTTGCGGCCGGTGAAGCGGCGGTCGTGCGCGGCGAGATCCCAGCTCTCGTAGCCGACGATCTCTTCGCGGAAGCTGAGCTCCTCGCCGGAGGTATCGATGATCCAGCGGGTCAGACGATCCTCGCCCGATGCGAGGTCGGTATTGTTGAAGACCTCGGCGAGGCGATGCACATCGATGACGACCTCATCGCCGCGGCGGAAGGCGTTGACCTCGTGAAAGACGTAGCAGGGGTCGATCTCCACCCAGCGGATCTCGCTGCCGGGACGACCGAAAGGCAGGATGCCGATCCGCGCACCGTACTCCTGCGTCCAGACAAAAGCATCGATCGGATTCTCGATTGCATTCGCGAAATTGAAGAGCACCGGACACTCCCAGAAGACGGCCTCACGGTCGGTAATCGCGA
>JAYGCM010000049.1:0-21867 GCA_046583355.1 Deltaproteobacteria bacterium
GTCGCTGCATCAAAACAGGGCATGAGTGCGACAATCCGTAGATCACTCACGCGCCTTTCGTCTCCTCAAGTCGCTTGAGAATGAGCGCGCGCACACGATCACGCAGCGACTCGCGATCTTCGTAGGAGAGGCCCTTGGTCGGCACGGGCCGCAATACCTCCAGCACGATCCGTCCGGGCCGGATCGAAAGGTGATCGTCACGCGGCATCACTTCATCACTGCCAGAAATTGCGATCGGCACGATTGGCCGGCCGGTCTGAATCGCCAGGGTAAATGGACCCTTCTTGAACGGCCCCATGCCGCCCCCGGCCGGCGAGCGCGTCGCTTCGGGGAACATCACAAGGGAGAATGCCTGCTCGCCTTTTGCCGCCAAGTGGTTCAGCCGCTCGATGGATTCGGCCGGGTCGTAGCGGTGGATCGGCACCATGCCGAGCACTTTCATGGCGGTACCGAGTACCGGCTCGTGAAAGAGTTCCTCCTTCGCCGCAAAGCGGTTGTGTCCGGGTAGGTGCCCGAGCAGCGCGGCAATATCAAAATGGCTGGCATAGTTCGGCGTGATGATGGCCGGTTCGTCGGGCAGATTACCGACGCCGCGCAGGTCCACCTCGACGCCAGTGGCCAGGCCCACGTTACGCGCGGCCGATTTGGCAGCTTCCCAGGCCAGGTCGCGATTCACGAAATGAAGTGCCGTCACCAGCGCACCCGCGCCGAAGATAAAGCCGCGGAGAATGCCGCGGTTCAAGAAGAGGCGCAGAGCTGCCGCCTCGGTTGCGCCGAAGCCGGTGATTTCTTCATCTGCATCCACTCTTTGCCCAGCCTCATTCACTTCATTTTCCCTAGAGGTCCGGCCGGAAAGCGCAACGACTTCTCCGCGCTTGAGCGCACGGAGCATCTCAAGCGAAGCAAAGGGTGAGTTGCCGGAATGGATGATCTTGAGGCCGTGGCACGCGCCCCGCTCTCTCCGCAAAGAAAGGGCCGGACCGTCAACCCGCGATCAGAGTGCGGGAGGTGGCTTTGGCGATGCGTACGCGTTTGAGGTCGCCCGGGACGAGGCCCGCGCCGTCGAGCACCGTGGTCTTGAAGTCGGCGGTTTTCCCGAACACCCAGCCCTCCGGACGCTTGGCCGGACCTTCGACCAGAACCTCGACCTCGGAGCCCACGCAAGCGCCATAAACCTCGGCCGAAATTTCTTGCTGGCGATCGATCAGCAGGCTCAGGCGGCGGCCTTTTTCCTCTTCGCTCATGGTGTCGCCAAGCGCCCAGGCCTTGGTGCCTTCGCGCGGAGAGTATTTGAAGAGAAACGCGAAATCATAGCGTGCCTCATCCAGGAATGCGGCCGTGCGCGCGAAATCTTCATCCGACTCGCCCGGAAAGCCGACAATCACATCCGTCGAAATCGCAATGCCCGGAATGCGACGCCGGATATCAGCGAGCAACGTGCGGTATTCGTCGATCGTATAGTCCCGACGCATCGCCGCCAGAACCGGGTCCGAAGCGGATTGCAGCGGCAGGTGAAGGTAGGGCATCACCTTCGCTTCGCCCGCCATTGCGTCCAACATCGATTCCGAGACGTTGGATGGATGCGGCGAGGTAAAGCGAATTCGCTCCAGACCTTCGACCGCAGCCGTGCGCCGCAACAACTCACCGAAGTCGACGCCATCTTCGTTGTAGGCGTTTACCGTCTGGCCCAGAAAAACGACTTCCTTCTTGCCGCCTGCCACCGCGGCCTCGACCTGGGCGACGACTGCGTCTGCGGGCAGGCTGCGCTCGCGACCGCGCGTAAAAGGAACCACGCAGAAAGTGCAAAATTTGTCGCAGCCACGCATAACGCTCAGCCAGGCCCGCGGGCCCGGCCCATGGTCCGGCATCAGGTCGGCGTAAGTCTCTTCGCGGTCAAGACGAACCTCGACCAGCGGATCACCGCCAGCAGCGAGAATCTCGGGCAAGTTGCGATACCCGTCGGGACCGACCACGAGGTCGAGGTAGGGAGCCCGGTCAAGCAGCCGCTCACGCTGATGCGAGGCCATGCAGCCCAGCAACCCGAGTTGCACCGAAGGCCGTGCCGACTTGTAACGCAGAAGTTCGCTGAGACGGCCGAGCACCCGCTCCTCGGCATGCTCGCGGATGGCGCAGGTATTGAGCAGAATCACGTCGGCGTCGGCCGGGTCGGTCGTCTTCTCATAGCCGTGCCGCCGCAAGACACCGCCGACCAGCTCCGAGTCCGCCAAATTCATCTGGCAACCGTAGGTCTCCATGAAAACCC
Source organism: Deltaproteobacteria bacterium (assembly GCA_046583355.1). Taxonomy (GTDB): domain Bacteria; phylum Desulfobacterota; class Binatia; order UBA12015; family UBA12015; genus UBA12015. The sequence goes on from JAYGCM010000049.1 coordinate 2,264, forward strand.
GCCGCGCCCGCGGCAAATTCTCCTTGGAGGCCTCCACAGCCCTGCTTTCCGAATCCGCCATTATCCGCCCATCCTAACGATCCCGCCGCGAATTCTCACGACCACGCACGTGACCTTCGCCGGACAAGGGGACAAGTTTCGGTACACGTCCCCTCAAGGGGACAGGAGTGAGCTACGGAGGATGCGCTCCAGGTCGCCGCGTTTTTTGAGCCAGCGGATGACTTTGTGGTCGCCTTGGGCGTAGGCGTGCAGGAAGACGTCCTCGATGTGGGCGACGCGCATGGCGTGGGCGACGTCGAGGGGCTCGCGGTGGCAATAGTGGATGTGGAAGGTCGTGCCGGGCTGGCGGGCTTCGAGGGTGGGTACGAGGTCCTCGAAGGGGCGGTTTTGTGGCGGCGAGGAGTGGATATGGGCGATATCTTTTTTCCAGCGCTTGTCACCGAGCCGGAAGCGGTGCCATTTGCCGACTGTGGTCTGCGGCGAGAAGGCGTGGACTTCGTCGAAGCCCAGGCGGGCGCCGAAATGAATCGCCGCAAAAGCACCCGCCGAGGCGCCCACAGCCACCACGCGTGACGGTCCGATGCGCTCGATATGCTCGGCCAATGCCCGTTCGACCGAAGCGAGGTCGTCGCCCGACTCCGGTAGGCCGCGAAAATACCAGGCTCGATGCGGGTCGCGCAGGAACATGCCTTTGGCATCGAGCGAGCGCGCAAACTTGGCGAATTCATAGACCGGCACGGCGACCGAGCCGAAAAGCCCGCCGAAAGCGATCAGCAGGGCATTCGAGGGCGAGTCTTCCTGCAACAGAATGGCTGTGCCGTCATCGGCAAATGGGTCCAACTCATCGGCTGCGGGCAACGCGGCTTTCCTATCGGAGGTATCGGACATCGGCCCCGCCTCTCTAGCATGGATCTCCCCTGCCCGGCTCCCCTCGCGCCAACCAGCAGCGGATCTGGCCGGGAATGGTGCGGACGGCTAGGGATTGCGTGTGGGCCACCGCCATCACGAAAGGCCGGGCGCCAATCCGGTGGCCGAGCATAAGGCTTCCGCCAAGGCTGGCGTGCGCTGCCTGGTCGTCACGATCAGCGATACGCGCACGCTTGCGACCGATAAAAGCGGTGCGCGGGCCGCCGAATTGCTGACCGCTGCCGGCCATGGGGTGACTGCCCGACAGATCATCCCCGACGAGCCCGACCAGATCCGCGCACTTTTGCAGGCCGGCATAGACAACCCAGAGGTCGATGCCATCATCACCAGCGGCGGCACCGGCTTGGCGCCGCGCGACGTGACCACCGAGGTCGTAGACGCGCTCCTTACCCGCCGCCTCGACGGCTTCGGTGAACTCTTTCGCATGCTCTCGTTTGAAGAAATCGGCTCGGCCGCGATGCTCTCCCGCGCGGTCGGCGGCCTGGCGGGCTCGACAATGATCTTCGCCCTGCCCGGCTCGACCAAGGCCGTCGAGCTTGGCATCCGCCGGCTCATTGCACCTGAGCTCAGTCACATTTTAGGATTGATTAGCGCATGAAGATCCATATCCGTCTCTTCGCCTCGTTGCGCGAACGCCTCGGCCACGCCGAACTCGACCGCGAAATTCCGGCCGGAGCCAACGTCGGCGACCTGCTTGCGGCCCTCAAGATCGAATTCCCGGCATTGGCGGGCTGCGGCCGCGTTGCCTACGCCGTCAACTCCGAATATACCGACGCCGATCAAGCGCTTGCCGATGGCGACGAGCTCGCCCTCATCCCGCCCGTCTCGGGTGGCTGCGACAAATCCACGATCTCCTGACGGAACCAATATGCTTGCCCTCACCAAAGAACCTATTCTCATCGACGACCTTCTCGCAGCCGTCGCCGACCCCAAGGCCGGCGCCACCGTCCTCTTTCTCGGCACCACGCGAAACCATAATGAAGGCCGCTACGTCCAGGAACTCGAATACGAGGCCTATGCCGGCATGGCCGAGAAAGAACTCGAGCGAATTCTGGAAGAAACGCGCAAGCGCTGGGATGTCGCTCGGATTGCCGTCGTACACCGTATCGGCGTCGTGCCGATCGGCGGGGCCAGTGTGGTGATTGCCGTCTCGGCGGCGCATCGCGGCCCGGCCTTTGATGCCGCCCGCTATACCATCGACCGCCTCAAGGAAGTCGTGCCGATCTGGAAGAAAGAACATTTTACCGGCGGCGCTGTCTGGATCGGCGACCAGGCCGGCAAATTGGGCGCTTGGCAAAATACGGAGCCCGAGAAGAACTCCGGCGGCGAAGGCTGAGCGCGCCGCTACCACCGAAAGTGTGACCATGCGCGCCAGCGACCTGGAGACCCTCGAACTCGCGAGCCTGCTGAGCGCGCTCGCCGGCCATGCCGCCTCCACAGCCGGTGCGGCGGGCTGCCGCGACCTGCAAGCGCGCAAGACGCGCTCGGCCGTGACAGAGGAACTCGCCCGCGTAGCCGACGCCCGCGAAATCACCGAGAACGAACGCGCGCCGCTCGGCTCCTTCCCCGATATCCGGCCCTTGCTCGGGCCTGCTCGCACGCCAGGCATCATCATCGAGGCAACGGATTGTCTCGAAGTCGCCGCACTCCTGGAGATGACCCGCATTCTGCGCGTCTGGTTGCGCACCCGCGCCGCACAAAAAAAGCGCCTGCTCGCCTCGGCCGATCGACTCGACCCGCTACCCGAACTCAGCGAGCTTCTGCACCGCTGCCTCAACCCCGATGGCGGCCTGAACGATGATGCAAGCCCGGAGCTGCGTGCGATCCGTCGCCGCCTGCGCTCCTTGCGTGCCAATATCGAGTCGCGCCTGAGTCGTCTCTTCTCGCGCAGCGGTGCCGAGAAGACCTTCGCCGATACCTACGTCACCTTGCGCAACGGCCGCTTCGTCGTGCCCATTCGTGCCGGAGCGGCCGGGGCCCTGCCCGGAATCGTGCAGGACCGCTCAGCATCCGGCGAGACACTTTTTGTCGAGCCGCTCACGGCGGTCGAAGACAATAACGGGCTGCTACTCGCGGCGCGCGAGGAGTTGGAAGAAGAGGCGCGCATTCTCGCCCAACTCACGGCGACCATCGGTGCCCATGCCGATACGCTCGAGCAGAATATGGCGACGTTGGTCGACCTCGACACGCTGCTGGCGCGTGTCGCCTTTGCGCGCCAGCACGATGCGATCTGCCCAACCATCACCGACGCCGCGATCCATCTGCCCCGCGCCCGCCACCCGCTGCTCGAGTTGACCGGTCGCAAGGTCACGCCCATCGAGATCGAATTGGCAGAAGATACACGCCTGCTGGTTGTCACCGGCCCCAATACCGGGGGTAAAAGTGTGGCGCTCAAAACCCTGGGCCTCGCGGCCCTGATGGTGCAATGCGGGATTCCGATCCTCGCCGATGCGAGCGCAAGGCTGCCCGTCTTCGACAATATCTTCACCGATATCGGCGACCGCCAGGATGTCGCCGATGACCTCTCGACCTTCTCAGGCCATGTCGTGAATCTGGGCGAGATCCTGGCCGAGGCGACCGGGAATTCGCTCATTCTGCTTGACGAGCCCGGTACCGGCACCGACCCGCAGGACGGCGCCGCCCTGGCCCGTGTCCTGCTCGACGAGTTGGCCGGACGCGGCGCCCATGTGCTGGCGACCACGCATTTCCAATCCGTCAAAGTCGCCGCTCTCTCGCGGCCCTATGCGCGCGTCACCGCGGTCGACTTCGACCCGGATACCTTCGCACCGCGCTATGCATTGCTCTACGATAGTGTCGGCCCCAGCCTCGGCCTGCATATGGCGCGACGCCTCGGCCTGCCGGCGGCGCTGATGGACCGCGCAGAGGCCGAACGCGAGGGCGGCGGTGACGACTTGGGAGCGGCCATTGCCGAATTGGAAGACCAACGCCAACGTCTGGCAGAAGCAGAAGAAAAAACGACTACCGAGCGGGTCGGCCTGGCCGCTGCCCGCGGCGAACAGGATCGGCTTCTGGAAGAGCTGCGCGAGAAGAAGCAGCGCAAATGGTCCGAAGAGCTCGGCGCCGCACGCCGTTTCGCCGAAGAACTACGGCGCGAAGGGCGCCGCCTGCTGGCCGAGGCCAGACGCCAGCCCAAAGAGCAGGCAAGCGCGCTTGTCGACCTCGCCCGCAAGCAGCGCCGCACCATCGGCGAAGAGCTGCGCCGCCAGGGCGACCAGGAAAGCGACCCAGAAAGCACAACACGAACCGCGAAAATCGGCGACCAAGTCGAAGTCGTTGGCAGCGGCCTGGTCGGCGAATTGGTCGGCATCGGCGGCGAGCGGGCGCAGGTCATACGCGGCAAAGTGCGCTTCGATGTAGCGCTTGACCAGCTGAAGCCTCTCGATGAAAAACCCGCCGCGAGCGCCCGCCGCAAAATACCAAGCGCGGGCTATCGCGTGCAACGTGCCTCCGGGCGCGAGGCGCCGAGCGAGGACGAGCAAACGTTCTCGCTGGTCGAACTGAACCTGATCGGTGAACGTGTCCGCCCGGCATTGGAGCGTCTTGAGAAATTCCTCGACGGCCAGGTCATGGAATCCTGGGAACGCGTACGTATCGTGCATGGCCACGGCACGGGCGCCTTACGTCAAGCAGTGCGTGAATTCCTTACGCTCTCACCGCACGTCGAGCGAATCGAAGAAGCGCCACGCAACCAAGGCGGCACCGGCGCCACCATCGCCTTCCTGCTCCGCTAGATTTGCAACGGGTGCCTCTAGAAAGGCAGGAGCATCGTATGAGGTTCGGAGGCCTGGCCGGTGGCGTCGACCAGAATGATCTCCACCCGGGTGGCCTGGGCAGGAAGGCTGCCGAGGGAGAATTGCAGAGTCCCGCGGCGGCGGCCATGCACCCGCGGCACGAGATCGATGCGCGTGCTGGGCAAGTCGGCCGTTATATCGGTCGAGATTTCAAGCGCGGCGAGGTTACCATCGAGGTCGGCCCATTCGAGATCGAGGCCGAGTTCGGCACCACTGGCAACGAAGAACTCGGCCGCCAGAACGTGCGGCTCACCGGCGAGCAACCCGGGATCGACCACGCGCGGACGGATCGCGCCGCGCGCGCCCAGCCCTGTCGCCATACGACCCGAGCCACCCGAAGCTTGGCGAAAAAACGGTGCGAAACTCCGGCGGATGCGCTGCAATTTATGGATATCGCGAGCCTCCGCCGTAGCGCCCGCAGGCACGACAAGGACGAAGGCCATGCGGAAGTCTCGCTTCGCCCTGCCTGCCTCTGGGGAGCGTCTTCCGAGTTCGTCAATCAGGTCTTCGATCTCCAGATCGCGACGGGTACCGGTAATCCGCGTGCCCACCGCCAGAGGCCGCGGCGAGGCCAACGACGGACTCTCGATTGCAAAAAATGGCGGGACCGCTGCGGCCGGGATCAGCCCCATGAGGTAGCGATCGAGATAGCCGTAGCGGCTCATCGAGGCGGCCACCCGGAAGGCTCCGTCGCCGTCTTTGCGAAAGGCCGCGCCGCCGAGAAACGACGCCTGGGTTGCCAGGAGCGAACTCCAATGACCTGAGCCGGCAACCGTCTGAAAGGGCGGATCGAGCAAGCGCGGTGTCCACCGATGCCCTACTTCATGCGCCAACACGGCCTGGGTCGAAGGCGCATAGGCGTAGGAGGCATGCTGCGGCTTTTGCCGCGGGTCGTCTGCCCAGAATTCGAGGTCATTCATCACCACGATATGCTCAAGCGTGGCCGAGCCGTGCAGGGCCCCGTGGTTGAAGAGCGGCAGGCCCAGGCCCACGGCATCATTCGCCACAGTTTCGGAGTAGACCAGATGCGGCGCATCTACCGGCTGGTCGGTGAAGACGGTGAGGAACTCGAAGCTGTCGGGAATTTCAGCGAAAACCCGGCGTGCCAGCGCCGTCGTGTCCAGACGCGGGCGGTCGCGGTACCAGCCCAAGGTCGCCTCGCGCGGAGGCAGAACGTCGACCTGGGCCAGATCGACGATATGCGTCGCGGCGCGTGCGCGCCCAGGCGAGAGCCCGACGATTCCCCAGCGTGTAGCCAGCTTCGCATATTCAAACGCAATGCGACCATCGCGGTGCAGGAAGACACGGAAGGTATTGGGCTCCCCCGCCGGTCGTGCCGAGGGCACATCCAGCCAGCTCAGAAGGAGTCCTCCCCGGCTGCGCGCGAGAAAGACGCCACCCGCCGACGCAGCACCTGGGTCGAGTTCGTTCCACAACGGGGCGACCACAGCCGGGCCGGAAACCAACCCGGCGAGAAGAGAGCCCGGCGAGGTCGCGAGCGCTTGTACACCCGCGCGCCAATCTTCCCCGAGCGCGATGGCACCGTTCGGATGCACCCAGATCGTCGTATAGGGCACGCCGAAGACACGAATGGGCTGCTCCAGGTCGACGCGCGCCGCGCGCCCCGAGCCACCAGGGAAAACCAAACGGCGGCCGAGTCCACGCGGCTGCCAGCGCAGGCGCGAATGGCGCATGCGGTAGCCGCCGTCGGCCGTCGGCGCGAAGTCGATGCGACGGCCCGCGAAAGACAGATTGGCGGGCGGCTCGAAAATCCAGCCATCGTCCTCGACCACGAGCACATGTCCGAAACGCTCGGCGCGAGCCGACACGCTGCCCGCCAGCACCAGAACGAACGCAAAAAGCAGGCGCAAGAAGGTCCTGCAGCCTCGGGGCTTTGGCTCTCCTCCTCGATTTCCTCTCATCTCAAAAACTACCTGCACCGCGGGCAAAGGTCCGAAACCCCGCCGCCAACCAATGCCAAAAGGCGATCATCGCATATCTGCCAAGCTAGTGCGCGCCTCTTTTCCCCTGCCTCGGATCGGCGCGTGCCAGGCCAGATGCGCACAGGCCGCCAGCTCAATTCGGGGGAATCTGGCAGGGGTTGGCACCACAGATATCGATCACGCGGCTCTCGGGCGCGAGGAAGGCCGCCTTCTGGTGACGCACTTGGGCATCATTGCGCGGGTGGCCGTGCGGGTCTTCGCCCAATCGTGGCGGCAAATTGACCGTCGGTGGGGTCGGTGAGCCCGAATCCCAGAACACGATCGCACTGCCATCATGCGGATAGATCATCGTCTCGAGGCCCCAGCCGGGCTCGACATCGGGGAGGCGGCCGTCGGCTACCACCGGACGATGGATCACCGCTCCGATGGTCCGCGCAGCAATTTCAGCCGAGGCCGGAGCGACCTGATGGTCGCCAAAAGCGACGTGCAACAAAACCCGATGCGCCGGTGTGCCGGGCAATGGGTTGTCCGTCATATGGGCAGCGTAGCCATTGCCCTCGCCGCGGTCCCATTGCAGCTGCATGATCAGCAGGCCCAGGGCCTGCTCCAACGGCTCGGGATAGGCCGGCTCGTAGAAGGACCGGTAGACATCCCAATCCACACTGCGCTGGAGCAAAAGACTGTAGTTCATGCCGGGAACCCCCAACACGGCCTTGGTAATATCTTGTGCGACAGCGATGAGCTGTGCACCCATGATAGCGCCCTGCGAGTTGCCGTCGTAATAGAGTTCATTCGTGTCGATGACGCTGGTTCCCATCGCCTGAAAAGCCGCGTCGGAGCCCAGGCCATCGGGATGGATCATGAGCCGGCCCAGGAAGAGTTGTGCCAGCACTCCCTGCTGCAAGCGATCCGCATGGCCGTTGATGCCGGAAATATCTCCGAGAAGAGTGATCGCGTTGCCGACGTCCTCCTCGGCCATGCCAAGCCAGCGCGAGGCGCAGAACACAAAATTGTGTTCGTTCGCCATATCGCGCACATTGCCGGCCGAGACCTCGCGCTCACTGCCGAGCAGGCCATGACCATATAGGGAGGGCCGTGCGGGCATAGCGGCGCCGCTCTCGGCGAAGGCAGCGCGCGGCACGATGCAGCGGAAGACGGCGGTATAGAGGCCCTGTCGCATGGGCAATCCGTCCTCCCCGTATACGAACTCGGCGCCAGGTGCCGCATCGTTGGTCATATAATGAGGCACCTCGAAGGTGCCCTCGATCCGTCGCAGAATGCGATGATCGAGCGGTTCCTCGAGCGACTCCAAATGCCACGAGGGCACGCGATCGCCGAGCCAGGCAAACGCATCGTCGCGGATATGCAACATGCGCTCGGTGAGGTTGCGGGTGCTCGCGACCGTGAAATCCCAGGCGAGATAGAGATCGTCGCGCGCCACACCGGCGTTGCCGAGATCGGCAAATACCATTTCGTAGCGGTCCCGGCGTTCTTCCATCTCCGGTACATTGGTGCGCAATTCATCACGGTAGGCACGGAAGGCATCGCCCGCGGCAATCGTTTCGCCCGCCGCATTCTTCATTCCTCGTAGAGCGAAAATATGACGATGCCCTGTGGCCAGACTGATCGCCGGCCGAACCAGAACCAGCCGGTCGTCGTCGCTGGCGACATTCTGGTCGAGCTCGACCCAATGCGGAATTCTCTCGCCGGTATCGGCGTCCAGAAGTACGCTCGGAGAATTCGTCTCCAGCGAACGCGCGAGATCGGTCAGCGGCGGAACATCGGTCTCGACAAGATCGAGTCCCGGAACATGAAACGCCATCACCGCACCCGGACTCCAACCATCATTGCGATTGATATGTTCGGTGGCGACCTGCACGCCCTTGTCGTTCGTGATCATCGAGGCGACGGCGAGATTCAGGTGCAGGCCCGTATCGGTGCCGCCGTCGGAAGCCGTGAAGGTGTCACTCGGAAAGGGCAGCAGACAATGGCGTGTATCGAGAGGGTCGCAACGATCGGCGTTCCCCACCTCAAGCTCGATCGAGCCGCGCAAGCCATCGGTCGGCTCAGGCGAGCTTTCGGGCGTAGGTGTGGCCGTGGGCCCGGGCGTGGGCGTGGGCTCGGCCGGTGCCAGATCGTCCGAAGAGCCGCCACAGGCCGCCAACACTAAAACCAAGGCCGCGATCGCGACCCCTCTTACCCGCCACTCGAAATTCGTCATGCGCGACTTTAGAACACCACGCCGCTCGCATGCAAGGACAGAAAGATTTGGCACCCGGCCGAACCTCAACCAGGAGGTCCGGCCGAATATCTACTCGGTCTTCTGGCGGGCGCAGACGTAGAGTTCCGAGGAATACTGTCGGGTCGTGTCGAGCTTGGCGGTTTTCACCGCGCCGAACGTCGCGCGCATCTCGCGGATCAGATCCTGGTATTCGGCATCCATGAAGAGCTTTGCGACAAAGGCTCCTCCGGGCACCAGCGTCGCCTGCGCGTTTTCGATCGCGACCCGCACGAGCGCGGCATGGCGCGCCGCGTCAGCATGTTTGATCCCCGAGAGCTTCGGCGCCATATCCGAGAGCACAACGTCCGGCGGGCCACCGAGCAGCTCCGCAATCTCCGCCTGCACGGCTGCGTCGCCTGCATCGCCGTGGAGAATCTTCACATTGGCGCCTGGCAGCGCCTCGGAGCGGGCCAGATCAACGCCGACAACGCGACCCTGCGGACCGATCCGCCGCGATGCGATCTGCAACCACGCACCAGGCCAGCAGCCCAGGTCGACGACACGCATGCCCTTGCGGAAAAGCCCGAAGCGATTGTCGAGCTCTTCGAGCTTATAGCCCGCACGCGAACGCAGACCCTCCTTCTTGGCCTGACGATAATGTACGTCTTTGCGATCGTATTTTCGCGCCACGTCCAAGTTCTACTCGCTCCTGCAGGAAATCTCACCCGAGCCGCTTCTGGCTTCCTATCCTTCCATAGGAAAGCTAGAAAACCCGCGTGCCCGAACCGAGTACCCGCATCGAAGCTCTGGTCCATGAGATCCAGGCGGAAGCACGCGAGCTCCGCGAGAAACACGGCGGGTCCACCGTCCCTGCGCTGGAACCGCCGGCTGTCGCCGCCCGGGCCGTGCGCGCGGAAAGCCTGAACGAGGGGGCCTCTGCCGCTGGCGGGCTGAAAAACTCCACCATCGCCGAGATGCGACGCCACCTGCGTCCGGCCGCTGTCGAGTTCACCTCGCACCGCGGCCTCCCGGGCCGCGCGATCGTGCTCGCCAAAAAACTACTGACCAAGCTGCTGACTCCCGTGCTCGACCGGCAGACCATCTTCAACCAATGCAGCCTCGACGCGCTGGAGCAGCTGGACCAGACGCTCAGTGCTCTGCGCCAGGAAACACGGCCGCGCATCGACTCATTGGAAGAACGCATCACGACGCTGGAGCGCTCGACCGGAAGCGAAACCACCACCACGTCCACCAATGATTTTGATTATGCCGCCTTTGAAGCAGCCTTCCGCGGCGACTCCGAACACGTCGCCGGGGTGCAGCGGCGCTACCTCGAATATTTCCCGGACGCCGCCGCCGGTCCCGTCCTCGACCTCGGCTGCGGCCGCGGCGAATTCCTCGCGCTACTGGGCGAGCACGATATCCCCTGCTGGGGCCTCGATCTTGAGCAAAATGCCGTGCTCGTCGCGCAGGAAAAGGGGCTGGATGCACGCGAAAAGGATCTCATCCTGGGGCTGCGCGACTGCACGGACGGCAGCCTTGGCGGCATCGTCTCCTTTCAGGTCTTCGAGCACCTGACCCTCGGCAAGCTCACGCGCGTGCTCGAATTGGCGCATGCGAAGCTGCGTCCCGGCGGCATTCTCATTGCCGAGACCGTGAACGTCGCCAGCCTGATCACCCATGCACGCGCCTTCACCCTCGACCCCACCCATCAACTGGCCCTGCACCCCCTGACTCTCAAGCTGCTCGTCGAGGGCTGCGGCTTCCGGGATGTCGAGATCGTCTATAGTGGCGAGGTCGAAGACGACCTGCGCATGGAGACAGCCGGCATGGACGAGGCGATGCAGCGCAACCTGGAGCGCCTGAACCGCATCGTCTTCGCCCCACAAGATTACGCCGTCATCGCGCGCGCTTGAACAGCGACAAATTCTTAATATGACTACCCAACGCGGCGCTGCGATTCTTCTGCCGAGCCTCTCCGAGGGCGACGCAACCGGCACCGACGCCTTGCGCATGCGCGCCGCCCTCGAAGGCGCCGGCTGGCGCGTACGGATCTTCGCCACCGACCGCTCTCCCGGGGCCGAGGCCGAGGATCTCGACGCAGCGCGAAGGTTCCTGCGGCGCGAGAAACCCTTGGTGATCTATCATCAGGGAACCCGCTGGGACGCTGGTCTGGCACTGCTGGGGCGCGCGCGTGGCCCCGTGCTGGTTCGCGACCATAACGTGACGCCGGCGGAGTTTTTCCGCAATATCAACGAAGATTTCGTACGAACCCTGGAAGTCGGGGCACAAGCGCGCCGGACATTGGCCGGCAACAAGGCGGTCGCACGCTTCCTGCCCTGCTCGGAGTTCAGCGCTACGGAGTTGCGCGATATGGGAGTTGCCAACGAGCGAATCCGCGTCTGCGCACCCTTCCACGATCTAGACGCGATCGTCGCCGCCGGCCCGGATGCGGGAGCTTTGCGCAGCTGGACGCGCGACCCGGCGGACCTGCTTTTCGTCGGGCGAATCGCTCCCAATAAGGGCCATCGCCGCATGTTGCGGGTGGCGGCCATTTACCGCGAACTTTTCGGTAGGCGCCTGCGCATCCGCCTGGCCGGCAAACGCGACCCCCGCCTCGCGGTCTGGGAGGCGATCCTGCACCGCGATGCGGCGCGCTTCGGTGTCAGCCTCGATATCACCGGCGGACTCACCGCAGCCGAGCTGAAAGCGGCGTGGCTCACCTCGCGCATCCTGCTCTGCTGCTCCGAGCACGAGGGGTTTTGCGTCCCCTTGGTCGAGGCCGTCCACCTCGGGCTCCCTATTATCGCCACTCCTTTTGCCGCCGTGCCCGAAACTCTGGGTAGCGGCGGGATCGTGTCGGATGACGACGACGAGCTCGCCACCGCCATCCACCGATTGCTCGAATCTGGTGCGTTACGCGACGAAGTTGTGGCCGCGCAACGCATTGCCATCAGCGATCGCTTCTCGGCCGATATGCTGGCACGCCGCTTCCTGGAGATCGTGGATGAAGCAGTAGCCGAGACCGCGCGATGAAAATCGCCGTCGTCCAACAACGCTACGGGAAAGATCTTCTCGGCGGCGCCGAGACCCATGGCGCGCTCATGGCGCGACTGCTCGCGCGCCACCACGAGGTCGAATTGCTCACCACGACCGCCGGCGATTACCAAACCTGGTCCGCGGCCTACCCGGCCGACGTGAGCTCCGAGGACGGCTTTCTCCTGCGCCGCTTCGCGGTCGATCAGGGACGGCTCGATTCCTGGCATGCGATCCGCGACCTGCTCCACGAAGGCTTCCGTTCCGAAGATTTTGCCTCGCTGCGGGCCGAAGACCGCGCGGCCTTCCTTGCACGCATTCGTGGCTGGCCCGACCTTCTGCAAGAGGCTTTCATCCGTGGCCAGGGGCCCGTCTCTGCGGGGCTGATGCACCATCTCGGCCAGGCCACGGCCGACGCCTATCTCTTCCTGACCTATCTCTACCCGACCAGCTATGACGGCCTGCTGGCAGCGCCGCAGGGACGCGCCAGTATCGTCCCGACGCTACACGACGAACCACCCGCCCACCTACCGGTCTTCGGGCGCCGCCTGCAACGGGCGCGGCTCCTTTGTTCGACCGATACCGAGGTCGAGTTGGCCACAAGCCTGTACCCCGAGACTGCTCTGCGCGCCGAGCGCCTTGGCTATGGCATCGACCTGCCGCCCGACCAAATACGTGTGCCGGACAAAGATGCATTTCTCCTTTATGCCGGGCGCGTCGATACGCATAAGGGCCTCCCGGAGCTTCTTGCCTGGTACCAGGAGCTGCGCCGCATCGAGGACCAGCCGCCGCGCCTGGTACTGGTCGGCGAGGTCTTGATGGACCTGCCCCATATCCCCGGCCTCGAAGCGCGCGGCTTCGTCTCGGAAGAAGAAAAACTGGAACTGATGCGGACAGCGGCCGCCTTCGTGCACGCCTCTCCCTTCGAGAGTCTCGGCATCGTCATTCTGGAGGCGCTGGCCTGCCGCACACCCATTATCGTCACGTCTCGCTGTGAGGTTCTGCAAGAACATTGTCGGCGCAGCGGAGCCGGGTTCTGGGTGAGTGATGGTGCCGAACTCGCCGCGGCGCTGCGCCGGCTGGCGACCGAGGATACCCGCGCCGCCATGGGCGCGCTGGGGCGGGCCTGGGTCGAACGCGAATACAGCATGCCGAGCTACGAGGCCCGTCTGCTGCAAGCTTTCCCCGTCTGACTCGCCGCACTCCGCCCCCGAGCCTCCAGAACGAACTCATAGGAGTTGTGCTCCCTGCTATGGCGATCACGGCGCAGGGCGGATAAAACGCCTTCGCGTGATTGATTTCGCTACACTCAACCCACCGCAAGCCGAGGCCGTGCGCCACGGCGACGGCCCCCTGCTCGTGCTCGCAGGTGCCGGCAGCGGCAAGACGCGAGTGCTCACCTACCGCATCGCCCACCTGATCTCCGAACATGGTATTTCGGCGCGTGAAATTCTCGCCGTTACCTTCACCAATAAGGCGGCGCGCGAGCTGCGCACACGGCTCGGTGAATTGCTCGGCAGCAACCTGGGCGACCTCACGGTCGGGACCTTCCATTCCACCTGCGCGCGCTGGCTACGGCGCCATGGCCCGCGCCTCGGCCTGCCCTCGAGCTTCGCCATCTATGACGACGCCGACTCGCTCTCGCTCTGCAAACGTGCCCTGGCCGATTGCGAAATCAGCGAGGACGAAGTGCCGCCACGCGTGCTGCGCACCATGCTCGACCGAATGAAGAACCAGGCCCTGGACCCGGCCAAACTCAGTGCCGGGCCGAGTTGGTCCGAGGCAATGGTCCGAGCGGCGCGGCGCTACCAGGAATTGCTGAAACGCGCAGGTGCACTCGATTTCGGCGGCCTGATCACCGCCATGGTCACCCTCCTTGCCGAAGACAAGGAAGTCCGCGCCGCCTTCCAGCGGCGCTATCGCCATATTCTGGTTGACGAATACCAGGACGTGAACCACGCCCAATATCTCCTCATCGACCATATCGCGGGAAGGGATGGCAACCTCTGCGTCGTCGGCGACGACGACCAATCCATCTACGGGTTCCGCGGGGCGAATGTCCGCGCCATCCTTGAATTCGGTCGCGACCATGCCGACGCCAAGGTCGTCCGCCTCGAGCAAAATTACCGCTCGACCGGCAATATCCTCGAGGCCGCCGGTGCCGTCATCGCGCGGAATTCCAGTCGTCACGGCAAAAAACTCTGGACCGAAGACAAAGCCGGCGCGAAAATCCGCGTCGGGACCTTCCCCGATGACCGCGCCGAGGCCCGCTGGGTGGCAGGCGAGATCGGCAACGCCCAGTCCCGCGGCCGAAAGCCGGCCGATATCGCCGTCTTCTACCGTACCAACGCGCAATCCCGTGTCCTGGAAGAAGAGCTGGTTCGACTTGCTCTTAAATATGTTCTTGTTGGCGGGACGCGGTTCTATGACCGCCGTGAAGTCAAGGATATCCTCTCCTACCTGCGCATTCTGGTGAACCCGCACGACGATGTAAGCCTGGGCCGGATCATCAACGTGCCGACGCGCGGCATCGGCAACACCACGCAGATGAAGCTCTCGGACGCCGCACGCCGCAACGGATGCTCGGTTGCAGGGATACTCGACCGGATGGACGACGAACCCGAACTGGTGAGTCTGGGCAAGGCTTCGCGCAGCCGCGTGCTCGAGTTCTGGTCGATGATGGGCAAGCTGCGTGAGTTCCTCGCTGCCGGCAGCCTGGCCGACGTAGTCGAGATGATCCTGCTGGAGAGTGGCTACGCCGAGCGCCTGCGCGGTGAGGGAACCACCGAAGCCGAAACCCGCGCCGAGAACCTCGACGAGCTGATCGGCGCCACCCGCGAGGCCGAGATCGCAACGACCTTCCCGGATACCACCACGGCCATCGAGGCCTTCCTCGAGCGCGCCGCTCTGGTCACCAACCTCGATGATACCGACGAGGCACGCGGCGCCGTCAGCCTGATGACGCTGCATAACTCCAAGGGCCTCGAATTCCCGTTGGTCTTTCTTGTCGGACTCGAAGAGCGTGTCTTCCCGCATGTGCGCTCGCTGGACGAAGGAACGATCGAGGAGGAGCGGCGCCTCTGCTACGTCGGCATGACACGCGCGCGCGAGGAACTGGTCCTCACCCGAGCGCGGCATCGCATTCTCTTCGGCACCAGCCAGCAAAACCCTCCTTCGCGTTTTCTCCGCGAAATCCCGAAGCGATTGATCGAACAGGTAGGCCTCTTCGGCGATGTGCTCGAGGACCTGGGCGACGACGAAGAGAACGAAAACGCGGGCCTGCAGCAGCGCATCCAGCGGCTGATGGAACTCGGCGAACAAAGCCGGGAGCCGGTGGACGAAGGCGAGCCGCGCATCGATTATAGCGTGAGCCAGGAATACGACGCCGAGCCGGCCAACCTGCCGCTGCGCGTCGGCACGGTGGTCAACCACCCGAAATTCGGCGCCGGTGTCGTACGACGCAAAGAAGGAATAGGCGAGGCCACCAAATTGACGATCAAATTCGAGCGCTATGGCATCAAGAAGCTGATCGCCCGCTTTGCGCCCTTGCAGATCCTCGGCCAGGAAGGCCCCTGGCGCGGCTGAGTCTGGCGCCACCCTTTACGCATAAAAAAACGCCCGCGGAAAAATCCGCGGGCGTTTTTCATCTCATAGATACCGGTAGTTCAGCGCTGGCTGCGCTCGCGGATCGTGCCCGCCGGCGAGTCGATCGTCACGCCTGTAGCCATGCCCTCGGTATAGCTTTCGTAATCGTAGCCCTCGTGCGGCACATGGCCGAAGATCGGTTCGAGATCTTCCTGCGCGAAGAGGCGATGGATCGGCCGGGTGAAGAGCCACTCCACGGCGTAGCCGATCGGGTGCAGGACGTAGGCAATCAGCCGCAGAGGATTCGCCTGGGAATCGTCGTAATCATCGACGGCCATCGCCGGCGTCGCCAATAGCGAAACCATCAATCCCACAACCACCATATTTCGCAGACTCTTCATTCCGACCCCCGATCCTCGGGTCAAAGTACCGGAGTCCCCGCCATCAAACCACCCCCATCGAAGAGCCGACTGGCAAAGGCAGCATCTGCGTGGTCGAAGGTGGTCATGGAGGCAGACCGGAAAACCCGCGGAGAACGCAAATACGGGGGAAAAGACGGCCTTTTTCTGCTGCTCCGCAACGCGCGCGGGGCACTCGGGCTGCTCTTCGCCGCGGACCGCCGCCTCGCCCTTTCCCTGATCGGGCTGGCCGTCAGCGAAGGATTGCTGCCGGTCGGGATCGCCTGGGTGGGCAAACAATTGATCGATGCTGTGATCGCCGCGGCCTCCGGTGCGTCGCCTTCGCCGACCGTCGCGCTGCTTTGGGTCGGCGTGGAAGGGCTGCTTGTCGTGGGACGATCAGCGCTCACCCAGATGAACCAGATGGCCGAGGTGCAATTGCGCTCGGCGCTCGCATTGCGCGTGAATGTGGCGATTCTCGAGAAGACCATCAACGTCGGCTACCGCCATTTCGAGGACGAAACCTTCCACGATAGGCTCGCGCAGGCACGTCGTGAGGCGAGCTCGCGGCCACTCGATGTCGTGCGTCAGCTGCTGCGCTTCCTGCGCAACGGCCTGGGCCTCTCCGGCTACGTCGTGGTCCTCCTCGGGCTCAGCCCGTGGGCCGTGCTGGCGCTGCTCGGCTCGGCCATCCCGCCCTTCCTCGCCGAGGCGCGCTTTGGCCGTGAGGCGTTTTTGCTGAACCGCGAGCGCACTTTCGAGAAACGCCGCGCCCAATACCTCGAGAGCCTGCTCTCGCGCACCGAGACCGCCAAGGAGGTGAAGCTCTTCAGTCTGAGCGGGCTGCTGCTCGATCGCTACCGTGCCTCGTTTGAACGCTTCCACGCCGAGGACGCCGCATTGGAGCGCCGGCGCGGCGCAGCCGCCGTTATGCTCGGGCTACTCGCCTCCGTCACTGTCTACCTCTGCTACGCGTGGGTGGTCTACTCGGCGGTTCTGGGCGTGCTCAGCATCGGCGCGATGACCCTCTACTTGACGGCGTTTCGCCAGGGCCAGCTCTCCTTCCAGAACGGCCTGCTTTCGATTGCCAAGCTCTACGAAAACAATCTATTCATGACCAACCTCTTCGAGTTTCTCGACACACCCGAGGACGAGCCGCATGAACCGATTCCCACCACCATGGGCAAGGCACCGGCCGATGGCGTGGCCGTCGAGTTCCGTAATATCCAATTTCATTATCCGGGCCTTTCCCGCAACTCGCTCGAAGAGATCTCGCTACGGATCGAACCGGGCGAGACCCTGGCCCTGGTCGGCCCCAACGGCGCCGGCAAAACGACCTTGGTGAAACTCCTGGCCGGTCTCTACCGGCCCAGCGCGGGCTCTATTCTTCTCGATGGCGTGGACATCGCCACGATGCCGCCGGCCGATCTGCGTGCGCAGGTGGGTGTGATTTTCCAGGATTTCGTCCACTTCCATTTCAGCGCTGCTGACAATATCGGGCTCGGCTGGCTGCCCGAGATGACGAATCGCGAGGAGGTCGAGCGCGCCGCAGCCGCGGGCGGCATCGCCCAGGCGATCCAGGCCCTGCCCGACGGCTACGACCAGATCCTTGGCCGCTGGTTTGGCGGCGAGGAACTCTCGATCGGCCAATGGCAGCGCCTCGCCTTGGCGCGGGCCTTCATGCGCCCCTCGCCGGTGCTGATTCTCGACGAGCCCACCGCCGCGCTGGATGCCGAGGCCGAAGCCGAGATTTTCAACCGCTTCCGCGAGCTCACAGCCGGCCGCACGACAATTCTGATCACGCATCGCTTCTCGTCGGTACGCATGGCCGACCGTATCGCCGTGATCGAGGGCGGTCGCCTCACCGAGCTAGGCACGCACGAGGAATTACTCGCCCACGGCGGCACCTATGCCCGCATGTTCCGCCTGCAAGCCGCCGGCTACGAATAATCCGCCCCTGCTCTACGGCAGAGCGGTGATTGGCCCGCTGCGGCCTACGCGGTGATCGAATCCGGGACGCGGATTCGATGCGATGACTCTCGCGGCCAGTGCATTGCTCGCCCGGATTCCTCCGGTTTGCGGGAGACCAGCCACCCTCTTCAGTCTGCACGGACACGAAAGCAGTGCTAGATAGCGCCCTTGGGACCGCGCCCTTGGGACCGCTTCAGAGCGCCGCGGAATCGGTGCGACGGGGTGAGGGGCAAATGGCCCCCTGAAACGAAACGAGGGCGGAATGGAAATCAGAGTACAGGGAGAGATCAAAAGCAACGAACGTAACGTGGGCGAGACTCGAATCACCACAGTCTGTCTGCTGGCAGCCGGCACCGGCAGCCGTCTCCTCCCTCTCACCAAAGCCATGCCGAAATGCCTCACCAGGGTCGACGGCAAGCCCATCCTCGAGAGACTGGTCGGCTGCTTGCGCGACCAGGGTTTCCGCCGGCTCGTAGTCGTCGTAGGGCACCTCGAGGACCATATCCGCGCCTTCCTGGACGATTGCGCCGGTGACCTCATCGTCGACTATGTCCGCAATCCGATCTACCGGACGACCAACAATATGTACTCCCTATGGCTGGCAGGGGCCGCCATCGATAGCTCCATGGTTCTCGTGGAGAGCGACCTGATCTTCGATTCCTCGTTGGTTGGAAGCCTCATTCAACCAGATCGAATCGCGGTCTCGCGCAGGCTTCCGTGGATGAACGGCACGACGATCACGATGGACCGTGGCGGCCGGGTGACTTCTTTCCGCGATGGCTCCGCCGAGTTCTCAAACGACGACGAGTACAAGACTGTCAATATGTACAGCTTCTCGCGCGCCACTTGGAGTCGCGTGCTCAAGCGACTCGGCCAAGCGGTCGCTGAGTCGAGAGAGAACGAATATTACGAGGTAGTCCTCAGGGAAATGGTCGCCGATGGCAGCCTTTCGCTGGACAGCCTCATCGTCGATTCCGACCGCTGGTACGAAGTAGATTCAATCAATGACCTCCCCGGCGCCGAGCGAATCGCCAAACTGAATGCCGCGCGAGCGACCCTCTCGCCTCCGATGGAGATCGCTCATATAGCCGAGAGCGCCTGACGGTGGTCGAGGCGACCGACCCGGGACCAAGGAAAGACGACGACGCAGTCGCGGAAACTGCATCGCTCGATTATGCCACCATCGGCAAATATTGGAGCGAGGCCAAGCCTTCGATCCTCGGCCCCTATATGATGGACGGCTTCGGCTTTCCGGCCAGCGCGGGGACGTACCGATTCGACGCCGAGCGCGCGATCGTCGATCGGTTGGTCCAAACGGCGGGCGTCAATCCCGAAGGGGCCGTGCTGGACCTGGGGAGCGGGGTCGGATTCTGGGCCGAGTACTTCGCGCAGCGTTTCCAAAGAGTAGTCGCAGTCGAATCGAGCACGCCTCTCTACGAGGCGATGCAACTCCGCTGCTCGAACTACGACAATGCCACGCTCGTGAACGAAGATGTATTGCGATTCGAGCCAGAAGGTCGCTACTCGCTTATCTTTCTCGGCGGCATGCTGATGTACCTCAACGAAAATGATGCTGTGGCGCTGCTGAAGAAAACGACTGATTTTCTCGAGCCCGGTGGCATCGTTCTCTGTCGTGAGAGCACCATTCGCCGTGGCGTCCTCACCCGGCAGGGCGCCTATCAGGTGGTGTATCGATCGCCTGCAATCTATT
>JAYGCM010000029.1:0-43612 GCA_046583355.1 Deltaproteobacteria bacterium
GCCATCGCCAGGAAATTCTCGCGGCGGTTCTTCGCCGCGGTGAGCACAAGCGCCACATTCGAGTCGTAGGCGCCAGCGAGGTTGTAGTAGACAAATGATCCCGTGTCGGGATTGCGCGCGCCGATGCCTTGATCGTAGCGGATCTCGCCGTCCAGCGGCGCCGTCCAGGCCTTGATCAAGCCGCCGGCATGGGGCTGCAACGCCTGGTTGGTGGCGTTGATGCGAACCTCCAATGCGGAGATATTTCGCACCACACGCTCGGGCTTCGGCAGCCTGGCTCCGTGCACGGCCAGCACGCACATCGCCTCGATGAGCTCTTCAATGAAGAAGCTCTCGCTGGCGTCGTCCGGGTTGGTGAATTGCAGCCGATAGGCCAGCTCGGTGACAATATGCTCGACCTGGATCCGGGTATTCATCTCCATGAAGAAATGGTCGAATCCGTCAATGATACACTCGAAGGTCGAGACGGAATTAAGCTCGGTGGCCTCGCCAAAGCGCGCGCCCTCGTTCTCCATGCGCTCCAAGGTGCCCTTATCGCCGCGCAGAATCTCGGCCGCCTGCGGCGCCGCCAACTCGATCTCGACGTCGAGCAGTTCCTGGGTCAGCGAGATCTCGAGCAATTTCTGCTCATGCATCTGCACCGAACAATCACGCCCGCCCAAGGAGATGCACCATTTGCCATTGCCGATAAGCTGAATCTCGTTATGACGCGTCGACTCCAGGTTGAGCTCGATCAGGAAGTTACGGTTCGAGCCCGGCTCGATGACCTTCGACTCGGCGAGAATATCCATCACGGCATTGGCGACATCGCCTGGTGCCGCGACCACGCGCTGGCCTTTTCCGCCGCCGCCGCCGATATGCTTGAAGCGGATGCGACGGCCCGGGTAATCCGCCCAGATCGCTGCGCATTCCACCCCGGCGCGTGCCTGCAATTCCTCGATGGTGACAAGCTCTCGGGTCTGGTGATAGCCGGTCTGCAGCAAGGCTTCGGCGTTTTCCGTCGCGGATTTGTCGCCGTTCCAAGTAAACGCAAGGCCATGCTCGCTGGCGATCGCGTCCAATGCGGCGGCATCCGGGGCGCGTGCGGCAAGCACGCGTGAGGAGATATCGTCAACACCCGGAATCACGGCGTTGCCGAGGCCACGCGCAAGCTTCTTGGCCTCATCCTTGGCGCCGGCCTGACGAATCACGGCGGAGGACGGGCCGACAAACCCGAGCCCGGCGTCTTCGATGGCGGATACGAATTCGGCATCCTCGGCCATGAAGCCGTAGCCCGCGAAGAGGTGCGTGTAGTCATGATCCTTCGCGATCGCGATGATCTCGGCGATTCTTTGGAGCTTCTCTTCCTGCCCGACGCCCATATAATCGGCAACGCGGTGGACATTCTTCGGAAAAGCCAGCGTGCGCAGCTCCGGGGCGAGACAGCGCGGGTAGGTGATCGAGTCTTTCTCGGAGAGGAGCATGCCCCACTCGCCCACACCGGCGCGCGCAAAGACCGCAAAAGCCTCCTCGCGAACCGGCCCGCGACAGACCACGAGGATCTTCATCGCGGCGAGCGAAAAGGAGCGCTGCCAGGGAGTGGCGGCGTCGGCAAAACGGAGGGTTTCCAAATTCGGATTCAACACGATGCGTTTCCCTTGCTCACTCAAACTCGCGCTGCGGGCCACTCATCGGCGAGGGCTCATAGGTGCGCATCAGGAAGTTCAGATTCTGTGCCAGAATCCGTCGGGACGTCCCCGGCATGACAACCCGCGAGATGGAACCAAGAGCAAGAGCCTCCTTGGGGTTCATCAACTCGCGCTCATAGCGATCGGTGAGGATCTTCAGCGCGGCGTCGCGCTCGGCCGCTGCCTCGGCCTCGGTGGCCCCACCCTTCAGCGCCTTGAGGTAGCCCGCCTGCGCGGCGCGGGTCTCGCTTTTGTAGACGAAATCCTTGCCAGCCGGCCCCATCACGGCGACCCGCGCATGCGGCATCGTAAAGACCATATTAGAGCCGACGAAATGCGAGTTGTAGCTCGCATAGGCTCCACCGAAAGCGTTGCGAATGATCAGCGTCATCGAAGGTGTGCGCAGGTCGATGATGGAGTCGAGGAACTTCCGCCCCTCGAGGATGATGCCGCTGGTCTCCTGCTCGCGGCCGGGCAGGAAGCCCGTCGTATCCTCGAGGAAGATCATCGGGATATTGTAGACATTGCAGAAGCGGATGAAGCGCGTGCCCTTGCGTGCCGCGTGGGTATCGATCTGGCCGGAGGCGACAAACGAGTTGTTCGCAACAAAGCCGACCACATGCCCGCCGATGCGGCCGAACGCCGTGACCAGGTTGCGCGCACGCGCCGGCTGCAACTCGAAATATTCGCCATGGTCACAAATCTGCTGGAGGTAGAGCGTGATATCCAGCGGCGCGTTCATGCCGGCTGGCGAATTGAACGTGCGACGGAAGAGAATATCTTCTTCCAGGGTGAAGCGGTCGACCGGATCCGAGGTCGAGCGGAAGGGTGCCAGCGAGCGATTATTGTCGGGCAGGTAGCTCAGCAGGCGCAAAGCAATCCGCAGGGAGCCCACCTCGTCAGGCGTGGTCAGATCACAAACACCAT
Source organism: Deltaproteobacteria bacterium (assembly GCA_046583355.1). Classification (GTDB taxonomy): domain Bacteria; phylum Desulfobacterota; class Binatia; order UBA12015; family UBA12015; genus UBA12015. The sequence continues at coordinate 2,595 of JAYGCM010000029.1, forward strand.
TGACCCCATGCACGCCCGGTCCGCCGAGTTCGTCGGCCGTTACCTCTTCGCCCAAGACGCTCTTCACCACGCCCGGCCCGGTCAGACCCGTGAAGGTATTCTCGGATTGGACCATGAAGGAGCCTTGGCGCGGCAGGTAGGAGCCGCCGCCGGCATTGTAGCCGAACATCAGGCTGATGCTCGGCACCACGCCGCTGATCCGGCGCAAGGCCGTGAAGGCCTCGGAGTAGCCATCGAGCCCGCCGACACCGGCGGGCACAAATGCCCCGGCCGAGTCGTTCATGCCGATCAGCGGGATGCCGCGCTCGCCGGCCATATAGATGAGGCGGGCGAGCTTGGCGCCATTGGTCGCGTCCATCGAGCCCGCGCGCAGGGTGAAATCATGGCCGTAGACGGCCACATCGCGCCCGTCGATATTCAGGATTCCGCAGACCAGGGAAGCACCGTCGAGGTTCGGACCCCAATTCTGCCAAAACAGGTTCGGCTCCTCGCGGGTGAGGACTTTGATCCGCTCAAAGACGGTCATGCGGCCCTTGGCGTGCTGAACCCGTACGCGGTCGAGGCCACCGCCGCGATTCGGCCGCGCTAGAAGCTCCTCGCCCAACGCCAGCGACTCATCATAAATCGAGACCGGTGCGTCGCCTGCAGCCGCGGCATCGGGTGGCGGCCCGGCAAAGGGGTTGGCAAGGGAATAGGAGGCTATCGGGACCTCTTCGGGTGCAGCATTTTCCATAATTCTCCGCTCCAAAACCCTGTTTCTACTAGACTTTTCGCGAGCTTTCACGAATTCCTTCCAGCCACCGGGGCTCCGGGTTCAGATCCTTTAACAAAACCACGGCAGCCGGCAGCTTTTCCGGGCGTGGAGGCGCAGCCGAGACGCAGTCCAGCGGTCGCCAGCGGCACTCGAATACCGCCTGACTTTTCGGCCGGACCGCTAACGACCAGACCTGCCTTGCGGGAATACCACCGCAATGGGAGAGCAATGGGGAATTGGGTCGCCGAGTCGGCCGCCATCTCTGCGGGAGAATCGAATGAAAGCGCAATACCGAATCGGGGCCTTGGCCGCCCTCCTCTCTTTGCTCGCGGGTTGCGCGACGCAGGCCAGCCGCAGCACCGGAACGTGGCTCCACCCCACGACCAAGCCCGCCGCCGCCGTTCCCTGGACCGGACTCAGCGCCAACGACGCCACTGAGGATTTCCATTTCGTTGTTGTCACCGATCGCACCGGCGGCCACCGCGCCGGCGTCTTCCGCGACGCCATGGGTAAAATCAATCTGCTCGAGCCCGCCTTCGTGCTGAGCGTCGGCGACCTGATCGAAGGCTATACGGACGACCCGAAAGTACTCGACACCGAATGGAACGAGATCGCGAGCTATGTCGGCACGCTCGGCGCCCCGTTCTTCTATGCGGCCGGCAACCACGATATGTCCAATGCCGTCATGGCCGAAACCTGGCAGGACCGCTTCGGCCCCTCCTGGTACGCCTTCGATTACAAGGATGTTCTCTTCCTCGTGCTGAACAGCGAGGCTTTCGGCATGGTGCACGATCCGAGCACTCCCGTACCGGGCCCCTTCGTGCAGGCCGAGCAAATGGCTTGGATCCAGAAGACGCTTGACGACAATGCAAGCCGGCGCTGGACCATCGTGATTGTCCACCAGCCACTTTGGGATACCCCGGAGATCCACCCGGATTGGCTCGCTGTCGAGAAGATGCTCGCCGGTCGCCCGCATACCGTCTTTGCCGGCCACCAGCACCGCTACGTCAAGCATCGCCGCAATGAACAGAGCTATATCACGCTCGCCACGACCGGCGGCGGCAGCCCGATGCGAGGCGCGAGTTATGGCGAATTCGACGAAGTCGCCTTGGTGACGATGACAGCCGACGGGCCGGTGATCGCCAATCTCGATCTCGAAGGAATTCACGACGAGGATCTTGTCACCAGCGAACATCGGGCCCTGAGCGAAGCCCTCGCGAAAGCAATTCGCCCCGAGGCGGAGATCCATGAGGGCGAGATCTTCACGAGCGGCCGCGCCCGTTTCCGGGTAGAGAATCCGACCGACCAAGAGCTTGTTCTGGAGGCAGACAGCCATGGCGGCGTCATGATGACCGCGACGCCCCATCGTATTCGCACGCGGCTGGCTCCGCGCGAGATGCGAACGATCGAAATCCAACTCTCCAGCGACGCAGGAGCCCGCTTCGAGAACCTGGAAAGCGGCCGGATCCGCTGGACCCTCAAGGCCGCCGCAGACGACGGAACCCCCATCGTCGTAAAGGCCCAATATGCTCTCTTGCCGGAAAAACGCCTGCCGATCCGCCGGCGCATTGCCGCAGTCGAGATTGATGGCGACCTCGACGAATGGGCCGCGTTGTCGATCGGCAGCGGCGGCTTTGCCGAGGTAGATAATGCTGCTTCGAGCGAGGCCGGCGAGAACACGACTCTACGCTTCGCCGTCGAGCATGACGACGAGAACCTCTATATCGCCGCGCGCGTGATTGACGATATTCTCATCGCGAGTTCGGAGAAAATGGCGCGCGAGCAGGACGGCCTCACCCTGCAACTCGATATGCGCGCGGACCCGCAGCGCAGCAGCACGAGCGACCTCATGACGGCCGTACATACCGGCGAACTCCGCCAGATAATTCTCACCACCGCGTCGCTCACCCAGCCAGCAATCGACCGGGTGACGAGCCGCTTCGTGGCGCCGCTTCCTGACGGCATGCGCCAGGCCGTGCGTCGCACGGCGGATGGTTACACGGTCGAGTTCGCGGTGCCGCTCGCGGCGATCGAGGAACACCAGGGTGCCGATTGGCAAGCCATCCGGCTGAACCTCAGTATCTACGACACGGATACGAGCGACGAGTCGCCCATCACTCTTTGGTGGCGCCCCAACCGCTTCGGCGCACACGCCATCCCGGCTGCCGGCACCTTCGCGCGCTAAGCGGGCGCCCCTCCGGTGGAGGGGCGCCCGCTGCGCCAGAAAATCCGGCCGGATGCCGGAGAGGTATCCACCCGTCCGGGCCGTGGATCAGGGACCGGTGAAGTTCTTGCCCGCCGGGCCGGCGTTATAATTCTCTTTGGGATTATAAGCGTTGATCTCCTCGGACGACCAGCGCGACAGCTCCGCGCGACCCACGACAAACCAATGTACCTCATCGGGGCCATCGGCCAGACGTAGTGTGCGCTGCCCGCAATAGAGCCGCGCAAGCGGTGTCCATTGCGAAACACCGGTGGCGCCGTGCATCTGGATGGCCTCGTCGATGATCCGACAAACCTTCTCAGGCACCAATGCCTTCACGCCACTCACCCAGGCTCGCGCACCCGAGTTGCCGAGCACATCCATCGCCTTGGCAGCCTTGAGAACCATCAGGCGCATGGATTCGATATCCATGCGCGCGCGCCCGATCACTTCGGTGTTCTTGCCCAGGTTGGCGAGCTTCTTGCCAAAGGCTTCGCGGGAAAGTCCGCGCTTGGCCATCAATTCGATGGCACGCTCGGCGGCACCAATCGAGCGCATGCAATGGTGGATCCGCCCCGGGCCGAGGCGCACCTGCGAGATCTCGAAGCCGCGCCCCTCACCGAGGAGAATATTTTCCTTCGGCACACGGCAATCCGTGAAGCGGATATGCATATGGCCGTGCGGCGCGTCGTCTTCGCCAAATACCTGCATCGCACCGAGGATCTCGAAACCCGGCGTGTCGGTCGGCACGAGAATCTGCGATTGGCGCAGATGCGGCGGGCCGTCGTCGTTGGTGCGCACCATGACGATCATGATCTTGCAGCGCGGGTCGCCAACGCCGGAGATATAATATTTCTCTCCGTTGAGAACCCATTCGTCACCATCGAGCTCGGCCTTGCAGGCGATATTCTTGGCGTCCGACGACGCCGTATCCGGCTCGGTCATGGCGAAGGCAGAGCGGATCTCGCCGTTGAGCAACGGCTTGAGCCATTTTTCCTTCTGCTCAGGCGTGCCCACGCGTTCGAGAACTTCCATATTGCCGGTATCGGGAGCCGAGCAATTCAGGCATTCCGAGGCGATCGGGTTCCGGCCCAACTCGGCAGCAATATAGGCGTAGTCGAGGTTCGAGAGGCCTTGGCCGGTCTCGTCGTCGGGAAGGAAGAAATTCCACAACCCCTGCGCCTTGGCCTTATCCTTCACGGTCCCGAGAAGCTCGAGCTGCCCGGGAGCCCAAGACCAGCGCTCGGCGCGACCCTCGCCCAGTTGAAAGAACTCCAAGGTGATCGGCTCGACCTCTTCGGCGATGAATTTCTTCACCTTGGCGAAAAGGGTTTTGGCCCCCTCCGACATTCTCAGGTCGAACATTTCATCGGTTGATACTAATCCAGGCACAAACTTCTCCTCCATTCAGGCATACCACCGAAACCCTTCGGCTTTCCCGGTTGGCATATGCATGTGTTTTCCGTGCGGCGCGGACGCGCCTGCTTTCAAGGAATGATAACGACCTTGCCCTTGACCCGACGCTCCGAGAGGTCGCGCAGCGCCGTGGCGACCTCGGCAAGCGGGTAGGAGGCCGAAATATGCGGCTTGATGCGCCCCTCTTCATACCAGGAGAGCAACTCCGCGACGTTGGCGGCATGTGCCTTGGGTTCGCGCCCGACAAAGGCACCCCAGAACACACCCACTATATCGCAGTTTTTGAGCAGAACAATATTCAGCGGCAGGCGCGGGATATCCCCCGCCGCGAAGCCTATCACAAGAAAGCGACCGTCCCATGCCATCGCACGGAGCGCCAACTCCGAATAGTCGCCGCCGACCGGATCATAGAGGACATCCGCCCCTTTGCCGCCGGTCAATTCTTTGATCTTCGATTTGAGATCTTCCTGCGAATAATTGATCAACTCGTCGGCGCCATGCTCTTTGCACACAGCCAGCTTCTCGGGCGTCGAGGCGGCCGCGATCACGCGCGCGCCCATGACCTTGCCAATCTCGATTGCCGCGATCCCAACCCCACCGGCCGCACCGAGAACCACGAGATCTTCGCCGGCGCGCAGCTTGGCGCGCTGCTTCAACGCGAAATGTGAGGTGCCATAGGTCAGCAGGAAGGCCGATGCCGCCTCGAAATCCATCGAGTCGGGAATCTGGAAGCAGGCCTCAGCCGGCAAGGCGATCTCCTCGGCGAAGCCCTGCCAACCGCAATTGGCAAGAACCCGGTCGCCCACTTTCAAAGTATCTACGCCTTCACCGAGCGATTGGACCTCGCCGGCGATCTCGCCACCGGGAATAAAGGGAAGCGCCGGCTTGAACTGGTATTTATTCTCGATGATCAGCACATCGGGGAAATTCACCCCGGCGCTGCGCACGCGAATGACGACCTGGCCCGGCCCGGCCTGCGGCGCGGGCACATCCTCGATCACCAGACTCTCAGGGGGGCCATGTTTTTTACAGAGAACAGCTTTCATAAAGGTCTAATCTAGAGGCCCGAGAGGAAAGTGCAACGCTTGCCGCTGCCCGTACGAGTGGGTAGCGGAGGCATATGAGTACACCGGCTACGCCGCGGCTTCGCCGTTCCCTTCTCTTCGCGCCCGGCGACGACAGACATAAAATGACAAAGGCGACCACGGCCGATGCCGACTCCGTCATCCTCGACCTCGAAGATGCTGTCGTCCCCGACCACAAAATCGCCGCCCGACTCACCGTCCGTGACGCGCTGCTCGAACTCGATTTCCACGGCACCGAAAAGCTCGTCCGGATCAACCCGCTGGAGACCGGGCTTGCGCTCGACGACCTCACCATCACGATGGCCGGCCACCCGGATGGCTATATGATCCCCAAGCTGCGCAGTGAAGACGACGTCCGTTTCGTCGACCGCGCACTCAGCAACCTCGAGGCAATGGCCGGACGGGCGTCGGGCAGCGTCAAGCTGGTTCTACTCGCCACCGAAACACCCGAGGCCGTCCTGAATATCCGGCGCATCGCCCAGGCGAGCCTGCGCTCGACCGGCATGATGTGGGCAAGCGAAGACCTGTCGTCTGCGCTCGGCTCACGGCGCAGCCGCAACGAGGACGGCTCGCTACCCGATGTCTTCTCGTTTGCCCGCTCGGCCGCCCTGCTCGCCGCTGCGGCAACCGGGATGGAACCTCTCGATATGCCGTATTTCGATTTCCACGATGACGCGGGCCTCGAGAAAGAAGCGCGCGAAGCCGCCGGACTCGGCTTCAGCGGCAAGGGCGCCATCCATCCAAACCAGGTGCCGATCATCAACCGCGTCTTCATCCCCACCGAAGAAGAGGTCGCCGAAGCCAACACCCTGCTTGCCGCTGCTCGTGAAGCCTTCGCCGCGGGCCAGGCCGCTTTTGTCTACAAAGGTGCGATGGTCGACGCGCCGCATATCAACCGGGCGCGCCGGATTGTCGCGCGAGCCGACGCCGCCTCCGCGGCCATCACGAGATAGGGAGAGAAGCCATGTCCACGAATTTACGCCTGGAGAAATGCGTTGCCTGCAACCGCGATGCACCGCGGGTAACGGACGAAGAGCGGCGCGAGCTCTCCGCGCAGATCCCGGAGTGGGAAATCATCGAGGTCGGTGAGATTCCGCGCCTGACACGGCTCTATAAAGTCAAGAATTTCGTCGCGGCACTCGACCTGACCAATCGCGTCGGCGCCATCGCCGAAGAGCAGGCCCACCATCCCGAGATCGTGACCGAATGGGGCAAGGTCCGCGTGACCTGGTGGACCCACAAGATCAAAGGCCTGCACCGCAACGATTTCGTCATGGCAGCCCGAACCGACGAGCTCGCGGCAGACTGACGCCGCCCGCGAACTCATCCGGCTGGCAGCTACCTGATCTCGCGGCTGGCATAGCCCGATCCTGCACGCCATACGACAAACGCCCCGCCACCTGCTCTAAATGGGGAACGAGGAGCGTTTCGCATGAGCAAAGCTGTTTGGAGTTCACGCCCGTCGGCCTTTGAGGTGAAGCCGGCCCACCAGAGTGCCACCACCCGAATCGGGGAGTTCATCCACCTCTCCGAAGGGCTGTCGAGTAGCTATATGATCCCGACGCCCGAGGGCCGGCTGGTGATCAATACCGGCATGGGATTCGAGGGGCCGACCCACCGACGCCTCTTCGATGCGGTCGATTCCTCGCCCGTGCGCTACATCATTTTCACCCAGGGCCATGTCGACCATGTCGGCGGCACCGATGTCCTGCGCGACGAGGGCACGGAGATTGTCGCGCATGCAAACAACCAGGAACACCAGGCCTACGACGGCCGGCTGGCGACCTTTCGGGCCCAGCGCAGCTTCTACGCCTTCATGGAGGCGATCCTCAAAGCTGCCAAGAAACAGCCCGCCGGGCCGCCCACGGTGCAGAGCAAGCCAGTGCCGACCATCACCTTCGAAGACCATTATGCATTCGACTTCGGCGGCCACCATTTCGAATTGCTGGCAACGCCGGGGGGTGAGACGCGCGACTCGCTGGTGATCCATCTCCCCGAGCACGATACCGTCTTTGCCGGGAACCTCTTCAGCTGCCTCTTCGGCCATATCCCGAACCTCTGCACCATGCGCGGCGACCGCTACCGCGACGCACTCGAATTCGCCGCGTCCGCCGAGCGCGTCCTGGCACTCGATTGCGAACTCCTCTGCGTCGGCCACGGCCCGCCGCTTACCGGCAAGGCCCTGATTCGCAGCGAGATCGAGCGCGTGCGCGACGCCACTCTCTACCTGCACGATGCCACCGTCAAGGGCATGAATGAAGGCAAGGATCTCGATGCTCTGATGCGCGAAATTCAGCTTCCTGCCGAGCTGGAGGTCGGCCAGGGCTACGGCAAGGTGAGCTGGGATGTACGGGCGATCTGGGAGAATTACGCCGGCTGGTTCCACCAACGCTCGACAACCGAGCTTTTCGAGACCTCGGCAGCCAGCGTGCATGCCGACCTGCTCGAACTCGCCGGCGGGGGCGATGCGGTGGCGGCGCGTGCGAAGACCCGACTCGGCAACGGCGATGCGGTCGAAGCATTGCACCTGACCGATATCGTGCTCGGCGCCGAGTCGCAAAACCGCCCTGCGCTGAAAGTCGCTCGCGACGCCCACCTTTTGCTCGAGCAACGCAGCGTCAATTTCTGGGAAACCAAATGGCTGCAGCATCAGGCCCGCGGGCTCGAGGCACGGCTCGAAGGGAAATAGCGATGCCCGGCGAGATCCATATCGACGACCTGCGCGAGCCTATCCTCAATGATTTCCAGAAGGCCGCGCTTGCCTATGGCGAAACCCTCAAGCTCGATTTCACCGTCGAGGGCATCCTCGGCCAGGCACGCGAGGCCACGGGCCTGAGCGATTTCGGTGCTGACGATTTCCGCGAGCGACTCGGACTATTGGTCGAGGAATGGAGCCAGGACGAGGGATTGACCGGTATCGGCCGGCTGGGGCTGTGGAACAAACTCACTCTTTTTGCGCGCAACCGCCTGCTGATTCACGACCACCTGCGCCGCCACCCCGAAGTCCACGATGAAGAGATCCGCGAACCGATCATCGTCGTCGGCCTGCCTCGCTCCGGCACCACACATCTGCTGAACCTGATCGCCGCCGACCCGGCCATGCACTCGCTGCCGCTCTGGGAGTCCTATGAACCTTTGCCGATGCCCGGCGAGAGTCCATCCGCCGACGGCGTGGATCCGCGCTACGCGCGTTGTGCGGCGCAATGGGAGGCGATGCAACAAGCAACGCCCTTCCTCGCGGCCATGCATCCGATGAACCCCGACCATATCCACGAAGAGTTGGAGTTGATGGGGCCGAATTTCGCCTCCTATAATTTCGAATGGCTCGCCATGTCGCCGCGCTGGCGCGACGATTATTTCGCCCACGACCAGACGCCGCATTACGAATATTGCCGGACGGTGCTCAAGATCCTGCAGGCAGAGCGCGGTGCCCGGCGCTGGGTGCTGAAATGCCCACAGCATCTGGAGCAACTGCCGGTGCTGCAGAAGGTCTTTCCGGACGCGACGTTTGCCGTCACCCACCGCGACCCCGTCGCGGTGATCCAATCGACCGTGACCATGCTCGCCTACGGGCAGCGCATCGGACGCAAAAAAGTCGAGCCCGAAGCCTTGCTTGAGTATTGGATCGAACGGATCGACCACCTCCTGCGGGCCTGCGTGGCCGACCGCGACTCGCTGCCGGCCGGCCGCAGCATCGACATCCCCTTCGACATCTTCATGAAGGACGATATCGCCATGGTCGAGAAGATCTACGCGACGGCCGGCATCCCGTTCTCCTCCGCCATCCGGAACCATATGCAGAACTTCATGGACCAGCATCCACGCGGCCGGGACGGCCGCATCGTCTACCACCTCGAGCGCGATTTCGGTGTGAATCCGGCGGAATTGCGCAAGCGTTTCGCTTGGTATTTCGACCGCTTCCCGGTCCGCGCCGAGACCACGCAAGATTGAAGGAGCTTCGATGAGCAACGCCAGAGTACACTACGATTTCCAAGGCGCCCACATCCTCGTTACCGGCGGCAGCAACGGCATCGGCTACGCGATCGCCAGCAGCTTTGCCGCCGCCGGCGCCAAGGTGACGATTACCGGGACGGCGGCCACTGCCGACGGCTACGAAAACGACCTCTCGGCCTTCGCCTACCGCCAGCTGCAACTTGAGGAGAAGGGCGCCGCCGAGAGCCTGGCGGCCTCGCTGCCGCGGCTCGATATCCTGATCAACAATGCCGGCGCGAGCCTGCCGGGCGGCAAGGACGAATGGGAGCCGGACGTCTTTGAGCACTCCGTACAGATCAACCTCACGGCCGGCTACCGGCTGACGCATGCCTGCCTACCGCTGCTCGAGGCCAGCGAATTACCCGGCGGTGCCGCCGTCATCGGCATCGCATCCCTCACCTCGATCTTCGGACATGCCATGGTGCCGGGCTACGGGGCGGCCAAAACCGGCCTGCTCGGCCTCACCCGCACCCTGGCGATTGCCTGGGCCGACAAAGGCATCCGCGCCAATGCGATCGCGGCCGGCATGGTCAAAACCCGCATGACGGCAGTGGTGCAGACGATCCCCGAAATGAACGATCCGATCCTCGCGCGCACGCCGATGAAGCGCTGGGCGGAACCCGGCGAGATCGCCGACGCCGTACTCTTCCTCGCCTCGGATCAGGCCCGCTTCATCACCGGCCAGATGCTGGTCGTCGACGGCGGCTATTCCGTGAGCGGCTGACCGAACTCAGGCCTTGCGCAGCGGACTGCGGCTGGCGGCGTTTTCGATGATGCCCTCAACCTGCTGGCGCTCGGACTCAAGAAAGTTCTCGATCGCGTGGCCAAGCCGCGGGTCGCGCAACCAATGCAGGCTGCGGGTCGGCTCGGCATCGAAGCCGCGCAACCATTTGAACTCGCCACCGGCACCTGGCTCGAAGCGCCGCAGGCCGGAGTCGATACAATGTTCGATCGTGGCGTAATAACAAACATTGAAATGCAAGAAACGGACGTCCTCAAAGGTCCCCCAATAACGGCCGTAGAGCACCCCGGATTTCTGCACATTGAAGGTCCCCGCAATGAGCTCGCCGGCGCGCTCGGCTACGAGGAAGCAGAGATTGCGCCGGAACCGCTCGCGCAATAGGTCAAAGAATTCCGGGGTCAGGTAGCGGCGACCATAAACGTATTTGTCGACCGTGGTCAGATAGAGCTTGTACATCGAGTCGAAGAGCGCATCGGGAATTTCATCACCGACCCGCGGCGTGATCACAATTTCTTGTTCGCCGAGAATGCGCCGCTCGCGCTTCACTTCCTTGCGCCGCTTCTGCTTGAGCGCGGCGAGATAATCATCGAAGACTTCATAGCCGTGATTGCGCCATTTGAATTGGTAGCCCAGGCGCAACCCGTAGCCGAGTTCCTGAAGCACCTCGGCCTCGTCTTCGGCACAGAAATTCACATGGATCGACGAGATCTCGTTTTCCCGGCAGAGGTCGATCAGCGCCGCTCCGAGCATGCGGATCATGGCCGGCCGGTCGACATCGGCGGCGACCAGAAAACGCAGGCCTTCGGCCGGCGTGAAGGGAACGGCGACCAGCATTTTCGGATAATACTCAATCCCCGCACCTTCGGCCGCATTGGCCCAAGCGTAGTCGAAGACGAACTCCCCCTCGCTATTGCCCTTGAGATAGAGCGGACAGGCCGCGATCAGGCGCTCCCCCTTCCAGACGGTGAGGTGGTGCGGCCCCCAGCCGGTACCCGTGCCAACGCAACCGGCATCCTCGAGCGAAGCGAGCCAGCCCCATTCGAGGAATGGCGACCCGTCGCCCACCAGGCCGTCCCATGCCTCGGCCGACACATCCTGCGAAAGCCGCGTCAGCGTCCGGATAGTCAGGATTTCTTCGTCACGCTCGGTCACTTCTCCGGGATGGTTGCTGGCGAGGCCGGCCGGAGCAAGTCCGAAGACGGTGGCGGGCGCCCGTGATCCGATGATAAGGCCCGAGCATGGCAGGGAAATATTTCGAGGAACTTCCGGTCGGCGCGCGCTTCGTGCACCAGCCGAGCCGCACGGTGACCGAGACCGACAACCTTCTGATCACGACGCTCACCATGAACGTCCAGCCGCTGCACCTCGACGCCGAATTCGCCGCCCGATCGCAATTCGGCAAAATCCTCGTGAACAGCATGTTCACGCTCTCGCTGATCGTCGGGCTCTCGGTTGCCGAGACCACCCTCGGCACCACCATCGGCAACCTGGGCTTCGAGAAGATCGACTTCCCGCATCCAGTTTTCATCGGCGATACGATCACCGCGCGCACTGAGGTCATTGAAGCCCGGCCGTCTCAATCAAAGCCGGACCGGGGCATCGTGCTCTTCGAGCATATAGGCACCAACCAGCGTGACGAGATCGTCTGCCGGGCGCGGCGCAATGCCATGATGAAGACCCGCCCCGCCTGAACACCCTCGATTCCTGAGTTCCGGGCGGCTCGTCGCGATCCTGTCCTAATCTGACACGAACAAAATGCCGACAAAACCCCCATGCCCTCGAAACAGCGCGGAGGGGAACAGACGAATCTTTTCGAGCCGATAGCTTTCCGGCCCACAAGCCGGGCGGTCATACTCCCCCCTGGACCTCGTTATTGACTCTCCCCTCCCGGATTCCTCTCTCTCCTTCGCGCTGCCCCCCCCTGCGGGGGGAGCGGGCATTGCGGTGGCTGGGTGTGGCAAGGGATGGATAAATGAAGTGGAAATCGCGGTTATTTGATCTCGTACTTGCGGGGATTCCCCTGCTGGTCATCGGGATTCCTGCTTGGATCCACGGCCCCGGCCATGAACATCTGATTGATGAAACGACGCTGATCGCGCCGTCCATGAGCGCGATTGCACTGCGTGCCCCCAGCGATTCCGATATCTTGGTCGAGCGCTTCTGCGCCGCGACCTGCATCGTTTGTTCCAGCAACGGCATGGACAAAGCGACCTTCCGACGCGAGGATCAATCCTGCCTGCGACCCGAGCCGGCCCTGCGCATTCCCGCGGGGGGAGAGGTCGCCTGCCGCAACGAATGCACGATGACCCATGCGGTGGTCGTCATCGGCGCCCTCGCGCGCAGTTCCTGAGCGCGACCAGGGGCCCGGCTTTTCGGTCAGACCGCTTGAGGTCCGACCAGACCGCCCTTATGCCGCGCGGCTTTCCTCGTGCTTTGCACCCTCGGCTTCCTTGCGCCAGATCGTCGCCAGAAGGCTGCCGAGAATAGAGTGCGTGACGGCAGAAATCGCGCCGGGTACGGCCGTCAAAGGGTCGGCGAAATGCCGATTCGCCAGCACTACAGCAAGACCGGAGTTTTGCATTCCCACCTCGATCGAGACTGTGCGACGGATGATCTCGGCGTAGCCAAGGAAACGTGCCAGGCCGTAGCCCAAAGCGAATCCGCCCAGATGCAGCAAGGCGACTGCGGCCAAGAGCGGTCCCACCGACCCGAGGATCTCTTCGGTGCGCTGGCCGATGATACTGGCGCAGATCATCACGATCGCAAGCACCGCGACCAGAGGCGCGACAGGCTGCACCTTCGCTACCAGGGTAGGCGCAAAATGGTTGAGGGATAAACCGAGCAGCACGGGAATCAGAACGACCTGCAAGGTACTGAGGAAGAGGCCGAACGCATCTACGGGCACCATCGTGCCGGCATAGAAACTCGTCAGCAGCGGCGTCATCACGATGGCGACCAGAGTCGAGCACATGGTCATCAGAACCGAGAAGGGCAGACTCGCGCGCGCAATATAGGTCACGACATTCGAGGCCGTGCCGCCGGGCGCACAACCCACCAGAATCAACCCGACGGCCAAAGGCGTCGGCAGCGCCAGCGCCTGGCCGATGGCCCAGGCAAGCGCGGGCATGACGAGAAATTGCACGGCGACGCCCACAGCAATCGGGCGCGGCACGGCGGCGACCTCGCGAAAGTCGGCAAAGCGCAGCGTGATCCCCATACCGAGCATGATCACGGCCAGGCCCCAGACGATCCACGGGCCCCGAAACCAGGTGAAGAGCGAAGGCTCGATCATCGCGGCTACGCCGCCGACCAGAACCCAAAGAGGAAAGAGGCGTGTCAGGCGCTCAAGCATGGCCTCTTTTTGCTTCTCCTCGACAACTTCGCAACAAGTCGGCGTGCTCAGAGCCGGTCGCGGAAATAATCGACGGTACCGAGGTCGCGCAAGGCGCTATTGGCTCGCGCGGTGGCGCGGCGGCCGACCTCAATACTCTGCATCCGGTCGCCGGCGGCCAAGGTCGTCACGGCGGCAAGCCAGGCATAGGCCGCGTAGCGCCGATAATCTTCGCGAATAGCGGCGGCATCAAGCACGACGCCACCAGTGGCGAGCGAGTCGCGGTAGAGGGAGAGCAACGCGCCTTCGTGTTCGCGGCGCAATGCGGTCGGCAAGGAGTTGCAGGAAAAATAGGCAACATCACGCACACCATTGCTCCGACAGGTGCAGGCCCAATCGAGGAAGCCGACCTCATCGCCATCGACGAAGAGGTTGCCGAGATGCGGGTCGCCGTGAATCAGCGTCGGCACGCCCTCTTCGAGAATGGCCTGGAAGCCCTGGTTGGCATCGAGGTAGAGCCGTCCCAACTCACCGAACTCGGGCGGCATCTCGGTGGCGAATTGTTCGAGTGCTGACTTGATTAGAATCTGCCCCCAATCGTTGCGCATCGGCCCCTCGATGAAGGCGAGTTCGGCATGCGCGGCCTGCGTGCCGCGGTAATGAGCGTGCAAGCGGCCCAGCGCGCACATGAGCGACCCGGCATAGGTGAGGAGGTCCGGGTGGTTGGTGCCGGGAAAGGTACAGCCCGCGGCGTTCAGGTCTTCGAGCAACATGATATATTCGGCGCCGTCGTCGCTGGCCTGAGCAAAAAGCGGCTGCGGCACGCGAACCGGCACCGCCGACGCGACATGCTGGTAGAAGCGCGCCTCGCGCCTACCCATTCCGGTCGCCAGCACCATCTGGCGCGAGATCTCATTGGTCGGCGGCAACTTGACGAAGATCGAAGCAGCCGGCGTATCCAGGCCCTGCCACTCCACCCGGATCTGTGCCCGCCCCGTGGTGCCACTATGGGCGTCCACAACCTCGACTTTGCGGGCGCGGGCTTCCGGATAGCGGCCCGCCACGGCCGTGGTCAGCCACTGCGTGGTGATTTCCTCCGGCACAGCCGGCAAAAATGAGGTGGCTGAACGAGAATCCATCCGACGACCTGTACGTCAGGACCCCGCCGCAGGGCAAACGCGGAAGGCCCGGCGTGCAGTGAATTCACGCCGCGCAGCGGCTAACCTCGGCGGATGCCCCGCAAGGTTTATTTCGTATCGCTCGGCTGCGCCAAGAACCGGGTCGACACCGAGGTGATGCTCGGCGTGAGCCAGCAGCGCGGGCTTGAGCTCACCGACGACCCGCTTGAGGCCGAGGTGATCGTAGTGAATACCTGCGGTTTCATCGGCCCGGCCAAAGAGGAATCGGTCAATACCGTCCTCGAGATGGCCCGCTACAAAGAAGAAGGGGCCTGTGAAAAACTGGTCGTCGCCGGCTGTCTGACGCAGCGCTACGCCGACGAGATCGCCGTCGAGATCCCCGAAATCGACCATCTACTCGGCTCCAGCGATATGCTGAAGCTCGGCCAGGTGCTCGACAGCGACGCCGCGCGCATGCTGGTCGGCAACCCGGCCGAATATACAATGCGCGCCGACGACCCGCGCGTGCTGACCCAAATGGGGCATAGCGCGTATATGAAAATCGCCGAAGGCTGCAATCGTGCGTGCAGCTTCTGCGCGATTCCCGGCTTTCGCGGCAAGCAACGCTCACGGCCGATCGACGACCTCGTGCGCGAAGCCGAGCAATTGGTCGCCGCCGGCGTACGTGAGATCTGCCTGATCTCGCAAGATACCATCGCCTACGGGCGCGACCGCGACGAACGCCCCACACTAGCCGAACTGACCGCCGCGTTGGCCGAGGTAAAGGGGCTGGGCTGGCTGCGGCTGCATTATCTCTATCCCGAGAAAATGGACCCGGCGCTGCTCGAGTTGATGGCGCACCACCCCATCGTGCTGCCCTATATCGATATGCCCTTTCAGCATGCGAGCGACGCCATGCTGCGCGCCATGCGCCGCGGCCACGGCGGCCAGCGGCTGCGCGATACGGTCGATAGGCTGCGCCAGGCGGTACCGGGCCTGGTCCTGCGCACCACGTTCCTGGTCGGCCACCCGGGCGAGACCGACGCGGATTTTCAGGAACTTTGTTCTTTCCTCGACTATGCCGCACCCGAGCACCTTGGCGTGTTTGCCTACTCCCATGAAGAGGGCACACCGGCCGGCGAGCGCGACGACCTTATCCCCGACGAGGTAGTCGAAGAGCGGCAGCGCGAGCTGCTCACCCGCCAACGTGAGTTCAATACCGCTCGCCTGCGCCGCCGTGTCGGCGAAGAAATCGAGGTTCTGGTCGATGGCCTGAGCGAGCAATCCGACCTCTTGCTGCAGGGCCGCTGGTGGGGCCAGGCCCCCGATGTCGACGGCAGCATCACGCTGGCCAACGGCGAGGCTCAGCCCGGCGAGTTCCGCCGCGCCCTGATCACCGCCGCATCGGAATACGACCTCGTCGCCGACCTCCTCACCACCGAAGGCCTGCACGAAGCCCCACCCTCCGACGCGTGACGCCCGGACGGCGCGGATGAGTCTGAAGCGGGAACTCAACGCGGGGGACGCGAGGGGTCCACGATCTTCAAGCCACGAAAATACGCGCGGTAAAACCCACGGTCACGGGTGAGGAGCCGATCCGCGCTTGCGACGGCGTGCGCGCCTACCAGGAAATCCGGCACCATACGCGTCCGCTGCCCGCCTGCATTCCGGTAGCGGCGCCAGAGCCTGCCGGCGTGATCGGCCGCCGGGCGCGTCGTCGGTACGTACTCCAATCCAAGGCCATCGAGCAGCTTCGTCAGCCGCCCGGTCTCGCCCACGGCACCGACGACCTCAGCCCAGACGATTTCGCCAACAAGAATTCGACCGTCACGACGACAATGCCGCAGCGCGGTCGCCGACGCACTTCCGAAGTCAGTATCTGCTCGGAGAATATCGATCAGGATATTCGAATCGACCGCCGTGATCACGGCAGATCCACTGATCCGCGTGCCTGGTCGAGGAACTCGTCCGTCGTTTGCACCGAAGGAAAGGCGCCGAGGAGAGCATCTACCGGATCTTTGTCCTCTGCCTTCCGTGCGATCAGACACCCATCGCGCGCCTCGAACTCCAGACGCTGGCCTGGCCGGATTCCGAGCCGATCGCGAATTTTCTTCGGGATCGTGACCTGCCCCTTCTCCGATACGCGCGGCTTCATCACTTTAAAGTAGGAGTTTTTGATCAGAAAGTAAAGCTTTTCTTCATTGAGTTTGAAGAATCATGCACTACAGCCGCACCTCCCACCATGGCACGGAGACCATTTCGCCGTGCGATCGGCGCGGAGCGCTCTAAGCGCTGCGCAGGGTGAGGAGCGCGATCTCGGGGGGGATGCCGAGGCGCAAGGGGTAGCCGTAGAAGCCGACGCAGCGAGTGACGAAGAGGCGGGTATCGTCTTCGCGCTCGAAAATTCCCTGGTCGGGGAGACCGACAGCGCCGACGATCGTCCAGAGCGCGCGGTCGCCGAATTGGATCCCGATATGGCCGCCGTGCGTATGGCCCGAGAGGACGAGATCGGCGGCGTTCTCGGGGATATGCACCCATTGCGCCGGGTCGTGCAAAAGGAGAATGCGCGGCTCGCCATCGTGCGCCCCGAGGCCCTCGACACGCACGGCGTATTCTTCTGCGCGATTCTGCTGCGGGAAGACATAATCGAGGCCGCCGACAGCGACCTCTTCTCCGTCAATGCGCAATAGCGTCTGGGTATTGACCAGAAGCTCGACGCCGGCTTGGCGCAATTTCCGGGGGAAGCCGATGCGATCGTCGAAATCATGATTGCCACGGCATGCCCATTGGCCGAGCGGCGCCCGGATTTTCGCCAGGGCGGGATAGAGGGGCGCGTCAAATCCCGGATCGCGATGGGTCAGGAAATCGCCGGTATGCAGCACGACATCCGGGCGGGCGCCATTGGTCAGCTCCGCCACCCGCGTGAGCCGGGCCGCATCCATCGCGCCGCCTACATGGATATCGGAGAGATGCGCGACGCGCAGGCCATCCAGGGAGCGAGGCCAATTCGGCAGGTGGATCTCGCGCTCCTCGACACGGAAATCATAGGAGGTTCCGATGCCGGAGAGTGAGATCACGAAGGGGAAGCCCGCCGCCGCGACTACCGTACCCTCAAGAAATTGGCGCCGCGACGGCGACACGGCCCGCTCGGCCGGCTCGGCCTTTGCCACGAAACTCCACCAAAGGCGGAGCATGCCACGGACCAGGCCCACGCCGAGATAGGCTACGAAAAGCAGCGCGTGGGCGCTGTACCAGACCGGCCCGATCCACATCGAGATCGGGCCTTCGAGCCAATGCCCCTCCGTGCCGCCGCGCGCTGCCAATAATTGAACGACCATGAAGAGGTCGAGCGGTGCACCGATGCCGAGATAGATACGAGCGAGGCCGCCGCCCGAGAGCCGCTCGGTGAGCGTCCGCTGCAGCCGCAGCCGGGCCCAGCTGAACCCGCCGAAGGCGATCAGGGAGAAGAGCGCAAAACCCAGCCTTCGCTGCACGGAATAATCCGACAATAATAAAACTCCGAGCGCGGGGACCAGGCAGAGCGCCCAAAGCCACCAGTGGAAGATCTGTCGGTTCTTTCTTGCGGTCACAGGAGCCATTCAAACACGCCCCGCAAGGCCGGGGAATGGGCGCGTCGGCGGTGCCGCGCAGGTCCAGCCGGACGGGCGCCCGCCGCGGCAACCGGTTCAGACTCAGGTCCCGGCCGACCCCAGAGGCCGACCTTAGAGGTCGAGGCGCCGGTCGAGCTCGGCCGAGGCCGCGACCAGCTCGCGCGCGGCGCGGTTGCCGTCTGCCGCGAGAATCCCGGCAACTTCGCGATAATACCAGGCGGTGCCTTCGCGCCGGCCGGTGAAGCGCTCGAAGACCGTGTCGCCATGCACGGCATGGTCTGCCAGCACATCGCCGATATTATGCAGCTTGTCGCAGGCCGTGACGAGCCGGCACGAAGGCGATGCCGTGCGCAGGCGTTCGACGAAAGTCTCCTTGCGCTCGCGCCAGGGTTGCTTGTCCGCAGCGCCTGCGTCGATCAGACTATCGCTGCATTCCGCCACGATCCCGGCGACGCTCGCGCCGAAGCGCGCGCCGATTTCATCGAGAATTCTCTGCCCACCCTGATCCTCGGCCGCGTCATGCAGCAGCGCGCTGATCGCTTCGTCTTCATCGCCACCGCATTCCAGCACCATCGACGCGACGGCCATCAGGTGCGAGATATACGGCGTCGTCTTCGCCTTGCGCGTCTGGCGCGCGTGCAGCCGCGCCGCGTAGACCAACGCTTGCTCGAAACGCTCACCGAGAAGACCTGCATCATCCGTCGCCATAGACACGCCCTACCCCGTCTCGCCCGCCGCGCCAATCACGCCGCAGGTTGTGCCGCCACAACCACTCAGGTCCACCCCAGCGGCTGCGGTTCAGCCGCCACGGGGAAAGCGCACATCAATCCAGGCGGCGACCTGCTCCATCGCCGCGACCCGGTGGCCCTCAAGGTAATGCGGCGCGCCTTTCAGCTCTTGATAGGTCAGATCGTCGCTGCCCGAGGCGTCGCGGATCGCGCGGGCCTGGAAGAGCCGGATCTCGGTATCGGCCGTCGGGTGCAGAATCAGCGTCGGGCATTTCACCTGCGGCATCGTATCGGCCAGCTTGGCGGGTGACGAGATGCTCGACCAGGTCGAGAGCCAGCCGCGCGGCGTCATGACGCGGCCCAGGCCGAAGCTCGAATAATTGGACTCGAATGGATCGGGAAAGGCGAACAACGAACCCATCGGCCTATCGTCCGGCTCGATCGCTAGGTCCAGGTAGGCCGGGTTCGCCAGCGTGCGGTAGATCACCATATACGGCGTATGCAGGCCGCGTCGCAGCGCGTCGCGCCACCCGTCGCTGCCGCGCTCGGCTTTGCGCGCCTCGGCCCGGCCTTGTTTGCCTTCGCCGAGGGCCTGGCGAGCACGCTGGTCGATCCGCTCAATGCGCGCGCGCTGGGCCGCCCGATAGGTCGCGAGCCAAGCAGCCTCGTAATGGCAGGGCTCCGGCCACGGCCGCCAGCCATTGCGCGGATCATACATATCGAGTGCGGAGTCGATCTTCAGAGGATCGGCTTCATCGACCACCGCCGGGTCGATGACCTGCTCCATGAAAACGCCCTCGCCCGGATGGGCGGCACACCCGATCCAGGCATCGCCGCAGCCCGTCTCGGCCTGCGCCAGGGCCATCAAGGAGCCGCCGCCACTATTGCCGAAGAGCACTACGTTCTCGGCGCCGCGCCGCCGCATCTCGGCGGCTGCGGTGGCGACATCAATCACGCATTTTTCATGCAGACAATCCGCATCGTTATTGAGGTAGCGAGTCGCGAACCCGAAAACCGCGAACCCCGCTGCCGCCAGCAAGGGGCAAGCATAATGCCAGGAGAAATCCCCGCGCGGATGCGAGAGAATGATGGCGGTCTTCCACCGCTGGCCCACCGGCGGCGTCCAGAGCACACCGCGCACCAGCGCGCCGTCCTCGGTGCGCAGGCGCACCGCCTCACGGCGTGGTTCCCCCGCGGGCGCATCCGCATCGAGCGGCCAATAACTCATCCCGAGCGGTCGTTCGTCCCACACAAAATCCATCCCGGACTCCTCTTTTGCGCGACTGCGCGCGATGCAGGCTTGACGTTACGCAGATACCGCGCGGCAGGCGGGTTCTCGAGCTATGCCCGAGGCCGCGGGCCGCCGCCGCTCCCCGGCCAGCGCGAGCTACCGATGGTGTCGACGAAAGGCCAGAAGCCCTCGGGGTCGAGCTTGCCCTCAAGCGTGATATCGCGCGCGGTCGGCATGGCCGTCGAGAGCCAGGCGCTGGCCTTGCCAGCCATCGGCAGAAGCTCCGCGATGGGATCCCAAGGGCTCTCCAACAAGCGGAGTTCGCCTTCGACCGTATCGCGACGGACCGGCTGATATTCGGTTTTGACCATGACCACATGGGGCGCGAAATCGTATGCCTTCTCGGCACCGCCCACGGCACGCGAAACCTTCACCCACCACTCGCGCTCGACCTGCTCGGCGGGCAACTCGGCCTCGCCAACCGTCTTTCCACTGAACTCCATAAAGGTATAGCCCTGATGCGAGCAGCGCGCGCGCACGGAGTCCCCGAGGCGGAAATACTCGACATTACAAGGATATTTCGGCTGGCCGTTCATATCCTTGCTGATGTAGATGGCCGATTCCTGATCGATACCGTAGCCCAGCGTGTACATGCCGGGCGTGCCCTTGTAGTCGGCATCGACGGCGATCACGACGCCGAATTCCGGCTCGTCGGGAACCGGGTAACAATACACCGAGAGATGCACGTTCGAGGTGGCGCTCGGCTCGAGGCCGGGCGGCAGGAGTGCGGCGATATTCGCAGCCGCGGTCGGGTAGTCGATCTTGAGGACCGGCCAGCCGAGGATATCGCCAGGATTGATACGAAGGTCTTTTTCTTCTGCGCCCATATGGATTGGGTACCCCGCCGCAGCCCGTCTCGTCAACGGCGGCGGCGAGACGGGAGGCCCGGCTAATGGGCCGGACCTCCCACGACGCGTCAGCTATCGAGGCGTTCGATGATGGTCGCGGTACCGAGACCGCCGCCACAGCACATCGAGATCAGACCGTAGCGACCACCCGTGCGCTCCAACTCATGCAGAGCGGTGGTGATGAGGCGCGAGCCCGTGCAACCGGTCGGATGGCCCAGCGCGATGGCGCCGCCCTTGGGGTTGACCTTGGCCGGATCGGGATTCAGCTCCTTCTGCCAGGCCAGCACGACGGCGGCGAAAGCCTCGTTTATCTCGAAGGTGTCGATATCGTCGACTGTGAGTCCGGTCTGCTTGAGCACCTTGCGGGTGGCCGGGATCGGCCCTTCGAGCATCACGACAGGGTCGCAGCCGACCAACGTGGTCGCGCGGATGACGGCGCGCGCCTTGAGCCCCAGCTCCTTGGCCTTCTCGGGCGACATCAACAAGACGGCTGCGGCGCCATCGGAGATCTGCGAGGCCGAGCCGGCCGTATGCACGCCGCCTTCTTGCACTGGCTTCAGGCCGCCGAGCTTCTCGAGTGAAGTCTCACGCAGGCCGCCATCACGCTCGACGTTTTCGATCTCCGCGGTGGGTTCGCCGGCCTCGTTGAGCACGGGCGCCTGGACCTTCACGATCTCGTTGTCGAAATGGCCGGCCTTCCAGGCCGCGATCGCATTTTGCTGGCTACGCAGCCCGAACGCATCGGTGTCCGCACGCGTGATATCGTAGCGCTCGGCCAGAACCTCGGCGCCCTGGAATTGCGAAGTCGGCGCGTAGCGCTCCATATACTTCGCGGTCATCGGGAAGCCGCCCTTCATATTCTCGCCAAGGGGGATGCGGGTCATGGTCTCGACGCCACAGGCCAGCACGATATCTTCGATGCCCGCGCCAATCAGCCCGGCAGCAACCGAGACGGCCTGCTGCGAGGAGCCACATTGGCTGTCGACCGTGGTGGCCGCGACTTCGAGCGGCAACCCGGCGCCAAGCCAGGCGACGCGCGTAATATTGAAGCTCTGCTCACCAACCTGCGAGACGCAGCCACCAACGACCTGGCCGACTTTCGCCGGATCGATGCCAGCGCGCTCGACGCAGCCCTTCTGGACTTCACCGAGAAGATCGGCGGCCGCCAAGCCCGCAAAAGCACCCTTTCGGCGCCCGATCGCACTCCGCACCGCTTCGACAATGACTACATCACGCATGAGTTTCCCCTTATTCTAACTGGATTTTCGGCCCACTCCGGAAACGAGCAGGAACCCTCCGGGATTGATTCCAGGATTCAGTTTCCTAGCCGAGAGGCAAGGTTTCCGCACCCACCGTGGAGATTGTCGAGGGCTGGCGCATACCCCAGGCTGATGGTTCCGTTACCCGTACTTTTCTCTGATCGTTTGCGGGATGGCCGTTATACCATCCCATGTCCGGAGGAGCCGTCGCTGCGATGAACCACGTCTACCTGCAATACGCGATCTCCAGCTTTTTCGCCTTGATCTTTCTCGAGGCCGCCTATGCGCACGCGAAGGGTCTGCGCCTGTTCAACCTGAGGAACAGCCTGAGCTGTCTGAGCTGTGGGATGTTCACGACCACCCTGGAGGTCTTCACCAAGGCCGGCCTGTTGGTGCTCTACGGCTGGGTCTACGAGAATTTCGCCTGGACCCACCTGGCCGATGCGAGCTGGACCACTTGGGTCTCGGGCCTGCTGGTCTTTGATTTCCTCTGGTATTGGGCGCACCGCATTTCCCACGAGGTGAATCTCTATCTGGGGCGGGCATGTCCCGCACCATCAATCCGAGGAATTCAACCTGACCGCCGGATTGCGGTAAGGCGCCCTGCAGGACCTGATGTATTGGCCGGTTTATATCTTGATGGCACCGCTGGGCTACTCGGTAGAAATGTTCGTATCCCAGATGCTGATCAACAAATTCTACGGCTTCTGGCTGCATACGCGCACGATCGGCAAGCTACCGCTGGTCGAAGGCATTCTCAGCACGCCGTCTGCGCATCGCGTCCACCACGGCATGAACGATGTCTATATCGACAAAAACCATGGCGGGATCTTCATCCTCTTCGACCGCGCATTCGGCACCTACGCCGAAGAGAAAGAAGAAGTCATCTACGGAGTCCGCAAGCGACACACGAGCTACGACCCGGTCTGGGCACATTTCGACTGGCTCTCGCCTCTCTGGCAGGACGCCCGCCGCACCGCGAGCTGGTGGGATAAATTGCGGATCTGGTTCATGCCCACCGGCTGGCGGCCCAAGGATGTCGAGCAAGCGTTTCCTCGCCCGGAGGTATCCTTGGCGTCGTACGTGAAATTCGATGGCGAAAGGGGACAATACCCCGTGCTCCTGCCGCTGGCCCTCTTCGGTGTGCTGGCCGCCGCCAGCCAGATGCTGACGATGGGTTCCTCGTCGTGGAGTTGGCTCGCCAAAAGCGGCCTCGCCATCGCGATCACACTCGGCCTGATCGCCCTCGGCCACGTCCTGAACGAGTCGAAGCGCAAATCCGACGGCTGACGACGGCCCTGACGATGGCGAAAACCAACGACCCACTCGGCGCATGCCCGCCAAGAACTCCTCACCGAAATCGACGAACTTGCACGCCCCTCCCGCGACCGCATCTCGTCAGTAAAAATGCTGCGGAAACTGAGCGGAGTGAGACGGAGGATTTCCCCCCACCAGCCTATCAGGCTTCGGCGGCGACCTGGACAACTGCCGCGACGCCCTCGGCGAAGACGCGGTGCACCAATGGCTCGAACTCAGACAAGGGCAGCGTCTCGGCCTTGGGGTCGAAGGCGCGCTGGTCGTAGAGGTCGCAGAATTCGGCACAGGCATCGAACCATTCGTGGTCGCGAAAATGCTCGCGCTCGTCGCGGTCGCCACCCAGATGATGCCAGAAATAATAGCCCTGGAAGATGCCATGGTGCTCGACGATCCAGTGATTCTCGGGCGAGACCCAAGGCTTGAGAAGCCCGGCCGCGATCGAGGGGTGGTTGGTCGGTGCCAGCGTGTCACCGATATCGTGCAGCAGCGCGCAGACGACGTACTCCTCATCGCGACCGTCGCGCATCGCCATCGTCGCGGTTTGCAGACTATGGGTGAGGCGATCGACCGCGAACCCACCATAATCGCCGTCGAGCAAGGCGAGATGTTTCAGAACCCGCTTGGTGGTTCCGCCCGTGAACTCGATATGGCTGGTGGCAATGGCCATCCAATCCTCGGGCGTGCTTTCGTCCATCCGGTGGAATTTCGCGCGTGCAAGTTCTGCCATGAGAGATCTCCTTGTCGGGAATTTAACCCCAGACGTCCCGCCAGCGCCAGTTCGCCATTGTCCTTTCCGGCCGGGCCTCTTTCCTCTAGCCTTGCGCGGATGGACAATGGACATTCGGGCAAAGAAGGGCGGGCACGCAACCTGCTGATGGTCGGTGCGGCTCTCGGGCTCCTGCTCGGCGTCGGCGGCATTCTGGAAAAAGGCCCGTCTTCGGGCGAGGACGTGCCGGAGAATACCGCGGCGTTGGTCAACGGCGTCGCCATCGAGACCGAGGAATTCGAACGGGCCGTCGGCCTGCTGGCTGCCGATTCGAAAAATGTGATCGGGCCGCCCGAACGCAAGCATGTGCTCGACCGGCTGATCGAAGAAGAGCTCCTGGTGCAGCGTGCGCGTGAGCTCGGGGTCGACCAGCATGATAGGCGCGTGCGCTCTCTTCTGGTGCGACAGATGATCGACTCGATCGTCGCCGATGCGCAACCCGACGAGCCGAGTCAGGACGATCTCGAAGCCTTCTACGAGACCAATCAGGGTTATTTTGCCCGTACCGGACGGCTCTGGGTCGACCCGCTGCGCTTCACGGCGCGGCCCGGCAAGCCCACCGGGGAAGCGCAAGAGCGCGCCCGTGCGGCCACCGAGCGGCTGCGCGAGGGCGATGATCCAACCAAAGTAAAGCAACAGCTCGCCGACCCCTGGGTGATTCCCTTCCCCCGCGGCCTGCTGCCACCGACCAAAGTGCGCGAGTATCTGGGGCCGACGCCGACACGCGCCGCCCTCACGCTCGGCGATGGCGAGGTCAGTGACCCCGTGCGCGGCGGCTCGGCCTGGTATGTCCTACGCCTGGTCGAGGCCACCCCCGGCCATGTGCCGCCGCTGGCGCAGGTCGAGAAAGAAGTCCGCAGTGAGATGCAGCGCCGCGCCGGCGACACGGCTCTGCGCTCCTACCTCGACGACCTGCGCGAGCGTGGCGATGTGCGCGTCGGCGATATCCAGGGAGCCGCGAATTGACCGGCCCCGGTGCACCTGGAGTCTACGCCGTACCCGACCGGAGTTCCGGGCCCGGTGAACCCCACAGGGCAGCAAGGCTCGCCGGGCCGACCAGCCAGCGCCACCGGCACAGATGGCGTGGCTTGGCCGCGGCTCTCCTTGTCCTGATGCCCCTCCTGGCCCTGACGCTTTCCGACTCGGCCTATGCGCATACCAAAAGCGCTTCGTATTCGCGCTGGAATCTGGACGCGACAGATGGCCGCTCGGCAAAGGTGCAGATCCGCCTGCCCTTGTTGGAGTTGACGCGCTTCCCCGCCGGGCACGATTGGCCCGCCTATCTACAAACCCACCTGCGCCTCTTCGCCGGCGATGCGCCATGTACGGCCACCCTGCCCGTGCGCCAGGCGCAGACTCCGGTTGGTTGGGCAATTTTCCGTTGGAGGGTCGACTGCCCCGCCCAGGGCGACCTGGTTGTACGCAGCGATGTGCTCGGCGATGTTCTGAGTTCCCACCTGCATTTCGCACGGTTTGCCGATGGCGAAGGCCGAATTCGCGAGAGGGTGCTGGTCGCCGCTGCGCCCGAGTGGAGCCTTGCCAGCACGACATCGGACACGCAAGACGAAGCCGCCGGCACCAGCATATTCGGCTATATCACCCTCGGCGCCGAGCATATCCTCGAGGGCTGGGACCACCTCGCTTTCATCGCCGCTCTTCTGCTGCTCTCAGCCTCGCTGCGTGAGGTGGCGACACTCGTCACGGCCTTTACAGTCGCGCATAGTATTACGCTCGGCCTGGCGGTACTCGGCCTGGTACGGCCGGAGCCACTCTCGGTGGAAATCCTGATCGGCTTTTCCATAGCCCTGGTCGCGGTAGAGAATTCCTGGCTGGTCGGCGGCCGCGGCCGCGCCGTCCCCCAGCTCTTCGTCGCCGCCCTGCTTCTCGCTGCGGCGCTTTCGCTCACCGGCAGCGGCACGCTCTCGGCGATCGCCTGGGGCGGATTGGCGCTCTTTTCCTGGTGTCATTTCGGCCTGCTGCGCGATGCCGCCAAGCCCGCACGCCTGCGCGCCATGGTGGCCTTTGCCTTCGGGCTGGTACATGGCTTCGGCTTCGCCGGGGTACTGATGGAGATCGAGTTGCCGACCCACCGGCTGCTACCGGCGCTCTTCGGCTTCAATATCGGCGTCGAACTCGGCCAACTCGCCGTCGTCGCCCTGGTCTGGCCGCTGCTGCGCCTGCTCGCACGCCCCGCGCACGGGGCCTGGTACCGCCTGGTGGCCGAGGCCGGCTCCGCTGCGATTGCCGGGCTCGGAATCTACTGGGTCGTGATAAGAAACTGGGGCTGATGAACGTACACCTCGTCGATGGAACCTATGAGCTCTTCCGCCATTATTTTGCCGTGCCCTCGCATGCGGACGCCGATGGCAAGGAGGCCGGTGCGATCCGCGGCGTCCTGGCCAGCGTCCTCTCGATTTTGGAGGGCGGCGCGACTCATATCGGCGTCGCCACCGACCATATCGTCGAGTCCTTCCGGAACCAGCTCTACGAGGGCTACAAAACCGGCGAAGGCATTGAGCCGGAACTCCATGCGCAATTCCACCCGCTAGAAGACGCGCTGGAAGCCATGGGCGTCACCGTCTGGAGGATGACGGAATTCGAGGCCGATGACGGCCTGGCTTCAGCCGCCGCGCTGGCCTGGGCCGACCCGCGCATCGAGCAGATTCAGATCATGACACCGGATAAGGACCTGGCCCAATGCGTGCAGGGCACGCGCGTCGTGATGGTGGACAGGCGCAAGGGCGTGACGCTGGACGAAGCCGGCGTGATCGAAAAATTCGGCGTGGCACCGGCGTCCATCCCGGACTACCTGGCCCTGGTCGGCGACGCCGCCGATGGCTTTCCGGGGCTTGCGGGCTGGGGTGCGAAATCGGCCTCGAAGCTGCTGGCGAAATGGCTGCTGATCGAGGCCATTCCAGACGACCCGGATGCATGGGACGTGGCCGTGCGCGGCGCGCCCAGGCTCGCCGCCACTCTGGCGAGCGGGCGCGAGGAGGCCGCGCTCTACAAAGACCTGGCAACCCTGCGTACCAGCGCCGCTATCGGGAAGAGCCCTGACGAATGGCTCTGGACGGGACCACGCGACGATTTTGCGAAAGTCGCCGAGCAGCTCCGCGCCGGAAATCTCGTGCGGCGCGCCGCGCGTCTGGTCGAGCGCCGCGCTGGCTGAACACCGGCTTTCAGATCTCGACCTGCGCTCCCAATTCGACCACGCGGTTGGGCGGCAGGCCGAAATAATCCGATGCGGTCGGGGCGTTGCGCATCAGGAAGACGAAGAGCCGCTTGCGCCACAAAGCCATCCCCGAATGCCCAGTCGAGAAGATCGACTCGCGGCCGAGGAAAAAGGTGGTGTTCAAGAGGTCGATTTCGCAGCCACGCGTGCGGCAAAGCGCCGCCACCCATTCCATCCGCGGTCGCTCCATGAAGCCGATTCGAACGACGATGCGCACAAAACCCTCGGACAATTCCTCGATCGTTACCTTGTCCTCGCCGCGCACCTCCGGGCGACGCTCCGTCACAAAGGAGAGCAGGATCACCCGGTCATGCAGAGTCTTATTATGCTTGAGGTGATGCAAGAGAACCGCCGGCGTACCGGTCGGATTCGAGGTCATGACCAGTGCCGTGCCGGCTACGCGATGCGGGTGCGTCGCGGCGACATCGCCAAGGAAGAGGTCAAGCGAAAGGCCGGCTCCGCCGTTAGCGCGGCGCACCTCTTCATGGCCCCGCTTCCAGGTCGTCATGATGGCAAAAAGCAGCGCACCGACGGCCAGCGGGAACCAAGCTCCTTCGAAGAATTTCACGACGTTGGCGCTGAGGAAAACAAGGTCAAATACGAGAAAGAAGGCAACCAGAAGACCAGCGCGCAGGCGTGCCCAGCCCCAGCGCTCGCGCGCGACGGCATAGAAAATCAAAGACGTGATTGTCATCGTACCCATCACCGTCATGCCGTAGGCTTCGGCGAGTTCGCTCGACTCCTGAAAGCCCAGAACCAGGCAGATGCAGAGGATCATCAGGACGCGGTTTACGGGGGGAATGAAAATCTGGCCCTCGGCCTCACCCGAGGTATGCACGATGGTGAAGCGCGGCGCGTAGCCCAGTTGCACGGCCGCCTGGGTCAGCGAGAACGCCCCCGAGATCAACGCCTGTGAGGCGATAATCGCCGCCGCCGTAGACAGGACGACAAGCGGATAGAGGCCCCACGCGGGCGCCATCTCGAAGAATGGGTTGCGGACATCCGTGCCATTTTCCAGCAGCAGGGCGCCTTGACCCAAATAATTCAGCAGCAGACCGGGCAGCACCACGGTATACCAAGCGGTACGAATCGGCTTCGCACCGAAATGCCCCATATCGGCATAAAGCGCTTCGCCGCCCGTGATCACCAGGACCACCGAGCCCAGAACGAGAAAACCGAGCCGGCCCTGCTCCATGAGAAAATGAGCTCCCCAAAGAGGGTTCAGCGCACCCAGAACGCTCAGATGGTCGGGGGATTGGTCGAGGATTTTCAGGATGCCAAGAACGCCGAGCGTCGCGAACCAGACCAGCATGATCGGCCCGAAGATCGACGCGATACCCGCCGTGCCGCGGCTCTGCACGGAGAAGAGTCCGATCAGAATGACGACGGTGATCGGAAGAATGAAAGGTTCGAAGGCCGGCGTAGCGATGCTGAGTCCCTCGACCGCAGAGAGCACCGAGATGGCCGGCGTAATGACGCCCTCGCCATAGAGCAGCGCGGCACCGAAGAGGCCCAGCAGAAGCAGAGCCACACGCGAGCGCGGCGCACCCTTCTCGGCGACCCCGGCCTTGGTCAAGGATAGAAGCGCGAGGATGCCGCCCTCGCCGTGATTGTCGGCGCGCATCACGAAGGTCAGGTACTTGATGGAGATCACGCAGATCAGCGCCCATACCATCAGGGAGAGGACGCCGAGGATATTCTCCTCGTTGATCGGCAGCGGGTAATGCCCGAGGAAACACTCGCGCAGAGCGTAGAGCGGCGAGGTTCCGATATCGCCGTAGACGACACCGAGTGCGCCGAGCGAGAGAGCCGCCAATGGCCCCTTGGGCTGCGAAGAATGCTCTTCCGTGGTGGCTTCGGCCTTGGCCGAAGATGGGTTTTCGGGAGTACTCAAGAACGTGCCTCCACAGGCTTGGCCAGGCGCGGAAGACTCTCCAGCCGCCCGAGCGCCCAGGCGAGTTCGGCGATCGGCTTGGCGTCGGCATCGACCGTCATCGCCATGGAACCATCCGGCGACAACTGCCAGCGGCCGCCGCCGCCCTGCACCAGGCGGACCAGCCCCGCGGGGTCGATCTCCGAGGTCGGGTGGAGGCGCAAAGAGAGCAGAGGCCCTCGGAGTTTCGCCTCGCTGAGCGCGAGTTTTTTCATACGGCGTCGAAGTTCCATCACGTCGAGCAGAGTATCAACGATGGCGGGAAGAGGACCATAGCGGTCACGCAACTCAGCGGCGAACGATTCGCGGTCTTCCTCGCTGCGCAGCACTGCAAGCCGCTTGTACCAGATCAGGCGCTGGTTCACGTCGTCGATGTAGGAGTCCGGAATATAGGCAGGCACCGCGATCTGAATCTCGGGCTCGATATCCGGCTCGACCGCCTCGCCGCGCAGCTCGTGCACCGCGTCCTCCATCATTTTCGTATAGAGTTCGAAACCCACCTCGGTAATATGCCCGCTCTGCTGCTTGCCAAGCAGGTTGCCCGCACCGCGGATTTCGAGGTCATGCGCGGCGATCTTGAAGCCACCGCCGAGCTCGTCGAGCTCCTGCAAAACCTGCAAGCGCATCTGCGCGTCGCGCGTCAGCACGCGCTGGTCGGGAATCAGCAAATAGGCATAGGCACGCGCCGGCGAACGACCGACCCGGCCACGCAATTGGTAAAGCTGCGCCAAGCCAAAGGTATCGGCGCGGTCAATGAAGATCGTATTCGCGTTGGGAATATCGAGGCCCGATTCGACGATCGCCGTACAGAGCAGGACATCGAACTCATGCTCCATGAATCCGATCATGACGCGCTCGAGTTCATGCGCCTTCATCTGCCCATGACCGACCCGGATTTTTGCCTCGGGAACAATCGCGCGCAGCCGATCATGCAGCGCTTCGATCGATTGAACACGGTTGTGGACGAAGAAGACCTGCCCGCCGCGGCGCAACTCGCGCAGGATCGCGTCACGGATCACATGGTCGTCGGAGCGGGTCACATAGGTGCGGATCGCCTGGCGATCGACCGGCGGGGTCTCGATCACTGAGAGGTCGCGGATTCCCGAGAGCGACATCTCCAGCGTACGCGGAATCGGTGTTGCCGTCAGCGTAAGGACATCGACGAGCTGGCGCAGCTGCTTGATCCTTTCCTTATCCTTGACGCCAAAGCGATGTTCTTCGTCGATCACCAGCAGGCCGAGGTTCGAGAACTCGATATCGCCCGAGAGCAGCCTATGCGTGCCGATGACAATATCGACCTTGCCCTGCTCGATTTCCTTGGCCGTCTCGAGGTTTTCCTTGCGCGAGCGAAAGCCCGACATGGACTCCACGCGAATCGGGTAACCCTCAAAACGCTTGCGGAACGACTCAACATGCTGCTGCGCCAACACGGTTGTCGGCACCAGAACAGCGACCTGCTTGCCGTCCATCGCCACCGCGAAAGCGCCGCGCATGGCGACCTCGGTCTTGCCGTAGCCAACATCACCGCAGATCAGGCGGTCCATCGGCTTGGATTTGCCGAGATCCTCGAGCATATCCTTGATCGCGCGTTCCTGATCCGGGGTCTCGTCGAAGGGAAAGCGTGCCTCGAATTCCTGGTAATAAGGATCGCTGCTGGAAAACGAGTAGCCGACATTGCGCTGCCGATTCGAGTAGAGCGCGAGCAATTCGCGCGTCATGGAGAGAATCGACTCTTTGGTCTTCTCCTTGAGCTTGCCCCATGTAGCCGAACCGAGCTTGGCAAGCTCCGGGTGTGCCCCGTCGCCGCCGACGTATTTCTGCACAAGATTCACGCGGTCGACGGGAAGGTAGAGCTTGTCGCCGCCGTGATACTCCAGCAGCAGATAATCGCCCTCCGAGCCCGCGACATTCAGATGCGTCAAGCCATGGTAGCGACCAATGCCGTGGTCGATATGGACAATGAAATCCTTGGGCTTGAGTTGCTCGAGAGATTTCATGACCTGGTCGAGCGTCAGCGCAACCCGCTTGCGCCGGCGGGTATGGCGATGCTCACCGAAAAGATTGGTCTCGGCGATGCAAACCAAGCGATCGCCCGGCAACTCAATCGACTCCGAGAGTTCCCCTTCGACGATGAAGGTCCCCGGTGCGTCGCGCAGCTCCAAGGCAAGCGGCAGGCTCTCGCCCGAGACGTCCACCGGGAGTTCCTCGGCCTCCATGATATGCTTGAGCCGCTCGGCCTGGGCGACGGTGCCGACGACCAGAGCGACGCGCGCGCCCTCGCCCTCCCAGGCGCGGACGCGACTGGCGAGCGCGGCAAAACCCTTCTCTTCATGCGCCATGCGCTGGCCGCGGATGGCAAAGGGCAGCTTCGCCGCGATACGCTCGGTCTTGCCACCGGGCGCGTCCAGCCCGTCGAGAACCAAAATGGGTCGTTTCGCGAGGCCCGCCTGCAAAGCCGCTGGGGTGAGAAAGAGCGCCTCGGCCGGGGCATGCAACCGCCGGTCGCCGATTGCCAGATGCTCGTGCGCCTCGACGCCACTCCAGGTATCGGCCGCAGCCGCGTCCAAGGCGACCGCATCGTCAAGGACCACCAAGGCGTCCGCGGGAAGATAGGCCGGCAGACCGACCATCTCCGTGAGCAGCGGGCTCAGGGCTTCGAGGCCGGGAAAATGAAGCCCCTCGCGCACCTGATCGAGCATATTGAGACGCTCCGCACGCGTCATCTCGAGATCGCGGGCGCGGTCTTCCAGACGCCGCAGAGCGGCTCGATCGGAGCGCGCATGCAGCGGCAATTCGCTGGCCGGCAGGATCAAGGCCTCTTCGCATTCGCCAAGCCGGCGCTGCGAGCGCGGATCGAAGCTGCGGATCGATTCGATGGTATCGCCAAAGAGTTCGATCCGCAGCGGGTCCTGGTGCCCCGTGACGAAAACATCGATCAGACCGCCGCGCACCGCCAACTCGCCGCGGTCCTCGACCAGCGCACGACGACGATAGCCCCAATCGGCCAGGCGTGCGGCGAGGTCCGTCAGGTCCACATCGTCGCCTTCGACCAGATATTGCACCGCGCTCATCAACAACTCGGGCGACATCGCGCGCTGCATCGCTGCATCGGGCGTCGTGATGACGATCGGATTGGTCGTCTGGCTGAGGTGGTAGAAGCCCTCGATTCGTTGCGCGACTGTCTCGGGGCTGGGCGATATCGGCGCAAAGGGGGCCACATCCCAAGCGGGCAGAACATGCACGCGTTTGGCGAGGGCATCACCGCAGATATCCTCGCCAAGAAAGAAAATCAGATCCTGCGCGAGCGAATCCGCTGCCTGCTGATCGGGGGCAAGCACGAGCATCGGACGCGGCCTCGCGCGCGCAAGAGCAGCGAGTAGCGCCGCACGGGCCGGCCCCCGCACACCACCGATATGCTCACGCGCGCCGCCGACCAGGCGCGGAGCCAAGCTCGCGGCGGCCGCCGCGGCCGAGACGGCCGCGCCTTGCGGATCTGAAGATTCATCCATGGAGATACCCGATTCCGCTCTGCCCGGACTCGAAAGAGCGAAGGTTAACACTGGAGAAGGGCCGAGCCAGAGCGGGAGCGCCGCCGGGTTCAGGGCTCGACGATCGCCAGAACCGGGATCTCGTAGCGTGGCAGGAGCGCATCGGTGGTCTCGACGACCAACTGGTCTTCATGCCCGCCCGGACGCAAATTCGCTGGCAGGAATACCTCCAGCACCATGGCGCGAGCCGGCGGGCAGCTCGGCCCGGTGGCCGCATCGCCCGGCGGGGTGGCAAGCCGCTTGAGCCGCAACCGCCCGCTGGCACTCGACACCCGCAGGATCCGGATCTCCGGGCCACCGGGGCGCAATACGATCTGCTTATGCGGCCGCGTGCCGGACGCGACGCGGCCGAAATAGAGCACGCGCGGCTGCGCCAGCACCGGCGCGACGATGGTTCCGCGCAGAACCAGGTGCAAGATCGGCCGCGTAGGATCTGTCGTATGCAGCTCAACGACCCGGACCACGGCGCCTGCAAGCGCCTTCGTCTCGACCCGCAAACGGACCTCGGTATGGCCTCCGGCCACCACCGCCGTCTCGCCGATCTCTACTTCACAGGCACAACTTGCTGCGCCGAGCGCGAGGCCGAGAGGGGCGGCCGTCGGGTTCCCGACAACAAAGCGGGCCTCGATCACCGTGCCCGCCGCGACCCGTCCGAAATCCTGCTCCAGCCGGGCGTCGCGATTGTAGGGGGCGCGATCCTCGGCGGCG
Source organism: Deltaproteobacteria bacterium (assembly GCA_046583355.1). Lineage (GTDB taxonomy): Bacteria > Desulfobacterota > Binatia > UBA12015 > UBA12015 > UBA12015. The sequence goes on from JAYGCM010000029.1 coordinate 36,478, forward strand.
AAGAGGCGGCAACCGGAAACAGCCAGAAAGAGCACGCAGACCAATAGAATCCGGAGCCAATCGGCACCAGCGGCGCGGGACGTCAGCCCCGCCCATTTTCTTTGCGGCCGCACCAGTCCAGCGTCGCCCAGGCGGCGGCGCGCGTCAACGGCAAGCGAATCGAGGCGACCGGCCTCTCGCACTCCGAGGCCGGGCAGAGTAGCATTCCCGACATGGACCTATGCATGCATTGTCAGGGAACCAATAGCGCGGCGCCAGTGCGCGTCCGGTGGGGCATCCAACTCGGGCTGCTCGGCCTCACCTTCACCTTCGCCTTCCTGGTTGTCGCACCCGCGCTACACGGAATGCTCGAAGGCGTAGATGGCACGATCGGTCGCGCCACACCCCAATTGGTTGTGCTGCTCGGACTGATGCTCCTCAGCTGGGTCGCCCTCTTCGTGCGGCTTGCGCGACCCGTTTGCGAGGCCTGCAACGGCACGGCGCCGGGTTGGCTCTTCCAGGCATTGCCGAAGCAAGACGACGGCTTCCGCCCCGAGCGCCGCGGCTTCCTCCGCGCCACCGGCACGGCTGTCGCCGGTGGCGCGGTCGCGGCCACCGCGGGTGTGGGCGGGTTGCTCACACCGCATCGCCGTTGGATTCCAGTCGGCGGCGCAATGTTCGCCGACAACAAAACCATATCCGACATCCAGCATCCGGAATGGCAGGGTGCGCGCGTACAAAATTACCGGCGCCTCGGCCGCACCGACGCCATGGTCTCCGACATCTCGATGGGTTCGGGCCGCGTCCGCGATGAGACGGGCAAAAGGGTCGCCATCGAGGCCATCAACCGCGGCGTCAACTATTTCGATACGGCGCCTGATTATTCCCACGCGACCTCCGAGCGAATTCTCGGCGAAGCGATCCGCGAGACCGGCAATCGCCACGAAATGTTCCTCGCGACCAAATTCTGCACCGCCGACGGCCACGTTCACGCCAACGCATCGGTCAAAGAGATCATGGCAACCGTTGATGGTAGCCTGCGCCGCCTGCAAACCGATTACGTCGACCTGGTTCATATCCACTCCTGCAACGACCTCGACCGCCTGCTCTCGCCGTCGACCCACGAGGCCTTCGACCGGCTCAAAGAGCAGGGCAAGGTGCGCTTCCTCGGCTTCAGCTCACATACGCCCGAGCTGCCCACGATCGCGCGCGCCGCGATGAAATCCGACCGCTTCGACGTGATGATGCTGGCCTATCATTGGGGCCTATGGCCCGAGATCAGCGAGATCATGGAACAGGCCCATGCCATGGATATGGGCGTGGTCGCGATGAAGACGCTCAAGGGGGCGAAGGCGCAAAATCTGGCAGGCTTCGAGGGCGACAAAAAATCCTTCCCCCAGGCCGCCTTCCGCTGGGTGCTCTCCAACCAAAACGTATCGTGCCTGGTGGTTTCCTTCTACGAAGACAGCCAATGCGACGAGTATCTCTACGCCTCGGGCCAGTCCCCCCGCACGACCGATACGGCTACGCTCGAGCGCTACGATAGGCTGGTATCAGCCGATTATTGCCGCCCGCATTGCGGCCAATGCCTCGACGCCTGCCCGCAGGACCGCCCGATCGACACGATCCTGCGCTACGATATGTACCTGGCCGACTACGGCGACGCGGAGCGCGCGCGCGAGAAATACGGCAAACTCGTGAATTCCGGCCTGGATGCTGCGGGCTGCGAGGCCTGCCCGGCTCCTTGCGCCGGCGCCTGCCCCTATGAGCTCCCCATCCGCGCCAAAATGGTCCGCGCCCACGAACGCCTGATCGAAGTATAATGCCCCCTGCTGCACCTGCGGATTTCCGATAGACTGAAATCCATGATGCATCGCACGAGAGCTTTTGCCGCCCTGATATCAGCCGCTTTGCTCGCCCAGCCGGCCACTGCCGAAACTTTGAAAAAATCGGCTAAATGCGTGATCCAACTGGATAAAGACAGCGGCATAGCGATCCTGGCTGCGCCTCGTGCCGAGCCTCCCCCGGAGGCACTCGCCTACCCCCTGACCGGCTTCGGCGACGCGGTGCCGGGCGACCTGGTGGTCCTCGACCGCAGCGAGGGCGTCACACTCAAGATCACCAGCAAGGCCGACCATGCCTGCGCGGCACTCCTGCCCGTCGCCGACCCGCATGCCCATCATTAGACAATAAAAAAAGATCGCCATAACCTACTGTTTTAACATAGGTTTTTAGCCAACCGTACCCGCTCGCCCTTGCGCCGAGGCCTTCCGCTCGCCAACTAATAGGCAGGAGGAAGGTTTTTTGGCACAGGCGAAGAACACCGCGACCACAACATCGCGCACCGCAACGAAGAGCAATCCCAAGGGGGATCCGGCGAAAAAGCCTACGCCACGCCGCAAGGCGGTGGCGAAGCGTGCCCCCACCGTCCCGACGACGAAACCCAAGCCCGTCGGGCGCGCCGACGGCTCTTTCCGCCTCGGCCGCAATGTCGTGCCGGCGAGCTACCAGATCCATTTGCTGCCCGACCTGAACCGTGGCTATTTTCGCGGCGAAGTCCTGATCCAGCTGGAGATCATCAAGCCGACGGCCACCATCGAGCTACACGCCGCCGATATGGACATCGACCAGGTGCAGATCCTTCCCACCGGCGGCCAGATCTACCGCCCCAACGCGCCCCCGCCGAGTGCTACGCCCGAGCAAAGGGGCGCCCGTGGTCGCCAACTCGCTAGCTTGGTGACGCCCAAACCCGGCCGCGAAACCGTCGAGATCAAATTCGCGCAGCCGCTCAGGGCCGGACAATATTCCCTCGGCATCGCCTTCCACGCCAAGCTGCAGAAGAAGCTGCGCGGATTCTATTCCGCGCAAAGCGGCAACCGCCGCTACGCCTTCACACAACTCGAAGCCGCCGATGCTCGGCGCTGCTTTCCCTGTTTTGACGAGCCGGATTTCAAGGCGAAGTTCACCTTCTCCGTGACCGCTCGCTCCGGCTTCACCGTGATCTCGAACAACCCGATGCGCCATTCCGATACCAATCCGAACGGCACGACAACCTGGCATTTCACCGAAACGCCGAAGATCTCCACCTACCTCTGCGCTGTCGGCGTTGGCGAATTGGTCAGCGAAGAACAACGCCACGTCGGCACAGTCCCGGTGCGTGTCTGGCAGGTGCCGGAGAAGTCGCATCTCGCTGATTTCGCATTGGAATGCGCCGTCGCCTCGCTGCAATTGCTCGAGAAATATTTCGGCACACCCTACCCCTACGACAAATTGGATCTTGTCGCGGCTCCGGACTTCGAAGCCGGCGCGATGGAAAATGCCGGTGCGGTCTTCTTCCGCGAGACCTTGCTCCTGGTCGACCCCGATACCGTCACTCTCGCCGAGAAAAAACGCGTGGCCGAGGTCATCGCGCATGAACTCGCGCATATGTGGTTCGGCAATCTCGTCACGATGAAATGGTGGGATGATCTCTGGCTGAACGAAGCCTTTGCCACTTGGATGGCCTTCAAGATCATCGACGAGTGGAAGCCGCAATGGCAGATGTGGAAGAACTTCGAGCCGCATCGCGCTGCGGCGCTTGGACTCGATTCGCTCACCCATACCCACCCCATCTACGCGCCGGTGAAGAACGCCACCGAAGCCACCGAAAACTTCGATGCGATCACCTACGAAAAGGGCGCTTCGGTTGTCCGCATGGTCGAGCATTATCTCGGCCCACGCCCCTTCCAAAGGGGTGTGCGCGCCTATCTCAAGAAACACCGCGAATCGAACGCCGAAGGCAGCGACCTCTGGCGCGCCCTGGAGAAAGCCTCGGGAGTCGAGGTCGAAAGTCTGGTCAAAGCGTGGATCACCCAGCCCGGCTTCCCGGTCGTTACACTGGTGCCGGAAGACCAAGACGGTAAGCATGGTCTGCGGGTAACGCAGGAACGCTTTCTCGCGAGCCCGACCACCAAAGTCGCCAAGGGCACGCCGAGTACCTGGCCGATTCCCCTGGTCGTGCGCACGCCGGGCCGGGGCAAAAAGGCCCTCGCCCGCGACATGCTCACGAGCAAATCCGGTTGGATCGCGCTGCCCGGAACCGAGATGCCGCCCTGGTATTACGGCAACGCCGCCGAAGGCGGGTTCTACCGCGTCCAGCACGATGCCGAAGCACTGGCCGCGCTCAGCCAAGGCGGCGGATCGCACCTCGCCGCGGTCGAGCGCATGGGCCTGATCGGCCACGAATGGGCGTTGGTGCGTGCGGGCAAAGCCGAAGTGGGGAACCTTCTTGACCTGCTCCAGGCCTTCGCCGGCGAGAGCGATTTCGAGGTTCTCGAAGCGATCAGCGCGCCCTTGGCGACGCTCGACGACCAGATCGCCAACTTTGCAGGCGACGCAACCCGAGCGGCCTTGCAGAGCTGGATCCGCGATACCTTCGGTCCCGCCTGGCGCAGCCTCGGCTGGGAAGGTGCCACCGATGAAAACTCACGGCTGCGGCGCGGCGCCCTGCTGCGCATTGTTGGCCTGCTGGGCGAAGACCCGCAGGTCGCCGAGGAAGCCGCCGTCCACTTCGACACCTACCTCGAAGACGTGACCGCCATCGACCCGAACCTTGCTGATGCGTTGGTGGCAATCGCTGCGCGCAACGGCGACCTCGAGCGCTTCACCCGACTCCGGGCTTCGCTCGAATTTGCCGAGACGCCGCAAGAGAGGCGCCGCCACCAGCTGGCACTCGCCGATTTCCGCGAACCCAAGACGATCGACCAAAGCCTGAATATGACGCTGACGCCCGAGGTCGCGACCCAGGATGTCAGCTTCCTGCTGATGCGTTCCCTGGCCAACCGGGTAGCAAGGCCGCGGACGTGGAACTTCATCCGCGATAAATGGCCTAACCTGATCGACCGCCTGCCGCCGATGATGGCCTCGCGCCTGGTCGAATCCACCGCCGCGCTACAGACCAAAGAGTACCGCAAAGAGGTTGCCAGCTTCTTCAGAGCCAATCCGGTGCCCACAGGGACGCGCGCGCTGAAGCTCGCCTTGGAGCGCTTCGATGTCGGCGAGGAACTGCGGCGCCGCTGCGGCCCGCAACTCCAGACCTGGCTCGAGAAGCGCTAGAGGCCCGACCGAAAAGCCCGCCATCTCTACTACGCTTCGGCTGATCCGCACGGCCTTTCGGCCGGATCAGCCGATCGCGAGCTTGAGGCCCGTGCCGACCAGGAGCAATGCCAGCCCGAGGCGCAGCGGACCTGTCGGAACGTGTTGGGCGAGCCGGCTGCCCAGCCAGACGCCTGGCACGGAGCCAACCAGCAAGGCGAAGACAATCTGCCAATCCACATTGCCCGCAAACCAATGGGCAATGCCGGCGGAGCCGAGCAATACCGTCGCGTGGACAATATCGGTTCCGATCAGCACGAGTACCGGCAACTCGGAGGCCAAGAGCAGAATCGCCATCAGGACCGAGCCGGAACCAACCGAGGTCAAGCCGACACCGAGACCGATGAGGACGCCGCCCACGACCAGGATCGGCTCCTTGAACCGTTTCTGCACATGACGGTTGCGGATCAAGCGTGAGTCGCGCAACTGCCCCGAGAAAAACCAATGCTCGAGGATATTGACGACACCCACCAGGACCAGCATCACGCCGAGCAGATGCGGAATGAAGCTCTCGGGGTCGATTCCGAGCCCGTCCAGCCACGGCAGAATCCACAATACGGCGACCAGCGCGGCCGGTACCGAGCCGACGATCAGCCAGCGGATATAAGGAAAGTTCACCTGGCCGCGGCGGATATAGCTGATCGAGGCGAAGATCTTGGTGATGGTGGCATAGGCGAGGTCGGTGCCCACGGCCGTGATCGGCGAGATCTCGAAGACGATAATCAGCAGGGGCGTCATCAGCGCACCACCACCAACACCCGTCATGCCGACGAGAGTACCGACGATAAAGCCGGAGAGACTGAGACCTGGATCCAACACCGCGCAAACACTAGCGGATACCCGATAAAGAGACCAGAAATCGGCCGGTTCCCGAGACGCATCCGCGTGAGGGAACTCATCGGCAGAGTTCCGCTGCGAGGTTAGCCTGCCTATCGCACCGAGCCGATGCACGCTTGCCCCGCCCAGAAGCATGCAAAATCATCATTTCACGCTTTTACGCGGAGTCGCCGATACAATAGATTAGATGGAGCGACGCCCCAACGATGCCACCGCAGCCGTGAATGAATGGCGGGCCTTTTCGTCGAATCTCGTTGGAAAGACTGAATGAACAACGAACACAGCCGACAATATAGCCGCAGCCACGCGCTCTGGAGCAGCACAGGCCGTGCCCCTTGGCAGGCAACTCGGGAGCTTGCGCACGAGAAGCCAAATCGTGCAGAGTTGCGAGTGTCGGGCGCCGAACAAGCCAAAGCCGGCGGTGCCCATCCGGCACCACCGTTGCATAGTGGCAATAGATGACCGCCTCAGCCTATTTGCCTACGTTCCGATCAGGTCATTTCATTATTCCGCATTCCCCCTCCAAAGGAGACTCTCTTGAAGGCTTATAGGCAGACCCACTCTCAGGCAGCACACGCCGCGACGACGAGCAGCGCTCGTCTCCAGGCATTCGTCTGGTTCGTTGCGGCCACACTGGCCATGGCAGCACTCCTCCTCGCTGGCTCGGCGCGTGCCGAGGCCCCGGCCACAGAGCGCATTGATATCACGCTGGATATCGAGAAATTGCCCGCGGCCGATCTGACCCGAGTTCGCGACCGCCTCCAGGCGATCGACCTGGCGCTCACAAGCCAGACCAAGCTCTTCCGGTCCTTCGCCGCCCGCGAGGTTCTCGCCGAGTCTCTCCAGGTTCTGGCCGCAAACGGCGCCGATATCGGCGCGAGCGCGGTCATCAACTTCGACTCGATCGAAATCGATATTCCGGCCGGCACGCGCGACACCATCGCGGCATTGCCCTTGGCGCGACGCGTGCGCACCCCCAGCCGGCCGATCCCCGCCAGCTTTCCCGACCCCAGCTACGACAGCGAATGGGGCGGTCCCCCACCCTATGGCCTGGGCTACTACGCCGCGCGCACGGCCGGCGTGACCGGCAGCGGCATCACCATCGCGATCCTCGATACGAATTGGGATTCCCTGAATCCGATCATCGCAGAAGGCGGCCATATCCCCGACGTCCCGGCCGATAATC
>JAYGCM010000072.1:0-38673 GCA_046583355.1 Deltaproteobacteria bacterium
CTCACTCTTTCGGTCGCGGCCGGGAGAATGCTCCTGCGGCCGCAGAATGCCCGCGGTGCATTTGATAGCGCCGCTGCCGAACTCGACCCGCCCGCCAAGTGGCCCACGCTCACGCGTGCGCCACTTGGCGCCACGGGCTTCGAGGCAAGCCCGCTGGTCTTCGGCTGTGGTGCAGCGCTCTCGCGCCGGCGCCGTGACCAACTCCTGGACGCGGCCTTTGCCGCCGGCATCAACGTCTTCGACGTCGGCCACCGCGCCTACTACGGCAACGCCGAGAAACATCTCGCACCCTTCCTCGCACGACACCGCGACGAGGTCTTTCTCATCTCCAAGGGGCTGGCCGGTCATGAACTCGGCCCTGCCGATGCCATCACGCCGGCGCTAGCGAAGGCGGCCGCCACTATGTGGTCGAAATTCCTCGACGAGAGCCTGAAAGAACTCGCGGTCGAGCAGGTCGACGCCTATTATTTCATGGCCCAGAACAACGCGGCACTAGTCGAGAGCGACGAGATGCAAGGCGCTGCCGCCACTGCAAAGAAAGCCGGCAAATTCCGCTTCCTCGGCCTCAGCACACACCAGAATCAGGAAAATGTCCTCGAAGCGGCCATGCGCACCGGGAACTTCGGCCTCGCGATGATCGCCGTCACGCCGGCCGGTTGGTATAATTGGATTGATAAGGGCATCTCACCCGACTCGCCGCCGATGAACGAGTTGCAGCCCTTCCTGGCCAAAGTACGCGCCTCGGGGATCGGCCTGGTCGGCATGAAAGCCGGGCGCTATCTCTCCGGTGGCTTCCCGCTGGGCTGGTCGACCCCTTCGGCCTTCGACGCCTATTATTCGAAGGACTACCTGCAAAACGACCTCTCCGGCTTCCAGCGCAGCTACGCATTTGTGTTGGCACACGGCCTGAATGTCGTGAACGCCGATATGCAATCGATGGCACATCTGCGCGAAAACGTGATCGCCGCCGCCGAGTCCGCGAAATTCTTCAGCGCGGACAGCGCCAAGGCTTAGGGCTAGCCGCTCCTCTGTCGCCACGCGGGCCGCCCGGCCGAACGCGAGCGGGCGAGCGGATGCAAATCAGACCTCGGATGTCGGGCGCGAAAGGAGTTGCTCGAGAATCAGAGCGCGCTGGACCTGACCCGTAGCGGGCGTGCGTGGCAGCGCAGGCAGGAACTCCAACCGACGCGGCCGCTTGAACGCCGCGAGACCGGCGGTCGCGTCGCGAATCTCGGCCAGCGTGATCGCCGCATCCTCGGCCAGCACCACTACCGCGCAGACCAGTTCACCCCATTCGTCGTCGGGCACGCCGACGACAGCAATCTCCGCGATTGCTCCATGCCCCACCAGAACGGCCTCGACCTCGGTGGGCGCCACGGCTTCGCCGCCGGTGCGGATCAACTCCTTGACCCGACCCGTGACCGAGAGATAGCCCTCCTCATCGAGCGAGCCGAGATCACCGGTATGGTACCAGCCCTCCCGCAGGGCTTCGACACTTGCCTGCGGATTCTCGAAATAGCCGTCCATCAGATACGGCGCACGCAGGCAGATCTCGCCGCCCTCGGTCAAGCGCAGCTCGACCAGCGGCGAGGGTTTGCCGACGCTACCGGGCTTGCGCAGCACATCGGCATCCATCAGGCAGGTGGCGGAACCCGATTCGGTCGAGCCGTAGAAGATGCGCAACGCGGTACCCGGAAATCTATCCTTGAGAGCGCGCAGGAGTTCGATCGGAGTCGCGGATGTACCCGTATCGACTACGCGCAGACTGCTGGTATCGAAGCGCTTGGGGTCGATCTCGAGAATTCTTCGCCAGATGGCCGGGATGCCGTAGAGGCGGTTGGCCGCGCAGGCTTCGACGGCATGGAGAATCTCCTCGGCCGTAGCGACGGGCACGAACGCGATCTCCCCCTGCGTCTGCCAGGCGCCCAGCGCCAGGGTGAAGGCGGCCATATGGAAGAGCGGGAACATACAGACACAGCGCTCGCTCTCGGTGAGAAAGGCACCCTGATACGTGCGCAGGAAGTTCGCGCGGTGGGAGAGCACAACTCCCTTTGGCGCACCCGTGCTGCCGCTGGTGAAGAAGATCACGTGCGGGTCTTCTTCGCGCAACGCGGGCTCCGAGACTTCGCCCGCAGACGGCGGCAGAGCCTCGGCATCGAGATCCACGGCGTCGCCCACCGCCGGGGCGCCCGCGATCCGACCCAGCAACGACACGCCGAGCCGCCGGCGCAACTCGGCCGCTGCCTCGAAATGTTCGGGATCGGCGACCAGCAGCTTCGGCCTGGCCATCTCGGCGATCGGCAGCGCTTCGCCGAGACCGAGGCGCGCGTTGAGCGGCGCGAAGACCGCACCGAGCTTTGCCGCCGCGACAAAAAGCGGCAGCACCTCAAGACAGGTGTCGGCCCAGGTGACGATCGTGTCGCCATGGCCGATGCCGCGCCGGCGCAGCTCGGCCGCGACCGCGTTTGACTGCGCATTGAGTTCGCCGTGGGTGAGCGAGCGCCCCGACATCCAGGCCGCGCGCCGCTGCGGGAATGCCTCTGCATTGCGCCGAACCACATCGCCGACCAACAAAGATCCGCTGCTTGCCATGCCTTGTCCAAGCGCCTCCCCGCGCCGGGCGCAAGCGAACCGGGCCGGGTCCGGGCGGCCCGGAGGCCCAGCCGAAAGGTCCGGCGGTATCCGAGCGCCGCTTGCGGCCCAGCCTCTGAGGGCGAAATCGGCTTGCATGGCCGGCGTTGTGGGAATAGAGTTCCGATAATAGAGAATGGCATTCCGGCTTTTGCCGACGTGGCCGGAAGCAGCGCAGCGGTTGTGCCGAGCGACCCGGGGGCCGCGGACAAGCCAACCGATAGACGACTATGAATTCCGACGAGACACCGAGAAATGTGCATGTGCTGGCGACCTTTCCCGAGGCGATGCTGGCGCGCGTCGTGGATGAGGTTCCCGGCGCCACGGTGGCGCAGGTCTCCGGCGATGCCCCACCGCCGGCCGGGACACGCGGCGAGGTGCTGCTGATCCCGCCCTGGGACCCGGGCAACCTCAAGCAGCTTCTCGCCTGTGGCGTGCGCTGGCTGCATACCATCGGCACCGGGGTCGACCGCCTCCCGCTCGACCAGCTCGGGGCGATCTCACTGACCTGCTCGCGCGGTGCCAGCGCCGTGCCGATCTCGGAGTGGATCCTCGCCGCCATGCTCGCGCACGAAAAGCAGATGCCGCAGACCTGGCTCGCAACAGCACCCCCCAAACCGGAGTACCCGCGGCTCGGCACGCTGCACGGCAGGACACTCGGCCTGATCGGACTCGGGTCCATCGGCGAAGCGACCGCCCGGCACGCACACAGCTTCGGTATGCGAGTGGTGGCGCTGCGCCGCACCGGCAAGCCCAGCGGTGTCGCCGGCGTCGAGGTCGTGCGCGAGATCGCCGAGCTTCTCGCCGCCGCCGACCATATCGTGCTGGCTCTGCCGCTCACTCCAGCCAGCCGCCACATCATCAACGCCGACTCACTCGCCGCCATCCCGGCCGGCGCCGGCGTACATCTGATCAATATTTCGCGCGGTGCCCTGGTGGACCAGGAAGCCCTCCGCCCGGCGCTCGAGGATGGACGCATTGCGTGCGCAACGCTCGACGTAACCGAGCCCGAACCGCCGCCCGCCGGTCATTGGCTCTACGCCCACGACCGCGTTCGTGTCAGCGCGCATGTCTCATGGAGCGCGCCGAACGCCTTCGAGCTTCTTCTCGATACCTTCATCGCGAACCTCAAACGCTACCAGGCAGGCGCGACACTTGAAGGCGTCGTCAACATTAAAGAAGGGTATTGAGAACTTCGCCTTCGAGTCCAACCATGTCAGATAATCTTACAGACAAAAGAAAATTCGACGACATCGCCTCGAAGATCCTCTTCGAGAACGAGCGTGTCCGCATTTGGGAGCTCCGCTTGCCTGCCGGCAGTGAGGGTCCCCTTCACCAACACTTGCTCGACCATATTCTGATCCAGATCAGCGGCGACCGTATTGCCGTGGTGCCGGAGCCCGATACGCAGAGCCCGTGGAAAGATTATCTCGAAGCCGATGTCGTGCCCGGACACGTGAACTTCATCCCCCGCGGCGGCATCGAGCGTGCGCGCAATGTCGGCCAGAAGGAATTCCATGAGATCATCGTGGAGTTGAAGGAAAGGAAATAATGCGCGCTCTCCAACAGGCCACGCTTCCGGCCGAAGCCGGCTCGCGGCGGCGGCGCGCCGTCGACCGTGCCGTCGAGGCCCGACGCGCCGTCTACGACGACGAGGTGCGCCGCCTGATCGATGCCGGATTCGCCGTGGTACGCAAAACCGGCAACCTCGACCCGCGCATCGGCGAAATCGTGGCCGCCGCCGATCTCTCGAACCAGGCCTTCTACCGCCATTTCCCCTCGAAGAACGATCTGCTCCTGGCCATGCTCGACGAGGGCATCCGGCGACTGCGCGGCTACGTCGAGCACCGCATGGAAAAAGCGCCAGACCCACTCGCGAAGATCCGTGCCGGTCTCGACGCCATCCTCGAACAGGCATTGCGCCCGCAAGCGGCGGCAGCGACACGCCCCTTCGCGCTCTCGCGCGGACGTCTGGCCGAGGTCTTTCCGCAAGAAGTTGCCGCCACCGAGCGACAGCTGACGCAGCTCTTCGAAGCCGCCATCGCCAAGGCGCGCAAGGACGGTGCCTTGCCCTTGGCCGACCCCGCACGCGACGCGCAGCTGCTCTACGGTCTTGCGATGGGATGGGTCGAGCGCCGCCTCGCCGATCCGAACCCTTCTGGCAAGGCCGACGCGGCGCACCTGGTTGCGTTTGCGCTGCGCGGCCTCGCCCGCGACGACGCGAAGCCCGCAACGCGACGCCCGACCACAAAACGCGACAAGCGTACGGAGGTCCGCCATGGAACATGAGATTCTCCTGACCGGCATTGGCGGGCAAGGCGTGCAGCTCGCTGCCCGGATCCTCGCGCAGGCGGCTACACTCGAAGGACGTGAGGTAATGAGCCTCGGTACCTACGGCGGCACCATGCGCGGCGGCAGTACAGACGCGACCATTGTGGTGGCCGACCAGCGCATCGTCTCGCCACCGATCGTCGCCGAGGCAGGCTCGGCGCTCGCGATGCACCACGCCTTCTGGTCTCCCGTCGCGGCCAAACTTCGTGCGGGCGCCGTGGTCGTTCTGAATTCGACCGTGTTCGACCAACCGCTCGAACGCACGGACCTCAAGCTCTTCGAGGTGCCCGCAACACGACTGGCAAACGAGCTCGGCAATACCATGGCCGCCTCTCTGGTTCTGCTCGGGGCTTGGACCGCGTTGCGTGGTTTCGTTTCGCTCGAAAGCCTGCTTGCGGCGATGGAAGCCGCCGTCCCTTCCTACCGCAGCCAACATATCGAAAGCAACGCCGCGGCCCTGCGCTGCGGATACGACGCCCTTCCGGCGAATACCGCGCCGGCATGGCCGAGTGCGGAAAGGGTGCGCGCATGACGGCCATCGAAAGCCGCGGCACGGTCACCATCGCGACCGAGCGCTGCAAGGGCTGCGAGCTTTGTATCCCCGCCTGCAAGCCCGGCGTGCTCAGCATGTCGACCAGACGCAACCAGCTAGGCGTGCCCTACCCCGAGCTGAGTCCCGGTTGCACGGCCTGCAATGCGTGCTTGCTGGTCTGCCCCGACCTCTGCTTCGAGGTCTACGTCTTCGCCGAGCCCATGCTGCATACAAGCCAAGGAGTACAACCATGAGTCGCATCTTGATGGAGGGCTCCGAGGCCATCGCGCGTGCCGCCATTGTCGCCGGCTGCCGCTTCTTCGCCGGCTATCCGATGACACCCTTCACCGAGCTGCTCGAGCATTTTGCCCGCGAGCTGCCCGAGACCGAAGGCGGCGTCGCGATCAACGCCGAGAGCGAGATCGAGGCGATCGGCATGGCTTGGGGCGCTCTGGCTACCGGCGCGCGTGCGGCGACCGGTGCCACCGGCCAGGGCCTGGCCCTGATGCAGGAATCGCTGGCCGAGATCACCCGCGCCGAGCTGCCGCTGGTCTATTTCAATATGGCACGGGGGCAAGGCGATTATTTCCAGGCCACCCGCGGCGGCGGCCACGGCGATTACCACCATATCGTGCTTGCCCCGATCGATGTGCATGAAGCCATCGTGCATACCCAGACCGCGTTTGACCTGGCCGACCGCTGGCGCAACCCGGTGATGATCTACGGTGATTATTTTCTCGCCCATACCAGCGAGGCCGTGGAGATCGAGAAAATCGACTTCCCGCCGCTGCCCGAGAAACTCTGGGCGGTCGATGGCTCGCGCAATGGCTCCGGTCGCGCACGCAATATCAACCCCATCGGCATGGAGCTCGGCCGCAAGGGAATCGAACCCGAGAGCTTCTGGCAGCGCCTGCAAGACAAGCATGAATTGATCGCTTCTTCCTGCGCGCAATCCGAGGCAGAATTCTGTGAGGATGCCGAGATCGTGCTGGTTGCCTTCGGCACCATGGCGCGCTTTGCCCGCCATGTCGTCCGTCGCCTGCGCGAAGAGGGCATCGCGATCGGACTCTTCCGCCCCATCACGCTCTGGCCCTTCCCCACCGAGGCCTTGGTGGCCGCAACGAAGAGCGCGGCGCAGGTCGGCGTATTGGAACAAAACGCGGGCCAGATGATCGACGATGTACGCCTCGCCGTGCTGGGACGCGCGCCGGTCACCGCCATCGGCGGGATCTCATCCGACGATGCTGGCTTCGGCATCGGCCCTCTCTACGATACCGGCGTCATCCGCGAGCGGCTGCGCGAGCGCCTCGCACTGCCGGGAGCAGCCTCATGAGCGAATCGAAGACCCTGCTCCAGACAGACAAGGCGCCGAGTGTAGCGGCCGAGAAAGTCTCATCCTCGCGGCCGCAGCTTCTGCTCTCGGAGGACCACGACCTCTGCGCCGGCTGCGGCGAACCGCTGGCGCTGCGCATGATGCTCGAGGCAATCGAGGAACTCGGCTGCGCCCAGAAGACCATCGGCGTGATCGGCATCGGTTGCTACACGGCGCTGACCTCGATTCTCGATGTCGACCTCATCCAGGCATTGCACGGCCGTGCACCCTCGCTGGCCACCGGGGCCAAGCGCATGCGGCCAGATAAATTGATCTTTACGTTGCAGGGCGACGGCGATATGGTCAACGAAGGCCTGCAGGAAGTTCTGCATACGGCGGCGCGCGGTGAATCCGTCACCTGCGTGCTGCTGAACAACGGCGTCTTCGGTGAGACCGGCGGCCATATGACCGCCACAACCGTAATCGGGCAACGCACCAAGAATACGCTCGAGGGTCGCGACGCCGAGCAGCACGGCCACCCGATTCTGATCGCCGATCTGGTGGCGCAGCTCGGCGGCGCCACCTACGTCGCGCGCACCAGCGTGCATAATGCAGCCGAGGTCGCGCGCACCCGGCGCGTCCTGCACAAGGCATTCACCAATCAGCTCGAAGACCGCGGCTTTTCCTTCGTCGAGATCCTGACCATGTGCCCGACCGGCTGGTTCGTACCGACCAAGGAAGGCCCCGACTATTTGGACGAGGTGCTGAGCCCGGTGCACAAGCTCGGCGAACTCAAGGGCGCCTGAAACCAGGCATCTGCGCCGGCTTCCTCACACCAGGGGTCGAGGCACCCGACCTCGCTTTCCTTCCGGCCCAAGCCGGACAACCTATGTCCGGAAAACCTGCTTTGGTTGGAACGGATTCCGCGCCGCACGAGCCCGTCCGGCCACGGCGCTTGTCACCGACACCGTGTGGCTTCTATGGTGGGCAGAGGTCGGGAGGAGAGGGCTATGGTCGAGATACTTTTTGTTGGTGATATTCACCTTGGCCGGCATCCAAGCCGGATTCCCGAGGCGCTAAAGGACTACCAACTCGAAGCGTCCGGGCTCTCGCCCACGACGGCGTGGTGGAGCACGGTCGCCTGGGCTCTTGCGAAGAAGGTCGATGCACTCGTTTTGGCGGGTGATGTCGTCGAGAGTCCGGAAGACCGCTTCGAAGCACTCGGCCACCTCGAGAAGGGCGTGCGCCAGCTGGCCGAGGCCGGAATCCAGGTGATTGGTATTGCGGGAAACCACGATGTGCTGGCGCTGCCCGGACTCGCCGACCGCATCGACGGCTTCCATCTCCTCGGCCGCGGCGGCAAATGGGAATCCTGCCCCATCACCAATTCCGCCGGTGAATGCGTCGATCTATTGGGCTGGTCATTCCCAACTCCCCAAGTGCCGACAAACCCTCTGGCAAGCCTCAAATTCAAACCACGCCCGGACGTTGTGACGCTCGGCGTCCTACATGGCGACCTCGGCAAGAGGAATAGTGTCTACGCGCCGCTTTCCCGAACCGAGCTGGAGAGCGTGCCGGTGGCCGGATGGTTGCTCGGGCATATTCATCGCCCCGATGCCCTCGAGGCCGGCCGGCCCATCGGGTATCTCGGCGCCCTCTCTGCCATGGACCCCGGCGAGCCAGGCCTGCATGGCCCCTGGCATATGCAGATCTCCACGAGCGGGATTGAGGAGATCACCCAGATTCCGCTCGCGCCCATTCGCTATGAAGCGCTTGAGATAAACCTCGAGAACCTGGCGATCGAGACGGAAGAAACAGCTGCCGATAGCCTCACTACAGGCCTGAGCGAGAGCATCACGCAGCTGCATGAGCGCCTTCGCCCCAGCCTTGGCCACCTTCGAGCCGTAGCCTGCCGCGTCGTGGTCGGTGGTCGGATACCGCGCACGCGCTTTGTCGCCGAAGCTATCGAGGGTGACTTCAAGGAACGCATTACAGAGCGCGATGGGGTTCATTATTTCATTGAAAAAATCATCGACGAAAGCCGCCCCATTCTCGACCTCCAGAAGTTGGCCGGCACCGATGATCCACCAGGGTTGCTGGCGCGGAAAATTCTCGCATTAGAAGAAGGCGGCGATGCGAGCAATAGGCTCGTGGCCCAGGCCCGACCGCGGCTTGCGAAGGCCTGGGACCAAACCAGGGTCGAGGGCGTAGAGAGCAAACCGCCGGAGGTCCGCGCAATTCTCCTCCGAGCCGGCTACGAGGCGCTCGACAGCCTGCTCGCGCAAAAACCCGATTTGGAGGTTTCGCCATGAGACTCACGCGCATCCGAATCAAGCAGGCTCCGGGGATCGATACCCCCTTCCTGGTCGACGAAATCGCCGCCGGTATCAATGTGCTTGTCGGACCCAATGGCTCGGGCAAAACCACCCTAAGGCGCACAATCCAGCAGATGCTGTGGCCGGATGCCAAGCGAGACGCCCCTGCGAGCGTCGAAGCTTTCTTTGATGACGATGGCCAGCAGTTGCGTGCCGAGCGGCAAGGCCACAAGGTGCAATGGCAACGCGACGGCAGCCCGGCCGAGGCACCGCGAGTTCCCGGCGCGCATCTAGCTCGCTGTTATTCCATCGGAATGAGCGACCTGCTCACCAATAGCACTGATACCGACACCAAGATCACCAACGAAATCCGCAAAGAGATGTCCGGCGGATACGATCTCGCCGAACTCAAGAAGAGCTTCACCCCATCGGGGAGCCGAGCCGCCCATCGGGAATGCATCAAGGCAGCCGCCAACCTCCGGGAGGTTAGGGGCGAGTTCAGGGATCTCGCCAAAGAAGAGATGACCCTTGAGGAGTTGGCTAGCAAGTGGGCGCTGGCCGATGCCGCGCGCTTGCGGGTTCCCTTGCTCACCGAGGCGTACAAGGCAGCCAAGGCAAGACATGAGTTGGCTGGCCTGATGGCCGAGCGTGAAACCCTGCCACCCCAACTTGCGCTATATTCGGGCAACGAAGGCACGCAGCTTTCGGAGCGAGACAGCGAGCTTGAGACGAATACGGAAGAAGCCCAAGGGCATGAGGCCAAGGCTGTCGAGGCGCGCGAGAAGGCTGCGGCAACCAACCTCGAAGACGATCCCGATGCCGTCCAACTCGACGCCTGGGGAGAACGCGCCGGGCAGCTCGGCACCCTGGAGCTAAAGCGCGACGACCGGCTCCGAGAATGCGAGAAGCTTCGTCTGGAAGCTGAAGCCGTGCACAAAAGTCTGGTAGGCGCCGATGCCGCAGACACAGCACCGCAGATCTCGCTCGAAGTCCTTGACGAAATCGAAGCTGGTCTGAGCGGAATTCAGCACGCCCAGGAACGCGTAGCCGCGATCCAGGCCGAACTCGCTCTACAGAAAGCATTGGTCGAGAAGGCGGGTGCGGACTCCCGCGCGAGCGAGAACGCCCGGCTGCTGCGCGATGGACTCACCGCAACGGAAAGCCGGCCGAGTGCGCAGCGCCTCCGTGTCGCGTTTGCCGGTGCTCTTCTCGCGGTGTTGGCGGCCGGAGCGATTGCTGTTGTCATAGAGGCCCCCCCCTGGCTGGGCATCGCCGGGCCCGCTTTGGTCCTTGCCCTGTTTCTGCCGCTTCTGCCCCATATCCGTCAGCCTTCCTCTCGCCTACGCGAGAGCATCATCGAACAACTCATCGCGGGTGGCTACAGGGTTCCAGCGCAATGGACCGCCGACGTGATTCAACCGCTGCTGCGCGAGCTCGACATTCGCGCAGCCGAAGAGCAGCTCGCCCGCGAGCGCCGCCAGCAAGCAAGGAAAGAAGAGGCACGCCTTGTGACCGCCACAACGGCGCTCGAGCAGCAGGAAGTCCTGGTGGCCGCAAGTACTCGCACCGCCGGCATCACAGCCAAAGGCCAACTCAGCCTGGTCACGATCATAGAAGGCGTGCGTGCCCTCCTCGCGGTTGCGAGCGCCCGCCAAACAGCCACCAGCGAACACGCCGCAGCCGTGACCAGCGCCGCGGAGAGCTTGGCTGCTGCAAATTCCTGGCTTGCGCAACAGGGCTACCCCAAAGCAAAGGATGCCGCGGCCGTGCGCAGCTGCCTCGGGGATCTGCGCGACCGGAGTCTCGCTCTGCATTCAGCCCACAACACGCTTGCCGGCCTTGAGGGAAATATCGCGGATACCGCCAAACGCAGGATGGAGATCGAGGCGAAAATCAAGGCGATCTACAAAGGCGTCAATCTCGTCAATGGTGATCGAGACTCCTTGCACTGCACTCTCGATCTCCACCCCAAATGGGCCGGCCTCGCCGAGAAAATCCATGACCAGAAAGGCCATCTCGCGCGACTCGAAACATCTCTGGTAGGCCAACCTGAGCTATCAGGCTTCTCCATCGAAGATGCCACTGCGGCACTCCAGACCGCCGAGACAGACGCGAACGCGCTGCTCGATCTCAGCAAGCAAATGACCGCAATCGAGACCAAGGTAGACGAAGCCCGCAAGGGAAGCCGGATGGAAGAAAGGCTGACTTCGCTCGTCGCGGCTCGCACGAACCTGGAAGATTTTCGCGAAGATCTGCTGCACCGCGGGGCTGCGACCTTCCTGCTTGAGGCGGTCAGCGAAGAGCATGACCAAACCAGCCGGCCACCGGTCCTCAACCTGGCCATGAAATATTTCGAGACCTTCACCCGCAACGTCTACGAGCTCATTCCGCCAGAGGGTACCGAGCCGACCTTCCGGGCACTCGAGGTTGACACCAAACGCGGGCTAGCCCTCTCGGAACTCTCCAGCGGCACGAGAATTCAGCTTCTCCTTGCCGTCCGTCTCGCCTTCGCCATCCACGAAGCCGGCGATCAGAAGCTTCCTATTTTCCTTGACGAGGCCCTGAGCACCGCCGACCCCAAGCGTTTCGCCGCAGTCGTCGAGAGCTTGCAAGCCCTCGCCTCAAAGGGATTTCAGGTGTTCTACTTGACCTCGAACCCGACCGACGCTGCGTATTGGCAGGCGATCGGCAAAGCCAGCAGCGGCCCTCCCCCAAGGATTCTCGACCTGGCAGCCATCCGGGGACAAGGAGAGCCCATGCCGGATCTCGCTACGCTGACATTCCCCGATCTGCCGAAGCTGGCCTCGCCAGAGGGGCTCACGCCAGAGAAATATGCCCGGGCGCTCGAGGTCCCCGCCATCCGTTTCGACAAGCCGGTAGAATCGCTGCACCTCTACTATCTTCTGGGCCCCGATACAGAGACCTTGCACACGATCCTGCGAGTCACGAAATTACGGAGCTTGGGACGCTGGGTATCGTTCGCAAACAGAACCCGCGAGGCCGGCATCCTGCCGGACGCCGTCTCCGATCTTGTAGACGCACGCGCCCGCTGCGCCCGCGCGGTCTTCGAGGCCCGGTCCATCGGCCGCGGCAAGCCCATCGACCGCTCCGTGCTGGAGCGGAGTAAAGCCGTGAGCAACAACTACCTCGATCCTTTCGTGGCCATGGCCGAGGAGTTCCAGGGGGACGCGAAACGCTTCGTCGAGGCCCTCACTCTGGGCACGGACAAACGACTGAATCGGTACCAAACCAGCAAACGAGAACTTCTGATCGCCTTCCTCCAAGATCAGGAGTACCTCGACACCAGCCCGCTACTTGAAATCCACGAAATCCGCGCCCATACCCTCGCCGCCCTGCGCGACGACTTTGCCCGCGGCACACTCGACACCGATACCTGCCACGCGCTGATCGACCGGCTACTCCACGCAGGTGCCTCGCATGCCGCGACCACCAGCCCTTGACCCACGCAGGAAACCGAAATGAAATCTCGCTTGCTCCTAATTCCGATCGCCCTGGTTCTCGCCCTCGCGCTGGTCACCGCCGTAGCCCTGGAAGGCGGCGGTGTCGGCGTGCTGCGCACCCGCGGCGGCGATGCCCCGGACGGCATTCGCTACACGCGGGTCTGGTACGCCCAAGATGGCGCGCGCCTGTGGATTGAGTCGGGCGACGACGCGCGGCCCTTTCTGGAAGACCTGCGCCGCGAGCCGCGGATCGTGCTGGAATACGAGGGCGCATTGCATGCCTACGTCGCAGCCGTGCAGCCGAACCCGGAAGGCCACCAGCAGATCCGGCGGCGTCTGGGCGAAAAATATGGCTGGCGGGACCTCTGGGTTGGCCTGCTCACAGATACCTCCGGCTCGCTCGGTATCGTCCTCACCCCACCAACGCGCTCGCCGACGCCGCCGTCCGCAGGCTGAGCCACGCTTGCCGCCACCCAACGGCTCGGCCCGACTTGCCATGAGGTAGGTTCGTGTGGGCGTGATGAAGGGATGAAGCACGCAATCACACGACTCATTTTCGCTACCATCTTGCTCGGGGCCGCGGCCTGCGAGCAAACAATAGATCTGGACAAAGTCTCGCCGCTGGGAACCGGTGAGAATGGTCCGCGCTATCCAGTAGAAGCCTTTTCCATCAGCCACGATATTCTGGAGACCCGGTCGGCGCCGAATCCCGAACGCAACGCGTATTTCGGCGACCTGCATGTGCATACGACCTACTCCTTCGATGCCTTTGCCTTCGGCACCACGGCCACCCCGCGCGACGCCTACCGCTACGCGCTGGGCGAGACCATTCAGCATCCGGCCGGCTTCGACCTCAAGCTGCGTGAGCCGCTCGATTTCTATGCGGTTACCGACCACGCCCTCTTCCTTGGCCTGGCCGCCGAGGCCGCCGATACCTCGAGCGAATTTTCTAAATACGGGCTAAGCGAGCCGCTGCACAACCTGAATGCCGACGACAACCGCGGCATCTCCACCGTGCCGGGCCGGCTCGGGATCTTCGGTAAATTTGTCCCTTCCGCGCTGGCCGGCATGATTGATGGCTCGGTCGACCGCGAAGAAGCCGTGCGGATCAAAAAAAGCGCGTGGCGCGATATCGTCGAGTCGGCCGACGAGTTCTATATGCCGGGCCGCTTCACCACCTTTGCGGCCTACGAGTATACGACCTCGAGCGACGACCGCGGCAATCTGCACCGCAACGTCATCTTCCGCGCGACCGACCGATTGCCGGCCGAGCCCTTCTCGCGCTTCAACTCACAAAACCCCGAGGGCCTGTGGGATTGGATGGACGGGCTGCGCGCCCGCGGCATCGAGAGCCTCGCGATCCCGCATAATTCCAACGGCTCGAACGGGCAGATGTTCAAAATCGTCGATTGGGCCGGCAACCCGATGGATGACGCATACAAGGCTCGCCGCCTGCGCAATGAGCCGCTGGTCGAGATCACCCAGGTAAAGGGAACCTCCGAGACCCACCCGACACTCTCGAAAACCGATGAGTGGGCGGATTTCGAGATCATGCCCTACCGTGTCGCCACCACAATGCCGAGTGAACCCAAGGGCAGCTATGTGCGCGACGCCCTGCGCCAAGGCATCGCCTTTGCTGATCAAGGCTCCGTCAATCCATACAAATTCGGCTTCATCGGCTCAAGCGATACCCATACGGGAGCCATCTCCGACGATGAGGCGAATTATTTCTCCAAGGTCGGACTCCTCGATGCCTCAGGCGAACTGCGCGGCTCGGTCCCGCTGGCGTGGTGGCAGGCTCCCGTGGCGCAGCTGGTCGCGGCCGATCAGCTGATCGATCTCGACGGCCGCACCTACTTCGACTCCCCCACCGGAACCTTCGGTGCCTCGGGGCTGGCGGCGGTCTGGGCCGAGGAAAATACCCGCGAGGCGATCTATGACGCCTTCCGGCGCAAAGAGACTTTCGCGACCTCCGGACCTCGCATCCGAATTCGTTTCTTTGCGGGATACGATCTGGGCGAGAGCCTGCTGAGCGACCATCGGCGGGTCGCGGCCGCCTATGCCGGCGGCGTACCGATGGGGCAAGACCTCCTGGTGCAGGAGACGAGATCGCCGGGCTTCCTCGCCTGGGCAACGCGCGACGCGCTCAGCGCCCCGCTGCAACGCCTGCAGATCATCAAAGGCTGGATCGAGAACGGCACAACCTTCGAGGAGGTCTACGATATCGCCTGCTCCGACGGACTCGTGCCCGATGCCAAGACGCATCGCTGCCCGGATAATGGCGCGCGCGTCGATATCGACACCTGCGCTTATAGCCAGGACCGCGGCGCCAGCGAACTCAGCGCCTTCTGGCACGACCCCTCCTTCGACCCAGCGCAACGCGCCTTCTATTATGTGCGCGTGCTGGAAAATCCGACCTGTCGCTGGTCGACCTGGGATGCCCTGCGGGCCGGATCCCCGCCCCGCCCGGATTGGTATAAGACTCTCCAGGAACGCGCCTGGTCCTCGCCGATCTGGATCGAGCCGGCTACCTGATTGTGGAGGTCCGGCCGGAGAGCAGGCTTGCGCCCACGTGATGGTTTCGGCCGTGCCTCCAGCTCTTCGCACGCGGCCAGCATCAGGCTATGGTTCTTCCAAGCGCTCGCCTCGGAGCGCCTATATGAAGGGGTAATTATGATGAAAAAGTTTTCGTTCCTGCTTCTCGCTGCCGGCATGAGCCTGGCACTTGCCGGCCCGGCCTTCGCCCATTGTGGTTCGTGTGGTGTCGGTGGCGAAAAAGATACGCACCAATGTCCGAAAAATTGCGGTGACACCAAGGACTGCGAATGCACCTCGGAATGTGGTCACGATTGTCCGCATCACCCGGCTGAGTAGAACCTTTCAGCTACGCTTCTGGGGGTTCGAGGTCACCGACCGGCCGGGCCTCCAGAAGCACTTCGTGTAGACGCACCAAGGCAAGCGTGTCGCGAGCACAATATTGGTGCAACTCGCGGCGCATACGCTTGCGCCGCCAATCCGGCAATTCCTCGGCGCGCAGCAGAAGAGACTCGATCTCGGCGCTGGCCAGCTGACCATCCGCCACCCTCAGGTCGCTATAATCGAGCCCCGGAACAAGCGCCGGCAGCACCGCCTTGAGCCCGAAACTGCCGCGGAAATCCGGGTGGTAGACATGGTTCTTGACGATGGGCAGGAGGTCCTGCATACGGGCGCGCATCGCCAGCAGCGTCTCGGCATGGGCGGGTGCCGCCGCCGCCAGCTCCGAGAGGCAGCGTTGCTCGAAGGGCGCGTTGTAGGCGTAGAGAATATCGCACTCGCCGCCCCATGCAGCCAAGGTGGCCGCCAGCTGCGGGCGCGGGTCTTGGGCTCCCTCGGCGAGCCATTCGTGATGCGTGATCTGTGTGCCGCGGCGAATATGCAAGGAGAATTGTGCCGGTACGTTCGTGAAGGGCGAGCACCCCTCCCAGACCGGAATGGCCGGGGCCAGGGTCTCGAAATCGAGATAACCGATCACGCCGCTCAACGACCCGATGGCAGCCTGCAAGGTCTTCTCGACAACCAACTCGCCGGTCTCCAGAGCCTTGCATTGCCGCGCCCAGATCCGATTCGATGCGATTTCTTTGGCCGGCAGATCCCGCATGCTGGTCATGCCGCGCTTGCGGTAGGGCGCGGCGCGCTCGGCACCCAGGCCATGCAACTCAAGCAGGTCCCCGTGCGGCAGAGGCTCGTTGCAGCGCAGAAGAAAAGGGCATTCATAAGGTTTGTGGCAATGCGCGCCCGCCGCAAGAATCGGAATCGGCAGATCGAGCATTCCCTTCTGTGCCTTCACCTCGGCATCGATGCCCGGCACGATCGCGTCTACGGCTTCGCTGATGTCGGTGCGGGTGAAGAGGTTGGAGAGGTCGGGATAGACGCAATCACGGTTCAGATGCATGAGCTCGACCCGCGTGACCGGAATCCCTGAGGCGCGAGCGATCCAGGTCTGCACGGCGGCATCTTCGATATATTGCGGCTTGACGCCTGTAGTGGATTTGACCTCGACGAGCACCCAGCCCTCGCCTTCCTTCACCAGGATATCGATCGCGGCGAAGACGCCCTCGTGTTCAAACCCCGCCTCATAGAGAATCTCCACACCCTCGGCGATCGCCTTGGCGGTTGCGGCGACGGAGCGCTTTCTCTGACGACCATCAAACGGCACCTGGAAGCCCCCCGGAATATGCCGGCAGGCCTCGGCACCGACCCGATGGCCGCGGGCGAAGAGGGCACGGCGCGACGGGTCCGGGACGAGTTCGGGCGACTTCGGGTCGTGGCAGCGCCACCAGAGGTGTTTGTGACATTGCCGCCCGTAAATGAAGCGGCTCTTCGAGAGCATCGGCTTGCGTGGCATCGAGCCTTCTTACCTACGCTGCCGGCAGCCCCAATCCAATGACGGGCATAGGCACGGCGCGACTTGGGCCCGGGCCTCAGTTAGCGTCCAGCCATGGTAGTTGTGACAAATCGCATTCCCGTCTCGGAAGGCTTTGAGGCGGACTTCGAAGACCGTTTTCGCAAACGCGTCCATCTGGTCGACCAGGCGCCGGGCTTCCTGCGCAACGAAGTGCACCGTCCCAAGCCGATGAAGCTCGACCATTCGACCGGAGAATGGAGTATCAACACCGAAGAGCCTGGCTATTACGAGGTGAAAACCTGGTGGAAGACTTTCGAGGACTTCACTGCCTGGACAAAAAGCCCCTCGTTCGCCGAGGCGCATAGCAACCGGCCCCCCGAGGGCATGTTCTCCGGCCCCAACAAGCTCATCATTCACGAGGTCTTTCTCAGCACCGACCTCGATACCGACTAGGAACCCGCTGCGGCGGGCCCCTGCCCGTCGCTGGCCCTGATTCCCGAATGCCGATTGACCGCGAAAAAACTCAGGCCCTGCTCGACCGTATCGTCGGCGAGCTCGGGGCCGCCTTGACCGTACCGCTCGTGGTCATCGGCGACCGGCTGGGCCTCTACCGCGCGCTGGCCGAGCATGGCCCCCTGGATGCCGCTGCCCTCGCCCGCCATACGGGAACGCATACGCGCTACATCCGCGAATGGCTCTCCGCCCAGAGCGCGGCCGGCTTTGTTCAATACAACGCAGGCCAGGACGATTTCTCGCTCGCGCCCGAGCAGGCTGCGATCTTTGCTGACGAGAAAAGCCCGGTCTCGATGCTGGGTGGCTTCGAACTCGCAGCCGGTGCCATCCGCGGCTACGAAAACATTCTTGATGCCTTCCGCACGGGCGCCGGTGTCGGATGGGGTGAGCAACATCCCGACGTTTGCTCAGGTACCGGCCGCTTTTTCCGCCCCGCCTACGCCAACCACCTCGTGCGCCATTGGATTCCGGCGCTCGAGGGTGTGCAGGAAAAACTCCAACGCGGCGCGCGGGCGGCGGATGTCGGCTGCGGCCTCGGCCACTCGACCCTGCTCATGGCACGCGCCTTTCCCGCCTCCGAGTTCCTCGGCATCGACCTGCACCCCGCCTCGGTCGAGAACGCGCGAGCGGCGGCGGCCAAGGCCGGCCTGAGCGAGCGTTGCCGCTTCGAGGTCGCCAGCGCCCACGACCTGCCCGGGCGCGACTACGACCTGATTACCTTTTTCGATTGCCTGCATGATATGGGCGACCCCATAGGTGCCGCCGCAAAGATGCGCGCATGTCTCGCCCCGGACGGTTGCTGGATGGTCGTCGAGCCGCTTGCGGGTGCCGGCCTGGCGGAAAACCAAACGCCCGTCGGGCGCATGTTCTACGCAGCCTCGACGCTGGTCTGCACGCCCGCTTCTCTTTCCGAAGATGTGGGCCTCGGGCTCGGGGCGCAGGCCGGCGAGGCGCGGCTGCGCGAGGTGATTCTGGCCGGGGGCTTTGCCCACGTTCGGCGTGCCGCCGAGACAAAATTCAACCTGGTGCTCGAAGCACGCGCCTGATTCTTGCTATGAATAGAGGTCGCAGCCCAGATGATTGATTCCGCAAAGGTCCGCCACACCATTGCCCAGGCGTTGGGCGTCGACGAAGCCACCGTTTCCCTGCAGAGCCGGCTCAGCGATCTCGCCGATCTGGACTCGCTCTCTTTGGTCGAGATCGCGAGCGCCCTGGACGATGATTTCGGTGTCCGACTTCCGGGTGATGCCCTGGTCGATGCACTCAAGGTCGCCGACCTGGTCGAATTAGTGGAGCGCGCGCCCCGGCGATGAACGGGCGGCTGCGCGACTCCTGGGAGGCCCTCCGCTACGGCCCTCTTCTGCGCGGCGCGAGCACCCACCCGCTTGCCGGCCGGCTCTACGAGAAATTGGTCGCGGGTATCGAGTGGCGCGCCGACCCCAACCGCCGCGCCGTGGCGAGCGCACGTATCGCCGACACGCTGCAATGCAGCCAGCAGCAAGCACAGGCAATCTTCCGCGCCTGCCTTGGCTCGGAGGCAAGAGAAGAGGCCGATACGGCATGGGTAGCGCGGCGCGGCATCGCCCTCGCCGACATCCTGCCCCACCGCCCGGGACTGCCAAGCGAAGGACGCGGTTCTATCTTCGCGACCCTGCACCTCGGCTCACCTATCCTCACCTTTCTCTACCTGCGCGAAGTGCTCGGCTTGCCTCTGCGCGCCATCGGGCGACCGCTCGACGACGACAACCCCCTCTCGGCAGCCAAGCGCGCCTGGGGTTCGGCCAAGGTCGGCTGGGTCTCGCGCAGCTCCGGCACGACCTTCATCAACACAGACGCTCGCGGGATCATACAGGCGCGTGAGGAGCTGCTCGCCGGGCGCTCGATCTATGCCGCGATCGATGTTCCGGCCGATCTCGCGAGCCGCGCGATGGCGCTGGAGATTCACGGCCGATCGTTCTCCTTTGCCGCCGGAATCCCCCGCCTCGCGCAGCTCACGGGCGCCGAGATTCTGCCGGTCATCGGACTTCATCGCGCAGAGGGCTTCCGCGTCGAGTTCGGTGCGCCAATTTCGTGTCCGACGCAAGAAGAGACACAGAAGGCTCTCGCGGCTTGGCTCTCCCAGACTCTGTGCAGCTACCCCGACGAGTGGTGGCTATGGCCCTATGCAGAGGAGGTGGCGAAATGAGCCGATTTCGGCCGCGGCACAGGCTTCGCGAGCGCGGCCCACTTCGTGTACAAAGTCCGGCAATGGGGGATCCGACACCATTGGTGGAACATCTCGGCCTGCGCCACGTGGCGCTGAACGTGAGCGATGTAGAACGCGCGGTAGTTTTCTACCGCGACCTGCTGGGCTTTCGGGTCGTCTGGGCACCGGATCCGCAGAATATCTACCTCACTTCGGGCTGCGATAACCTCGCGATTCATCTGGCAGACGAGATCCGGCGCCCCGGTGCGCTCGACCATATCGGCATCCTCGTGCGCCTGGCCGACGATGTCAGCCAGGCCGAGACGGCTCTGCGCAAAGCCGGCGTAACCATTCTCGCGGCCACCAAGGTACACCGCGACCAGAGCGTATCGTGCTATGTCGCCGACCCCGACGGCAACTCACTTCAGATTCTCTTCGAGCCCGGCATCTCGAAGCTCGTATTGGCAGAGGAAAACTGATGGCAGCAACAGACGCTCCCGAGCGAACTCCCCTGCGCGTGGTCGCTGCCTGGTCGGTTCATCTCTTCACCGCCATCGGCACACTCTGCACCCTCGGTGCGCTCTGGGCGATTCTGCAAGACGATATTCGCGCGGCATTCTATTGGTTGGCGCTTGCCGTTGCCATTGACGCAGCCGATGGCGCGCTCGCGCGGGCGGCGCGCGTCAAAGAGGTCGTGCCCGTCTTCGATGGCGCGAAGCTCGACGATATCGTCGACTATATGACCTTCGTGATGGTGCCGGTCTTTCTGATGGTCGCCACCGGCGTGTTGCAAGGCCCTCTGGGCTTCGTCGCAGCGAGCTCGGCTCTGCTCGCCTCGGCCTACCGCTTCTGCCATACCGCGGCCAAAACCGAAGACCATTTCTTCACCGGCTTTCCCTCGTATTGGAATATTCTCGTCTTCTACCAATACGTCTTTGATCTTCCTGCCGGCCTCAACGCAGCGCTGGTGCTGATTCTCGCGGCGTTGGTCTTCGCCCCCCTGCGCTTCATCTACCCGTCACGCACCCTATTCATGCGGCCAACCTCGATCTTCTTCGGCCTGATCTGGGCCGCCGGTGGCCTGGTGGTCGTCGATGCTCTGCCCGAGCGACGCACGACGATTGCCGCTTTGACGCTGCTCTACCCGCTCTATTACACGGTGGTTTCTTTCTATTTGCAGGCGACCCGAAAGAACTCCTCGGGCCAGCCGACCGGCTGACGGTCCTCAGACCTTCAACGAATCGATCAGAGCTTCCTTCAGCGCCGCAACCAATTCTACCGAGCCCACGGCGCTGCTCTGACCCGTGAGGCCTTGTACGAGGATGCCGTTGAGCGTGCTCATCATCAGCGCCGCTCGTATCTCTGCGTCGATCTCTTTGACGAAGATTCCCTCGTCTTGACCGCGCTGGATCGTATCGCCGATGAGGCTGCGGAATTGACGATAGAGTTCGATCACCTGGGCGAAGAAGGCATCGGGCATTTTTTCTTCGCGCAGGAAGAGGCTCAGGAAGAAGCGCACGGATTCGATATGCTGGAGAACGAATTCCGTGTAGCGCTCGGCGATCATCTCCAGCGCATCGGCAGGCGCCAGGTTCTTCAAACTACCGATTGCGCCGCCAACGATATGATAGGGCGCGATAGTCTGCTCGATCACCTCATCGAAGAGGGCTTCTTTGTTCTCGAAATGCCAGAAAATCAGCGCCTTGGAAACCTCGGCCTTGCGTGCAACTTGCGCCAATGAGGTGTTCTCGTAGCCGTGCCGCGCAAAGAGATGCGCCGCTATATTGATGATATTCCTCCGCGTATCCATATCGAGTCCGCCCCGCCCCTGATAATGCGCCGCTTCGGCGCAAGTCAAACTCAAGAGCCGAGCCGCCGGCCTGAATCCTGGAAGCGCGGCCGAAAAATAGGCCTGCATCCGGGCGCGCCGCTACGCTCAGAGCAGGTCGCGGCGGCGCAGCTTGCCAGCGGCCGTGCGCGGCAGAGCGGCCACTCGTTCCAGCGCCTGCGGCAATTTATAGCGTGCCAGACGGGTGGCGGCGTGGGCACGCAACTCCCCAAGCGAGAGCTGCCGGCCCGGCCGCAAGACCACAAAGGCCGTCACGGCCATCCCCCAGACGGCATCCGGCCGGCCAACGACACCCACCTCCAGGATGGACGGATGGTCGGCCAAGGCCGCCTCGACCTCTCCGGGGGCCACGTTCTCACCCCCGGTGACGATCACCTCATCGATCCGACCGAGCACCCGCAGAACGCGCCCCTGGTCGAACTCGCCGGCATCGTTGGTCGTCATCCAGCCATCCGCGTCCACCAGACTCACAACCTGGCCGGGCGCCACCAGCCTCCCGAGCGCGATGCTGGTCCCGCGCAACTCGATGGCTCCACTGCCTGTCTCTACCGGCCGACGCTCGGCATCCACCAGCCGAATTTCGGTATTCTCCAGCGCATGCCCGACCTCGCCGGTCGCAAAAGCGCGCCTACGCGGTTTGGCCGTCGCCACCTGCGAGGTTGTCTCCGTCATGCCAAAACTCGGTGCCACGGGAAGGCCCGCGGCCTGCGCACGAGCCAGCCCGCTTGCGCTCGCCTGGGCTCCGCCGACCAACACAAATCGTAAAGTCGCCGGTGGCCGGCGACCGCCAAGCGCATCGACCAGGCGATCGAGCATGGTGGGCACCAGGGAGATCTGCGTGACCTCCCCAGCCAACACGACCTCCGCCACGCGCGACGCATCAAAGCTCGCATGCAACACCACCGTCGTACCCAGAATAATGCTGCGCATGAGAATCGCGATGCCGCCCATATGGTGCAGCGGCATCGCGGCCAGCCACGCGTCATTCGGCCGAGAACCGAGACGGACCGCACCCGAAATCGCGGTGGCAAGAAAATTCCCCGAAGAATGCAAAATCCCCTTGGGCGCGCCGGATGTGCCCGAGGTGAAAAGCAGGGTATGTGGTTTCTCGTGATCAAGCGTTGGATCCAGAGGCTCGCCGGGATCCGTATCGGCCAATACGAGGCTCCCCTTCGCGACCAGGACAAGCGGCGTATCGGCGACACCCGCGGCCGCACGACCGAGCGCCCGCTCGGCGGCCTCCGCAACCACCAGTACCGGGGTCGCCAGGGTCGCGATACGCGCGATCTCGGCTACGGTGGCGCCGGCATTCGCGACAGCCAGGGTCGCTCCGAGTCGTGGCATCGCATGCAGAAGCGAGACGAAGGCCAAGCCGGGCCGCAATAGGCTGAGTATGGTCGTGCCGTGCACAACGCCCGCGCGGCGGAGCCTGGCCGCAAGCAGCGCGGTCTCGTGCTCGAGAGTCGCGAAGTCGATCACCGCACCCTCGTCGAGGATAAGCGCCGGGTGCAGCGGGCGACGGCGGGCCTGCCCGGCCAGCCAATCCGCCGCTCTCATATGTGCGCTACCTGCAAAAATGGACTCGCCATATCCAGCGTAAGGCCGAGGCCAGGACCCGTGGGAAGTGCCATCTCGGACCCCTCGCGCGGCGCCGCATAGACCAGATCGCCGGCCAGCCTGGAGAGCGTCGCGCAGCCCGCGTCAGGTCCCGGGCGCAAGGCTGCCGCAAGATGCAGCATCGCCGTCGTGGCGATCGCCGAGTCGATCCCGGTCGTCAAGGAGAGTCCAAGCCCGGCCTCGGCAGTAGCGCGCGCTACCGCAAGCGCCGCGCCGATTCCGCCGACCTGGCAAAATTTGATCACTACGACGTCCACCGCAGCCGCGGCGACCAGACGCCGAACGTCATCGGCACCGGCGATCGCCTCATCGGCTGCGACCCGCACACCCGCCTCACGCACAGCGCGCATTCCTGCCAGGTCCTCTATAGCGCAGGGCTGCTCCAGCCATTCGAGGTCCCAGCATACGAGCGCACGCGCCGCCTCGAGCGCAGTCGCGCGGTCCCAAGCACCATTCGCGTCGACCCGCAGCGACAATTCCGGCGCCGCCGTGCGCACGCTACGCACCCGCGCGAGCGTTGTCTCAACATCGCGCGCCGCTTTCAGCTTGACCGCGCGGAAGCCCGCCGCACGCGCACGCCGGGCGGCCTCGGCGAGGTCGTCTCCCCCTAGAAGTGCGCTCACCCGCACCGGCGCACGGCTCTGTGCACCCAGAGCTTCGGCCAGACAACAGCCCTGGCCGCGGGCCTCGGCATCGCGCAACGCCAGGTCCAATCCCATTGCCGCCGCGGGCGGCAGCGTCGGCAATAAATCTGTTGCGACCTCGCGCGTATCCGCACCGACCAGCCCGGCGAGCTGCGTGCGTAAAGCCTCCTCGGTCTCGCGCCATACCGACGGCTCGGCGGCGGGATGCGGTGCCGCCTCGCCGATTCCCGGCTGGCCTTCGGCAACCAGGGAGACGACAAAGCCGCGGCGCTCTAGAATGCGACCCGCCGCAGTCGGCAAGGGCGCGACCAGCGGAATTGCATAGGGCAGCAATGTCGCGGACTCGATCTTCAAAGAAGAAAGCCCACTGCCAGGAGCGCGCCGAAGGCGAGGTGCAGGCGCGCCGTGGCGCCCAGCGCCTCGTTCAAGGCGGCACCGGCATTCGGCAAGAAGACCGCCTGCAGGGGAGCGCGTGCCAGCGGCGCGGCCAACCAGGCAAGCAGCACGGGAGGTCCCGCGAGGTCGAGCACGACGAGAAGCAGCGGCACAAGCAAGGCGACCAGCAAAAGCAGAACGTAGAAGCCACGACCAATGGGCCGGCCGAAGCGCACCACGAGAGTACGTTTGCCGGCGCGGGCATCGCCCTCGGCATCGCGAATATTGTTGACCACCAGAATTGCCGTGGCGAGCGCTCCGAGCGCCAACGAGGCGAGCCAGCCTGCCTCCGTCGTGCGATCGATCATCAACCACTCGGTGCCAAGGACGGCCACGGGGCCGAAGAAGGCGAAGACAAAAAGGTCGCCAAGGCCGACGTAGGCAAGCGGCATCGGGCCGGCCGTATAGGCGAGGCCGGAGAGGATCGACGCGACACCGATCCAGAGGATCGGCCAGCCGCCTACGCCGATAAGGCCCAGTCCGATCACCGCTGCGACCGCAAAAAGAACCATCGCGGCAGAGAACATCGTGCGCGCCGGAATCAGGCCAGCCGCGACCGCGCGCCGCGGACCGACCCTATCCGGGGTGTCGGCACCACGCTGAAAATCGCCCCAGTCATTGACAAAATTAGTGGCGATCTGGATGGCCAGAGCGGCGGCCAGCACCGCCGCCAGAACCAGCGGCCGCCAACCAGCCTCAGCAAAGCCAACCGCCGCGCCGACAACCACCGGAGCGATGCTCGCCGGCAATGTGCGTGGCCGCGCCGCTTCCAACCAGATGCGTAATTTCTCGTTCATCCGTCCCTCCGCTCGCGCAGGAAATCTTCGATCAGGGCTGCCAGCTCGGCCGGTTTCTCGACCAAAAGGGAATGACCGGCGCCGGCCAGCAGGGCGAGCCGGGCCTGCGGCATCGCGGCGACCGTCCGCGTAGCGATCGCGCCGTATTTCTCGTCGAGGGTACCCGCGACAATGAGCGCCGGTGCTGCCATATCGGCCAGCGCAGTCCAGAGCGAAGGCTGATGACCCGGCGACATGGCACGCAAGGCCGCGGCAAAGGCCGGCGCCTTGCCCGATAATTTGCGCGCGCGTTCGGCGGCAAACGAGGCCGGATCGATCTGCGCCAGGCTGGCAAAAAGGGGTTGCGCCATCCAGCGCTCGACAAAGGCTTCGAGCCCTTCGCCTTCGAGGCGCCGGGCGAGTGCGCTGTCGGCAGCGGCGCGCACCGCGCGCTCCTCGGAGTCTTCGATACCCGGCGAAGCGCTCAGTACCGCCATGGAAAGAATCCGCTTGCCATGCGCAGCGGCGAAATGCAGCAGCGCTCGGCCGCCCATCGAGTAGCCTATAAAATGTGCGCGCTCGATGCCCAAGCGATCAAGTCGCGCGGCCAGCGCATCGGCAACGGCCGGTAGACGCGCCGCGGCCGGGTCAGCGGGTGCCGGGCTTGCGCCGTGCCCGGGCAACTCTACCCGCACGACGCGGTACGAACTCTCCAGGCGCGATCCCAGATCATCCCAGCTGGTGACGTTTCCCGTAAAGCCGTGCAGAAGAACCATGGCCTCGCCGCGGCCCGCCTCGGTCGAACTCAGTTCCACGGCTCAGCTCCCGCGGCCGCCATGATGGCAAGGCGATGCGCCTCAAGCGAAGCCTTGCGATCGATCTTCACCACCAGAACCGTGGTTCCCTGCCGTGCGAAGGCACTCTTCAATGCAGCCGGTAATTCTTCGATGACGAGGGTTCGCGCCGATACCCCGTAGGCCGCGGCAAGCGCCGCGAGATCCAGGCCATGCGGTGTCGTGAAGAGCGGGTCGAAACAGGCATGACCCTCGGTCGCGACCGGGAGATGGTCGAAAATTCCGCCGCCGTCGTTGTCGAGGATCACAAATATCGCCCGCGCGCCGGCCCGGCGCACGGCCAGAAGTCCGCCGATATCATGGAGAAAAGAGACATCGCCGAGCAACCCGAGCGTCGGGCCATCATGCCCCGCCGCGATGCCCAAAGTCGTGGAGACCAGTCCGTCTATCCCCGACGCCCCTCGATTCACATGGATTTCCGTGTCACTCCGAGAATCCGGCCAAAAAAGGTCCAGCGCGCGTACGGCAAGCGAGTTGCCAACAAAAAGAACACCGTCCGGCGGTAGAGAGCGTGAGATCGCGCGCACCACCGTCCCTTCGAAAACCGGTGCCACATCGAGATGTCGGTCGAGCGCCACGCGCGTGCGCCGCCCCGCCTCGACCCAAACCGCCCGCCAAGCAGGCCGCACTGGCGGCCCGCCGAGCGCGCCGGCAAGCGCGTCGACCACAGGCGCGATCTCCGCCCGCACCACAACGGCCGCACTCGCAGCCGGATCCGGCCACTTGCCCGGCGCACAGATGACAATCTGAGGAATCGTGCGCCAGCGTGCAAGCAGACCGCCAAGCGCCTTGGATGTCGGCGACGCGCCGAGACGAACGATCAGGTCCGGCGCCAGGCCAGACATCGCAGCAGAATTATCAGCAGAAACCTCGGCGGAAGTCCGGCCCGGTTCCGGATCGCCAGCGCGCAGGATCGCGTCATAGGCATCCACCGAGAACTCCGCGATGCCGGCACCCCGGAGGTTGGCCGTGGGTTCAGCCAATAGCGGTGCTCCGAGCGCCGCGGCCAGTCGCGCGATGGCGCCGCCGCGGATGCCACCATCGGGCGGCATCGGGCCGGCAATGAGCAGCGGACGCTCCGCCCGCTTGAGGCGCGCGACCAGAGGCGCCAACTCCGCTGCAGGCAAAACGACCTGGGTCTGCGGCACAAACGAAAGCCGCGCGCGCTCTGCGGTCGCGAGCATTGCCGACTCGGGCGCCGGCGGCTCGGCCGCAGCCGCACCAGGGGAGAGCGGTTCGCGGAACGGACAATTCAGATGCACTGGCCCGGGCGCGGGGCCGCAGGCCTCGGCCACTGCGCGGCAGGCCAAGCGCCGTAGATGCAGACCACCGGCCGCATCCGCAATCGGCAGCCCGGTATCGGCGAAGAAGCGTACATAGCCGCCGAAGAGCCGGTTCTGATCAATTGTCTGATTGGCGCCGCAATCGCGCAGCTCCGGGGGCCGATCCGCACTCAATACGACTAACGGAATGCCAGACTGACTGGCCTCGATGATGGCCGGGAAATAATGCGCTGCCGCCGTCCCCGAAGTACAGACAAGCGCGACCGGCAAACCTGTCGCCCGAGCCAGACCGAGTGCGAAGAACGCACTACTGCGCTCATCAAGATGAGAATAGATCTGCACCCCCTCTTGCTCGTACTCGGCAAAGGCCAGCGCCAACGGTGTCGAGCGGCTGCCCGGCGAGATGCAGACTGCACCAATACCCGCATGCACCAATTCGCGTACCAACAGCCGCGCACCTTCCAAGGAGGCCCCCTGCTCGCTCATGCCAATCAGACCTCAAGCAATGCTTCGAGAAGAGTACGCAATTTCAAACGCGTCTCCTCGAGTTCCTCGCGCCACTGCGAGCCCGCGACGATTCCCGCCCCCGCGTGCAGTAGCGCCTCGTGGCCACGCAACAATGCCGTGCGGATCGCGACGGTGACCTCACCCTGGGCGCCGTCGATCCAGCCCACACCACCGCCGTACCAGCCGCGCGGTTCGTGTTCGTGACGCGCCAGCGCTGCTGCGACCTCTTGGCGCGGCAGGCCACCGAGCGCCGGCGTCGGATGCAATGCCTCGACAATATCGAGCAGCGTCGTGGAGGCATGGAGGTCCGCCTCGATGGGCGTGCGCAGATGTTGCACCGGACCGGCGACCAGGGTCTCGGGCGCGGCAGCAGCATTCATGCTGGTACAATGCGGGCGCAGCCTTGCGACGACGTCGGCAACCACCAGGGCGTGCTCTCGATGTTCTTTCTCGCTCGCGTGCAACCCCGCTGCCGCGGCACGCTCTTCGGAATCTCCGTCGCCGCGCCGCGCCGTGCCGGCCACCGCGCCGGTGCGCAAGCGCCGGCCCTCCACGCGCGCCAGAGGCTCGGGACTCGCGCCGATAAAGGTGCTGCCACCACGCCGCACCGCGAAGACACTCGCCTGCGGATGCGCGCGAGCGAGATGGTAGACGAGGCCCGCCGCGTCAATTGGGCCTCCTGCTGTCACTTCCAAAATACGGGAGAGCACCAGCTTCTCGAGCCGACCGGCTTCAATCTCCGCCAGCACACCCTCGACGGCGCGTTGCCAGGACTCATCCGGGCTGCGGCTACGCACGCGCAGATCCAAGGCCCCGCTGCCTGGCTTCCGGCCAGCAGTGGCCGCTCGCACGAAGGCTTCCCCGCGCTCAAGCGCCGCGTCGGCCGCAAGCGGGCCGTCCGTGCCGGTCGTCGCGACAAAGAGTTCCGTGCGGTCACCGCGGCGGATCGTCGCGATACGCGGAATATGCAGCGAGAGCGCCGGGAAATCGCGCCATTCCCCGGTCATGGTGGCCTCATCCGCGAAGGCGAAGCCGCCAAGTACGAGCGGTGCTGACGCCGAAAGCTTGCCCAACTCAGCGATAGCATCGCGAAAACGGAGAGCACCGGCCGTCTCGATTGCGTGTACGACACCGCTCGCCACGATTTCCTGGTCGCCACCGGCACTCCAGAAAAATGCCGGCTCGCCAGGCTCGGCGTGCAGCAAGGCGCGTGGGTCTACGACAAAATCGAGGACCTTGCGGCGACATTCCAGCGCCGGAGCTGATGGGACCATGCTGGGCAGACTCATTGACCGCCCCCGGCCGACGCGGGCTCTTCCCCGGATGTCCTCGCGCGGGCGTCGGTCGCAGAAGTCCCCGCCGAGGCTGGCGCGAGCTCGGCGCTGAGCAGCTGCACCGCGCCGGCACCAAGCGAGACGCGCTGGATGCGCGTGAAGCCAGCCGCGGCCAGCATCGCACATAATTCCTCGGGCACCGGCAGGTAGCTGGTCGACTCGGGCAGGTAGCGGTAGGCCTCGCGGTCCGAGAAGAGCCCGCCGATGGCCGGCACGACACGACGAAAATAGAAACCGTGCAAGGCACGGATTAGAGCAATGCGTGGCTCAGCGACCTCGAGTAATGCCAGCCGGCCGCAGGGAGCAAGAACGCGTGCGGCCTCGGCGAAGACCGGTGGGATCGCAAGAAAATTACGCAGCGCGAACGCACTGATCACAACCTGCACGCTGCCGTCCGCCAGCGGGATCGCAGCCGCGTCGCCCTGGACAACCGTCGCGCCCATGCCGCGCTGGCGCGCGATTGCCAGCATGCCGCCAGCGGGATCAACGCCCACCGGCCGGCCACCGGCGCGCGCGGCCAGCTCGATCAAGTCGCCTGTGCCGCAGCCGAGATCGACCACCAGATCACCGGCCTGGATACGGCATGCGCGGATCAGCCGCCGCCGCCAGATCCGGTCCAAACCGCCCGTCATCAGGACATTCATCGCGTCATAGCTCGGCGCGATGCGGTCGAACATCTCGCGCACCACGCGCGCCTTTTCTTCCGGTGCCGGCAGCGTCATCGCCAATATACCTCTAGAGATCCGCCGGCCGCCTCGCGAGCTGTAGCCAGCGCGGCTTCATCACCACTGGCTTCGAGCCGCGCGAGCGCGACACTCACCAGCGTGCGGTGAAAATGTTGTGCGACTAGCGTCGTCACAGCAGGCAACATCCGTCGCACGGCGTCTGCCACCTTGGCGCCATCGGCTTCTGCGCCGTCGGTGCCATGCCGAATATTCTGATCGAAGACATCGGCCGCGCGCTCACACAGCCGCTGGACATGCTCGGCATGACCGATGGCGAGGCCGAGCAGCTCACCCAGGGGCAGGCCTTCGCTGAGCAAGGCGAGCGCCGCGCGGCCAAGCTCGACGTCCTCGCCGCCATAAGTGCCGGCAGACTGCCCCGGCCGAGTACCGACCAAACCGGCGTCCTCGACAGCACGGATCAAATCTTCGGGCACGCCCGACTCCGCTGCCACCTCGGCGCGACTCAAATCATTTCGCCCCCCGTCCGCGGTCAAGGCCGCGCGCAACGCCGCGTCAGCTTTGCGGCGGCTCGGGGTCACCAGGCGACGGATGACCTTGAGCGTATGGCCCTCGCCCTGAAGCCTGCGGATCTCATCGAGTCGCTCCAGGTGTCCTTCGCCATAGATGGCCTTGCGACCCTCCTTGCGCGGCGCGGGGAGAAGGCTCTGGCTCTGATAATAGCGGATCGTATCGACCGGCAAACCGGCCTCGGCCGCCAATTCCTCAACCCGATACTCCATGCAACTACTCTATGAGTAATTACTCAGACTATTGCAAGCATCTCGGCTGCCCAGCTCCGATGTCTGGGCGAAAAGTTCAGGCAGCACGGGGTAAAGGGCGCGCCATGAAGGTCAGCTCCTCGCCCACCCAATCGACCTCGACCCTGGAGTGATCTGCCACTTCACCGGCAAGGATAAGCCGACCCAGCCGCGTTTCGATCTCTTTTTGCAAGACACGTTTGAGCGGCCTGGCGCCGTAGGCCGGGTCATAGCCGGCGCGGGTCAGATGCTCGCGCGCGGCGTCGCTCAGGGTCAGCTCGATCTCGCGTTCAGCGAGGCGCCCACGCAGACGCGCGAGAAGAATCTCGACGATACGGCCCAGATGCTCGCGGGTGAGTCCATGGAAGACGACGATATCGTCGATCCGGTTGAGGAATTCCGGGCGGAATTGATGACGCAGCTCGCCGAGGACTTCGTCCTTCATGGCCGCGTAAGCGTCCGATTCGCGGTCGGCGACATCCATCCCATGCGCGAGGATCCGGTCGCTGCCGACATTCGAGGTCATGATCACGACGACATTCTTGAAATCGACCGTGCGCCCATGGCTATCGGTCAGACGCCCATCGTCGAGAATCTGCAGCAAAGTATTGAAGACATCCGGGTGCGCCTTCTCGATTTCGTCGAAGAGAATGACCGAGAAGGGCTTGCGCCGCACCGCCTCGGTGAGCTGACCACCTTGGTCGAAGCCGACGTAACCCGGAGGCGCACCGATCAGCCGCGCCACCGCATGCTTCTCCATATACTCGGACATATCGATGCGGATCATCGCCTGTTCGTCGTCGAACAGAAACTCGGCCAGCGCGCGGGCGAGCTCGGTTTTACCGACCCCCGTCGGGCCGAGAAAAAGAAACGAGCCGACCGGCCGCTGCGGATCCGCCAGGCCCGAGCGGGCCCGGATCACGGCATCGGCAACCGCCGTAACCGCCTCGTCCTGGCCGATCACGCGCTGGTGCAGATGGTCTTCCAGAGCCAGGAGTTTCTCTGCCTCGCCCTCCATCAGCTTCGCCACCGGGATGCCCGACCAGCGCGCCACCACCTCGGCGATATCATCGGCGTCGACATTGTCTTTGATCAAAGCCCCCGTACCCGACGTGCCCTCGGCGGCAGTCGCCTTCTCGAGCTGCGGAATGACGCTATATTGCAACTCGCTGGCGCGCGAAGTGTCGTACTCCGGGCCTGGCCGAGTGACACGCTCGAACTCCAGGCGCGCCGCTTCGAGCTGCTTTTGCTTCTCGGCGATGGCGCCCAGGACTTCCTTCTCTTTCTCCCATTGGGCGCGCAGACGGGTCTCTTCTTCTTTGAGATCGGCCAGCTCTTTTTCGAGCTTACCGAGCCTTTCTTCGGAGGCCCGATCGGTCTCCTTGCGCAGCGCCTCGCGCTCGATCTCGAGCTGCATGGCGCGCCGTGCGACCTCGTCCAACTCGGTCGGCATGGAGTCAATCTCGGTGCGCAGCCTCGCGGCCGCTTCGTCAATCAAATCGATTGCCTTATCGGGCAGAAAACGATCGGAGATGTAGCGGTTCGAGAGGGTCGCGGCGCTCACCAGCGCGGCATCCTTGATGCGGACCTTATGATGTACCTCGTAGCGCTCACGCAGGCCGCGCAGGATCGAGATGGTATCTTCGACCGTGGGCTGGTCGACCAGTACGGGCTGGAAGCGCCGCTCCAAAGCGGCGTCCTTCTCGATATATTTCCGGTACTCGTCAAGCGTGGTCGCGCCGATACAATGCAACTCACCGCGGGCCAGCATCGGCTTGAGCAAATTCGAGGCATCCATCGAGCCTTCGCTCGCACCCGCGCCGACGACCGTATGCAGCTCGTCGATAAAGAGGATGATATCGCCCGCGGCGCTTTGCACTTCCTTGAGCACCGCCTTGAGCCGCTCTTCGAACTCGCCGCGGAACTTCGCGCCGGCAATCAGCGCGCCCATATCGAGCGAGACGACTCGGCGGCCGGCCAGGCCATCGGGGACATCGCCGCTCGCGATGCGCTGCGCCAGCCCCTCGGCGATCGCCGTCTTGCCAACACCGGGCTCGCCGATCAGCACCGGATTATTTTTCGTGCGACGCGAGAGCACCTGAATCACACGACGGATCTCTTCGTCGCGACCGATCACCGGGTCGAGCTTGCCGGCCTCGGCGGCCTGGGTGAGATCGCGACCGTATTTTTCGAGCGACTCGTAGGTCGCCTCAGGATTCTGGCTGGTGACACGCTGGTTGCCACGCACGGCTTGCAGCGCCGAGAGCAGAGCAGAGCGGGTCAACCCGCCCGAGCGCAAAGCCGCGCCCGACGCACCAGGCTCCGCCAAAATCGCGAGCAGCAGATGCTCGATGCTGACGTATTCGTCCTTGAGCCCTTGGGCCTCGGACTCCGCTTTGCTCAGAAGTCCGGCGAGACGCTGGGTGAGGTAGACCTGTGATGCATCGCGACCCGGCCCGCTGACCGACGGAATCTTGTCCAACGCGGCCTGGGCAGCCGCGCCGATCTCTGCCTCGCGCGCGCCCGACCGACCCAGGAGCGTGCGGGCAAGACCTTCTTGATCTTCGAGTAAAGCGGCCAGAAGGTGCTCGACATCCACACCCTGATGAGCGCGCCGCAGCGCGATTCCGTTCGCGGAAGCGACCGCCGCTTGCGACTTTTCGGTCAGTTTTTGCACATTCATTTCTGGTCTTCCTCAACGCCCAGAATAAGCACGATCCGAGCTCTGGCAAGCCTTGCGCCGGCCCGCGGCCGCCGCAGCAACAAGGCCGCAAGATGCATGGCGGGCGCACCGGCAGAATGGTAAAACTCGGCCATGGTCATCATTCGCACCATCGCCTCGGTCGCCATTCTCGTCTGGGGACTTCTCACATTGCTGATCGGCGTGAGCGCCATGAACCCGAGCTGGATCGGCATCGGCGCCATTCTTTCCATCGTCGGCCTCCCCTTCCTGGCGGGATTGCCGATGGCGGCCAAATACCTCTACCCGTCAGCGGAACGCTGATTGCCGTCAGCTGATTAGCGACCCGCCGTGGGCCGAGGGGCGCGCGACTAATTCTTGATCTGCGCGCGACTTTTCGCGCCGAAGGTCAGGAAATAGGCCGCGGTTTGTTTGACCGTCGCACCGTAGACCGGGTTTCGCCCGGCCGCGTGGCACCCCGTGATCTGCACGGGGTTGGCAAACGCCTTGCCGCGGATACGATCCGCGTATTCAGGCGCGTCGGGCACCTCATAGCCGGCCGGGTAGCTCCAGCTGGGCTCCAGCTCAGACCCCGGCTTCAGGTCGCCACCGCGCACCTCGGAGCCGTCGGCCGCAACGAAGATATGGTCGACCCCGACGGTGAGGCTTTGCCCCTCCGCGTTGGTCAGACGCACCAACTCGGCATCCGCCTCGATCTCGCGAATATGGATCATCATACGGAAGGCCATCGAGCCATCGTCGAGTCGCGTCGTGACCGGCATTACTTTTCCGACCAATTTAATGATTTCGGTCGGGCCGTCGATAGTCTCGACGAGGGCGTCTCCGGCCAGCCGACTCAGCGTCGGCAACGGGGGCGATTTGGGCTTTTCACTCGGCATTATCTAGAACCAGGGGGGGGCTATGTCGCAATCCGACAGGGTGTCGCAATCCAACACGTCATTCGCGCTGATTCAACCGGACCAGCCGCATTCCGCAAGGGCAAGCGTGGCACGAGAGTTGCTTAACTCCAGAGCAGAGGGAGGGCAACGCATAATGGATACTTCAAGTGCTTTCGTGGATGACGCGATTTCGAGGCTTTTTGAGCCAGATATTCTGACACCCGGACAACATGGTGACAGGATCCAGGCCGCCAGTATCGACCGCCCCGAGATCCGCCTGATGCTCGCCGTGATGGAGGATGCTGTCGCGACCTACCAGCGCTTCCTGACCCAGCCGAAACGCTCGAACCAACGGCAATTCGATGAGGTCCGTAGCTGGATCCGGTCGGAGGACACCACCTGGCCGTATTCGTTCGACAATATCTGCTCGGCACTGCAATTCGAGCCCGAAATCGTCCGCCGCGGACTGCAGACCTGGGAAGAGAAACCAGAGCAACGCAAGCCCGGCATGTACCGCTTCCCCTTCCGCCGCGTGAACGGGAAACGCCATTCCATCAGCCTGCGCGACCGCCACCCAGAGCGCCAATCCGCCTAGAGGCACGGCCGAGAAGGGGCATTTCACCGAGGCCAGCGCGCCGGCCTTGAAGCCCCCGATCGACCGGCAGGACGACGAGCGAATCGCCGGCGCTGCCGCGACAGCCGTCGGGTTCGGTACAGCCGAGCACGACGGCTGTCGCCCATGATGCCGTAGACTTCGATCTCGGCACTGCCGGGGGTCATCTGGGTGATCTGGCCGGCTGACTCCAGAACCTCGCCCAGGAGGGGACTCATCTCGATTTCCTTACCTCAAGTCGCAAACCCAGACTTGAAAGCCCAACACGGAGACTACTCACCGCGCAGCGAATTCCGTACCTCGCATACCCGACGCACCCCCCGGCAGCCGGATGTTTCGCGACTACGGCGTGCGTCAGGCAGATGTGGCACGCCATCTCAGGACCAGCGGCAGGACGCGGGGTCAGGAATTGGGGGTGAGGTAAGAAACGTCCCCCGATGCCCGTGACGTTCGAGTGCCGCATAGGTAAGCCCCGTGCATGGCCAAGAAGGCGACCACCAAGAAAGCGACCCGCAAGAAGACGACCGGCAAGAGGGCAACCACCAAGAGGACGACCGGCAAGAAGACCGGCACGAGGGTTGCCCGCTCACGGACCCCGTCTGCCGCCGGTAAGCAATTGGTGATCGTCGAGAGTC
This sequence comes from Deltaproteobacteria bacterium, assembly GCA_046583355.1. Classification (GTDB taxonomy): domain Bacteria; phylum Desulfobacterota; class Binatia; order UBA12015; family UBA12015; genus UBA12015. The sequence goes on from JAYGCM010000072.1 coordinate 35,274, forward strand.
CGGCAAAAGCCAAGACAATCAACCGCTATCTCGGTCCCGAGTTCGTGGTGACCGCTTCGATCGGACACATCCGCGACCTTCCGAGCCGAGCGCCAAAGGGATCGAAGCAACCGGTTCCTGGCGTTGATCTTGAGAACGATTTCGAGCCCACCTACGAGGTCCTCGACTCCAAGAGGACCACCGTCGCCGATCTGAAAAGAGCGGCCAAGGGAGCGACCGAGATCTGGTTCGCGACCGATCTCGACCGCGAGGGAGAGGCCATCGCATGTCATCTCGCCACCATCCTGGGAGTCCCTGCCTCCAAGGCGAAACGGGTCGTTTTCAACGCGATCACCAAGACCGATATCGAGCGGGCTTTCCAGTCACCGGTGCCCATCGACGAAGACAAGGTCAACGCGCAGCAGGCCCGTCGAATCCTGGACCGGATCGTCGGCTACCAGGCTTCGCCGCTATTGTGGAAGAAGGTCCTGAGAGGATTGTCGGCCGGCCGGGTCCAGTCCGTCGCAACGCGACTGATCATCGAACGGGAACGCGAGATCGACGCCTTCATTCCCAATGAGAGCTGGGAGGTCGGGGTAAAGCTGGCGCTCGACCCGTCCGCCGCTCCGCAACTCACCGCGGCGTGGGCCAGCGTCATGGCCGAGCGCGACGACCAGGGACGCACGCCCAGCATCAAGCGGCAAAACGCCTGGCTCTCCGAGAATAAGGGCCTGCGCACAGAGCTCGTCGAATTGGGCGGCAAAAAGTTCGCCCTCGGTTGCAAGAACGACGCAATCGAGGACCTCTCGGCGAAGATCCTGGCGATCGCCGCGAGCGTGGGCCTGGAAGGGCCTAGCGTCGATTCCACCGAAAACCCCGAGGGCAAGGGACCTGCTCGGTTCGTCCGCACGGTGAGCGGACGTATCGGAGACGACGTCCGGTACGCTGTCGACGGCATCGAGACGACCCGCAAATCCTCGAAGCCCTTCCCGCCCTATATCACCAGTACGCTCCAGGTCGCCGCCAGCAATGTGCTCGGCTTCACCGCAGACCGCACAATGCGGATCGCCCAGCAGCTCTACATGGGCCTCGATGTCCCCGGCGAAGGCCAGGTGGGTCTCATCACCTACATGAGAACCGACTCGACCCACCTCTCGGGCGACGCGCTCGCGATGGCCCGCGAGTACGTCGGCAAGCGCCATGGCGACGCCTACTTGCCCGAGAAGCCGCGCTTCTACGGCTCGAGCAACAAGGCCGCCCAGGAGGCTCACGAGGCAATCCGCCCGACGGATCCGCGACGAACCCCCGACCAGGTCAAGAACTCGCTCAACGAAGCCCAGCTCAAGCTCTACCGGCTGATCTGGAATCGCTTCGTCGCCTGCCAGATGACCGACGCGAAATGGGATTCGACTGCGATTCGATTCCGCCGCTCCGACCAAGACACCGGTGCGGTGCTGAAAGCGACCGGACGGGTGCTGGCGTTTGACGGCTGGACGCGGGTCGGCGGCGTCGCCACAAGCGACGAGCAGCTCCTTCCCAGCTTCAACAAAGGCGATCAGACCGCGCCGTTCGCCATCGCCCCGCGGCAGAAATTCTCCTCTCCCCCGCCCCGCTACAACGAGGGCTCGCTGGTCAAGAAGCTTGAGGACGAGGGCATTGGAAGGCCGTCGACCTACGCCTCGATCATCAAGGTGATCCAGGACCGGGGCTACGTCGAGAAGGAGGGCAAAGCCTTCCATGCGACCGACGTCGGCGAAGTCGTCACCGATTTCATGATCGAGGCCTTTCCCGGACTCATGGACTTCGGCTACACCCGCGAGCTTGAGAAACGGCTCGATGAGATCGCGGAGAACCGGGTCGACTGGAAGACCATGCTGCGCGAGTTCCACGGTCCTTTCAAGGAAGCGTTGGAGCGGGCTCACGAGGAGATGCCGCACGCCAAATCGATCAAGCGGCCAGCTCCCTACGCCTGCCCGAAGTGCGCAGCCACCACCTGCTATCAATTCGGCAAGAACGGCTACTTCCTGAGCTGCACCGCCTACCCGGACTGCAACTACGCGGCGCCGATCGACCGATCCGGCCGCCCCCTGCTCCCCGAGATGGTGGATATCAAATGCCCCGAAGACGGCGCCCAGATGATCCTGCGCACCGGCCGTTTCGGCAAATTCCTGGCGAGCCCCAACTACCCGGACACGAAGTTCGTCCTCAACCTGGACAAGAAGGAATGCCTGAAGTTCCCGTCGGCTCCGCCCCTGGTTGTGGAGCTCGACTGCCCGAAATGCGAGTCGAAGCCGCTCAACCTGCGCGACGGCAAAAGAGGAGCTTGGCTTGGCTGTTCGGGCTTCCCGAAATGCCGCGGAAGAGAAAGCTTCGCCAAGCTCGACGAACCCGTGCGCAAAAAGCTTGAAAAAGATCTCGCCGATCATCTCAAGGCGCACCCCATCCCAGAGATCGTCCGCATGGACGGAACACCCATCGCCGAAGGCATCCTTATCTCCGAGCTTGTCGTTCCGGGCCTCCTCCAGGACCTGCCGATCCACCCCGACGGAGTCGAAGGCACCTCGCCGCGCAAGGCAAGCTGAGGGGCGCGTTTCTTACCCAGCTTCGGCGAGCCTTCTCGACGTAGCCTACGCCTAAGGTAAGACGAGTCCATGTTCGGCGTCTCCGGAATGCAATCGTTTTGGCTTTGGTTTGGCCTCGTTTTGGCTTTGGCCGAGTTCGTCGTGCCTGGCCTGGTTGTGGTTTTCGTCGGGATGGGAGCCATGACCGTGGCCTTGTTTCTTTCCCTGGGCTGGATCGAGCATCTGCCCGCGCAGTTTACGACCTGGTTTATTGCTTCGATGCTCTACACCGTATTTTTGCGAATGGCCGTGCTCCATTTTTTTCCGATGGATACGATTCGACAAGAAATCGACGACATCAAACAAGATATTGGCACACGGGCACGGGTGACTGAAAAAATATCAGGCTCTGCGGCCGGAAGAATTCAGCACCGAGAATCAACATGGCCGGCAATCCTCCCCGATTCGCAAGAGGCCTTGCCGGGCGAAGAAGTCCGAATCACTGGCCGCGACAATTTGACCTGGAAGGTCGAGCTTCCAAACACAAAGGAAACTGAATCATGCTGACACTAAGCTCTGTGATCGTCTTGCTGGCTGCGCTCGTGATCTTCAAGACAATCATCATTGTTCCCGAGCGCGAACATGTAATCGTCGAGCGGCTGGGGAAATTTCAAAGAACCCTCAAACCGGGAATCTATTTTCTAATCCCATTTTTCGATAAAGCGGCCTACAGGCAAGAAATCCGCGAACAAGTCATCGATATTCCGTCGCAAAGCGTGATCACCAGCGACAACATCCAAGTCGAAATTGATGGGCTTCTTTACCTCCAGGTCACGAACGCGAAAAATGCAAGCTACGGC
>JAYGCM010000047.1:0-55272 GCA_046583355.1 Deltaproteobacteria bacterium
GGGGCAGCACCCAAACAAAGCTCTCGCTCTCGCCCCCTGGATATTCGATCGCGGCGACACGTCCTTGCTTGTCGTAACGATGTACTGTGCTTTCGCCCGCTGCATTGGTTGTGCGGGTCCAATATTGCACCGGATCACTGCCCTGGGCCTTGCCGTAGGCAAAGGTCCAGGTCGGGTCGCCCTCGCCGTGGTAAAGGACCTCCTGGGTGCGACCATGCAGGCCGACCAGAGGCAGGTTCGCGAAGGTCGCGGTGAGGGAGTCGCCCTCGGGCGATACGATATGCAACGAGCTTTCGGTCGACACGTATTTCGTACCCGCGTTGTCCAGCTCGTTATCAAACGCGCTGCGAGCATATTTCAGACGGCCGGCAAGGTCCCATGCATAGGTCGCCTCACCCGAGCCTGCCCGACTGCCCCGCACCCGAACGATCCGCCCGGCTTCGCGCAGCACCATGAAAATCGTCTTGCAATTCGTCTGATTCAGGCATTGTCGGATCGTCGTCGTCGTACCATTGGTATCAAATACGAGCCGCGCACGAGCCGCGCTGCCATGCCAATAGATGGCCGCCAGCACACCGTCCGTCCCGAATTCATGAACCAAGCCACCTAGGGTTTTCATCCGATGGTCGTCAAGCTTCACCCAGCGCGTACCCTTCACGCGGGTCTCGTCGGCCACCATCTCCACACGGAGTTCCGCCCCCAGAGGATCCATGAAAACCAAAGCCTGCCGGAAACCACCCTGCGGCCGGGGAACGGGCCTCCAGCCGTAGCTCATCTCAATATTGAAGTGCCACGAATTGGTCGCGGAATTGAACACCGGCCCGACGCCGAATTCCCCGACGAAGGTATCGACCGAAAGATCGGTCCGCCGCAACATAAGATTACCGCCCGCGACATTCACGCTCACGCCGCGAGGCAAGGCCATTGTGGTGCGTGATTGGTATTGCTTCGCCCCCGCATCCGGGTATTTCGGACACGCAGCAAGCAAGGGAAATAGGAGGAAGATGAGAAGCCGCTTGCATACGGCCCCGTCCTGCCATTTGCGCCGCCGGCGTGCCATGCCTCGCAAGGCCCCTGGTCGATCGAGTTCTGGTTGTTCTCTTCGCATTTCTCTTTCTCCATTGGCGCCCACAGGGGCGGCTGCGGAGAGCTTGCGGGCCGCCGGGCGCCGTCGGCAATCCCGGTCTATGAGGGATCCAATGCGAATACTCACGGCTTTTGCCGCCCGCCTGGTGGCGAATCCGCGCAACCGGCAGTCTCGATTGCGCATCGGGCTATGGCCTACTCGTCATGGACAGATTCAATCCTCCGATGCAGAATCACAGAACGGAGAACTGATCTTGTCGATTCGCTGCATCATCCTGGGGCTTCTGGAGACGCAGAATCGGTGCGGCTACGAGTTACAGCGCGAGGTCTGCGACTTGCTCGGCGGCGACCCCGCGGCCGACAGCCGGATCTACCAGGCGCTGGGCGGGTTGGTGGGCGGCGGCTTGATCGAGAAATGTACCCACAAGGCCAGGGGCCGGCGTTCGCGGATCCCCTATGCGATATCGCCAGCCGGGCGAGAATATCTCACGGATTGGCTGGCCCAGCCGCTCGGGATCGAGACGCCCCGCAGCGATGACCTATTGGCCCGGATTGTCATCACCACACGCTCCAAACCCGAATTCCTGAAAGGCCACTTCGACGACCTCGAACAACAATTCGAAGGGCGCATGGCGCAGAGGGACACGGCATTACGCACCTGCGGCGGCGACTCGGACGTGGACTTCACGCGCCGCATCGCACTCCTGCATCAGGCCTGCCGCGACCGCGCCGACCTCGGCTGGCTGCGCATGGTCCAGGCCACCTGGCAGAACCGCTGACCTGCTCGCCTTTGCCCAGGGAGAAAATTTCCGGTGATCCTGGTTGATGCAAACCTACTGCTCTACGCAGTGATTCAGGGCTACGCGCAACACAAGGACGCGAAAGGCTGGCAGTAACCCGCCCCGCCACCACCGCTCGATCCGGCGCGGCTAGTCAAGCAATCATCACGCGGGCTTTGCGTTCCTGGCGCAGCACGCTCTCTTCGTCAGTCAGCGTCTCGATCTGGTCGCGCGGCACCCAACGCAGGTCGTTGGATTCTTCGCTGATGGCGATTTTCTGGCCCGGGCCAGCAACCAGCAGGTAACGCAGGTCGAGGTGGTCGTGTGCGGGCTCCGTGCCGCGGGCGGGGATACGATGGATGTCGATATCCAGCGGTACGGGAAAAGCGTCGCCTGATATTTCGCGGAACTCCTGCATGCCGGACTCTTCGCGCGCCTCACGCAAGGCCACCGCAAAGGGGTCGGCCTCGCCGTCGCAATGCCCACCCAACTGCAACCAACGACCGAGCTTGGCGTGATGCGTCAGCAGCGCCTGGGTGCGGTCGGCGGAGAGAATCCAAGCCGACGCGGTGATGTGGCCGGGAAGGCAGGTGCGCTCAAAGCAATCCGCGTGCGCCGCGGCGAAATTGCGAATGCGCGCTACGACCTCCGCTTCCTCGCGGTGGCGGGTCTCGTAGCGGTCAAGAAGGTCGAGAAGAAGGCGGCGATGCATCGTGTCTCCTTGTCGCTCAAGCCGCCCGGAACTGCCAGCCCGCAAACGCGCGCAGCGCCAGCGGCGCGGCAAGCTCCCTGTCCCCAAGGCGCGCCGCCGGCAGGTCGGCGCGCCTTGCCGTGAGACCGAACGAGACGGCATTTCCAGAATCCGTGCCGCGGGACCGTATTTCCAGACAGAACTCCTGCGCAATCGTGACGGGGCGCATCGTCAAGGCGAAGTATCGACGATCCGGCAGCAGCGCGGCCTGCACCACTTCGTCCGCCACGATCTCGCCCGCGCCCGTGCGCAATGTGAATTGCAGCTGGTGACATAGCTGCTGATCGAAGGTGATGGTGTTGAGGTCGAGACGGGAGAGACCGAGTGTGCGTACGCGGAATCTCTGCACCAGAAGAACACCATCCGCCAGCGGCGGACTCTCGGCCAGGACCGGCGCCTCCGGCAAAGTCGGAAAGGCGTCCGGTTCCAATGCGATGCGAGCCTCACGCTCGCCGACCGCGCCCTTCCGTTGCGCGCCCGCAGCCGCCTCGGCCACAGATGCCGGGGCAAGCGTGGGCGGCAACGCCGCGGTCGAATCCAAGCCGGCGCCCGAGGTACGCTCGGGCGTAGAGTCCCGGCGAAAACCGCGCACCGCTGCGCTTGCCATCACGGGCGCCGCCAGAAAATTTTGCATCTCGGCCGCACGCACATTCGGGGCGAACTCGGCCTCTACGGTCTTGCGTGCCGCGTGGCCGAGGGCGGTGCGCAGGCCGGCATCTTCAGCAAGCATAATGATAGCATCGCGAAACGCCTCGGGGCTGCCGGCCAGGATACCATTTTCGTTATTGCGGATTGCGGCCTCATACGCGGGTGTCGGACTCGCAATTGTTGGCACATGGACGGCGGCGGCCTCGATGAACTTCGTCGCCCCCTTGGCGCGCGTAAAACGCTCCTTCCAGGCGAGCGGTGCCAGATTGATATCCACTGCCGCGACAAGCGCCGGAAGCTCCGTCCAGTCCACCAGCGGCGCCTCCTCGATGCGCGCGGTATAGCCGGCAAGCTCGGCCGGCAAAACCAACGGACCGCGCAACTGAAGCCGCAGCCGCGAGTCGGCCTCCATCGCCTCGGCGATCCCCCCGGCCACAGCCGCGAAATCCTGCCGATGGGTTGCCGTGCCGCTGAAATACCCCAGCCGGATCACCTCCGGGTCGGCCGGGACCGCGCCGGAGGCGGCCGCGTATGCCGTATCCGCCAAGACAAACTCGGCCGCGCTCAGCGAGTCAGCATGTAGCCGAGATCGTACTCCGAGCGCCGCCAACTCCTCTTGCAAGACGCGCGTCGCGGCGAGAACCGTATCGCAAATATCGAGCAAAGCGCGGTAGCGCCGCGCGCCTTCAAGCCAGCGCGCGCGCTCCGGCCCTGCGGCCAGTCCCGCGGGAAGACACTCCTCGTCGTCGATAAAAATCAAATCATCGACAAGGCCGATCAGCCGGGCATCGCGCGCCTGCAGGCGCGGCAACAGCGCACAAAGCTGCGGCGTCGCTGGGACACGGTAGAGAAAAACCAGATCGGCCTGCGCAAGGTCGGCGGGCAGACGCGGGTCAAGGAAATGGCGGACCTCAACGCCGTAGCCCGCTTGCGCCACCGCGCTCGCGCGGTGCAGAACACCGTAGCGGTGGCAAAAGCCGTCGATACCGCTCAAGAAAAGCGCCCGCCCCAGCCTCACCGCAGCTACAGGAGGCGCCTGCGAGTCTTTGCCACCGATTACCAAGGAATCCGTACTCTCCCCATTTGGTAGACGCGATGAACCAGCAACACCAACCGAGCGACGCTGCAGCCCGGAAACCACCCCGCTTCGCACCAAGCGCCAGTGCAGGCTGCGGGCGACTTGCGGCCCTCTGGGCCTGGTCCTACTTTCCGATCGCCCTTTCAGGTGCACTTCCCGGCCAGACCTCTAAACAGAGCGGATGCCTTTTCGTGCTGTAATTTTCGACCTCGGTGGCGTGGTGCTGGGCTCGCCTCTGCACGCCATCGCCGCCTATGAACGCGAGCTCGGCATCGAGGCCGGTTGCGTGAACCGTGTCGTCGCCGACACCGGCGATGCCGGGGCCTGGAGCCGCCTTGAGCGCGGCCTGCTCGACCTCGAGGCTTTCTATCCCGCCTTCGAGAAAGATTGCGCCGCAAGCGGCTTCACCCTCTCTGCCAGCACCATGTTTGCTCGAATGGGCGCCGAAGCCATGCCACGGCCGGCCATGCTGCGCGCCATCGAGAGGCTGCGCGAAGAGGGTCTGCGCACCGCCGCGCTGACGAATAATTGGGCGACCAGCGATACCGGCCCGAACTCGCTCATCCCGATCTTTGATGAGTTCGTCGAGTCCGCCGTCGAAGGGCTCCAGAAGCCCGACCCGCGGATCTATGAGTTGGTGCTCGCGCGCCTGGGAACTACGCCCGCCGAGTCGATCTTCCTCGACGATATCGGCCGCAACCTGAAGGCCGCCCGCGCCATGGGCATTACCACCATCAAGGTCGACGCACCCGAAAAAGCCCTGGCCGAGCTACAGGCGCACGTCGGCTTTGACCTGGGCTGACCTGGGCGCGTTCAGCGGAAGCAATACTCCTGCACAAACCAGGCACAGGAGGCACCGATAAAGCGCTTGGTATCCGCTGCGATGATCGCTCGGCTTTCCGCATGCGCATAGAAGAGCGTACGGAAGGCTTCCTCGTTCGCGAAATGCAGTTCGCTGATGCCATCGAGCGGTAACGCATCGGGCGAGAGCGAGGCGTCAACGACGTTGGCGACATACTTGATAAGGCCGATATGGTGCTCAAGCGCCAAAGGCAGATGCTCCTGGATCCATAGCTGGACGAACTCTTCGTGGGTCATCCCGGTCGGCCGCGAAAGAACGGCGATCATCTTGAACCGCCCGGTCGGCCCACCCGGGATATCGGCCGGCACGGTGGATTTCTGCAAATACTCCGTCGTCTCGTAGACATCAGCGCCGCCGAGGAGGGGCGCCGTATCGGCCTCGAGGATCGGCCGTCCGTCCGGGCCATTGTAGAGGCTATCGCGAAAGTCCTGCATCGTGTCGAAGCTGAGCTCGGCGATCGAGTCGACCGGCCGCAGCTCTTCGCCGCGTGCCCGATCGACGAGATTCACGCGGTAGGCCCGCAGCGCCGGATCGTGGCGCTGCGCCAGCGAAGCCTGGCTTGCGAGAATGCGGCGGCCATATTCCGCCCGCTCCAGCCCGGTGCGGCGCCGGCAGAGGAAAACTATCTTGCGCATCTACGCAGCCCATCGGTTGGCGCAAGCGAGGTCAAGGCGCAGCCACGTTGCACGCTTGTGGAATCGACTGCGGCGATAAGGCATTGCGTCAAGGGCCGCGGCATGGGAGATTGCTTGGGCAAGGACGATCTGGAGTTTTTGATGCATTCCCTGAAGAACAGCCTACCGGCCCTCACCGCGCAGATGTGCGGCGGTGCCTTTGCGCGCAGCGCCCACGCTCAGTCGTGTACGCCGATTGCCACGTGGACGATGCCCGTCTGCGTAGCGACGACGCGCAAAGACGCCATTGCGAGGCTCAGCGGCCCGTCAGAAGGAGCATCTTGAGGTAGACTCAAGAACAAGACGCTCCGTTCAGGACGAAAAGGCCGCTGGGTTCCCACCTAGCGGCCTTTTTTTGTTTCCGCCCCGATTCCCGGGGAGTGGATCACCGCCCCAGCAGGAGAGGGGCCAGACAGGAGAGAGAAAATGGAATTCGAAGAATCAGAAGAATTGATCGACCCGAGGGTCTTCTCCGGCAAGCTGCGGGCAATCGTGCGCGACGAGCCCAAGGCATTCGCCTACGACCTCGGCCTGAGCCTCTCGGCGGTCTACAACTATCTCAACGGGCGTGTACCCACGACCGATGTGCTCTTCCGGATTGCCAAGTACTCGGGGCAACCGATGGAGTGGTTCCTCACAAAAGAGGGGAACTCCTTCGAAATCCATTCCGAGGAAGTCCGGTCACAGGCCGCCTAAGAGGAGCCCGGGGGGAGATCGCCCGCAAGGAGCGGCTCGGATGAGAGGGTCATCCGAGCCGCACCCATGCACATCGCCTGGTGAAAGCGGGTGCATATGCGAAGGAGGGGACCTTCGCGGGACGGCGGCCCTGGAAGGGAAAGAGGGAATATTCCAGGGGGCCGGCAGAGTGGATGATGAGGACCCTCACGGGAGCCACTCACCATCCGGGGGCACCCGTGCGCTAGAGCAGATGCGTGCCGGTCGGCCGAGGCGCAGCCAGCTCGTCGATCGAATGGCTCGGCTGCATCGCATGCGCCTGGGGGCGCTGTCCGGTCAGCTGCTCGATCGCGCGACGCGCGAGTTTGCTTGGTTTGGCGTGGCCATTCTCCCACCGATTCACGGTCGAGAAGGTCACGGCTACGGCATGGGCAAACTCTTCTTGAGTCAGCCCGAGGCCCTTCCGAAGTTCCTTGATCTGAACGCCTGTGAGCACTTCGCTCATTTTCCAATCCTCCATATGCACTATCTCACTCAACATCATCGAACATCCTCCGCGTACACCTTAGTTTTGTGACGCACGCGTTCTGGGGCGCAGGTCAGGTCATCACATGCCCTGCCCGCGCTTGAATTCAGTATGACAACTCTCTTAGCAATGTTAGTGCCATCGAAAAACGCTGTAAAAGCAACGCTCTGCATCTAGCCATGGCGTCAAGAATGGCGCTTGCATTATTTCCATGACGCTCGGCCATAGCGAACGCCTAGGTATCTACCCCCTGGAGATAGGTGTTTACCCCTAGGTGCGCTGCACGAAAATAAATCGCCCTTGCCTGCGCAAAGCCGTCCGCTACCTAAGCGGCATGGCCGCCAGTTCCGAAGAAATTTTCGCAGCGCTCAAGCAGATCCCCTTCCCAGGGTTCTCCCGCGACATCGTCTCTTTCGGTGTCGTCCGGGGGGTCAAGCTCGAAGGCGGCGAAACCATCGTCACCCTCGCTCCCCCCTCCGGGACTCCCGGTCTGGTCGAGAAAATCGCCCCGGAGATCGACAAAATCGTCGCCAGCTTTGCCGACGCAGCGCCGCTGCGCATCGTCGTCGAGGAAAGTACGCCCGATCCGGCCCAGGCACGCCAGCAGCCCGCAGGCGAGAAAGACGGTAAAGACGCGCATGAGGGCCATAGCCATGCCAAGCCCGCGCCGCGTGGCCCGCAAGCGATCCCCGGCGTAGCGCGCATCATCGCAATCGCCAGCGGCAAGGGCGGCGTCGGCAAATCGACCGTCGCTGTGAACCTCGCGCTAGCGCTCAAGGAATACGGCCGTGTCGGCCTGATGGACACCGATATCTACGGCCCAAGTGCCCCGATCCTGCTGGGCGCCGAGGACGCCAAAGCAAAGGTCACCCAGGACAAGCGCATCGTTCCGGTCGAGGTTCAGGGCATCCGCATGGTCTCGATGGCGCTTTTTGTCGAGCGCGAGCGCCCGATCATCTGGCGCGGCCCGATGCTGACGAAGCTGGTGGCCGAGTTCATCGGCAACACCGAGTGGGGCGATCTCGACTTTCTCGTCCTCGACCTGCCACCCGGAACCGGCGACGTCCAGCTCACATTATCCCAGACGCTGAAGATGGATGGCGGCGTCATCGTCACCACACCGCAAGATGTCGCTCTGGCCGATGTGCGACGGGGCGTGCGGATGTTCAAGCAGATGAATGTGCCCGTCCTCGGCGTGATCGAGAATATGGCCGGCCTGGTTTGCCGCCATTGCGGGGAAGAGACCAATATCTTCGGCCGCGGCGGCGGCGAGCGCATCGCCGAGGAGTTGAAGCTGCCCTTCCTCGGCGAGCTTCCGCTCGTCCCCGCGGTGGCAGAGCAAGGCGACGCGGGCGTGCCCATCGTGGTCGCGCTGCCCGACGAACCTGTCGCCATGCGCTTCCGCGAGATCGCCGCCGGCCTCGCCGAGAACTGAGGCGCGCCCCGGCGCACGCCGCACGAGCCGATCAGGCGATGGCGCGCTGGCGCAAGAGGTGGTCGCAGAGAACCAGCGCGACCATTGCTTCGACTACCGGCACGGCACGCGGCAACACACACGGATCATGGCGCCCCTGGGCCTCAAGGATGGTCGATTGCAGGTCGCTTTTGACGGTTTCCTGCGCTTTGCGAATCGTGCCGGTGGGCTTGAAGGCGGCGCGCAGCACGATGGCCTCGCCATTGGAGATGCCGCCCTGAATGCCGCCCGAGCGGTTGGTCCGCGTACGCACCCGGCCGTCTTCGGCGTAGAAGGCATCGTTATGCTCAGAACCCGTGAGCAAAGTCCCGGCAAAGCCTGACCCCACCTCGAAGCCCTTGCAGGCCGGAATCGAGAGCATGGCGCGCGCGAGATCGGCATCGAGTTTGTCGAAGACCGGCTCGCCGAGGCCCGCCGGCAGACCATGCGCCACGCAGGTAACAACGCCACCCAGCGAGTCGCCCGCGCGCCGCGCGGCATCGATCGCATCGACCATGCGCGCGGCCGCCTGCGCGTCCGGGCAGCGTGTCGGCGTGGCCTCACATTGTTCGCGCGTGACCGTCATCGGGTCGACTTCGGCCTGGATATCCTTCACGGCACTGACATAGGCCGTGATCGGACCGACGCCATGCGCACGCAATACCTTCTGTGCGATAGCACCGGCGGCCACGCGACCAATCGTCTCGCGCGCACTGGCGCGCCCGCCGCCCTGCCAGTTGCGGATGCCGTATTTTGCCTCATAGGTGTAGTCCGCGTGCGAGGGCCGATAGGTGTCTTTCATCTCCTCATAGGCCGCCGAGCGGGCGTCGGAGTTGCGCACCAGGATGCCGATCGAGGTGCCCAGAGTCCGTCCCTCAAAGACGCCCGAGAGAATCTCAGCGCGGTCGGCCTCCTGGCGCGGCGTCGTCAGCTTGCTCTGGCCGGGGCGGCGGCGGTCGAGCTCGACTTGGATCTCCTCGACACTGAGTTCAATGCGTGGCGGGCAGCCATCGACAACCACGCCAACGCCGCCCCCATGCGACTCGCCAAAGGAGGTGATGCGAAAGAGATGACCGAAACTCGAACTCACCCGCCCCAGTCTAACAAATCACGAGCGGTTCGTCGCCATATCCGCCGCACCCGGCCGGCCACTCAAACCGGCTCAGCGCGGCGAGACTACCGGCGACAAAGATACCGCGCCGGTTTCGGGGCGGGCGCGCACGATTTCGGGACGCGTGCGGATATCGGCCTCGATCTGCGCCAGCTCGCGAGCATGGAAGGCCAGCGCGATTTGCTCACGTGTGCCTCGACAGGCAGCCTGGGACGGCTCGACCAACTGGCGGGCGGCACGAAGGCGCAGCAGCGCTTCGGCCGTCAGCGCGTCCAATTTGCCATAATAGGTATAGAAATCCCGCGTTGCCGCACGGGATTCGCGGATGCTCGAAGCACAAAGGGGCCAGTCGCCCCAGCCGGCCGAGGCCACGGGGGCCGCATAGGCGATCAGGGCGACCGCGAGAACAATAGCGCGCATGATCTTTTTCTTTCTCCGTGGCGGGCTGAGGTGCAGCAGCATACTTCGCCCTCTCTGCTTACTAGCTGATCTGCCGGGGCCCGGACCATCCCCTTTTATCGAGCACGATACGGCGAACGCTTTGACTCGCCCGCCTCACGTGGCTAAACCCGGCGGTTGGGTGGCCGGTCTTCGGCCCCGTCTCGGGGAGGAAAAAACGATGGCAACGCGACGACTTCGGCTCAACTCATTGGCACAGGTTTCGATTCTCACAACCCTCATCAGCCTGGGCGGGCTGGTGGGCAGCGCATCGGCCGAGCCGTATATGGCGATCCGCGAGGGTCGTAAATGTTCGACCTGCCATGTGAACCTGACTGGCGGCGGCATGCGAACGCCGCTGGCCAACACCCACCTCGAGGACATCACACATTACCGCGATATCTTCCCCGAACTCGAAGCGGCTGCGCAGTCCTGGGACGGCCAGGTAAACAATTACTTCTCGCTCGGTGCCGACGTGCGCTTCGACAACTCGCTGGTCTTCCAGGATGTGCCCGGCGAGAACGGCGAGGTCGACAACGACAAATTCTTGCGCAGCAACGTCGATGAAAATATTCTCGATATGCGCCAGGCGAGCGTCTATTTCATGTTCGCGCCGGTCCCCGACTATCTCGAGATCTACCTCGACCAGAGCTTCGCGCCGGGCGGCACCACGACACGCGAAATTTTCGCCCAACTCAAAGGCGTGATGCCGTGGAACGGCTATGTGAAGGCGGGTAGATTTTTCGTCGACTACGGCCTTCGCACCGAGAACGACGACCTCGCCAGCCAGGGCAACGCCTCGCAGAACCTCTTTGTTCGCGGACGCACCGGCACCGATTTCAACGGCTATTACCCCGGCGTCGAGATCGGCTTTCAGCCCGGACCAATCTCGACTTCCTTGTCTATCACCGACGCGGCCGGAGCCTCTTCGGAGCCACGCATCACGGCCAACGCCTACGGTATCTTCCGCGATATGCCGGTGGTCGAGAATATTCTCACCGGGGGATCCTTCATGTGGGTGCCGAGCAACAACGGCGACACCTGGAATTGGGGCGTCTACGCCGGATCGAATTTCGGCCCGCTGGAATACCAGGCCGAGGTCGATTTCATCCATGCGCAAAACGAAACTCTGGGGCTATCCAAGAGCACTTTTGCCGCCTACGCCGAGGTCAACTACCTGCTGATGGGCTGGATCAATACCAAATTCTTCGGCGAGTATGCGGACAATGATGGCCGTTGGGATACGCCCGATACGGCGCAGAACCGCTTCGGCTTCGGCATCGAGCCCTTTATTGGCCGCTTCCTCCAGCCGCGCCTCTTCTACACCTTTGCCAATGGCCCGCGCGACCGCCCCGAAACCAATCAGAGCCGACTGATCTTCGAACTGCATGCGTTCTTTTAGTGGCTAGCCTTGCTCATAGGAGGAGCCACGCGCTCCTGCCCCTGCTCTGCCTGTCTCTGCTCCTCACGCTGGCCCAACCCGCCCGCGCCGAGGAGCCCGCGCTCGACTTCCCAGCCGAGTTCTCGATCCCCACAGGCATGGAGGGGCGCGTCGCCTTCTGGGTAGAGGTATTCGCCAAAACACCTCTCGCCGATGCCATCGTGCACGACCGAGAGAACCCCGAGCGAGTGCTGGCGATCGTGCGCATGAAGAAAGGCAACCGCAAGGAGCGCCAGGCCATCGAGCGGCGCTACCGCAAGCTGCTCGAAGCCATTGCGGCGGCGCCGCCGGAGCGCCACGAGGCCATTCTCCAAGCCTTTGACGGCCCGCTGGACCGCCGCTGGCTTGGCATGAAACCCGCCGACCTGAGAATCCACCGCGGTCAATCCGAAGTCTTCGCGAACGGCCTTGCGCGCGCGCGCTTTTATTCGCGCGGCGTCAAGAAGGAACTGCGCAGCCGCGGACTCCCGGCCCTGCTCGCCCACCTCCCCTATATCGAGTCGTCCTACAACCCCAAGGCTCGCTCGCGAGCCGGCGCGCTCGGGCTCTGGCAACTCATGCCGCGCACCGCGCGGCAATATATCCAGGTAAACCGCCGGCGCGACGAGCGCCGCGACCCGCAACGCTCCACCTATGCGGCGGCGCGCTACCTCAACGCCACGCACCGCGCATTGGGCAATTGGCCGCTCGCCCTCACCGCCTACAACTACGGCCCCAGCGCCCTGCAACGGGCCATCAACCAGCATCAAACCACCGACCTGGCCGAGATCATCAAGCACCACAAAGACCGCCGCTTCGGCTTTGCGGGCAAGAATTTCTATGCGCAATTTCTCGCCGCGGCGCATGTGGCCGAGAACGCAAGCTACTATTTCCCCGATGTCGACACCTCCGAGATGGTCACCCATACGGTGCAACGTGGCGATACCCTCTGGGATATCGCGCGCCATTATGGCGTTAGCTTGAGCGCTCTCAAGCGCGCCAATACGCGAGAACTATCGCGCTCGCGCTACCTTAAGCCGGGCATCCGACTCGTCGTCGAAGGCTGAAGGCAAGCCCGCAAGCATCAGGAAAAATACGCGCCCATCGAGGAGGCCCGAATCGAGAAAGCGCGCAACTCGCCGTCGCGGATCACGCGCAGATGCAGCTCGGATTCAGCCGTATGGCGCCAGATCGCACGATAAAGAGAATGCCGGTCGCCCACTTCTTCGTCGTCTACGGCAAGCAATGAGTCCCCGGGCTGCAAACCAGCAGCTTCGGCCGGGCTATCGGGAAGAATGCCCGCCAGCATCACCTGCCGCCCTACCGTGATGCAGGTGATGCCGAGCCAGGCCCGCGGCGCCGGCGGCACCCAGATCCCGCTGCGTTCGATTGCCTCCACCATGACGCCGGCATGCGACACCGGAATCGCCACAGTGAAGCGACCGACTTCCGCAAGCGAAAACGCCGAGACGCCGACCATCCGGCCGAGATTGTCGACCAGCGGACCGCCGCCCAGTCCCGGACTATCGACCGAGAAGAACAATGCCGGGTCAACAGCAAACTCCCAGAGTGCATCGAAGGGTTCCAATGCCGTGACGAACCCACTACTTACCCGCCGTCCATCGCCGATACTCGCCACCAGGAAGGCCTCTTCGCCCACACCGACATCGGCAATCGAGCGCATTTCGAGCCCGCTCAGATTGCCCTGGTCGGGCGCCACCAAGCCCAGGCCGGTATCGAAATCGACGCCCACGACGCGGCCCTGAATCCTGCGCTCGTCGTGCAGCGTAAGTTCGACCTGATCGGCTCCGATCAGCAGATAATGGGCCGTGACGATCAGGCCGCTGCCGGCCAGGATCGTACCGGTCCCCATACGCTCGGTGCCGAGAATACGCGCCGAGGCGTGGTCCGCCGCGATCTCGCTATAAATATGGACCGTCGTGGGTAACGCCTGGCGAAGGAGGTGAAGCGAGGCGTTCAACGCGCTACCTCAATGGGGCGGATCGCTGCTCTGCTGCGCCGCTTCCGCAACCTGCTGATGGTATCCGTCGAACTCAAAAAAGAACTCCCTGCCCGGGTACTCTTCCGGGCGATTCAACAGGAAAAGGGCGTTGTTTGGATCGACCGGGCAACCGGGGGCGGCCCCAGTTTTATGGCGTTTTCCCCGGCGTCGCAACTGATGATCGCAAGAGAGAGCACAGGCGGCCTGGACGCCATCGCCGAGTTTGTCCGCCGCGCTACGCCCGACGACGCCGGATCCGTGGTGCCGCATACCTTCGGCTTCCTCGGCTACGATCTCGCCACCACCGCCGAGCCGCGAATGGAATTGCGCCACGACGCCGCTGCCTGCCTGCCGCGCGCGCACCTCGCGCATTACGATATCGTCTTCCGCTGCGATCCGCGCAGCGCAGCACCCGATGCACCGTGCCGCATCACGGCCTGGGGCCATGCGAGCCGCAAGCTCGCGGCCGTGGTCGCCACCGTGGAAGCCCGGCTGGACGCCTGGGTTACAAAGCCCGAAGAAGATGACCGAGAAGGCCGACTCGTCCAATGGCCGCCAGAAGCCCCCTACTGCGCTGCGGTCAAGCGCGCGCTCGAATATATCGCGGCTGGCGATATCTACCAGCTGAACCTGGCCGGACGCCTGGTGGGCGAGACCGAGCAGAGCCATGCGACTACCTACCTGCGCCTGCGCCAGGCCCAGCCCGTGCCCTTCGGCGTCTATTTCGACGCCGGAGATTTCAAACTGCTGTCGAACTCGCCCGAGCGCTTCCTGCGCGTACACGGCGACGCCATCACAACCGAGCCGATCAAGGGCACGCGACGCCGCGATGCCGACACCGACCGTGACCATGGCCTCGCCCAGGAATTGCGCATGGACCCCAAGGAACGCGCGGAGAACGTGATGATCGTCGACCTGGAGCGCAACGATCTCGGCCGTATCTGTGCGCGCGGCAGCGTACACGTCCCTTCCCTGCTGCGCGTCGAGTCCTGGTCGACGCTGCACCATCTGGTCTCCACCGTGTCGGGCCGGCTGCGGCCCGACACCACATTGGACGCCATCCTGCGTGCGACCTTTCCCGGCGGCTCGATCACCGGCGCACCCAAGATCCGTGCGAGCCAGATCATTGCCGAGCTCGAAGACCAGGCGCGCGAAATCTACACCGGCTCGTTTTTCGCTTTTACCGGCCCACGCGATTTCGATTCGAGCATTCTCATTCGCACCGCCATCGCACGCGGGACTCGCCTGAGCTATCACGCCGGCTGCGGCATCGTCGCGGACTCCGACCCGGGCCGTGAATATGCCGAGCTCTGGCTGAAGGCCCGCCCGTTTCTGAGTGCACTCGGAATCCCGCCAACACAGCCGATTTCGATGCACGAGGAAAACGCATGAAGCGCGCGAAAACCAATCCACCACGAGCCTATGTCTGGCTGAATGGCCGGATCCTGCCCGAAGCGCGTGCGCAGATTTCGATCCTTGACCGAGGATTTCTCTACGGCGATGCCATCTTCGAGACCGTGCGCATCTACAGCGGCCGGCCTTTCCTGTGGCGCCGCCACTACCAGCGCATGACGCGAAGCATGGACCTGCTCGGCATGCGCCAGCCCAAGGCCGACCTTGCCAAGGCACTTCTCGAACTCACCTCGGCCTGTCGCTTCGAAGACGGTGCCATCCGCATCACGATCACCCGCGGTGTCGCCGAGGGCCTGGTTCCGCCCGACGAATTGGAACCCACCGTGCTGCTGATGTCGCGCAGCATTCCGCCCGGCCTCGAAGAATGGCGCAATGCCGGTGTCGGCGTCATCCGTCTGCCCTTTGGCCATGGCGGCAAGACCATCGTCACCGGCCACAAAACGACTGAGTATGCGACCGCCGTGCAAGGACGTATTCTGGCGCGACGCGCCGAAGCCTTCGAGGCGATCTATGTGGAGGCCGACGGCAAGATCAGCGAGGCCACCACGGCAAACGTATTTGCGGTCTTCGGCAAAACGCTACAGACGCCGCCGCTCTCGGCCGGCTGCCTGCCCGGCATCACCCGTCAATTGGTCCTCGAGATCGCCGAGCGAGCCGGCTACCAGGTGCGCGAGACCCCGCTCGCAGCCACCCGACTCGACCGCGCGCGGGAGATCTTTCTGACCGGCACCGTAAGCGAAGTCCTGCCTGTTGTGACGCTTGACGGCGCTCCGGTAGGCGATGGGCTCCCGGGCCCTATCACAACCAAACTCGGCGCCATCTATGCCGAACGGATCCGCCGCCACAGGCGCGCGGCGAGCCGAAAGGTCAAAGTCTGATGGCAGTCCTGAGCGCACGCGACCTCAAACGTCGCTACGACGAACGCAAGATCCTGGACGGCGTCGCCCTCTCCATCGAAGAAGGCGAGCGCGTTGGTCTGGTCGGCGACAACGGCGCAGGCAAGAGTACGCTGGGGCGGATCCTCGCCGGTGCCGAGGCTCCCGACGAAGGCATCCTGGCGCGCGCGCGCCAGGCCCGCGTCGACTATCTCCCACAAGAACCCGAACTGCCCGCGGACCGCACCATTCTGGAGGTGGTCGGTGCCAGCCTCAAGGCGTGGACGGCGGCGATGGCACGCTACGAAAAAGCCACCGAGGCCCTGGGCACAACCACCGACGCAGCCGAACTTGACCGCCTGGTGACCGAGCAAATGGCGGCCGCCGATGCCATCGAGCACGAAGGCGGCTGGGAGCGGCTGCATGAGGCCGAGTCCATCATCGGCCACCTCGGCCTGACCGATTCCTCGCGCGTAATCGGCACGCTGAGCGGCGGCGAGCGGCGCCGGGTCGCGCTGGCGCAGATTCTTGTAGATGCACCTGAGCTCGCGATCCTCGACGAACCGACCAACCATCTCGATATCCCAACCATCGAATGGCTCGAAGAATATCTGTGCCAGACCTTCAAGGGCGCGCTGCTGCTGATCACCCACGATAGGGCCGTGCTGGAAAACCTCACCACGCGCACCCTCGAAATCCACGACGGCCAGGTCCGCAGCTACGATGGCGGCTATATCGCCTACCTGGAAGCGCGTGCCGAGCGCACCGCACATGCCGAGCGCAGTGAGCGTAACCGACAGAATTTTCTGCGCCGCGAGCTCGAGTGGCTACGCCGCTCCCCGCAGGCACGCAGCACCAAACAAAAGGCGCGCATCGACCGCGTCGAAGCCGTGCGCGACCAGGATGGCCCGGCGCGCAAGCGCACCATCTCGATGCAAACAGGAACCAGCCGGCTCGGCCGAACCGTTCTGACATTGCAGGATCTGCGCCTGGAACGTGGCGGCAACGTTCTCATCGAGAAGCTGACGATGGCCCTGGGCAAGGGCGAACGCGTCGGCATCATCGGCCCCAATGGCGCCGGCAAGACCAGCCTTTTCCTGCATCTTCTGGGCGAGCTCGCCAGCAGCCACGGCGAGAAAACCATTGGCATCAATACGAAGATCGGCCACCTCGACCAGGAACGCAGCGGCCTCAACCCGGACCTGACAATTTTTGCGATGCTGGCCGAAGACCGCCAGCAGGTCAATGTTGGTGGCGAATCCCTGAGCATTGCCGTCTGGCTCGAGCGTTTTCTCTTCGACCGAAGGGAGCAACGCGCGCGGATCTCCACCCTCTCCGGCGGCGAGCGCGCGCGGGTCTGCCTCGCCCGCCTACTCGCCGAAGAATCCAACCTCTTGCTCTTCGACGAACCCACCAACGACCTCGACACGAGCACATTGGCCGCGCTCGAAGAGATGCTGATCACCTACCCCGGCAGCGCCCTCATCATCAGCCATGACCGCTGGTTCCTGGACCGCGTCGCCACCTCCATTTTGGCCTTTGATGGAGATGGCCACGTCGAACTGACGGCGGGAAATTATTCGGATTGGAAAGAGCGCGGCGGTGCGCCCGTGGCCCCCGCCGAGTCGGTGAAAGCGCGTCCTGCGCCGGCCGTGACAAAGCCGATCGCCGCCAAGGCCCGAGCGAAGAAATTGAGCTTCCAGGAAGAGCGCGAACTCGAGGGACTCCTGGCCTCTGTCGAGAGCGCCGAGGCCGATGTCACAGCCGTTGAGGCCGTCTTGGCAGACCCCGAAACCTACCGCTCACGCGGGGACGAGGTCGCTATCTTGCAAAAAGAACGTGCCCGCCACCAGGCCGAGGTAGAGCGCAAGATGGCACGCTGGGAAGAACTCGAAGGTCGCAAAGCCGCTTCTTGACCCGCACTGCTCGCCACTATCCGCAGAGGCGCAGGCCGACTCTCTCAGTCGAGGAAGCCAGGCTCTTCGGCGAGCACCTGCTGGTAGATCCCCTCAAAACTGAAGACGCCGGCCAACTCGCTGCCGATTTGCCCGCGGGTGAGGCGTGCGACCTCGGGACGAATCATCAGCGGCTTACCCGCGGCCTCGGCGAGCAGCTGCGACTCGCAGGTGCGCTCCATGAGAAGGTACCAGAAGACGGCCGACGCGACGTGCCCGCCAACCGTGAGCAGCCCGTGATTTTGCAGGATGACGGCCTTCTTGTCGCCAAGCAATTCGCCGATGCGATCACCCTCGTCGGTATCGAGCACGACACCCGTGAAGTCATCAAAGAGTGCGTGATCCTCAAAGAAGGCACAGGAGTCCTGGCTGATCGGATCGAGCAGACGACCCAGCGCCGACCAACTCTTGCCGTGCATCGAATGTGAATGCGCGGCGGCGTTCACATCCGGGCGGGCCGCGTGGATACGCGAGTGGATCGCGAACGCGGCCTGGTTCAGAAGCCCGGTGCCTTCGACGATTTCGCCGGCGTGGTCGACGCGAATCAGGTCCGAGATGCGCATCTGTGAGAAATGCACGCCGAAGGGGTTCACCCAGAAGGTCGTCGGGTCGACCGGGTCACGGACGGTGATATGCCCGGCGGCGCCTTCATCGTAACCGCGTCGCGCAAAGATCCGAAAAGCGCCCGCAAGGCGCTGCTTCTCATGGACCTGTTGCTCTTCTTTGGTCATATCAGACGACATCATCGGAATTCCTACTGCTGCTGCCATGGCCTAGCTATAGCAGCTCCGCCCCCGCATTTCGCATGCTGCGGTGGCGGTTCGTCAGAGGAACGTGCGCACGAGAACCAGGCGCCGGCATGCCGAACGTCGCAATAGAGGGTGCCGGCGCGGCCTTTGGTGCGGCGGGCCAAACGCGTTAAGTCACCCCAATGTCCTGGGAAAATCGGCTCGATTCTTTGTTCGGAACCTTCAACCAAGTGATGGAGCCGATTCTCTTCGCGGATTTCGGCCTTGGCATGCCGCTGATCCTCCTCGTGCTGACCAGCGGCGGCGCTTGGTTCACGCTGCGCTACGGCTTCGTTCATATCCGCCTCTTCAAACATAGTATCGATTGCATCCGCGGACGCTTCGACGACCCCCGCGATGCCGGCGAGATCAGCCATTTCCGCGCCCTGACCTCGGCGCTCTCGGCCACCCTGGGCCTGGGCAATATAGCAGGCGTGGCCGTGGCGATTGCCGCCGGCGGACCCGGCGCGATCTTCTGGATGTGGATCGTCGCCTTCCTCGGCATGAGCCTCAAATTCTCGTCAAGCACGCTGGCGCAGATCTACCGCCACGTCGACGACGACGGCCACGTGCTCGGCGGACCAATGGTCTACCTGCGCGTCGGCATCCGCGAGCGCTTCCCCAAGCTCGGGTGGCTGGGGACTCTACTCGGCGCGCTCTTTGCCGTGCTCTGCATCTTCGCGTCTTTCGGCGCCGGCAATCTCTTCCAGGGCAAGATGAGCTTTGAAATCGCCGCCGAGGTGATCCCGCAACTCGGCGCCTCCCCATCGGCGCGCTGGATCGTCGGTGCCTTCTACGCGCTGCTGGTCGGCTCGGTCATCATCGGCGGCATCCGGCGCATCGGTGAAGTCACCGCGCGCCTGGTGCCCGCCATGTGCATCTCCTACGGCTGCGTCTGCCTCGTCATCGTCGGGCTGCACCTCTCCGAGGTGCCCGCCTTGCTCGTGCAGATCGTCTCCCAGGCGCTGTCGCCGGATGCCATCTACGGCGGCTTCCTCGGCGTGCTGATCCAAGGCGTGCGCCGCGCCGCGTTCTCCAACGAGGCCGGCATGGGCTCGGCCGCCATCGCCCACGCCGCCGCCCGCACCGACGAGCCCATCCGCGAAGGCGTGGTCGCGATGATCGGCCCCTTCATCGACACCATGGTCGTCTGTACGCTCACCGCTCTGGCGATCTTGCTCAGCGGCGTCGCCGACCCCGGCCACGCCATGAACTGGACCGAAGGTGCCGTGCTGACCGCGCGCGCCTTCGGCACCCTGCACCAATCGGCCGAGTACCTGCTGGTGCTCGCCGTCTTCGTCTTCGCCTACTCGACCATGGTCTCGTGGAGCTATTACGGCGAGCGCGCCACCGAGTTTCTCTTCGGCAAACGCGGCATCCTGCCCTACCGCATCGCCTACGTCGGCTTCGCCGCCATCGGCCCGGTGATCAGCGTGACCAATGTGCTTGACTTCTCCGACTATATGCTTCTCGCAATGGCCTTCCCGAATCTCCTCGGCATGCTGCTGCTGGGTGGCCTGGTCAATGAGAAGAAAAACGACTATATCGCACGCCTGAAGTCCGGCGCTATGCGGCCCGCTGCGCCGATCGACTGAGGCAAGGGCGGGCGCACAGACGAAAGGAACAACGAGTCATACCGTGCGTGGTGCAAATCCACTACTGAGGCGGACAACTGTTGTCCGGGCAAGCGGTGCCACCCGAGAATTCGACGTCCCGCTGACGATATTTGGGCCTCATATCTGTTTCTGACAAGTGATCTGTCCGCTTTTTCTCAAGCCGCTTTAGCTGTTTTTGCCGTGTTTCGCCTTGGGTTTCTCTGGGTCTTCGGTTTCCTTTTGCTTGAGAGAGGTTCGCCGCCAGCGCTGTAGTGGCCCACTCGAAGTGGGCCGAGCCAGACGGTGACCGTCCCGTCGGTATGTTCGCGTACGAGCACCTTGGCTCCGGCGCAGCTGCGACGTCCTGGCTGTTTCTCGATCTGCAGGCTCCGCCGCTTCCAAGTCGCGAGGTTGTCGCGAGTCACCTTGCGCGACTCTTCGGTGCAGAGGATCTGATTCAGGTCCACGTTGTCGCAGGTCACAAACCCAGTCTCGGACCCCGTGGCCTCGCGTCGAAAGTTGGTGTTGTGTCGAGGCAGGTAGACCTCGTGAATATAGCGATTGGCCAGCCCCGTCTGCTGCAGGGCCGTCTTCACGAAAGTGTAGGAGAGCTCCACGCCATGCTCGCGCCGCGCAATCTCGTGAAAGTGACGCACGCTGAACTTCGCGTACTTCTCCCGGTACAGCCGCAGAATTCGCTCCACCTCGACTAGCGGCGCTCGGCGTGTCGAGGGACTCTGGCGTCTCCGGCCCCACAAACCGTCGTAGCCATACTTCTTGTAGCGCCACTTCCAGCGCCGCATTGTTCGGTCCCAATCCACACACCGGATGGGTGCGACGGCTGCCTCAAGCCACGATTCGAGTCGCTCGCTACGCCGCCGGACGGGCTGAACCGGCAACTCGACTTGGCCGCTAAACCGGTGGGTAAAAGAAGGGCTCGTCAGTTCAATGCCGGGCACAGCAAGGGACCTGCCGTTCGCTTGGCTGCGCTGAAGCGGCCCGGTTGGTCGTATTTCGCTGACGAGGGAGGGCTGCCTCCGGTGCGCGCGGCCGCATCGCTGCAATAGAGCCAGCCGTTCTGGCCCAGGGTGAGCCGCAGGCCCACTGAACCCTGAATTGACTCGTCGAGCGTATACTCGAACGCCGAGTTCCCGGCCTTCACCTTGACCTGGTCCTTCTTCACCAGAACCAACGAGACTGCCGACGCAGGGTCACTCGAGCGCCATTTCCACCCCTTCGGTTTCGACACAGAGCCCAGAGCCGACCATTCGGACCCGGGCGGAAGGTCGATGATGGTCGTCTCCCCGCTTCCCGCCGTATTGATGACCGCCAGCGTCGCACCGTGAATCGTCGGGTCGCCATCACTGCCCCGCGCCGGCGGCACCACTCGTGCCGATGCAGCAGACCTTCGCGTGCTGGATGTGAACTTCAGGCTTCGGCGCCGCAGCGTGATGGGCGGTAGAACATCGTCGCGCATCTCAAGCTTGGTCGTCTCAATCCCAACAGGCCGCGGCACATTGCAGTCGGGATAGGTGAAATGTGTCGTTCCGAGGCTGAAGGTGCTGTTCGGATCTTCGATATCGTCGACAAAGACCGGCGCGTATTCGATATGTGGCGTCGGATCGTCAAGCGTCCGGTTGGAAAGTGCATTCATATAGCGTAGCTGCGAGTACGCGCTCGGCGCCGATGCCCCGAAGGGTCTCTGGATTTCCATCAACATAGTCGCCCGGTCGGGGGTATGTTCGCGCCGAAGCTCCCCTCCGTTTTGCCGAAAGAAAAGCCATGTACCGTAGGGATAAGTATCGGGAACCTGGGCGAGGCCCTGGAAGTAACGATGCACGGTACGACAAAAACCCAATACCGTCTCGGGGTCGTCTCCGTAGAGCACATGGATGCCGACGTAATCTTCCTTGTTGCCCATCGGCATATACCGGATATCGCGGCCGGGATAGCGCTGCACTCGATAGTGGTCGAGCAGGTCGAATACGTCGTCGCATTGGTCGCCCGCCGCCGGCACATGGTCGCCACCGGCCACCTCACACGGGCGACGGCCTTGATAACTGCTCCAGCGCTGCTCGATATCCGCGACAAGCCCCGGCACCTCAACCAAGCCGCCCGACTCCTCCGAGTACCACCGTGCGATCGGACTCCCGGCCATCGGGGCAAGCGTGAGACGAGTCTGCGGCTGATCGTCCAGAAAATCGGCAAAGCGCCAGAATTGGTACCAGGCGCCGAAGCCACCGGCGGAGCCCCCGGTCACAAGAAACTCCGCGGTCTCGAAGAAGTTCGGATCCAGATTGGACGCGTTCTCCGCGGCCCACTGCACAGCAAGCGCAATATTATGATCGCCCCGATGCGTTACATGGACCAGTAACTGGTCCACCTGGAACGAACCCGGTGATCCGCTGACGGCGGAAATCTCAAGGCCGGGATATTCTGCCTCAAGCTCCGCCACCGTACTGCCGCTGTTCAGCCGACCCTCGACCTCGGCGACTAGTACGTTTTGCGGATCATAAGCCGACACGTTCGTCATGTCGTAGGTCTGGGCATCGAGGCGACGCCCCGTGTGCATATCCTGCGTGCAATAGGGCAGGACCAACCAATGACCGGGTCCGATATACCCATCGTTGTCCGGATGGTCGATGAACATGCGCTCGACCAAGTCCGTCTGTGCGTCAACCGTCAGGCGGCTGGTGTGGTGGCTGAGGCTCCGGATCGAGGTCTGAATACTCTCCGATGGGCAGGGGTTGGCATCCTCCGTGCACTTCGTCGCTCCGCCGCCACCGAAATAAACCGTCACACGACGCTCGGATAAGTCCAGCGCCGGCGAGAAAAAAACCGCGTAAGGCGTGCCATTTCCACAGGTCGCCCCGGGGATCTCGATACGGGTCAAGGTCCTGCCACCCCAGCCACCAAGCGGCCACGCCGCCTCGGATACCGCTGGCATCAGAAGAAACAGGACGAGAAAGAGACCACGAGGAGTCCACGCGGCAGAAGGTCCCGCACGCCGAATCGCCGATGCCTCCCGCCTGTATTCCTTGCGCCTCGACAAACGGATGCCTCGGCGTTCGGTCGTACAGAACCTTCTGCCGCGCAGCCTCCTAGCCACCATATCCAAGGATTGAATCATCAATATACGAGATGCGATAGACACGAATTTAGTAAAGCCGCGCAGCAGAACACGACGCATGGCTGGCATACTCGCAGGAACCCATGACGGCCTGAGCGTCGGCCCGCCGCCCGTCAGCGGCGCTGGCCCATGATCCGCAGCAGCATCAGGAAGAGGTTGATGAAGTCGAGATAAAGCGAGAGCGCGCCGCGCACGGCCTCCTTGGTGTCCTCTTCGGTGCCCTCGTTGCCGAGGATGTTCATCTCTTTGATCTTTTGTGTGTCGTAGGCGGTCAGGCCGACGAAGATCAGCACGCCGGCGTAGGTCACAAGCCAATAGAGCATCGTGCTCTGCATGAACATATTGACCACCGAGGCGATGATGATGCCCATCAACCCCATGGTGAGGAAGCTGCCCATCGAGGTGAGGTCGCGCTTGGTCGTGTAGCCGTAGAAGCTCATCGCGCCGAAGGTGCCGGCGGTGACGAAAAACGTCGAGGTCAGCGACGCGGTCGTATAGGCAAGAAAAACAAAAGAGAGAGTGACGCCGGTGAGCGCCGAGTAGGCGAGAAAGACCGCCTGGGCCTGCATCGCGCTCATCTGCATGACGCGCGTGGCCAGCCAGAAGACAAGGCCCAATTGGGCGATGATCAGCGGGAAAAGTATCCAGGGGTTGGCGACGACTGCCACCAGCTCCGGTGTGGTCGCAACGGAGTACGCAACAAAACCCGTCACAGCCAGGCCCAGCGTCATCCAATTATAGACACGCACCATGAAACGCTGCTGCTCGGCTGCGATCGTGCTCTCGGAATAATGAGTTGAAGTTGAAATCGAGTCCATAGTTTTTCCGTTCTATCAGAGGGCGCCGAGGAGAAAGGGCAGCGCGGCCATGCCGGCGCCTACCAGGACGCTCAGGGTAGCAAGTGTTGCCTCTTCGGCCTTCTCCAGGAAGGGGCGCTCTTCGGGCGGCAGGAGGCCCGATTCCGGTTGACCCCGATCGTCCCAGATCGGGTCGCCGTGCAGGCGGATCAGGCGTTCTTCGGGTGATTGCTCACCACCGGCCGCGAGCCAGCCTACGCTGGGTGCGGGCTCGGCGAGAAAATCGTCCAGGCCGGAGCCACCAGCGAAACCGCTGGTGAAGAATGGATCGTCGAAGGGATCGCTGGAACGCTTTCCCGATTGCGCACTGCACGCAACGAGAAACGCGGCACCGAAGATCAGCACCAGCAGCGCCGCGACCGGCTTGAGCGATTGCTCCATCTCCCCACGCCTACCAGCCGCGCCACCACGACGAAACTACACCAATAACTACAGCAGAGGCCGCAGATACTCTCCGGTATACGAGGCGGGATTGGCGGCGATCTCCTCGGGGGTGCCGCAGGCGATGATCTCGCCACCGCCGTCGCCGCCTTCGGGGCCGAGGTCGATCAGGTAGTCGGCCGTTTTGATGACATCGAGGTTATGCTCGATCACAACGACCGTATTGCCGCCGTCGACCAGAGCATGCAGCACCTCCAATAGGCGGCGGATATCTTCGAA
Organism: Deltaproteobacteria bacterium; assembly: GCA_046583355.1. Taxonomy (GTDB): domain Bacteria; phylum Desulfobacterota; class Binatia; order UBA12015; family UBA12015; genus UBA12015. Next base: position 24,777 of record JAYGCM010000047.1, read on the forward strand.
ATGCATGCCGGTGGTCGGCTCGTCCAGGATATAAAGCGTGCGGCCGGTGGCGCGGCGCGAGAGCTCCTTGGAGAGCTTGATGCGCTGCGCCTCGCCGCCCGAGAGCGTGGTCGCACTCTGGCCGAGGTGGATATAGTCCAGCCCGACCTGATGCAGCGTCTCCAGCCTGCTGCGGCAGGCGGGCACGGCGTGGAGGAATTCAAGCGCTTCTTCGACTGTCATCTCGAGTACGTCGGCGATCGATTTGCCTTTGTAGAGGACCTCGAGCGTCTCGCGGTTGTAGCGTCGGCCCCCGCAGACCTCGCACATGACATAAACATCGGGCAGGAAATGCATCTCGATCTTGATCAGGCCGTCGCCCGCACATGCCTCGCAGCGACCGCCCTTCACGTTGAAGGAGAACCGGCCCGGCTCGTAGCCGCGCAGGCGGGCTCCGGGGAGTTGGGCGAAGAGTTCGCGGATCGGCGCGAAGAGTCCGGTATAGGTCGCCGGGTTCGAGCGCGGTGTCCGGCCGATCGGGGCTTGGTCGATATCGACTACCTTGTCGAGAAGCTGGTGGCCCTCGATCGAATCATGCTCGCCGACCACCGCCTTGCTTTTATAGAGCCTTCGCGAGAGCGACGCCCAAAGGGTGTCGATGACCAGCGAAGATTTCCCCGAGCCCGAGACGCCAGTCACACAAGTCAGGGTACCGAGCGGAATCGACACATCGACGTTTCGCAGGTTGTTCTGCCGCGCGCCTTTGATGTCGAGCGAGAAACCCGTGCCCTTGCGCCGGGTGGCCGGCAACGGCACCTCGCGCTCGCCGCGCATATAGGCGCCGGTGAGGCTTTCCTTATTCGCTGCGACCTCGGCCGGCGTACCTTGTGCCACCACACGCCCACCCAGGCGGCCGGCACCGGGGCCCATATCGATCAGATGGTCCGCGGCATTCATGGTATCGCGATCATGCTCGACGACAATTACGGAATTTCCAAGATCGCGCAGCCGCTCCAGCGTAACGAGGAGGCGGGCATTATCGCGCTGGTGCAGCCCGATCGAGGGCTCATCCAGGACATAGAGCACGCCGACCAAAGAGGAGCCGATCTGGGTTGCCAGGCGAATGCGCTGGCCCTCGCCGCCCGAGAGCGTACCCGCGCTGCGGTCGAGGCTCAGATAGGTAAGGCCGACATCGCAGAGAAAACCCAGTCGCTCGCGGATCTCTTTCAAAATCAAGCGCGCGATTTTCATCTGATAATCGTTGAGTTCGATGGTCTCGAAGAACGCCAGCGCGTTGCGGATGGAGAGCGAAGTGACCTCGGCAATCGAGCGGTCGGCGAGCTTCACGAAAAGCACATGCGGCTTGAGGCGCGCCCCCGCGCAGGCGCCGCAGGGGCGCTCGCGGCGGTAGCTGCCCAACTCGTCGCGGCGCAGATTCGACTCGGTCTGCTTGTAGAGGCGGTCGAGGTTCTTCAGCACGCCCTCGAAGGCACGCTTGGTTTTGCGCCGCGCGTAGATGACCTCGATCTCGTCTTTCCCCGTGCCGTTGAGAATCGCATCCTTGACCTTGGCGCTGAGTTTCTCCCAGGGCTTGTCGAGTGAGAATTTGAGGTGCTTGGCAAGGCCCGCAAGCAACGCCTTATAAGTCTCCGCCTTGCGGCCCCAGGGGGCGATCGCGCCGCCGCCAAGCGAGAGTGACTCATCGGGCACCACGCGCTCGGCATCAAATACCCATTCGACGCCCAGGCCGGAGCATTCCTCGCAGGCACCATGCGGGCTATTGAAGGAAAACGAGCGCGGCTCGATCTCCGGGTAAGAGATCCCGCAATCGGCGCAGGCGAGCTTCTGGGAGAAAATATGCGCCTCAAGCGGGGCATCCTTATCGGCCTGCCGCTCGATGGTCACGACCTCATGGCCGTAGCCCAGCGCCGTCGCCAGGGAGTCGGCCAGGCGCTGCGCGATGCCGCGCTTCACCACCAGCCTATCCACCACCACATCAATCGTATGCTTATGAGTTTTCTTGAGGACGATATCCTCGCCAAGGTCGCGCATCTCGCCGTCCACCCGTACGCGCGCGAAACCCGCTTTGCGCAGGTCGGTGAATTCCTTGCGGTACTCGCCCTTGCGGTCGCGTACCAGCGGCGCGAGAATATGAATCCGCGTGCCCTTATCCCAGGAGAGTACCTGGTCGACGATCTGCTGGATGGTCTGCGAAGAGATGGGCTTGCCGCAGCCATGGCAATGCGGGATGCCCGCCCGGGCAAAGAGCAGGCGCAGATAATCGTAGATCTCGGTCACCGTGCCGACGGTCGAGCGCGGGTTGCGCGAGGTCGTCTTCTGCTCAATCGAGATCGCCGGCGAGAGGCCGTCGATCGAGTCGACATCGGGCTTCTGCATCTGCTCGAGGAATTGCCGCGCGTAGGCCGAGAGCGACTCGACATAGCGGCGCTGGCCTTCGGCGTAGATCGTGTCGAAGGCGAGCGAGGATTTACCCGAACCCGATAGGCCCGTCACGACCACCAATTTGTCGCGCGGAATCTTCAGGTCGATACCGACAAGATTATGCTCGCGCGCACCCCGAATGACGATCTCGTCGGCCATCCCGCACCCATAGCGGGAAACTCGGGCGCGGTCATTCCGCGTTTTGCGGGCCACCGGCGGGGCTGGTAGCCAGCCAGTGTCGTGCGTCATCCGATCCCAGCTATCCTCACCATGCTCGCCCTTGGCGTTTGTCCCGCGGCAGCCTCAGGCGCGGCCGGTGCGGCGCCCGCAGCCACCGCCGAGGCGATAGCCGCCGCCAGAGGCGCAGCCATCCGGGACAATATCGAAACAATCGAGGTGCATGGCCGCCGCGAGATCCGCCTGCCCGACCTCACGGCCTTTGCCTCGGTGATCGAGATCACCACGGAGGTCCAGGAGATGAAGACCCTGGCCGATGTTCTGGAGGATTCGGTCGGTGTCCAGGTCCGCCGCTACGGGGGCCTCGGCGATTTCTCGACCGTCTCGATCCGCGGCTCTTCGCCCAGCCAGGTGCGCATCTATATAGACGGCATCCCGCTCACGCGCGCCCGCAGTGAAACCGTGAACCTGGCCGACCTGCCGCTCGACCCTCTTGAGGCCGTCGAGGTCTACCGCGGCACGACGCCGCTCTCGGTCAGCGCCTCGTCGCTGGGCGGCACCGTGAACCTCATCACCAAAGAGCCCGGCGCACGCACGACCGCCTCGGCATTGGTGGGCGGCGGCTCCTTCGGCACGCGACGCGCCAACGCGACCGTCGCCGGCAGCTCCGGCGATTGGAGTACGCTGGCAACCGCGTCCTACCTCGGCTCACAGGGCGATTTCACGTTCCTCGACAATAACGGCACGCCGCTCAACCCCGGAGACGACGAAGTCACGCGGCGCGAGAATAATAATTTCAACTCAGGCGACCTCCTCCTCAAGTCTAGCTACGACGGCCTCGATATCGGTCGACTCAGCCTGCTCACCGAGCTCTTCGTAAACGAGCAGGGCGTCCCCGGCATCGGCAGCCACCAATCCACCGAGGTCCGCCTGAGCGACCTGCGCAGCCTGAGCTACCTGCGGCTCGACGCGCCGGATTTTGCCGGGCTCGACATCGACCTGCGCTCGACCGGCTATTTCATCTTCGAGCGCGAACGCCTCGACGACCCACTGGCCGAGGTTTCCGGGAGCCGACTGGCAACCGACAACCGCACCTTCTCCTCCGGGCTGCAATTCTATGCCACCCGCCTGCTCGGCACGCACGATGTCGGCGCGCGCCTCGACTTCGCCGGAGAAGCCTTCGTGCCGGAGAACCGACTCTACCCCGACCTCTCGCAACCCAAGCAGGGACGCTTCAGCACCGATCTGGCGCTCGGCGATACCTTCGGGCTCTTGGAGGATCGCCTGCTGGTCGACGTGCAACTGCGCTACGAGTTCATTCGCAACTTCTTCGCAGGCGAACTCCCCGGCTTCGGCCCCTTCTCGGAGACCGACGACGCCGACACCTTCCACCTCTTCACACCGCAACTCGGCGCCATCTTCGAGATGAGCCCGCATCTCGATCTGCGCGGCAATATTGGTCGCTACGGTCGCGTACCGAGCTTCCTCGAACTCTTCGGCCAACGCGGCTCGATCGCCGGCAACCCCTCGTTGCGACCTGAAGAAGGACTCAGCCTCGACGTGGGCTTTGTCTGGGCCATGCGCGACCTGGCCTTCTTCGACCGCATCACCGCCGAGGCGGCTTTCTTCTATAGCGATATCGACGACCTCATCGTGCTCGTGCGCACCGCACAGGACCGCTCGGTGCCGCAGAATGTCGGGCGCGCCGTGACCCGAGGAGCCGAGTTGGCCGTGCGCGCCACGCTCGGGGAACACCTCCACCTCACGGCCAATTATACCTGGCAAGACGCACGCGACCGCAGCGGCGCCACCGGCATCGACGGCAACCAGTTGCCCGGCCGGCCGCGTGACGACGTATATTTTCGCGCCAGCTACCGACGCGACGGCTGGGAGCCCTTCTACGAACTCAATTTCATTGCGGGCAACTACCTGAAGCGCGCCAACCGGCCCGAAGACAAGGTCGACGCCCGTGCGCTGCATTCACTCGGACTCTCATGGACACTGCCCTGGACACCGCTCACGGCTACCTTTGAGGTCCGCAACCTGACCGACGATCAAACCGAAGATGTCTCCGGCTTCCCCCTGCCCGGCCGGACGTTTCTTGGCACATTGCATTGGTCATGGGAGAGTCCCTCATGAAGAAGCCCTTATTACTCGTCCTCAGCCTGCTGCTCGCCGCCTGTTCGGGCGGAGGCTCGACTTCCGCTCCGCCCGAAGAGCCGACGGCGACGCCAGCCCCGAGCACGACCCCGACGCCGGGCACGGGCGGCCATGCCTTCATCGTGACAGGTGATTTCGAATCCGGCTCCTACGCCGCGCTGCCGCTGGCCGACCCGAGCAATTCCCGGGTCGACATCGGCGCGGTACACGGCGACGCTGTCGCGCGCAGCTTTGATGGCAGGGTCTACGTCGTAAACCGATTTGGCGCCGACAGCATCCAGGGCATCGACCCCCAGCGCGACTGGGCGACGATCTTCCAATGCTCCGTCGGCAACGGCTCGAACCCGCATGATATTGCGTTTGCCGCGCCCGACAAGGCCTACGTCACGCGCTACGAAGAGGCGTCCCTTGCCATCGTCGACCCGAGTGTCGGGCCGGGTTGCGAAGGCTTCATGCGCGGCGAGATCGACCTCACGGCCTTTGCCGATAGCGATGGGATCCCCGAAATGGACCAAATGGTCATCGTCGATGGCCTCCTCTTCGTCAGCCTGCAACGCCTCGACCGCAACCAATTCTTCGAGCCGGCCGGCGAAAGCTTTCTGGTGGTCATCGACACCGCCACCGATACTCCGATCGATACCGCGCCCGAGACTCCTGGAGTCGACCCGATCGTCCTGCGCTGGACCAACCCGCTCGGCGCCGGCCAAGGCCTCCCGCTGCACCCGGCCACCGGCGATATTATCGTCGCGCAGATCGGCAGTTTCGGGATCATCGGCGATGGTGGCATCGAGACCATCAGCCCGACCACTTTCGCCAGCACGGGCCTGCTCATCACCGAGGCAGATATCGGCTTGAACATTACGGATTTCGTCGCTGTCGACGGCCGCACGGCCTGGGCGATCGGCACCGACGAGACCTTCCGCAATTATATCCTGCAAATCGACACCACGCTGCGCGAGAGCGTCCGTACCATTTTTGAGAGCGAAGCCTTCCTGCCGGATATGGAATTGGAACGCCACAGCTCCAAGATCTGGCTCACCGACCGCACCTTCGGCGCCGCCGGCATCCGCATCTTCTCCGCCACCGACGGCTCCGGCATCGAGAATGCCGTGCGCAGCACCGGCCTGCCGCCCACTGGCATTATCTTCGTCGACTGAGACCGGCGTGCCTCGGCGCCTGGCCGCCGCACGCTCCTCGCGGTGCTGAGCCGCCGTGGCCGCTTCAGCGGAAGCCTCTATACGGCCTGGCCTGCGGCATGGCCGCTCGCCCAGGCCCATTGGAAATTGAAGCCGCCGAGATGGCCAGTCACGTCGGTGACTTCGCCGATAAAATAGAGGCCGGCTTGGCGGGTGCATTCCATCGTCTTGGACGAAAGCACTTCGGTCGACACGCCGCCGCGAGTGACCTCGGCGGTGCGATATCCCTCGCTGCCGGCAGGAGAGAATGTCCAATGATGAATTCGTTGGCTCAGAGCACGGACGGCCGAGGCCGAGAGTTCCGCGATCTTTCCCGCGCAGGCGAGTTCTTCGGCGATCTCTACGGCAAGTCGGGCAGGCATCCGGGCTTCGAGCAATCGGAGCAGGCCACGTTTGGGGCTCTCGCGTCGTGCGGCGGAAAGAAATTTCTCCACAGAAATACCCGGCAGAAGGTCGATCGAGATCGTCTGATGGGGCGACCAGTAGGACGAAATCTGCAGAATCGCCGGGCCCGATAGGCCGCGGTGCGTAAAGAGCATATCTTCATCGAAGTAGCCCTCCCCACACCGCGCGATCACCGGCAGGGACACGCCGGCCAGGCGCTTGGCTTGCGCCTGCGCGCGCCCCGCCAGAACCAAGGGCACCAGTGCCGCCCGGGGCTCGACCACCGGAAGCCCGAACTGACGGGCGAGTGCGTAGCCAAAACCGGTCGCTCCCATCTTTGGAATGGACGGGCCTCCGGTCGCCACGACCAGAGACCGGCAGCGAAACGATTTTCCGTTGGCAACGACGACAAAGCCATCGCCAGCTTTGTCGATTTTGGTGATATCGCTCTTGCACGCAAGCGTGACCCGGCCGGTGGCAGCGCATTGCCGGCGCAACATCTCGACAATCAGACCGGCTCCGCCGGGCTGGGTGCAGAAGAGCTGGCCAAGCTTTTTCTCATGCCACTCGATTCCCGCGGCATCGACGCGGGCGATGAAATCGCGCGGCGTGAAGCGGGCGAGTGCGGAGCGACAGAAATGGGGGTTCCCGGATAGGAAGTTCTCCGGGCCGGTGTGGAGGTTGGTGAAATTACAGCGCCCACCGCCGGAAATCCGGATCTTCTTGCCGATCGCGTTGGCTTTCTCCAAGACCAGGACACGGCGGCCACGCTTGCCCGCCTCCAGCGCGCAGAGGAGACCCGCCGCGCCGGCACCGAGCACGATCACATCGGGGGGGCTCACGCGGGTCAATCGATTGGTGTTTCGACCAGCGATACTTCGCCGCGCCGGACCATGCGCAGAATCCCGTAGAGCAGCAGGCCGACCGGTCCCGCCATCAAGGTGAGGAAAAGACACGGCGCCACCATCCAGGCCGGAATATCAAGACGACGCGCGTCGCGCGCCTCCCAGGCACCCACAAAGAGGTCGAAGGCCAGGTAATGAACCCAGCCGGCGAGCATGGCGCTCGGGTTGGCGAAAAGCAGCATGACGCCACCCAGGCTACCGAAGCCCGCGCCTTCGGCCGCGCTACCCGAACCACTGAGCATCGCCCAGATATAGACGAGGCCCAACAACAGCGGAATCCAGATCGCGTGCACGAGCTGCTGCGTCCATTTCCACCCCGGCGCTACGGCCAGCAGAAGCCACGCGGGAATTACCGCTCGGTTACAAACAAGAAATACGTCTTCCGGCGTCATCGATTCATCTCCCTTTTCTTGCCACGCGATTCGCCCGCTCTCCCTTGCCAGGTTGCGGCGGTGGCACGCGGCGCCAATAGGCTTTGCGGGCAGCCCTCGCGCTCACAGCGGTCATCGAGTCACTGCCGCCGAAGGACGCCTTTCGCTCCGGGTCGACACCCGATTGCAGATCGTCTGTGGCCCAAAGAGGTTGCCAGCATCCGTGTGCCTCGAGCCGGACACGGACCTCTTGTTGATCCGCCTCGGCAAGCTCGGCAAAATGGCGGCGCAATTCCTCCAGGCACCAGACGCGGTAACGCGAGGTGCGGATTCCCTTGTAAGGAGCACGCTCGATGTCGACATCGAAGTGGCTCGATCGTTTCTTCCACGCCTCGGCATTGGCGCGCAGGTACGGCAGGTAGGCCGAACCGATCGAGTCGAGGATCGGCCCCCAATCTTCGGGAACATGATTCAGCAGATCTCCCTCAGTCACGCTGGCCCGCGCATTCCACACCCGAGCCGTCCACTCGTAGACGGCCGGTGCCGTCTCGCGCATGATGCGGCCGCTCACGGGGTCCTGAGCGAAATGGCGAAAGGCCGGACCGAAGAAGCCAAAATCGACCAGGCTCGGGCCCGTACAGCTCCAAGGGAAGGATGGCGTCGGTTTCCACGCAGCCCACCCCTCAACTACGCCGAGCCTGAATCCCCGCGTTACCCGTATAGGTAGCGGGCGTGAGCTTATGAAGATCCGCCTTGGCCGCCTCAGGGATGTCCAGGGTGTCGACAAAGGCGCGCAAGGTGGCCTCGTCGATGGCCTTGCCGCGGGTGAGTTCCTTGAGCTTTTCGTATGGTTTCTCGATGCCGTAGCGGCGCATCACGGTCTGGATGGGCTCGGCCAGGACGGCCCAATTGGCGTCCAGGTCGGCTGCCAGGCTGGCATCGTCGGCCTTGAGCTTGCCCAGGCCCTTACGGGCAGCCGCGTAGGCGATCAGGGAATGCGCCAGGCCGGTGCCGAGGTTGCGCAAGACGGTGGAGTCCGTGAGGTCCCGCTGCCAACGCGAGAGGGGTAACTTCTCGCCGAGATGAGCAAGCAACGCATTAGCAATACCAAGGTTGCCCTCGGAGTTCTCGAAGTCGATCGGGTTGACCTTATGCGGCATGGTCGAGGAGCCCACCTCGCCGGCCACCGTGCGCTGCTTGAAATAGCCCACGGCGATATAGGCCCAGATGTCCCGGTCCAGGTCGAGCAGGATTGTATTGAAGCGGCGCACAGCATCGAAGAGCTCGGCGATGCAATCATGCGGCTCGATCTGGGTGGTGAAGGGATTCCATCCGAGCCCGAGAGACTCGACGAACATACGGGCCAACTTCTCCCAATCGACATCGGGATAAGCTACGAGATGTGCGTTGTAATTGCCTACAGCGCCGTTGATTTTGCCCAGCAATATGACCTCGGCCACCTGCTTGCGCTGGCGCTCGAGCCGCGCGACTACGTTGGCGAATTCTTTGCCGACGGTCGTCGGCGAAGCCGGCTGGCCGTGCGTGCGCGCGAGCATCGGGCGGTCGGCGTGCTCTACCGCCAGCGCGCGCAAATCCCCGATGACCTGGTCCATCTCCGGCAGCAGCACGTCGTCGCGCGAGCGCAGCAGCATCAAGCCGTAGGAGAGGTTGTTGATGTCCTCGGAGGTACACGCGAAATGGATGAACTCCGAGACGGCTTCCAGCTCTGCATTGCCCTGGGTTTCCTCTTTGAGGAAATACTCGACCGCCTTCACGTCGTGGTTCGTGGTGGCCTCGATCTCTTTTACACGTGCGGCCTGCGCCGTACCGAAGTCGCGCAGGATCGAGGTCAGCATCAACCCGGCCTCCTCGGAGAACTTCGGCACCTCGGCAATACCCGGCTCGGCGGCCAGAGCTTGCAGCCAGCGCACCTCCACTTCGACGCGATTCCGGATGAGACCGAACTCGCTGACCAGCGGCCGCAACCGCTCCACCTTATTCGCATACCGGCCATCGACCGGAGAGATTGCCGTCAGGCTCGAGAATTCCACCTCTCTTCTCTACGAAGCCCGGGCGCCAGGATCAATTGCTCGGCCCTTCAGTCGATATAGCCCAAAGCGCGCAAGCGGTCGCGGGTCACGGGGTCGAGTTTTTCCTTCTTGATCTCTTCGAGACCGACGCGGGCGCGCCAGCTCTCGAGTTCTTCTTCCAATTCCACCGGCGCGCCGGCCGCGAGGAAGCGGTTATCATGGGCCTTGGGGTCACCTTCGAGCTCGTAGAACTCATGCTCGCCACCCGAGGACCAGACGTATTTCTGCCCGTCTTTGCGAATGCCGAGAAGATGGCCGGCCTGGGTATGCGCGAAGGCCGCCCGCGGATCGCGCAGCAAGTAGGTGAATACGGCCTCGTCATCGGCCTTTCCGGTCCGCGCAGCGGCCACCAGGCTCTTGCCGTCCATCGGCGCGCTCGACTCGATTCCCGCCAGTTCCAGAACCGTCGGAAGAATATCATTGAGCTCGACCGGCTCGGGGACGCGCTGGCCCGAGGGCAGGCCTGCGGGGTAGCGGATGATCAGCGGGACATGGGTCTCTTCCTCGCTGAGTGCCTTGAAATGGTAGGCGAGGCCGTGCTCGCCGAAGAGTTCTCCGTGATCGGCCGTGATGACAACAATCGTATCGTCGAGAACACCGAGGGCCTCGAGGCGATCCATCATGCGGCCGATATGAGAGTCGAGGTAGGCCAACTCGCCGTCGTAAAGCGCGACGATTTCGGCCCAATCCGCGTCGTCCATCAGCGGTAGCTTGTCGCGGACAAAGGTATTGCTGTCGATCGCCTCGCCCTCTTCGAGATCGAAGCGCACGAAGCCACGCATCGGTGCCACGTCAGGCGCGAAGCGCTGGCGGAAGGGCTCGGGCGGATCGAAGGCGTCGTGCACGTCCATATAATTGACAAAAAGGAAGAAGGGCCGATCCCCATCCAGTCCCTCGATCCATTCCAACGAGCGATCCGTCAGGTCCTTGCCGCGCGCGCCGACGCCTTCCAGGAAGGTATGTCGGTGGTACCAGCGCACGGCCGTATCCGGCGCGAGCAGGCCGGATTTCACCAACATCTTCACGACCGGCAATTTGTCAAAGAATTTCAAATAGAAAATATTGACCGGGCCATCCATCACATCGGCAAAGCCCTGGTCGAAACCGGAACGGCGCCCGAGCGAATAATTCCCCAGCACCGAGGCCGTCTCGTAGCCTTCATCGCGGAAAATCTCCGCCACGGTTTCGTAGTCGGCCGACAGGGCATTATCCTTGCCCGAATCAAAGCGCGATGTGACCATTTGGAAATGACTCGGCATCGTCCATGAGGCTTGCGAGATCGCCTTCTCGAAGACGACACCACTCTCGCCCAATTTGTCGACGCCCGGCGTCGTCCCCTTATCGTAGCCGTAGATACCGACATGGTCGGCGCGAGTCGTATCCATGATGATCCAAAGAAGGTTCGGCTTGCCGCTGGCCTGCGACGCACTGGCTCCATAGGGCTGCACGTCGCGCGCCAGGGTGGAACTCACACCCCAGATCAGGGCCAATCCGACCACCAGCGCGCCGGCCGCGCTGGCGACATTGCCCTCGCCCGTGAACATGGCAAGAATCCGAGTGCCGCACCACCAGAGCATCACGCAGACCACCAAGGCCGCGGCGAAAGACGCGAGCGCCGTAGAGACCGGCTCGGTCTGTACGATATACATATCCATGTAGCGACCCAGCGCCGTGAAGAGGCCGAAGGCTGTACTCACGTTGATGAAGGAGAGCCAAAGCGCGACGCCCGCACGCGAGCGCAGGTGCGCGTAGATCGTGAGCGCCAGAACCGCACAGGCGGCGATCACCAAAGCATTGGTTCCCAGGCTGATCGGGGCGAAGAAGCCCGGCAGGTAGCGACCGTTCAGCGGTACGCCGATCACCATGAGCAAAAAGACACCGATATAGGCGCCCATCAACAAGGGCACGGCCGAGGTGCCGCGCCAGCCCGTGATCACACGCAAAAACCAGATGCCGAAACCGGCACCGAGGCCCAGAAGCGCACCGAAGATGGCGTAGGTGAGAAGCACGACCGACCAAACGCTCCAGGGCTGAAAGAGGTCGAGGAACGAATTCGTGAGAATCTCAGTGCAGCTGAAGGCAACCATTCCGATTGCCCAGCTGAGTGCACCGAAGAAAAGAGCGGCCGTGAAGTCGGCGCCTATCGAGCGTTGGTTCATCATATTCTCCATCAACCGACGATTGTCGATACGGCCTCGATGACGCGACGCACTTCGTCATCCGTCAAAAGGCAATGCATCGGCAACGCAATGGTCTGGTTCAGAGCCGCTTCCGCGCGGGGATAATCCCCTTCTTTGTAGCCGAAACGATCGCGGTAGGCAGGCTGCAGATGGCACGGCGGCCAATAGGAAGTTCCGGACTTTACGCCGAACTCTTTTTCGAGTCGCTCCTTGACCTCGGGCCGCTTGAGGCCATCGGCCAGAATCAGCGGATATTTATAATAGGCATTTTTCACGCCTTCGGGCAGCGGCAAGACATTCACTTTTTCGAGACCAGCAAAGCCCGCGTCGTAGCGTGCGGCAACCGACATGCGTTTGGCGATGATCTCATCGAGGCGGCGCACCTGAGTCAGGCCGGCGATGGCCTGGATCTCTGTCATGCGCCACGAATGGCCGACTCGATCCTGAATGCCGCGCTTGGAGTCCTCGCCATGAAAACGCAGGCTCACGACACGGTGGGCGAGCTCCTCGGAGTTCGTCGTGACCATGCCACCCTCGCCTCCGGAGGTGATGATTTTGGTGGCGAGCATCGAGAAGGCCGAGGCATCGCCCAAGGAACCAGCGCGCCCCTCGGCGGAGCTGGACCCGGCCGCATGCGCGCTATCTTCGAGCAGAAAAAGACCCTTATCGCGGCAATATTGCCGGATCCTTTGCAGATCGGGCGGGATCAAGCCGGCCTGGTGGACCAGAATCAGACCGGCGGTATTCTCGTTGGTGCGAGCGACGATTTCGTCGTAATCGATCAAGAGCGTGGTCGGAACGATATCGCAGAAAATGGGCGTGCCACCGGCCCAGATCACGGCATTAGCCGAGGCGAGGAAGGTATTGGTCGGAACCAGAACCTCCTTGCCCTCGCAGCCCAGATAGTCGAGCGCAGCAATGAGCGCCGAGGTGCCGGCGTTCACCGCGCGTGCGTAGCGCGTACCGCAATACTCGGCGAAGGCGTCTTCGAACTCACCGACCCATTTGCCCTGCATGAGCATGCCGCTCTCGAGCACCTCGCGGGTATGCTTCATGATGAAGTCGATGTCTTCTTTGACGAAATAGGGCTTGGCTACCTGAATCATTTCCATAAGGGGCTCCGCTTCAACTCAGCGTGGTAATCACGATCTCGCGAACGCCCTCTTCAAGCGTCTTGGCGGGATACCAGGGAAAAAGGGAACGGGCCTTGTCGATCGTCGTGTAGCGATCGGGCCAGGTCTTGTCGGCGGCAGCCGGTGTGTCGATAATGGCGATCTCGCGGCCCGCAAGTTCGCGGGCGCAACTCTGAAAGAGCAAAGCGAGTTCGCGGATCGGCGTCGCCACGCCCGCGCCGATATTCAGCACGAGAGCTTCCGCGCGATCCGTCGACGCGAGTTCTTCGACGACGTGACAAACATCATCAATATGCACGAACTCGATTGCCTGCTTGCCGCCGCCTTGGGTCTTGATCGGTGTGCTGCCAGCAATGGCGTTGCGGAAATGGCCCATCACGTCGGTCTTCACGACCAGGCCAGAGCCGGGGCCGAAGACATTCGTGAGCCGCAAAATAGCGGCGTTGGCGCGGGCGGCCTCCCACTCGGCCTCGGCCTTGAGGCTGCCGTAGAGGTCGTCGGGGAGGAGCTCCGAGGTCTCGGCCAGCGGCATCGGGCGCTCGGCGAAAGTCGAGTAGACGGCATAGGTCGAGAGATGCACGACGCGGCGGATGCCAGCGGCCTGCGCCGCATCCGCGACCAGGCGCGTACCACGGACGATCGTGCGGATCGCTCCGGGTATATCAGCACGGCAGGCACGCTCGCCGGCAAACGATGCCGTATGCACAATGGCCACCACACCTTGGAGGGCGTCGGCCAGAGCCGTTTCGTCAAGCAATTCACCGGCGACAAAATCGACATCGCCCGCCGCCGCTTCCTTGAGCGCGGCAAAACGCGAATCATGACCGAAGGCGCGCACGGCATGGCCGGCCGCCGCCAAATGGCAGACGATGGCTGAGCCGATGTACCCACCGGCCCCGGTCACCAGAATGCGCCCGCTCATGCCGCCACCTCGGCGCCGGCCGAAGGCGGACTGGCGGCTGCTCCGGTCAGGGAATCGAAAATACCGGCCAGGCGTCCCGTGAGGTTGCGCCGGTCGAAGCGGCGGATCAGCTCGTCGTTCGCCGCTGCCGGCGAGTCGCGTCGCTCGTAGAGCTCGAGCAGCGTTTGTTCGATTTTTTCCTCGTCGTAGGGATCGACGATTTTCGCGAGCTCGGTCGCCGAGAAAAGTTCCGAGGCCAGCCCCGGCTTGGTCAGACAAAGAAACGGTTTTCGCATATAGAGGTACTCGAAGCCCTTGCCCGAAAGCTTTTCGTTGCCGCCGCCTTCGTGCGGAATCATACACATCAAGAGGGCATCACTCTCTTGCAGGTAGCGGATCGAGCGCGCATGCGGCACCCAGCCTTCGTAGGTGACCCGCTCGGCCAGACCCAATTCTTCGAGAAGGCTATCGTAATAGCCTTTTTTCGCACCCACCAGATGCACCCGCAGATCGCGCCGCAGACCTTCATGCTTGGCGCAGGCGGCCGCCATCGCGCGGAAAAGATGCTCGGCCGGAAACATCTGCTCGATATTTCCGGTGCCAGTCAAATGGAATGCCTTCTCGGGCAGAAGCGCTTCCTCTATCTTGTCGGCCTCGCGGAAATCGTCAATATCGTAGCCGTTTGTGACCACCGAGATTCGCTCCTCTGAGAGAAAATCGTATTTGGCAAGGAAGCGGTCGCGCAAGGGCGGCGCGCTCACCACGATATGGTCAGCGTTGCGCATGACCCAGCGTTCCATTGCCAATTCGATTTTCTCACGGCGGGGGTTGCCTATGTAATTGCGCCGACGACGCGGACCATCGGTCCAAGGGTCGCGGAAATCAGCTACCCAGGGAAGGCCCGTGAGCTTTGCCAGCAGCCCGCCGTAGAGGTGCAGGGAGTTGGGCGGTGAAGAGGTGTGGATCACCGCAGCCCCCTCGCTTCGCACCAGTCGACGCCCGGCAAATAATGCGGGCAGCACCCAGAAAATCTGCTGGTCGGGGATCAGCAAGTGCTTGTAGATGAGGTCCTTCAGGCCACCGGCAGCGCCGCCGCGTGCGCTCTCGCCGCGTTCTTTGCGTGCGTTGGCCGTCGCCTCATCGACACGCGGCGCGGCCTTTTTCCTGGCGCCGCGGAGGCGGCTCAGGAGAGAGCGCAGGCCGTGCTCGACCTTCTCGATCTCGAAGGTGCGGGTCTGATGGATCGCCACGCCTTGGGGAATTTCGTCCAGCAGGCTTTCGTCCCAGACATTCCAGAAAGGCTTGCGCGCCGTATGCACCACGGGCTCCCAGCCGAAATCGCGCAAGTATTTGGTGTATTTGAGCGTTCGCTGGACGCCGCCGCCGCCCTGGGGCGGAAAGCGGTAGCTGATGAGAAAAGCCTTCTTCATTGGCAAGGGAACGAACGCCCCGCATCTTGCGGGGCGAACAGCAGGAGATGGGCCAACCAACGTCGAGCCATCATGAGGAAACCACCGGCTTCTCTTCTACCGGAAGAAGCAGCGGGCCGATATCGGTCACCGAGGCGACTCGGATCCGTGCATCCCAGCCCGCGGCACAAACATGCGTGTCGAACTCGCGATTGTCGACACGGATCGTCGTCATGCCGAGCTCGCCGGAGCCTTTGAAATCGAAAAGCGGGTTGTCGCCGATGTAGACGGAATGCTCGGGCGCCACGCCCAGCTCGTCGCAAAGCGTCTGGAAGGGCAGCCTGGCGGGTTTGTTCTCTGCCAATGTCGAGGAAAATACCACGGCATCGAAGGTGGCCGCGAGCTCGAGCAGGCGCAATTTGTTTACCTGTACGGCTTTGCGACCCGAGGTAATCAGGCCTAGTCGGAAATGGGGCCGCAGCGCGGCGATCAGTTCGCGCACGCCGGCAAAGAGTTCGACCTTGCCCTCGACCTTGGAAAAAAGCCCGAGCAAATCCTCGAGATGCTCTTCCTTGGCAAGGCCTTCCTCGCCCAATACATCGTCGAAGAGGTGGTGATAATGCTTTCCCTCGCGCTGTAGGATCTCGTCAAAACGCAAACGAATGCGTCCGCCGTCGCCGCCGGAGCGACGCGCGATCTCGGGCGCGATCGTGTCGAGGGCACGCGCAAAATACGCGCCCTCATCATAGAGAGTATTGTCGAGATCGAAGGCGACGAGTTCGATGCCTTCGAGTCTCTGCGGGCTGCCCACCATGCGTCGCGTTTCAGCGCTGCGGCGGCTGGCCGTTGTCGAAGTACTCGCGAAAATGGCGCAACATGCGTACGCCATCTTTGAGCTCCGCTTTGGGAATTTCCTCACCCAGCGCCATCAGCACCGCGAACCAGGCGATATTCGCGCCGGCCGCCTTGCAGAGGATGAGCGAGGTGCCGCCGCGCGGGTTGATATCGTAGATGCGCGGCTCGCCGTTCTTGTCGAGCTTCATCTCGTAGTTCTGCATGAAGCTGTAGCCGAAGGCCTTGCAGGCCCGCTTGGCCATATCGAGGACGGCCGGATTCATATCGACTTGGCCGACCGTGGTATTCGAGGCCGTGCCGCGTACGCGAATCTTCGGCACCGCATAGAGCACTTCGCCGTCACGCGAGAGGACGTCACAACTATAATAGGTGCCCGGCAGGTACTCCATCGCAATCAGCTCGGGAAAATCCGGGCCTTCCTGGCGGCGGAACTCTTCGAGACAAGTCTCAAGCGACATCACGGGCTGGCCCGCGGCGCGTACATCCTTGCCGACCTCGGGGTCATCACTTGCCGTGACCAGACGCGCTCCGCGGCCGCCCTTGGATTGGGTTGGCTTCAGGAATACATCGATCTCGGGGAAACCCATCTCCTTCAGGCCGTCTTCCAACTCGGCAAAGGTCGCGATCGTGCGGAAGCCGGCGGCCGGGATGCCCTGCTCGTTGAAGAACTCATGGTAGCGCGATTTATTCGACGAGAGACGCAGCATATCCGGGTTACCCGGCGTAATGACGCCGACGCCTTGGGCCTTGAACTCGTCCAGGCGCTCGGCCGAGCCGATCGCCTCTTCCTCGCCAAGCGCGTAATAAACATCGATCTCGTAGTCGCGACAGATCTCGAGCACGCGGTCGATATAGCCGGGGTCGGTTCGCCCAGGCACCTGCACGAACTCGTCGGGCACATGCGGCGCGATGCCACCGGCATCCATATCGGCACCGACAATCGTGACATGGCGGTCGCCGGGACCACGCATGGCCTCGGCAAGCGAGGGACGGGTCGGATGACCAATTGAGGGAACGAGAATGCGAATATCTTTCAAGGGAACCTCCGCTGAACGGGAACAGGAACACGGACAGATTGCGGAGTATCAGGTCCGGCCCGGCCAAAGAACCGGAACTCGGCAATACCCCTCTACCTGACCCGGCATCCGGGCATATCGTTCATCGGCAGAAGAGGCCGTTCGGCTTAGAAAAGCTCGCGAATCAAGGCTTTTGCGCCACCAAATGGCTGGCGATGGCCTCGACGGCTGCGAGCTTGCGATGGAAGCTCGGACGGCGCACATTGGAAATCGCGGCCGGGCTCGCGAAGCCGGCCACCACGAGGTCGGCCGCACGGTTGATATAGATGAACTGGCCGAAGACGCCCTGGGCCAGGATCACACCGCGTTTGCTGTCGAGCACCCACCAGAAGTTTCGGTAGGCCTCGAGTGCAGAAAAATACGCCGGGTTTTCCGGGTCAAGGAAGATACTACGGCGTGCGGCCTCGCGGTCGCTCTCTTGTACCTGGAAGCTCTGCTCGACCCAATCCGCCGCCAAGACCTGCCGGTCACCAACGCGGCCGCCGTGCAGCACGGCCAGCCCGAAACGCGCGGCGTCGCGCAGCGTGGTGTTGAAACCACCTGTGGCGATGGGCGCGTAGGCGAGATCGGTGATGAAGAATGCGTCATGCTCGACGCCCAGACGGCCCCAGATTTCCTCTGCGACAAAGGTCTGCAGAGGCACGCCACTCAGACGAGCGACCAGCCAGCCCAGAACGTCGACGTTCGGTGATTGATAGTGAGCACGGCACCCGGCTCGCGCGCGGTATCGGCCTTGAATTTCGACAGGTAGCGCTGCACGCCGCGGTCGACCAAAATTCCGGCAGCGCTCGACACCATCGATTTGGTCGACGAGGCCCACAGGTGGTGGTCGTGTGCCCCGAAGCCGCCGAAATAGTGCTCGTAGAGGATCTTCCCGCCCTGAATCACCACCACTCCGTCGGTAGAGTCGCCAAGTAAGGCTTCGAGTACGGTGCCGCTCTTGCCGGCATATTCAAAGCGCAGATCCTCAAGGCCCGCCCGAAGCGCTACGGGCAACTCACGTACCGGGCCGCGGCGCGGCACCATCACGGAGGGCTTCAAACCCATATTGCGAAACGCCCAGTGGCTATAGGGCGATTGCACCCAATTCCACGGGGTTACCTGGCTCTCCACGCTGGGTGGCACGCCCTGCATCGGGACGATCTCACCGGCTGCGCTCGGCAGGCCGGGCGTCAGGAGAAACAGAAGAAGTGCATAGAATCGGAACATTCGGAAAATGCAGCCGGTACACCACCCCTTGCCGCCAGCCGCTTCCGAGTCGTGAGCCGCAACCGTCGGCTCCTTTGCTTCGTCAGCCACGTGCGAGTCTCGCCTCAATCACCTAATTCGCTCTGATACGACATGATTTCCGGCGCGATATTACTTGCCAGAGTCGTCTCGTAGGCTTCGATACCTTTCAGATAACGACCGAAGAGCGCCGCGCCGTAGGTATTGGTGAGGTCCCAGACCTCCATCGACTCGATGAACTCGAAGGTGCTGCCGTCGGCGTGGCGCGCACCGTCGCCGCAGCCATCGCCCAGGCCAAGCCCCAAGCCGGTGTAGCAGGAGAAGCTGTAGCTGAAGTGGCCCGCGTCCGGCACTTCCACGAGAAACCGAGGCCCGATCGCGTTCGCGTAGGTCTCGCGCATGGCCGCGTTGCCCGCCAACCCGGTGGTCCTGTCCTCGCTGGCCAGCATCAGAAGCGTCGGGGTATCGTAGTCCTCCGCAATCGGGCCCGTCCAAACCTGCGGCAGCACGGCGGCGATCCGGTCGTCCATTCCAGCAGCCACCACCACCGTGAAGGCGCCAAAGGACATGCCGGTTGCACCGATCGGCGCCGTGGTATCGATCCAGCCGTCAAAGGGGGAGCCGGCTTCGCCATTCAGCTCCAGCATTGCGTCGATCACATAGATCAGATCAAGCGGGCGAGCCGTGGTCAATGTTCCCGGGTCGGCCGAGTTGTCGAAATAGGTATTGCCGTCGTGATCGAGCGCCGCGACCACATAACCGTGGCTCGCGAGATGCTCCATCTGGTAGCTGTTCTGGAATCGAATTCCGTTGTTGCCATGCGAGAAAAGAATCAAGGGCCAGGGACCGTCTTCCGCCACCGCCACATCACGCACCGCAATCAGAGGAATGGTCGCGTTATCCGCCAATGACTCCAGACCGATGGGCAGATAGCTGGCGGCAGCGGCAGGCTCGAGGCCGCGCGCCTCTTCTGCCGCCGGGTACCAGACCTCAGTAAGCAACGTCCGGTCTCGACCGACATCATGGAATTCGACTCGCGTCACGCCAACCGGCCATGGGCCAGCCGCGGCGGGGTCAGGCGCGGGCACCACATCCGTGCTGCTTCCCGAACAGGCGCTAACTGCAAGAAGGAAAAATCCCAATGCCAGAACATTGAGGGGGGTCCGCGCCGAGCGGCGCTGCATCGTCGAGAGGGAGAATCGCATGCCGACCGGTACCATATCGGATCGTGCTCTGCCCCATCCTCACGCCGCCCGGGGTATGTTGCGGGCAGACGGAAGATCCGGGCTGCAGGCTCGCGAGCGCAGCCTCTCAGCCGGCGCTGGCGCGCCGCGTCTCCGTCGCGACCCAATCGAGGAAAGAGTTCCGGAAGCTTTCGGGCGAGAAATGCTGTGCGCGAGCCACCGAATCGGCCGGATCGAACGTTGCTGTCGCCTCGAAATGATCGAGGGCAGTGGCCAGGCCAGCCGCGTTCGACTCGTGAAAAAAGCACCCAGTCGCAGCAGGTGGCGGCGGATTGCCGGCGGACACGCCCACCACTGTCTCCAGCGCGCCTCCGGCGCCCAACGCCACCACCGGCGCACCGCAGGCCATGGCCTCGAGCGGCACGATCCCGAAGTCTTCTTCGCCCGGAAAGATCAGCGCACGACAACGCCGGTAGAGGTCGACCAGAACTTCGTCCGGCTGCGCCCCGATCACGTGCACGCCGCCGCGCGCGCGGCCGCGCAACTCTTCCAACATCGGCCCCTCGCCGACCACCACCAATTTGCGCCCGCTCGCGACGCAGGCGTCCACTGCCATATCGACCCGTTTGTAGGGAACCAATTGGCCCACGCAAAGATAAAAATCTTCACGCCGCGCAGCGGCGCTTGGCGTGAAACGAGCCAGATCCACCGGCGGCGCGATCACCCGCGCCTCGCGCCCATAATGACGCCGAATTCGCGCTCGCACAGCTTCTGCGTTGGTCGCGAAGGCATCGACGCCTTGCGCCGCCCGCGCATCATAATGACGGATCCAGCGCAGCCCAGCGTAAGCCAGAGGCCGGAGCAATAGCGGGATCTGCGCCTCGACGTATTCGCGCGCGAAATCCCAGGCATAGCGCGGCGGCGCATGACAATAGCAAAGATGAAGCGCGTCGGGCCGCGTACGCACGCCCTTCACCACCGAAGCGTCACTGGAAAGAATGAGGTCGTAGTCCCGTAGATCGAGGCTGCGTACCCCCAAGGGGTAGAGCGGCAACAATGCCTCGCGAAAACGACGGCCGCGGTCGAGAATGCTCGCCTGGCTCCGATGGTCCGAGAGCGGCGGCGGCATCTTTTCCGTGCTGCCGAAAAGCGTGAAAACAGGGGCGTCTGGATAGAGGCGCGCCATCTCGGCGAAGACCCGCTCGCCACCACGCCAGGTGACAAGCCAATGATGCACCAGCGCGACGCGCAAAGTCCGCCCTTTTTTCAAGCGTCCGGGGCGCGCGTGAAAAGTTCGGATGCCAGCCAATAGCGCCACGTAATCCCACCCCAGATGAGCAGGCTCGGCAGCGCCATCCACGCGCTTCCCCTCTCGTCGAGCAGCGGCCAGACGGCAAACGCGATGGTCATCTGCGCCAGATAAAGCGTGCCCCAGACGCGCATCCACGGGGCCATCTGCCAAAGGCCCCAGACCAAAGATACGTAAATCAGAAAATGGATCGGCTCGGTAAGGCGCGCCGTCTCACCGCGCAGGACGATGCCGAACCAGACGTCTTCGGCGTGCGCGACCGGCTTCGAGAAATAATCCCAAGGCGAATAGATGAACGCGATGAAGACGCAGACGAGAAAGGCGGCATTCAGCCACAGAGGACGGTCGCGCAAAGGTACGGGGTTGGCCATCCTCATGAGAAGAGCCCGGATCGAAGCGCGCTGCAAGGCCTCGCCACGCCGGCACGCCTACCAGCGCTCGAGCCAGGGACGTAGATCGGTCTCAA
The DNA here is from genome assembly GCA_046583355.1 of Deltaproteobacteria bacterium. Classification (GTDB taxonomy): domain Bacteria; phylum Desulfobacterota; class Binatia; order UBA12015; family UBA12015; genus UBA12015. The sequence goes on from JAYGCM010000047.1 coordinate 46,221, forward strand.
AACTCCACGCGCTGCGCGCCTGCGCGTGGATTGCCCAATAGGTCTCAGCGATATCGGCTGGTTGCAAGATCGCGTCCGGGCCGCGTTTGTCCAGCTCGGCGCCAAAGTTTGCGCGGATGAACGCGCCCTCAATCCCGCCATCGATCACGATATGCGCCACATGGAGGCCCTCGGGTCCGAGCTCGCGCGCCATGCTCTGCGCCAACGCCCGCAGCCCATGCTTGGCACTGGCAAAGGCCGCGAAACCGGTGCCACCACGCACGCTCGCGGTCGCGCCGGTGAAGAGAATCGTGCCCTGGGCGCGCGGCACCATCACGCGCGCGGCCTCGCGCCCCACCAGGAAACCACCGAAGCAGGCCATCTCCCAGACCTTGCGAAATTTCTGTGCGGTGGTCTCGCGGATCGGGAAGAGGATATTCGCGCCCGGGTTGAAAACCACGACCTCCACCGGGCCGACTTCCGCCTCGATGCGCGCAAAGAGTGCCACCACCGCGCCCTCGTCGCGCACGTCAACCTCCCAGCCGTGCATCTCGCCGCCCAGCTCGGCGACCTCAGCGGCCAATTCGGCCAGTTCATCGCCATGGCGACGGCGCAAGCCAACGATCGTGAACCCCTCGCCCGCGAAACGGCGACACAGCGCCGCGCCCAGCCCCGGCCCCGCGCCCACGATCAACGCCACCTTCTTCTCTGCCATGCTCCGCTCCCTCTCGTTGGCTACTGCCCTTGCCGTACAAAAGAGCGGATCGCGCCGCCGGATGCCAGCCGCGCTCAGCCGAGCCAGGCGCGCGCGTTGCGGAAAAGGCGCAACCAAGGCGCCGCGTCGTGGCCGGCCCATTGCGCGGGAGCCCAGGAATGCTGCACCGTGCGAAAAACACGTTCGGGGTGCGGCATCAGGATCGTCACACGGCCATCGCGGCTGGTCACGCCCGCGATCCCCTGCGGTGAGCCGTTGGGGTTCGCCGGGTATGTCGTGGCGACCCGCCCGTGGCCGTCGACGTAGCGCAGGCCGATCTGCCCGGCCGCGTCGAGTGCTGCCGCGGAACCCTCGCCGACAAACTCCGCCCGCCCCTCACCATGTGCGACCGCGATCGGCAGGCGTGCGCCCTCCATGCCGGCCAACAATACGGACGGACTCGGCGTGATCTCGACCAACGTCAAGCGCGCCTCAAATTGCTCGGAACGGTTGCGCACGAAACGCGGCCAATGCTCGGCGCCGGGAATGATCTCATGCAAATTCGAGAGCATCTGACAGCCGTTGCAAATCCCCAAGGCAAAGGTGTCCTCGCGCGCGAAGAACCCGGCTACGGAATCGCGCACCCGCTCGTGAAAGAGGATCGACTTCGCCCAACCCTCGCCCGCCCCGAGGACATCGCCATACGAGAACCCGCCGCAAGCTGCGAGACCGTGAAACTCCGCAAGCTCAACCCGGCTCGCCAGCAGGTCACTCATATGAACATCGACCGCTTCGAAGCCGGCGCGGTCAAAGGCGGCCGCCATCTCAATATGGCCGTTGACACCTTGCTCGCGCAAGATCGCCACCTTCGGGCGCACACCGGTTGCAATGAAGGGTGCTGCCGGGTCGTCGTCGAGAGCGAAGGGAACCTCCACGACCAGGCCGGGGTTACCTGCATCGAGACGCGCGGCATGCTCTTCCTCCGCGCAACGCTCGTCATCGCGTAGCGCCTGCATACGGTGGGTGGTCTCGGACCAGGCATCACGCAGCGCGAAGCGACTCTCTGCGAGCAACTCCTTCGTACCCTGGCGGATGACGAGGCGGTCATCGTCGCGCAGCGTACCGAGCGCATACACCGCATCGGCGAGACCATGCCCAGCAAAGGCTGCGCGCAACGCGGGCAGATCCTCAGACCGCACCTGCACAACCGCGCCGAGTTCCTCGCAAAAGAGAGCGGCCATGGCACCACCGCCGCAAGGGCCGATATCGATTTCCAGCCCCGTACCGCCCGCAAATGCCATCTCGACCAGAGTTGCGGCCAAGCCGCCGTCCGAGCGGTCGTGGTAGGCGAGCAACTGTCCGGCCGACGCAAGCTGACGGATGGCTGCGAAAAATCCGACAAGGCGCGTGGGATCATCGAGGTCAGCAGGCTCGTGACCAATCGTTCCATAGACCTGCGCCAGCACCGAGGCGCCGAGCCGATTGCGGCCGCCGCCAAGGTCGATGAGGACCAGCACAGTCTCCCCGGCGTCGCAGCGCAGTTCCGGCGTCAGGCTCTCGCGCACGTCAATCACACGAGCAAAGCCGGTCGCGATCAAGGAGATCGGCGACGTTACACTGCGCGACTCTCCGCCCTCCTGCCAAACCGTCCGCATCGACATCGAGTCCTTGCCGACCGGCACGGCAATGCCGAGCGCCGGACAGAGCTCCATGCCGACCGCATGAACCGCATCGTAGAGCCCCGCATCTTCTCCCGGGTGGCCCGCTGGTGCCATCCAATTGCACGAGAGCTTGATCTCGCCCAGAGAGAGAATCGCGCAGCTGGCGAGGTTCGTCACCACTTCGCCGATCGCCAACCGCACCGAGGCGGCGGGGTCGAGGAGAGCCACGGGAGCACGCTCGCCACAGGCGAAAGCCTCACCCGTGACCGTATCGAAACTTGTCGTTGTCACAGCCGCATCGGCCACCGGCACCTGCCAGGGCCCCACCATTTGGTCGCGCGCGATCAGACCGCCGACCGTGCGATCGCCGATACTGATCAGGAAGGTCTTGTCGCCGACGGTAGGGGTGCGCAGAACGCGATAGAGCGCTTCGCGAAGGTCCAACTGACTCGCGTCGAAATGATCCGGCACAAAGGCCAGACGCTTCACCTCGCGGCGCATCTTCGGCGGCTTGCCAAAAAGAATCGACAGCGGCAGATCAATCGGATTGTTTTCGAAATGACGGTCGTTCAGAGTGAGCGTCTCTTCTTCCGTCGCCTCGCCAACCACGGCAAAAGGAGCGCGCTCGCGCTCGCAGATCGCGGCAAACTCCTCAAGGGACTCCGGTGCGACGGCGAGCACGTAGCGTTCCTGCGCTTCGTTGCACCAGATCTCCAGCGGCGACAGGCCCGGCTCGGCGTTCGGCACGTCGCGCAACTCGAAGCGTCCGCCGCGACCTCCGTCATGCACCAGTTCGGGCAGCGCATTGGAGAGTCCACCTGCGCCGACATCGTGGATGAAAAGAATCGGGTTTTCCGCACCGCGCGCCGTGCAGCGATCAATCACTTCCTGACAGCGGCGCTCAATTTCGGGGTTGCCGCGCTGCACCGAAGCGAAATCGAGATTCTCAGCGCTCGCCCCGGAAGCCATCGACGAAGCCGCCCCTCCGCCGAGGCCGATCAGCATGGCCGGCCCGCCCAATACGATCAGCTTGGAACCCGCGGGGAAACCATCCTTGAGTTCATGGCCCGGGCGGATATTACCGAGCCCGCCCGCCAGCATGATGGGCTTGTGATATCCGCGCACCTCGCGCCCAGCGGGACCGGGGGCTTCCTCGCAGAAGGTGCGGAAATAGCCGCAGAGATTGGGTCGGCCGAATTCGTTATTGAACGCGGCGCCACCGATCGGCCCTTCCAGCATGATATCGAGCGCGGAAACGATCCGAGCCGGGCGACCGAAATCTTTCTCCCAGGGCTGTTCGGCGCCGGGAATGAGAAGGTTTGAGACCGAGAAGCCAGTGAGTCCGGCCTTGGGGCGTGCACCTCGGCCGGTCGCGCCCTCGTCGCGGATCTCACCGCCGGAGCCAGTCGCGGCGCCCGCAAAAGGAGAGATCGCCGTCGGGTGGTTATGCGTCTCGACCTTGAGCAAGATCGAGACCGGCTCATCATGCGCGCGGTAGGTATGGTCAGCTGCATCGGCGAAGAAGCGACCACCGCGGGAACCGATCATGACGGCGGCGTTGTCGCTATAGGCCGACACGATCCCCTCGGGGGCTTGGGCGCTGGTATGGCGAATCATGCCAAAGAGCGAATGCGGCTGTGGCTCGCCGTCGATGACCCAATCTGCGTTGAAAATCTTATGGCGACAATGCTCGGAATTCGCCTGCGCGAACATCATCAACTCGACATCCGTTGGATTACGGCCAAGACCCTGGAAGCTGGTGGCGAGGTAATCGATCTCGTCTTCGGCCAGCGCCAGGCCGAGCTCTGCGTTGGCCGCCTCAAGCGCCGTGCGCCCGGCCTCCAACAGCGGAATGTCGCGGACCTGCGCGGGCGGGCTTTGCTCGAAGAGGCGCTCGGCATCTTTGACACGGGCCAAGACAGCCTCCGTCATCCGGTCGTGCAGCAGAGCCCCGACGGCGGCGGCCTGTCCCTGCGCGATGCCTTCGACGGAAAACGCGATCCCGCGCTCGATCCGACGGACCTTGGCGAGCCCGCAGATCCCCGCGATATCCGTTGCCTTGGACGACCACGGAGAGATCGTCCCGGGGCGCGGAACAACCAGAAAGAGCGTGCCCTTGGGGCTCGCTGAGGCCTCATCCCGTTGCGGCCCATAGCGCAGCAAGGCATCGAGGACGTCACCCTCATGCGCCTCGAGTTGGCCCGCGACCAAGACGAAATGGACAAAACGCGCCTCTTCCAGCACCGCTCCGGGCACGGCCGCAGCCAGCGCCTCGGCACGGCGAGCAAATCGGGCAGGCGAAAACGCCTTCGAGCCGCGCAGAACAAGCATCACAGAAGAACTATCAAACCGAATGCCCCCCAGCACTCACGACCCCAACTCCACCGCGAGGGGGAACCTTCCCCCGTACTTGTGGCCGGCTGGTTCTCGGCGGGGTATTCATGGCGCGCATGCCCCCCAAGTCCACGCCCCCGAAAGTCGTCCTCATCACGGGGGCGTCCTCGGGTTTCGGCAAGAGTTGCGCCGAGCGACTCGCGCGTGAGGGCCACCGCGTCTACGGAACCAGCCGCCGTGCCAGTTGGGCTTCGCCCGCCACCCCCGAACCCGGCACGCCGAAGTTCCCGATCCTGATCCCCATGGATGTGGACAGCGACGACTCCGTAAGGGAAGGCATCGAGCGTATCCTCACGCGCGAAGGCCGCCTTGATATCGTGGTAAACAACGCCGGAATCGGCATCGCCGGCTCCATCGAAGACACCTCTCCCGAAGAAGCTCGCGCTCTCTTCGAGACAAATTTCTTCGGTGTTCATCGTGTTTGCCGCGCCGCCCTGGTGCCGATGCGCGCGCAGAGTTCGGGCCTGATCGTCAACATCAGCTCGCTCGCAGGGCGCGTGACCATTCCCTTTCAAGGATTCTACTCGGCCTCCAAATACGCGCTCGAAGCGCTCACCGAAGCGCTGCGCATGGAGGTGGCCACGCTCGGCGTACGAGTGACCATGATCGAACCCGGCGACTTCGCCACCGGCTTCACCGACGCGCGGGTGATCGCGGCCAGCGCTGGCTCTGGCTCAGCGTATACAGCGCGCTGCCGAGCCGCCGTGACGGTGATGGAAAACGACGAACGAAGTGGTGCCAACCCGGACTTGGTGGCTGACCTCCTATCGAAGATCATCCGGACCCATTCCCCGCGCGTACGCTACCCCGTCGGAATGTACGGCCAGCGCTTCGGCGTCGCCCTGGGGCGTTTCCTCCCGGCGGGCCTGCTCGAGCGAGCGCTCAAAGCGCTCTACAAGCTCTAAGCCCCAAAAAGCGAGCGGGAACTTTCCCCGCGTTCCCCGCGGATTCGGGTTCGCGCCGGGGAAGTCCGGCCACCAACTCGGATCATCAGCTTTTCGGAGCCCGGTGTTGCAACCTCGTGTTTCACCGAGGCGCGCCGATGTTTCATCGAGGCCTCCGTGTTTCATCCGATTCCGGAAAAAACCCTGTGTTTTCATGAATCACCGCTGGCCCGCTTCCTGCGTTGTCTACCACTCATGGCAAAGCCAACTGAGTCTTCGAGTAAACTCATACAACTACCCCAAGCCCGCAGCGCTCAACCACCGAAACCTGGGGGAGACCACGACGCCCGCTTCATCCACCCGGACGTCGTCTACCACTGCATCCTGCGAACCGTGCGCGGCACCTATCTGCTCCGCCCCGACCGTGCGGGCCAGGTCGAGCAGATAATCGGCGGCGTCATGAAGCGCGCGAAAGAACTCTATCCGGACGTCGAGGTCTTCAGCGATGCCTGGCTCTCGAACCACGCACACCTACTCGTCCGGGGACCACCCAAGCAGATCCCATTCTTCATCGGCTTCCTCAAGCGTGAGGTGTCCAGACGGCTGAGCAAGGTCTTGGGCTGGAGCGATGGCATTTTCCGCCGTGGCTACAATCCCACAGCCTTGCTCTCTCCCCAGTCGCAACGCAATGCCCAGACCTACGTCCTCTCGCAGGGCGTCAAGGAGAACCTCGTCCAGCGCCCCCAGCAGTGGCCCGGTACCCATAGCGCCAAGGAGCTCTCAACCGGCAAACCCCGCTACGGCATCTGGTTCGACGGCACCGGCTACGCTCGCGCTAAGCACAAATATCACGCCCGGGTACAACGCGGAAAGCCACCCAACCCTCGTGATTTCGAGCATAAAACCGAGTTCCTTTTCGACCGCTTGCCCGCCCTCCAGGACCTCTCAGACAAGGAACACCAAGCGTATATCAACTTAGAGCTTGAGAAGATCGTGCAGACAGCGGCGGATACGAGGCGCGCCACAGGCAAGAAAATCCTCGGACGCCGCGCCGTATATGCGACCTCGCCGTTCGCGCGCTCGGAGTTGCCCGAGCAGCCACCTCACGAAAAGCGGCGCAGAATGATCATCTGGGACGACCGGCGCTGCCCGGAGGCCCGGGCCTACCTTGAGCAATACCGGCGCTTCCAGGATGCCTACAGGCGCGCCTCGAAGCTCTTCCGCGACGGCAACCTCAACGCGGTCTTTCCGCCAGGTGCATTTCGACCACCCAGCTTCGCCGTCGCCCTCGCCGCTTAGAGTCAGGCCGAGCAAGCCGCCACGCCGACCGCCTCGCTTCTCACTACACGGGAAGCACGAAGGCCAAACTGCGCCCGGCAAGACGCTCTGAAACAAAACGTTGCACAAAAATAAGGTTTCTCGGGACTTTTCCCCGGCGGTGCGGCCTCCCCCGCTCGCCGCAACAGAGCCCCCACCATGGATTTGCGTCCCCACGAAAAAAGGCTGGGGAAGGTTCCTCTTCGTTTGTTTTCCTAGGGGAAATCGCGGTTCATTACTGTTTTTCGTTCGGAGGCTGCGGCGCGGTGGATGGCTTCGTCGCAGAGGTCGCGGATCGCGTCGGAGAGGGTGACGAGGACGCCTTCGGAGGTCTTCATGCCGGAGCGCGCTCGGATATATGCTTTGAGTTTGGAGGCGACGACCAGGATATCGTGCGGAATCTCGTCGTCGCTCAGAGTGATCGTGATGGGCGTGGGCTCTTCGGCCGTCACCGGAGCGTGCGCCGGGGCGCTGCGGGGTGGAGTCGCTTGGGGCTGTCGTGGTGGCGGTGCCGCCGGAGGAGCTTCCGCCGGCGCGCGTCGCTCGGCCGCCCACGCTTCGCGGTGACGCAAGATCGGCACATGAATCTCCCAGCACTCGATCGTGCAGAACGAGAAATCGGTGCCCTTGCGGTTGCAGGTCGAGACCGAGCAGACGTAATAATCAGAACCGAAATCGATATCGCCCTTGCAGGAATTACAGCGCTTGAAAAATGAGCCTTCCATGGGAACCTCCCCTTCTTGGGATTCGTACCACCCGCCCACGCGACCGCTCAACCCTTTTGCGGCGCAGGCGGGACAAAGGCCGGGAAGAACGATTGCTGATATTCCTCCTCCGTGCCCGCGCGCCAGCTCTGCAACATTGCGTCACCCAACGAGTCGCATGAGACCTTGAGCGGCGCTGCGTCGTCGAGCACCGCAGCGACGATGCGCTCTGCGGCCGAGGCGACCGTGGCCTTGGCGGACTCCACACTCAGGCGGCCCGCGTGACCGAACGCGGCGGCTTCGCGGTAGTCGGGAAAATCCATGGCGCGTGGCTCGCGCCCGGAGGCCGCGAACATATCGGTGTCCACAGGCCCTGGCAGAACCTCAAGCAGGCGGATCCCGAACGGAGCCAACTCACAGCGCAACGACTCGCCCAAAGCCGCGACCGCCGCCTTGCTGGCTCGGTAAAGGGCATAAAAAGGAACCGGTGCCAGCACCGAAATCGAGGTCACATTCGCGATCACACCACCGCCCGATGCGCGAAGCGCCGGAATCGCAGCCTGCGTCACAGCCGCCAGCCCGAAGAAATTGGTCTCGAAGACCTGACGCCAGGTCTCCAGCGAATCATGTTCAAAAGGAAGGTGCCCATCATCGGCGCCCGCGTTGTTCACCAATACGCGCAATCCGTCCGGCATGACGATGGTCTCGGGGCGCGTCACATCCAGCTCGACGACGCGGATCCCCTCATGCGCGGCGGCCAACTCCGCCCCACGCGCCGGATCCCGCATCGTCGCCCAGACCTCAAAGCCATGCTGCGCAAGCGCAAGCGCCGTTGCCCGACCGATCCCCCGACTCGCACCCGTAACCAGGGCCTTTCCTTTTGCCTTCATGACCCCCGCGCTAACACGGTCTACCGCGATCCCGAAGACCGGCATCGCTTCACGACAACCCGGCGCACCTGTTCAAGCTTGCAGCAACAATCCCGTGGGGTGCGGCGGCTTTCCTGCCGATGCGAGGCGGGCTAGAAAGCGAGCCGTGAGTTGGAAAAACGAAGTCGAGCGGATCGAGAGGCAACGTCAGCTGGCTCTCGAGTTGGGGGGCACCGAAGCCGTCGCGAAGCAGCATGCGCGGGGGCGGCTTACGATCCGGGAGCGGGTGGCGAAGGTCACCGACGCCGGCAGCTTTGATGAGGTTGGCGGATTGGCGGGCCACGCCGAGATTGACGACGAGGGCAACCTGATCTCGTTCTCGCCCGGGAATTTCGTCCTTGGCACGGGCCTGGTCGGTGGCCGCCGCTGCGTGATCGGCGGCGAGGATTTCACCCAGCGCGGTGGCTCGCCGACGCCGGCAGGTTTGCGCAAAAGCATCTACTCCGAGGATCTCGCATTGGAGCTGAAGTTGCCGCTGGTGCGCTTCATC
>JAYGCM010000016.1:0-56765 GCA_046583355.1 Deltaproteobacteria bacterium
CATTATGCAGCGTCTTGTCGCTGTTGAGGAAGCGCACGGGCTGGCCGATCTGCGCGCCCTGTACGTGCGGCTCGTAGAGGCAGCCTTTTTGGTTGATCGTGGCCGGCTCGGTCGGAGCTTCGAACTCCTGACCTTCGAGGCCGGTCTTCACATAGATGAAGACGTTGGCGAGGCCGCCGTTCTCGTCGACGATGACCTCCTCGGAGCGCACGGTCTCGCTATGCTGCTTGGCGCATTGCGGGTCGGCATCCATGCGGAGCTTTTTGCGCTTGGGCGGCGTCCCTTCAAAGGTGATCGTGCCCTCGACCTTGCCGGCCGCCTCGGCCGGGGCGGGCACGAGGAACGTTGCCGCGAGAGCGGCGGTGGCGAGAAATCCTGCAGCTTTTCCGAACGTGATCTTCACAATCATCCTTCCCTTCAACGCGGTGCAAGGCACCGCCTTTGACCTCCCCCGTGCTCCCAGTCTGGAGTAGCGAGGTTAATGCTCGATTTGGCCTCTCATTAGAATCGCTTGGATTGGACGCGATTCCATGGGCCTCTTTATCCGACTACCAGATGGCGGGGAGGGGTACAATTTTCACTCAGGGCCCGGCCCGCAGCCGGCCGCCATGCCCGGGCCTCTTTGCCGGGTCGTGCCGCCGCCTTGACTCTGCCGCCGTGCCACCGTATTTTCGTGGTGATCATGGTTTCGGCAGGTTTCAGGGAGCAGAAGACGCATTCGACCGCGCTACGCGTGCTTGGTCTATGCACGACGCCCCTGGTGTCGGCTGGGTAGAAGAAGTGCGAGCGCCGCTCGCACCACGCACTCAAGCTGGAATCGCCACGGGCACCCTTCAAGGTCTCGTGGCTTTTTTGTATGCAGAAGCTGACCACGGGGCGCGGTGTCCCGGCGATCCGGCTCTTCAGACGGATTGAGGATCGGAAAAATGGCAGAAGCAGAGAAAGATATCGTTCGAATCTTCGACACGACGTTGCGCGATGGCGAGCAATCGCCGGGCGCAACGATGAATGTCGAAGAAAAGCTGGCCGTCGCGCGCCAACTCGACGAGCTCGGGGTGGATGTGATCGAGGCCGGCTTCGCCGCGAGCAGCGAGGGCGATTTCGCGGCTATCTCTTCGGTCGCCGCAATGGTCACGCATCCCATCGTGCTCAGCCTCGCACGTCCCAAGGAACGGGATATCGACCGCGCTATCCGCGCTGTCGAGAAGGCCCGTCGCCCCGGCATCCATATCTTCATCGCCACCTCGGATATTCATCTCGAGCATAAGCTGAGGATGAGCCGCCAGGAAGTGGTCGACGCGACCGGCTGGGCGATGCAGAAGGCGGCGCAATCGGTCGACCATATCGAGTTCTCGGCCGAGGATGCGTCGCGCAGCGAGCAGGATTATCTGGCGATCGTCTTTGCGGAGGCAATCCGCCAAGGAGCCACGGTTTGTAATGTGCCCGATACGACCGGCTACGCCATTCCCGAGCAGACCGAGGCGCAATTCCGCTGGCTGCGCGAGAATACCGCGGGTGGCGAGGGCGTCACCTGGAGCACGCATTGCCATAACGACCTCGGCATGGCGGTGGCCAACTCGCTGGCCGCGGTGCGCGGCGGGGCCCGCCAGATCGAATGCACGATCAACGGCATCGGCGAACGGGCCGGCAATACCTCGCTCGAAGAGGTCGTCATGGCGATTCATACTCGGCGTGATTATTTCGAACTCGATACCGAGGTGCGCACGGATCGTCTCTACGGCGCGAGTCGGCTGCTCTCACAGGTGACCGGCATCACCGTGCCGATCAACAAACCGGTCGTCGGGGAGAATGCCTTTGCGCATGAGGCCGGCATTCATCAGGACGGCGTTCTCAAAAATGCCACGACCTACGAGATCATGCGTCCCGAGACGGTCGGGCGCTCCTCGAATAAAATCGTTCTGGGCAAGCATTCGGGGCGCCATGCTTTCGTGGAGCGCCTGAAGGACCTCGGGCTCTTCTACGAAGGCCTCGATGTCAACGATGCGTTTGCTGCGTTCAAGGATCTGGCGGATCGAAAAAAAGTGGTCTACGACGACGACCTGATCGCGATTGTGGCCGAAGAATCGACCCGCGTGCCGGAGCGCTATCGTCTGGTCCGGGTGGCCGCGACGAGCAGCAGCGGCGAGATACCGCAGGCGGCGATTCGCATGGCGGTGGGCGAGGTCGAGATTGACGCGGAAGCAAGCGGCAGCGGCGTGATCGACGCCACCTATAAGGCGATTGCCCAGATCATCGAAGGCGAGGGGCAGAAGGTCCCGAACCTGGATCGCTATGTGGTCAAAGCCGTGACCGAGGGGACCGACGCCCAAGGCGAGGTCTCGTGTCTGCTGCGCGACGGCGAGACGGTTGCCTTGGGACAGTCGAGCCATACGGATGTCATCCAGGCGAGCGCGCATGCCTATGTTGCGGCCTTGAATAAACTCGAATATCTGCGGGCGCATCGGCCCGCTTCATCAACCCGCGGACCTTGAGTCACGGGTAGGAGCAAGTAGAAGTTGAGCGCAAAGATTGCAGTTTTTCCCGGTGACGGGATCGGCCCGGAAGTGACAAAAGAGGCAGTTGCCTGCCTCCAGACGCTCGATGAGCAGGCCGGGATTGGTTTCGAGTTCGAGGAGGCCCTGCTGGGCGGCATCGCCATCGACGCGCTTGGCGTGCCGCTACCGGAGGCCACCGTCGCGCTCGCCAAGGATGCCGATGCCTGTCTCCTCGGTGCTGTGGGAGGTCCGAAATGGGATGATCCGCGCGCCAAGGTTCGCCCGGAGCAGGCGCTTCTGGGGATTCGTCAGGAGTTGGAACTTTTCGCCAACCTGCGCCCCGTAGTGCAGAACGAGGCGCTGATCGCGGCGTCGACGCTCAAACCCGAGGTGGTGCGCGGCGTCGATATCCTGGTAATTCGGGAATTGACTGGCGGAATTTATTTCGGCAAGCCAAGTGAGCGCCGTGACGGCCCGCAGGGACGCGAAGCAGTGGATACGCTCTTCTACACAGAGGGCGAGGTCCGCCGTGTGGTCGAGGTCGCCTTCGATATGGCGCGCAAGCGTCGTGGTCGGGTGACCTCGGTCGACAAGGCCAATGTGCTCTCCAGCTCCCGGCTCTGGCGCGAGGTGGCAAACGAGGTCGCGGCCGAAAACAAGGATATCGAATACGAAGACCTGCTGGTCGACGCGATGGCGATGCACCTCATCCGCCGTCCGCGGGATTTCGACGTGATCGTCACGGAGAATCTCTTCGGCGATATCTTGACCGACGAAGCCGCGATGCTGCCCGGTTCGATGGGCCTGCTGCCCTCTGCCTCGCTCGGCACCAAGCGTGGCGAGGTGACGGTCCAGGGCGAGAAGCGCACGACCATCTTCGGCCTCTATGAGCCGATTCATGGCAGCGCCCCCGATATCGCCGGCAAGGGGCTCGCCAACCCGCTGGCGACCATCCTCTCGGCTGCGATGATGTTGCGGTTTTCCTTGGGTCAGGAAGAGGCAGCGGCCCGTCTGGAAGCGGCCGTCGAAGGTGTGCTCGCCGCGGGGTTGCGCACGGCCGACCTTGCAGTGGCCGGAGAAGAAGCGGTTTCGACCGAGGTGATGGGCGAGGCCGTTCGCGCCCATCTCCGGGGGTGAGTGGTTTGCGCTCAATTGCAATTATCGGCGGCGGTGGCGATCTGGCCGAAGAGGTTGTGGGTGAACTCCTGTCGCGCGGCCATGACGCCGAGGACCTGCGGATCTTCGATAGCGAGGTGCGGGCCGGCGAGGTCGTGCAGGTAGGCAAGGCCAGCTTCAGCACCGCGCTTGCTTCGGCCGAGGCGCTGGCCGAGGTCGACACCGCTCTTTTTATTGGCGACGGTTTGCTGGCGCGTGATTTTCTGCCCGGCCTGGCCGAGGCCGGGTTGCTGGTCGTCGATGCGACCGCCTTCTCGCGGCGCACAGGGCGTGGCACGCTGGTCGTGCCGGAGGTCAATGCGGAGGAGATCCATGCGGTGGGTGATTCGCGGGTTTTTGCCTGTCCGATGCCGGCGACCACGGGCCTCTCGATTGCGATGGCGCCTTTGCATCGCCTGGCACGGGTGCAGCGCGTGACGACGACGATCTTCGAGCCGGCCTCGCAACGCGGCCCGGCCGCGATCCAGGAATTGTCGAAACAAACCGTTGCGATGGTCTCGGGCGAAGGCCTCGATCGAGACAAATTTCCCGAGACTTTTGCGTTCAATGTGCGCCCCTATGCCGCCGCCGAGAGCGGCGCCGGCTGGGCTTTTGATGAACAGATGATTGCCCAGGAAGTCGCGACGATCTTTGGCGATCCACCGGTCGAGGTCCTCGCGACCATCGTCCGGATGCCGGTCTTCGTCGGGGCTTGCCAATCCATATGGCTGGACCTGGAGAGCCCATTGGCGCTTGAAGAGGCGCATGCGGCACTCCGCGAAGCGCCCAGCATTCTTCTTGCCGGGGAGTCTGTGGGCGACACGGAAGACGAAGAGTTGGCCCGTTTGCTGGCCGACGCCGAACCCGGCCCGGTCGATGTGGCCGGGTCGAGCGCGGTGCATCTGGCGCGTCTGCGTCAGAATCCGGCCCGCCCGGAGAGTATTGGTTTCTGGATTGTCTTCGATGATCAACGCAAAGGTGTTGCGATGTCTTTGGTGGCCACCTTCGAGCGAGCCTGGCGCGAGCAGGGCTGAACGGCCGATGCGCTGGCGTGCAACCATTGCCTATGACGGCGCCGGGTTCCGCGGCTGGGCGACCCAAAGTGGTCATGGCTCAACCGTCCAGGAAGAGTTGGAGAAGGCCTTCTCGACCATCTTGCGCGCGCCGATCCGCGTCTATGGTGCCGGCCGCACGGACGCGGGTGTCCACGCACGCGGGCAAGTGATTGCTATCGATACGAAGATGCCGATTCCCGAGCCGCGTCGGGTCGAGACATCGCTCAACGCGATTCTTCCGCGCGCCATCGTCGTCTCGGAGCTGGCGTCCGCGCCCGCCGGATTCGACCCGCGTCGCGATGCCGTGCGTCGTACCTATACCTACCGGATATGGAACGCCCCGGAGCGCTCGCCATTCGAGCTCCATTCGGCCTGGCATGTGGATGAGAAACTCGACATCGAGGCGATGCAGGAGGCGGCTCTGGCCCTGATCGGCGCGCATGATTTCGCGAGCTTCCAGACCGCCGACCGGATCGAGCGTCCGAGTGTGCGGCGGGTCGAGTTGGCACGCATTGAGAGACGCGGCGATCTGGTCGAATTCGAGATCACGGCGAATGCATTTTGTCGCGGCATGGTGCGTAACCTGATGGGACAGCTTGTTTCGATCGGTCGTGGTCGCACACCCGCGGCTGGCATGGCAGAGCTTCTTCTCGCCTGTGATCGAATGCGTGCCGCCTCCTGCGCGCCGCCGCAGGGGTTGTTCCTGGAGAAGGTAGAATACCAATGAACGTGGATATCACCTGCCGCAAATGCGGCCAGCGCAAGCGGATGCCGATCGGCGACCCGGCGCCGGGAACCTCGGTTGCGGATCACCTCCACCTGTTGCGCGAACGTCTTACGCACCGCCCGAGTTTCGAATGTTTCGGCGGCCACCTCGAATTGCGCCCGCCGCTTCCCGGATTCTGGGAAGTGCATTGGGATACCGTCGGGGACTGAGCCGCCACGGATAGCGGCTCAGTCCCCGGCCCGGCGGATGCCCGGTTCAGGGCTCCCGGCAGGTGCCGCCGCTGACCAGGCTATCCATATGGACCTGTGCGGCGGATTGCGGAAAATCGCTACGCCAGAAATTCAGGTAGGTGAGCTTTGCGTGCGGCATGGTCGGGTCATACCCACCGCCTTCTCCGCTCACGTCATCCACGCAGATCCGCCCAGGCGTGGGTGTTACCTGGTAGGTCGCGGCGTGACAGCCACGGCAGGCCGTGGCGTAGACATTCGTGTAGAGCGCCGGATCCATGCTCGAACTGGAGGGCATGAAGTTGGCGAAGGTGCCGGTCGAGAAGTTGTTCCCGTAGAATCCCTTGGTCAATTCGATGATCGCGTCTTTCGGCTCGGTGTAGCGGACCAGCCGGTTCAGGGCGCGCAGGCTATCATGTTGTGCCGCTTCATCTGCGGCCGCGGGGAATAGATAGGTGTCCGGGTCGAAGGGGAGGAAACTCGAGAATCCGAAGCTGTTCGGCGTCATCGGCTCGATCAGGTCTGCTCGGGCCTGAAAGGCCGCGACCTCCGAGGCAGACCCACCGTCGAAGGGGTAGATGCCGGCAAGATCGGCTCCGCCGGTCTGCGTGCCCGATCCGGGCCAGGATCCTCCGTGGCAGGCCATGCAGAGCTCCGGGACGCTCTTCTCGCCGCAGCCATCGAGGTTGGCGTCATAGAGTCGTTCGCTCTCGGCCGTACGTCCGCCGTAGACATAGAATTTCGTCAAGGAGCCCAGCTCGCCGAACCCCTCGATGGGGGAAAACTCCATTGCCACGGTGCCATACGCGTGCAGGGGGTTCTGGGTCGGATCGGCTTCGATGGCGATCTGGCCCTGGTAGGCCAGATCGGCGTTTGTCGGGTTGTTGGTCGGGTAATTGTTGCAGTGATCGGTAGTGTAATTGGCGACGTAGCACGCGATGGTTGAAGGCCAGCGAAATGCCAGTACCTTGAGCGCCGCTGGATCGGCCCAGGGCGAGGCGAGCGCGAGGTAAAGCGCGTACGAGTCGAGTTCTGCGGCATGTGTGCGGCGGGGATCGCCGGTGCTTCCTCGGGGGGCGGACCTCGCCTCTTTACGGAGCGCTGCAAGTAGAGGGTAGCTGTATGAGGTCACCCGGCAATGCATCTCCCGACCAAACCCCAAGTCGTTGCTGTTCAGGTACCAGGCATCGACTTCGCCTGTGCCAAGGCCATCCACGGGGTCAAATCCATTCTTCTCCCACCAGCCGCCGAGGGTCATGCGTTTGCATATGCCGCCGGGGTCGGTGCCGGGATCGACAACGCCATCGCAGTCGAGGTCAACACAGTCCGGGTCAATAATATTATAGTAGAGGCAGGCGCTGGTGTCGTTCTTGACCGGGTTGCCGCCGAATTTTGCGGTGAGGAAATTGGTACGTCCCCCGGCCGGTTCCGGAACGTCGTTCACGCCGTCGTTATTGTCATCGCTGGTATAGCCCTGGCCGCATAGATCGATCTGGATTTGAGCGAAAAAGTCACAGGGGTTCCACGGGAGGGGGCCGATCTCAGAGGGAAGCTGGAAGGGTCCGCCCTGGGCGACGAGGCTGGTCGTGCCGGCTCGACCATCAGAGGCCGTAACCCGGATCTGCTGCACCTCGGTGTTGCTGGCGAGCTTCCATTTTCGCTGGTTGCCTGGCGCCGCCCGGCTCGCCGCGCCGGCACGGCCATCGTCGAGGGGCGTCAGCGTGCCGCCACCGCGGGTGACCTGCCAATAGTAGGTGAGCGGGTCTTCGTCTTCGAAGGTCGCCGTCAGAATTACCTCATCCCCGCCGCTCAAGGCGTTGATATCCGCGATCGGGAGTCCTTCAAGATCGGCGATGGTAATCGTTCTGCCGACCGGGCCTGCATTGTCGAAGATGACGGTAATCTCGCCGTTTGCGCCGTTGTCGATGTCGACGAGACGGGAGTCGAGGCCACATTCCGCAACGACCCTGGTGGTAGTGTCGTCGCCGATGAGCAGGAATTCCCCGCTCGACGAAACCGGAGTGGCGATACCCAGGGGCTCACCCGTGGGATCGGCCCACCGGACCTGGCCGCGTGTGGTGATTTCCGGTGCATGCGCCATATCGAAGCAGGGGCTGCCATCTTGCCGCAGCAGGCGGCCGTGTTGGACGGATTCGCCCGAATCGAGTGGCGCGGGCAGCTCGATCGAGCTGCCGGGTTCGTAGCGACCGATTTCGATAGCGGTGTCACTACAAGAGGCCACCGTGTTGCGTACCCAGCAGATACGGTAGTCGCGAAAGCGGATGCCCTCGAGCCGGAAACCACCGCTGGCGTTCGTGGTGGCGGAGCTGACGACGACACCTGCGGAATCCCGAAGCTGAATCCTCGCTCCCGGCACTGTCATGGTATCGGCGGGGCTCAGGCGCAGGTGCAGGTTCCCGACCAGCTCGACACGCGCGTGCGCGTGTTCGCTCTCGATGACCGCGACGCCGACTGCCGTGGCTCGCTCCAACACGCAGGCCACGGCTTCCTCGGTCGTCTGTAGGGAGCCGGCAGTGGTACCGCAGACGGCAAGCTGCGCGGGGAAGCTCTCGCCGCAGCTCTTGACGGACTTCTCGACAAGATGCAGAGCGCGCCGGGCGAGATCGTCCTTTGCCAGTTCGAGGCAGGCTGTGGTGAGGCGGTAGCGCGAGACGGTGACATCCTTGCCCCGGTCTTCCCGGTCATGGCATTTGCTGCCGACGCCACGAAAGACGTTTTTCAGTTGCGCGGCGGCTGCCTTGTCGAGTGATTTCTGGCACTTCAGACCAGCGCGACCGGGCGGTGTGGAGGCGGAGGCGCTCGGGGCGTAGAGGTCGTCGAGCGTGGCTTCGGCAAGCTCAGCGAAGCGTGCCTTCTGCGTTGCGATCAGCTCATCGAGATTCGCGGCAAAGCCGAGGCCGAAGGGCCGCGCTGTCGACAAGTCTTCGGCTGAGACGTTGGCGCATCCCTTGCGAACTTTGCTGTCGAATTTGGCGGCCTCTTTGGCCAGCCGCGCCAGGGTTTTCGCGTCGTCACAGGCACCGCGTCCTCCGGCCGCCAACTCGGCAAGCCGGCATTGCGCCCCACGCTTGAGAACGCCCGCAACATAGGCGCGCGCCGCCTTGGAGATCGATTTCTGGCAGCGTTGCTGGGACGGAAGCACCATCGCGTCGGCCGGGGAATTCGTCAGGACAAAGAAGGCTATGAGGCTGACAAAGATCGTCGCGCTACGTGCCCAGACGGGCAGGGTCGGGTTCGTCATCGGGAGTCTCCTGTAGAGGTAGGAATGAGGCGAATCGACGCTAACCTGTTTCGCTCAATGCGCGCAAGGCCGAGCTTCGCGGGTCTTCAGCCGAGCGCCTGCTTCAGGTCGGCTAGCAAATCTTCTACGTCTTCGAGGCCAATCGAGAGGCGGACCAGGTTGTCCTTGATGCCGATGGCGAGGCGTTCTTCGGTCGAAAGTTCGAAGAAACTCATCAGGGCCGGCTGCTCAATCAGCGATTCAACGCCGCCGAGCGAGGGCGCCATCTGGAAGATTTCGGTACGGTCGATGACCGCCGATGTCTCGTCGATGCCACCGTCGAACTCGAAACTGATGACGCCGCCGAAGCCGGTCATTTGCTTCGCCGCGATCGCATGGTCTTCGTGCGAGGGCAGGCCGCAATAATAGACCTTGTTGACGCGCGGGTGCTCGTGCAGCATTTCGGCGACCCGTTGTGCGCTCTCGTTTTGTTGACGGACGCGTACGGGCAGGGTCTTGAGGCCGCGGATCAGCAGATAGGCCGCATGCGGGTCGAGCACGCCGCCGAGTACGCCCTGGCATTCGCGTACGGCCGCGACGACAGGCTCTTTGCCGAGGATCACGCCGCCCATCACGTCGTTATGACCGGCGAGATATTTCGTGGCCGAATGCAGCACGAGGTCGATGCCATGCTCGATCGGCCGCTGGTTGATCGGGGTGGCGAAGGTGGAGTCGATGATCGACAGCAGTTTATGTTTGCGCGCGATGTCGGCGATGCGGCTGAGGTCGACGACCTTGAGGTAGGGGTTGGTGGGCGACTCACTGATGAGTACCCGGGTCGCCCCCGGCCGGATGGCTTCTTCGATGGCGGCGTAGTCGCCGGTCTTCACGATGCTGACTTCGATGCCGAATTTGCCGAGGATGCCGCGACAGAATTGGCGGGTGCGGCGGTAGCAATCGTCGGTCATGATGACGTGCTGGCCTTGGCTGAGAATCGCAAAAAGCGTTGTCGTGATGGCGGACATGCCCGTCGAGAAGGCCAGGCCGGCCTCGGCACCCTCAAGTGCGGCGCATTTTTCCTCGACGACCTGCTGGGTCGGGTTGCCGTAGCGCCCGTACTCCTCG
The DNA here is from genome assembly GCA_046583355.1 of Deltaproteobacteria bacterium. GTDB lineage: Bacteria > Desulfobacterota > Binatia > UBA12015 > UBA12015 > UBA12015. The sequence continues at coordinate 10,026 of JAYGCM010000016.1, forward strand.
CGCGGAACTTCGCCTGACATATGGGCTTTGAGTTCGGCGGTATCCTGAAAGACGAAGGTCGCCGTCTGGATGATTGGCGTGGTGATCGCGTTGCCGAGCCGGCGGCCGCCTTCGCCGCCGTGGATGGCGTCGGTGGCGAGGCCGTGCTTGCGGGATGTTCCTGTGCCGGGAGCGCTCATCTATTTCCTCCTGCGGCGAGCGTCTGGGTCGAGCGTCGATCCAATTCGCGGAGCAGAGCGTCGCGGACGGTGCCGACCTCATTGGGTAGTTCGATGGGTGGGTTCGTCCAGCGGCCGTGGATGCCGTCCAGCGCCCCCTGATGATACCGGGCCTTCTGGTCGGCAAATTTCAACCCGTGCGCGGTTGAGATCACAACGACACGGTGGTCCTTGCGGATCTCTTTTTTCGCGATCAATTTCAACAGGACGGCAAGCGCCACGCCGGTATGCGGGCAGTTGAACATCCCGGTGCGATCGGCCCAGGCCGAGGCATCCATCAATTCATCCTCGCTCGCCTGCTCGACCACGCCGTCGAAGTCGCGCAATGTGAGCACGGCCTTTTTGTAACTCACGGGGTTGCCGATCTGGATCGCGTTGGCCAGCGTTTTCTGTGCTTCGACCGGCTCAAGGTCGGGTAGACCGGCCAGGAAGGCTCGGTAGAGCGGGTTGGCGTTCTCGGCTTGCGCCACCGCGATGCGTGGGCGCTTGTTGATCATGCCGAGTCGTTCCATCATCAGCAGGCCCTTGCCCAGGGCGCTGACATTGCCGAGGTTGCCGCCCGGGATGATGATCCAATCCGGCACCTGCCATTTGAATTGCTGGACGATTTCCATGCCAACGGTTTTCTGTCCCTCGACGCGAAGTGAGTTCATCGAGTTGGCGAGGTAGATATTTTCGCGCGTCGTGAGCTCCTGGACTGTCCGCATGCAGCCATCAAAATCAGTGTCGAGCGCGAGCACGACGGCGCCGTTGGCGATCGGCTGCACGAGTTGCGCCATGGAGACTTTGTTGCGTGGCAGAAGCACGACCGCGGGAATATTGGCGGCTGCGCAATAGGCAGCGAGTGCGGCCGATGTATCGCCAGTGGAGGCGCAGGCAACCGCGGGGATATGCAGGCCGTTGGCGCGCATTTGCTTGACCACGCTGACCAGGACCGTCATGCCGAGATCTTTGAAGGAGCCGGTATGCGAGTTGCCGCATTGTTTGACCCAGAGGTCCTTGACGCCGATCTCGCTGCCGAAGCGTTCGGCCCAGAAGAGGTTCGAGTCGCCCTCGGCCATGCTCACGACATTGTCGTCCGCGACCCTGGGCATGACCATCTCCTTGCGTGACCAGACGCCGGAGCCATAAGGCCATGTGGTCGAGCCCAGGCGCTTGTCGAATTCCTTGCGCCACGTCTCGCCCGATTGGCGCGCGAGCACAGCCTCGTCGTGCACGACCTCCAGGAGTTCGCCGCATTCACGGCAGCGGTAGACCACCTCGAAGATATCGTACGTCGCGCCGCACTCGGGGCTGATGCATTGGAACTGACATCCGTGCTTCATAGGCTGGGAATCCTAGCATTGCGAAGCGTTTCCGCGAACTTTCGGGAATCGACGATCGTGTTCTTCTGCGGCGGACGCAGCGGCTGGGTCGTGTGGCTGCCGGGCCGCCGCCATTCGCGGATCGTGTCGCTAGCGCGTAGAGTCCGAAGCGTGGCGGTTTGGCGGCGGCAGCAACGTGGGCGGGTTCTTCTCTTCTGGGTGCTCGCCCTGTTGGTGGCGGGGTTTTTCTATCTCGATTTCCGCGTCCGACAAGGCTTCGCCGATGGCCGCTGGACCAATCCCATACGTTTCCGTGCGGCACCGCCTGTGCTCAAGGCCGGAATGGATATCGACGCGCTCGGCTTGGGGCGCATGCTCCTTGCGCGCGGCTATGGCGAGGCTCTCGGTGGGCCGGATACGCCGATCGAGGAGGCGGGGCGCTTTCGGCGTACAGCGGATGCGGTGGAGATCTTTCTCAAGCCAATGCCGCAGGCGCAGACCTTCGCGGATAGGCCGGCGTTCCGCATCCGTCTGGTTCTCGCCGGCAGCCGTATTCGGCTCATTCGCGATACCGCGACCGGCGATAGGTTGGCTGAGGTCAGGTTGACGCCGCTGCCGCTCGCCGGTGTGCTGGGCGAACATTGGACGCGGCGCACGGAGTTCTCGCTTGCTGACGTGCCGCCGCATGTCATCGACGCGATTCTTGCGGCCGAGGATGCCCATTTCCTCGACCATCCCGGCATCAACCTCAAATCGATGGTGCGCGCGATGCAGGTGAATTGGCGGGCCGGCCGTATCCGCCAAGGCGGCAGCACGCTGACGCAGCAGTTCGTCAAGAATCATTTCCTCACGCAGGACCGGACCTTCACACGCAAACTCCTCGAGATCCCGATCGCCCTGGCGCTTGAGGCGCGCTTCTCCAAAGAGGAGATTCTCGAAGCTTATGTGGGGACGGTCTATCTCGGTCATGACCGGTTGGTCGGCGTGCATGGCTTGGCGGAGGGAGCGGCGGTTTTTCTCGGCAAGAGTCTGCAAGAGATGACGGTCGCCGATGGTGCACTTCTCGCGGGGCTGATTCGTGCACCAAATATCTACTCACCGCTGCGGCGACCCGAGCGGGCCCTGCGGCGGCGCAACCAGGTATTGGAAGAGATGCGCGATCTGGCGTGGATCGACGATGCCACGTTCCTGGCAGCGCTGCGCGAAACGCTGCCGCAGCCGCAGCCGCGGCCCGCGGCGTCCGAGGCGTATTTTCTCCAGGAAGTATTGCGCGAGATGGTGCGCCACGGCATGCCGGTGGATCGTCTGGGGACCGGCAGTGAGGTTTTCACTACGCTGGATCTCGCCTTGCAGCACATCGCAACCGAGGAGGCGGGCAAGCTGGCCGCACGCCACCCGGGCCTTGAGGTGGAAGTGGTGGCGCTGGATCCCGCAACCGGGGCCTTGCGCGCGTTGGTGGGAGGAAGCGATTTTCTCAAAGGACAGCTGGATCGAACGCGCCGCGCCCATCTTGCGGCTGGCTCGATTTTCAAGCCTTTCTTGCTGCTGGCGGCCTTTGCCTCGGAGCCGGCGGGAATCACACCGGAGACAGAAATTCTCGATGCGCCGGTCACTGTCGAGATTCCCGGTGGCGTCTGGCGTCCGCGTAACTCCGATGGCCGTTTCCGCGGTTCCGTGAGCGTTGGTGAGGCGCTCTCGCGTTCGCTCAATGTGCCGATGGTGCGCCTGGCCCAGCGTATCGGCATCGAAGAGCTGGCGGCTTTCGGCGACACGATGGGACTGGCCGACGCACCGCTGCCGCGCGTGCCGGCGCTCGCGCTCGGTGCGTTTGACGCATCGCTGCGCAACGTGACCGCGAGTTATTCGATTTTCCCCAACGCGGGCGAAGCCGTTTCGGTCTACGCAGTCGAGAGTGTGAAGGCCCCGAGTGGTACGCTGCTCTACCAGGCAGATCCGCTGCGCGAGGCGCGCGCAGATGCCGACGCGGTCCGCGAGGTCCATGACCTGCTGGTGAGTGTGGCCGACGAAGGCACGGCACGTTCGATCGGCGCGTCCGGAGTGCGCTCGGCCGTCGCGGGCAAGACCGGCACCACCAACGAGAGCCGCGGTGTCTGGTTTGTCGGCTATACGCCCGACCTGCTGCTCGGCGTGCGGCTCGCCTACGGCGACCGTCGCTCCCTGGGCCGCGACGCCGCGCAATTGGCGGTGCCCTTTTGGGCGTCGATCGTGCGGCAAGCGGAGCGCGGGTACCCGATCGTGCCCTTTGCTTTCGCCGATCCTCGCAATCCGCAGCGGCGGCGGGCAGAGTAGAGAGTGATGAATCTGGGGGAGGAGAAAATTGCGCACGACGAGGCCGGCTGGGTCGGCCGGGTGGGGCAGCGCTGTACCGAACTCCTGACGTTTCTCGGGAGCCTCTTGCGCTTTCTCGGTGAGACCGTGCGCGCTTCGCGCCGCGGCGTGCCGCGCGACGTACTCATCGCGCAGATCCAGGAGGTGGGCGCGAAATCCCTGCCGCTGGTGAGCGTGGCAGGCCTGGCCATTGGTGTCGTGATGGCGATCCAGACAATGATGTTGCTGAGAAAATTCGGTGTCGTGCAATATGCGGCGGTGGGCGTCGGGCTCGGGGTGACGCGTGAACTTGGCCCGGTGGTAACGGCCTTGATGGTGGCCGGCCGGGCCGGCTCGGGCATCAGCGCCGAGCTGGGCAGCATGCGCGTCACGCGCCAGATCGACGCGCTTCAGGTTCTGGCAGTCGACCCCATGCGCCATCTGGTCGCGACCCGAATTTTGGCATGTCTGATCGCCGTGCCTCTTCTTACGGCGATTGCCGATTTCCTCGGAATCTTCGGCGGCCTGGTCGTGACGACGGTGGTCGGCGGTGTCCCGGTGCCCGCCTATATCGACACGACGCTCTATTATGTGACGGTCTCCGATGTGCTGAGTGGGCTCGGGAAGTCGGCCGTCTTCGGCCTGATCATCGGTACGGTCTCGGCGCATTACGGATTTCATACCGAGGGCGGAACGACCGGTGTAGGCCGCGCTACCACGGCCGCCGTGGTGGTTTCGTGCCTGATGATCTTTTTTGCGGATGTTCTGCTGACCCAGCTTCTGATGACTCTGGGGTACTGAATGGCGAACGTTCCGGCGATTGAATTCTCGGGCCTCTTCAAGGCCTTTGACGATAAAGCGGTCCTGCGCGGCGTCGACCTTCAGGTCGCGCGTGGCGAGACCATGGTTGTGCTGGGCTCCAGCGGATCGGGCAAGTCGGTCCTGGTCAGCATGGCCGTCGGGCTGCTCACCCCCGACCAGGGGTCCGTACGGGTAGACGGCGTCGATGTGTCTGACTTCATTCGTGACGAGCAATGGCGCCCGATATGGCTCAAAACCGGCTTCCTCTTCCAGGGCGCCGCGCTTTTCGACTCGATGACAGTGGCGGAGAATATCGGTTTTCCGCTGGTGCAGCATACCGATTTGAGCGAGGCCGAGATCGCCAGGCGCGTCGAGGAGGTGCTTTGCTGGGTCGATCTCCAAGGGGCCGGAGCCAAGCGCCCGAGCGAACTCTCCGGCGGCATGCAAAAGAGGGTAGGACTCGGCCGTACGATCGCCTTGGAGCCGGAGATCGTCATCTATGATGAACCCACCACCGGGCTTGACCCCTTGACCTCGGATACCATCAGCGAATTGATCCGGCGCCTCCAGAGCGAGCGCGGTGTGACCTCGATTGTCGTGACGCATGATGTGCGATGTGCTTTTCAGGTGGCCGACCGAGCTGCGATGATCGACGAAGGGCGGATTCTCGTCGATGCGCCGATTGCAGAAATTCGCGAGACGGCGGTTCCGAAGTTGCGAAGTTTTCTTTACGGTTGAGGCGATTGTTCATGGCAGCATCGAATCAGAGAAGGCGCGATACTCTTGTCGGGCTTTTCGTTCTCGTCGCCTTGGGCGCGGCGATGGTCATGGTTGTCCTGCTCGGCTCGGAGCAGGGGATCTTCCGGCCGCGTTTCGAGTTGCGGGCGATCTTTGCCAACGTGAGCGGTCTGCGCGAGGGCGCGCCGGTATTTGTCGCAGGGCTCAATGTGGGCTCGGTGCGGCAATTGGCCTTCGCACCACCGGACCAAGAGGGCGTGGTCGCGGCGCGGGTCGAGATTTTGATGGATGTGGACGCGCGCTACCACGCGCAATTCCGCAAGGATTCGGTCGCGACGATTGGCTCGGTCGGGCTGCTCGGCGACAAATCCATCGAGATCACGGTCGGCAGCCTCGCCCTGGCGGAACTGCGTGACGGTGATGAATTGCTTACGGTCGAGCCCTTGGGTCTGGCCGAGATATTGGATCAATTGCAGCCGATGGCGCGGCAGCTTGAAAATATACTTGTTGACATCTCGGCCATCACCGGGAATATCTCGAATCCCAACTCGCCACTGATGCGTTCGATCGACAGCTTGAGCAATGTTCTGGCCAAGGTCGATACGGGTCAGGGGTTGGCCGGTCGCGTGGTCAACTCCGAGGCGATGGCCGACGAACTAACGGCCGTCATCGAGGAGGCCGGGGCGTTGCTGACCGAGACCACAAGGGCTGTGACCGAAGTGCGTCGGGCGGCCGACGATCTTCCGGCAACCATGGCCTCGGTACGAGCGGTTTCGGCGGATGTCGAGGAGTTGGCGATCGCCCTGCGCGAGAGCGCGGCGCGCCTGCCGGCGATCACCGACGATGTCGCCCTTACGTTCACGAATCTTCGCGATGCCTCTTTGAGCTTCCCGAGTATCGCCGCGCGTGCGGACCGCAGTGTGCGGCGGGCAGGCGAGGTCGTCGATGCGGCGGGCCGAACCATTTTCCTGCGCGGCTATATGCAGGAGGAGACGCAAAGCCTGCCACAATCGTCGGGTGTCGAATTCCCCTCTGCGGGTGCGGGAGGCGGAGATGAATAGACCGTGCCTGGTGGCTCTCCTTGTCCTCGCGAGCGCGTGTACGGCTGCGCAATCCCCGCCCTTGCCGGGCATTGCTCGACAGGCCGCGACCCTGGAGCAATCGAGTTTGGAGTTGGTTCTGACGGGCGCCGACGCTCAGGCACTCGCCTTGGCCGAGCAGGCACTCGTGCTCTACCGACGCATCGACGCGACCGGGTCGATTGTCGGCGCATTGAATCGGATCGGGGAGTTGCGGCTTGCGGGAGGCGCGCGGGCCGGGGCGGAACTGGCCTTCCGCGAGGCCGACGAGCTGGCTCGGCAGACGAGCGATAGGGTAGGCGAGGCTGCGGCGGCCAACAACCGCGGTGCGTTGGCCCGCGAGCGCGGCGACCGAATGCGCGCACGAACTTTCTTCTTGCGCGCGTTGGCTCTGAGTGAAGAGGCGGACGCGCCGGCGACCGAGGCGAGCGCGGCGAATAATCTGGCACTCCTTGAGTTCGAGGCGGGACGCTGGCGCGAGGCCGCCGCTCTACTGGACCGTGCGCTCGGTCTCGACCGCGCCGCGGGCGACACCGCCGGCGAGGCGCTGCGTCTGTACAATCTCGCGGCTGTCGAGCAGGCCTTGGGTAAGGAGTCGCATGCGGTCGAGTATCTGGAGGAGGCGCATGGCATCGATCGCGCGCGCGAGGACGTGCCGGCCATCGCGCGCGATCTCGCAGCGCTGGCTGTGGCACGCGTGGCTGCTGGCGGAGATCTTCGGCGCGCCATCAATGAGCGGCATCGTGCGGTCAGCATATGGCGTCTGTTGCAAGATACGAGTGCGGCCGAGCAGGGCCGGGCAGCGATTCTCCTTTGGTGCACTGAACTGGCGGCGGATCCCGCACCGCTCGATTGTATTATTGCGCGAGCGCAAGAGAGCGCTACACGCGGCGCCGGGAACACGGTAGAGTAGGCGATATGCAGTCGGCAAAAGCAGCGAACGGGGCTCCCGGTGGCCTGCGGGTGAAGGCGGGCGCCTTCTTCGGGCGTTTCGGCGAGGTCATGGGCAACCTGGTTCTCGGAGCGCTTTATTTTCTTCTCCTCGGCCCGGTGGCGGTTGTCGCCCGCCTCTTGAGCGATCCTCTGCGTCGGCGTCGCCCGGCCGACTCGGCCTTTTTGCCTTGGTCCGAAGAGAACGATACGCTCACGCAGGGTCGCCGTCAGGGCTGAGCCTGCATGAAGCTTCTGAACCAGATTCTGGCTTGTCTCGTCTCGCTTCTTATGGTCGCGCTGGTGATGGAGGGGGGTATGCGCCTTCTCGGTTACGGCCCCAAGCCGACCATGAACCGTTTCGATCCGGCCTATGGCTGGACCAAGACGCCGGGTGCGGATATCCGCCGCCAGACCGACGAATTTGATGTTCGATTGGTGACGAATTCTCGCGGGCTGCGCGAGCCCGAGTCTCTGGGCTACGCCAAGCCGCCGGGGACCCGCCGCGTGCTGGTTGTCGGGGACTCCTTCACGCTGGGGTATACGGTGCCGGCGGCCGATACGATCTCCGGCCTGCTCGGTGCGCGCCTAAGCGCCGAAGGCCGCCGCGTCGAGGTTCTCAACGGTGGCACCGAGGGGTGGTCGACCGACCAGGAGGTTCTTTGGTTGGCCGGCGAGGGCGCTCGCTACGCTCCCGATGTGGTCATCCTGCAGATGTACGAGAACGATATTTTCTGGAACTCGCAGGCGAATTATCTGCATTACCCCAAGCCGCAGCTGGCCTCCGATGGCACTGGTGCCGCTGCTACGGCCACGCTGGTCGACCCCGGCCAGGGCGAGTGGTTGCAACGCAATACCGCGCTGGGCGCCGCGGCTGCCGGCATTTTTGCGCCGCCGCAGATGCCGACTCTTGCAGGCTCGCATCTGCCGGCCGAGTGGGGCGTACGTCTCGACGCGGACGCGGCTGGTTACGCGGAGACCGCTGTGGCGCTTGCGGCCTTTCGCCGGGTTGCGCACGAAATCGGTGCCGCACCTTTGGTGCTGGTGATTCCCGACAAAGCTCAGGTCGACCCCGCCGCGCGGATCATCATGGCGCGCGCGATCAACGATCCGCGCTACCAGCCCGACCGGCCCTATACGGCCATGATGGATGCCGCCACAGCCGCTGGGGTTCCGGTGGTCGGCGCGTTGTCGCCGCTCCTCGAAGCTGCCGCGGCGGGGGCGCTTTATTTCACCCAGGATTGGCATACCAACGCCGCGGGCAACCGCGTGCTGGCCGATGCCCTGGCCGATGCTCTGGCCGCGCCTTCTTTCCTGGGCGCCGCTCAGCGCGCGGCCGGACGCTGGTACGGCGCGCGGCCCGCGCTGCCGGCGCAATCCCTTGCGACCTTCTGGATCGTCCTGGGGATCGTCTGGCTGGTGCTGGGCACACTCTTCTACCAGCGTTTTCCCGGCGAGGGCGTGCTCGCGAGTTACGGTCCGGTGGGGCTCCTGCTCGCGGTCGTCGTCGGCCTGGTCACCGGCATCGACTTTCTTGCGGGCTTGCTGCCGTTCTGGATGGCGCGCCTGGTTCCGGCGCTGGCTCTTTTTGCGATCCTTGCTGTCGTGGCTTTCTACCTGCGCCGCCGCTTGCCGGTGATGGTCGAGCTCTTTGCGACCTTCGTGCGCCGCGGCCAATGGTACGTGCTGCCCGTTCTGGCTGGCCTGCTCTCGGTGGGCGGCCTGCTGGTGGTGGCGGCTTCGTCGCCCTGGCTGGCCCCCTTCATCTACACGCTCTTCTGAGACGCGGCCGCGGATACCGGCCTACTTTGGGGCGGGCAGGCTCCAAGACATTCCGCCGGCCCTTTGCGCCCGGGCGTTTGAATGATACCCAATCATGCCGGAGGTTTTTTCGATGGAAGACAAGCTGCTGCGTATTGATATGACGAAACTTGAGGTCACTGAGGAGCCGTTCCCCGAGGAATGGAAATACCTGGGTGGTCGCTCGCTTTCGGCAAAGATTCTCTTGAAGGAGTGCGATCCCAAATGCGATCCGCTCGGGCCTGATAATGTCGTGGTGATCGCCCCTGGCGTGCTCTCCGGCTCGGTGGCTCCGACCTCCGGGCGCATGAGCATTGGCGCGAAGAGTCCCCTCACGGGCGGCATCAAGGAAGCCAATTCTGGCGGCCAGGCCGGCCAGAAGCTCGCGCGTCTCGGCTACCGTGCCGCCATCGTGACGGGCAAGGCTACCGACCCCGAGAAGCGCTACAAGGTCGTCGTCGACAAGGATGGCTTCTCGATCGTCGAGGCACCGGAGCTCAAGATGCTCCGCACCTACGCGACCAGCGAGAAGTTGCAGGAATCCCATTCCGATCGTGCCGTCTACCTGATGGTCGGCCCCGCCGGTGAGCTTGGTCTCACGGGCGCGAGTGTCGGCATGACAGACGAGGGTGCCAAGCATCCGGCCCGCCACGCTGCGCGCGGTGGCCTGGGAGCTGCGCTCGGTATCAAGGGCTTCAAGGCTTTGGTGGTGGATGATACCGGCACCAAGGCGCGCATGCCGGACGATATGGCGGCCTTCAAGAAGACCGTCAAGCGCATGTCCGACGAGCATAAAAATGGTCCGCAGATTTTCAAAACCGGCACCTCGTCGACCGTTCCGGTCGCCAATATGCTCGGTACCTTCCCGACCCGTAACCGCCGCGAGATGGCCTTCGACAAGGCCGACGCACTTGACGGCGCGCGCATCCAGGAGAAGTTCGAAGAGCGCGGCGGCGGCATGCACCATTGCATGACGGGCTGCATCGTTACCTGCTCCAACGTCGTACATGGCCCCGACGGCGAGTACGTGACATCCGCTTTGGAGTTCGAGACCCTCGCCCTTTGCGGCTCAAATTGCGAGATCGGCGATATCGATATTGTCGCCCGCATGGACCGCCTCTGTGACGAGCTCGGCCTCGACACCATCGAGACCGGCGCAGCCGTCGGCATGGTGATGGAAGCCGGCAAGCTTGAGTTCGGTGACGGCGAAGGCGCGTTGGCCTTGATGGAGAAAATCGACCAGGGCGACGAGCTCGCCGAAGCGGTCGGCAACGGCGTCTGCGCGGTGGCGAAGAGGTTCAATATCGATCGCGTGCCGGCCATCCGCGGCCAGGCCATTCCCGCTTGGGAGCCGCGCACTCTGAACGCAACCGGCGTGACCTACGCCACCAGCGCGATGGGGGCCGACCATACCGCCGGCCTGATCGTCATGCTGCCCGAGGGCCAATCAGAGGCGCAGGCGTCCCAAGAGGCTCAGTTGGTCAACGCGCTCTGTGATTCCAGCGGCTTCTGCCAGTTCCAACAGCCGACGATCAACGATATCCGCGAACTCTTCGGCGCGATGTACGGCAAGGAAATGTCGTTTGAAGAGGCGTCTGACCTCGGCTGGCAATGCATGGTTGACGAGTGGGAGTTCAACAAGCGGGTCGGCTTCGGCCCTGAAGACAACGATTTGCCGCAATGGTGCCGCGACGAACCCGTGCCCCAGAACGGCGCGGTCTTCGCGACTCCGAAAGAGGAGATCGACAAGGTCTTCGAGCGCTTCCCAGCCTCGGAGAATCTGAAAATCATGCGTGCCGTCGGCTGAACGCCGGCCGCTTGCGGCGCAAAAGGGGGCGGAGCTTCGGCTTCGCCCCCTTTTTTTGCGTCCAACGGGTCCCCTGCGTCCGGTCGGGTTGGGCAGCCTCGCTTCCGGGCCTACTCGCTGCGGGCTTCGTCGAGGGACCAGTAGCCGCGCAGATTGGTGAGCTTGCCTTCGTCGTTCACGCGGTAGGTGAAGATGCCTTGGATATGCATCTTCGCGCCGCCCGGGAATGTCGTGGTCAGGTGCAGGATATGGGCGGACTCGCTGCCTGCGGCGTAGCTCTGTTCGGCCTCGATCGTGATGCTCTCGGTGAGGCCGATATTGGTGTCCCAGAACTGGTTGATCTCCTCGAGTCCGCAGAAGCCCTCGCCGCTTGGGTTGGTCGGCGCGACGCCGATGGGATCTTCGATCCGGATCTCGTCGGCCATGAGAGCGAACCACGCCTCACGGTCGCGGTTCATCACAGCTTTCCAGGAGTTATGGGCCGCGATCATCGCGGGGTGTTGGTTCTTGTCCATTCGAGTCTACTCCTCGGGCAGGGCCTGATGGGCGTCGAGCATTTGCGTCATGACATCGCGAACCATGCCCTCGATCGTGGGGTCGCCCTTGGGCATGCCGCCGTAGACGGCACCGCTTTTTGCCGGCTTGTCGACATTTTTCTTCGCGTATTGGACGCCGTCTTCGAGGTCGGTGGCAAAGCGCTCGACCAGGCCATCCTGGGTCTGCGGCCGGGTGACGCACATATGCAGGGCGTTGGGATGTTGTTGGCCGTTGAAGCGCCAGCCGCGCGTGCGCATGAAATCGTTCAAGAGGTAGATCTCGAACTCGTCGGAGAGAAACGAGAAACAGAAACTTGGCTTGCCGATGATGCGTAGTTCTTGGTGCGAGCGGACGATATCCTGCATCGCGTAGGCGGTCTCGAAGATCTTCTTGGCGTGGGCCATATAGCCCTCGCGGCCCAAGCTCACCATGGAGGACCAGGTGGCCGCCAGGATGCCGCCGGAGCGACTGCCGGCGATGCCCGGCGAGAGATATTTCCCGCCCGACCATTCCTGCTCCATGAAGTAGAGGCCTTCGCGCAGGTTTTTGTTGCGGAACGAGAGCACGGACGAACCCTTGGTTGCGTAGCCGTATTTATGCGTATCGGCCGAGATCGTGGTGACGCCGGGCAAGCGGAAATCGAAGACCGGAATATCGTAGCCGAGTGCCTCGCCCCAAGGCAGGATGAAGCCGCCCAGGCAGCCGTCGACATGCAGGCCGATTCCATGCTCGACGGCAAGAGCGGAGAGTTCGTCGATCGGGTCGATCGTGCCGTAGCCGTAGTTGCAGGCGGAACCCACCAGGAAGGCGGTCTTGGGGCCGATATTTTTGCGTACGAAATCGATATCGACCTGCGCGGTCTCGGGGTCGATGGGGGCCGTGATGACGTCCATGCCGAAGAGGTAGGCGCCCTTGCGGAAGGCCACATGCGCAGTCTCGGGCAGGATCATCTCGGCACGCTCGATGCCCTTCTCGCGCTTGGCCCACTCGCGGTAGGCGAGGATCGCGCTGAGGATGCTCTCGGAGCCGCCCGAGGTGGTCGAACCGCAGGGGGCGGCGTCCGCGCCCGCATCGCCGGCGTGCAACATATCGAGGGTCATGGCGATGATCTCGCCCTCGAAGCGCGTCGCGCTCGGGCAGATATCGCGCTGCAGGATATTCACATGCGAGTACATTCCGAAGGCTTCGGTCATGAAGCCATAATGCTCCATATCGCCGCAATACATCGTTCCGGAGCATTGGCCGGTTTGCCAGAAATTGTCTTCCTCGGTCGCCATCGTGCGCAACTCGGCGAGGATCTCCTCGTTCGCGCGGCCCTTTGCGGGCATGCCGCGGTTTACCGAAAATCGATCTGCGTAGGGATAATAATTTGCCATTCTTCTCTCCGTTTCACTTTTCGAGGTTCTGCAGGGCCTCGAAGATCGGCAGGTTGGCGTCGTACGCCTTGCGCCAGGCATCGTAGAGGCCGTCGTAGAGTTTCTGTCGGGTCGGATCGGGATCGTGGATCTCGGCGGTAGGGCGGAAGCGGTCGATCTCGCTGGCGTCGACCAATCCCAACCGGAAGAAAGCAAGGAAGGCGACGCCGCGCACATTGGCCAGGCCGGGATCGGCGAGTCGGCGTACGGGCCGGTTCAGTACATCAGCAAGCGTCGCGGCCCAGGTCGCCGAGCGGGCACCGCCGCCGGAGAAGGTGAGATCCGTGACCTCAGAGCCCGAGAAGCGCTCGACGAAGGGGAACATCCAGCGCAATTGATAGGCGACGCCCTCGAGCAGGGCGCGGGCCATGCGCGCCCGTGTTGTGCCCAGACTCATATTGAGGAAGCCGCCTCGGGTAGCCGAGTTCGCAAGCGGCGCCATCGTGCCGGTCAGCCAGGGTAGGTAGAGCAGGTGACCGGCTCCGGCCGGCTCGCCGGCGACGGTCTGTTCGAGTGCGGCAAAAATATCGTCTACGCCGTGCTCGCCGAAGGCGTCGTCGGCGTAGACGAAGTTGCGCAGGAAATGCTCGACCAGACGACCGCCGAGACCGCATTCCCCCATCGCGAGATACTCGCCGGGGAAGGGGCTCGGCATGCTGACCGTCATGCTCTCGAAATCGGTATCCTTCCTGACTGCGCGGCCCAGTACCTGAATCGTCGTGCCGATATTCACCCCGCCGAAGCCGGGCCGGAAGGTGCCGGTTGCCACGGTGACGGCCTGGGTATCGTTCAATCCGCTAAAGACCGGCGTGCCGGCCGCGAGTCCGAGCGTGGCCGCGACCTCGGGCAGTACGACGCCGACCTGTGCGTCGACCGGCACCATCGGCGCGAGCTTGTCGCGCGGGATGCCGGCGATCTCGAGCAATTCATCGCTCCAGTCGCCGCGGGCAAGGTCCCGGTTGTCGGTCAGGAGGAGGGGGAAGGCGGTGCAGAGGTTGGTCGTGCAGATGTCTGTGAGGCGCAGGGTGAGAAAGTCGACCGGCTCCAGCAGCGCGTGTGTCTTTTCCCAGACCTCGGGGCGATCTTCCCGAAAATGCAGTGCATGGGAGAGGGAGTCGTTGCCGAAGGGCACGGCTCCGTGGATCGAGAGCAGCTGCAGGAAGGCATCTTCGTTGTCGGCCAGCAGACGCTCGCTATGCGCAGCACCCAGATTGGAACTCCAGAGCTGCATGTTCGCCAGCGCGCGGCCTTCTTGGTCGACCGGGAGCAGCGAGAAGAACTGGCTGGAGGCGAGTAGGGCGACGATATCGTCAGGGCCCGCCTCGGCCCGCCGCACGACTTCCGCTGCGCCATCCAGAACCGCGCGCCAGATCGCATCGGGATCCTGCTCGCTGCCACCGCCGGGTGGGAGGAGTGTCTCGATGGGCCGCGTGGTGCCGGCCGCGACCGTGCCATCGAGCCGGACCAGGCCGACTTTCAGGTTGGTCGTGCCGAGGTCGATGGCGAGCACCATCGGCAGTGTCGCACCGCCCCCGGAGGGGCCGCGCGACACTGGTTCGGTAGGCGTCTCCGGCATCCGATGATCTTTCGGTTGGCCGTCTCAGCTCAGCTGAGTGCTGCGGTGAGTTTCTTGCGCGTCTCGACCAGTTCGGCAGGCATGGTGGCGGCAAGCTTCTCGAAGAGTTCGCTTTGCAATTCCAACTCGGCCTTCCAGGCCACCGGGTCGATTGCTGTGAGTTCGGCCATCTGCTCGGCCGAAATCCCGGAGCCTTCCAAGTTGATCGCGCCTTCCTCCGGCACGATGCCCAGCGGGGTCTCGACGCCGCCGACCCGGCCCGCGGCGCGGTCGATGATCCATTTGAGCACGCGCATATTCTCGCCGAAGCCCGGCCAGATGAACTTGCCTTCGCTGTCCTGGCGGAACCAATTCACCTGGAAGAATTTGGGCGGGTTCTGGATGGATTTTTCCATCGACAGCCAATGCTTGAGGTAATTGCCCATATCGTAGCCACAGAAGGGCAGCATGGCCATGGGATCACGACGCACGACGCCGACCGCGCCGGTGGCGGCTGCGGTGGTCTCGGAGCCCATGGTCGCGCCGAGATAGACGCCACGCTCCCAGCTGCCGCTCTCCATCACCAAGGGCACGGTCGTGCTGCGCCGGCCGCCGAAGATGATCGCCGAGATCGGCACACCCTCGGGCGCATCGGCTGCGGGCGAGAGGACGGGGTTGTTCTGCATCGGTGCGGTGAAACGGCTGTTGGGGTGGGCGGCCTTCTTCTCGTCGCCGCGCTTCCACGGATTGCCCTGCCAATCGGTGAGTTCCTCGGGGACCTCGCCGTCCATGCCTTCCCACCAGATATCGCCTTCTTTAGTCAAGGCAACATTGGTGAAGAGCGTGTCGCGCGCGACGCTCTTCAACGCATTCGGGTTGGATTTCATGCTGGTGCCCGGAGCGACGCCGAAGTAGCCGTTCTCGGGGTTGATGGCCCAGAGGCGGCCGTCGTCGCCGACGCGCATCCAGGCGATATCGTCGCCGACTGTCCAGATTTTCCAGCCGGCGAATTCTTTGGGCGGGACCATCATCGCAAAATTAGTCTTGCCACAAGCGCTGGGGAAGGCCGCCGCGACGTAGGTCGTCTCGCCCTCGGGGCTCTCGACGCCGAGGATGAGCATATGCTCGGCGAGCCAGCCTTCCTGGCTGCCCAGGTAGGAACCGATGCGCAGGGCGAGGCATTTCTTGCCCAGCAGCACATTGCCGCCGTAGCCGGAACCGCAGGACCAGATCGTATTGTCTTCGGGGAAGTGGCAGATGAAGCGCTTCTCCGGGTCGAGGTCAAGCGTCGAATGCAGGCCGCGGTTGAAGTCGTTGGAGTCGCCGAGAGTTGCCAATGCGGCGCTGCCCATACGCGTCATGATGCGCATATTGAGCACGACATAGACCGAGTCGGTGATCTCGATGCCGATCTTCGCCAGCGGCGAGCCGACCGGGCCCATCGAATAGGGAATGACGTACATCGTGCGGCCCTGCATCGAGCCGTCAAAGAGCTTGCCGAGCTTCGCGTAAGCCTTTTGCGGATCCATCCAGTTATTGGTCGGGCCGGCGTCTTTTTCGTTCCTCGAGCAGATGAAAGTGAGGTGCTCTACGCGCGCAACGTCGCGCGGGTCGGAGCGATGCAGATACGAGTTCGGCCGTATCTCCGGGTTGAGCGGAATCAGGATTTTCTGGTCCACCGCGAGTTGCGTAAGGCGCTCGCGCTCGGCCTCTGAGCCATCGACCCAATAGATCTGGTCGGGCTTGGTCTGCGCGGCCATCTCCTTCACCCAGGCATCCAGGCGGGAGTTTACGGTGTCGGGGCGGTTCTGCTCTGTGGGTTCGCTCATGGTTCTCAACTTCCTTCCAAGTTCCCATAATGGACCGAAGCCCGGGAGAGAGGTAGCGGATATAACCAAACCTCACGCACGGGGCCACCCACTATTAGTGGAACTTGGGCAGATAGTCGGCCGGGTTCGGCACAGCTGCCCACGCTCGGATGGATTGCGGTCCCTGCCAAGGGTGGGTACCGAGAGGCGGATGCTCCGTCCAGCGATCTGCCTTGTCGTTTCGGTCACCTTCGCGCTGACTCTGGCCGCTGCCGGCACAGCGGCCGCAAGCGATTCGCGACTGGAATCGGTCTCTCTTCGCTTCGGCGGCGGCCACTCGGAGCGCTCCGATGTGCAGATCATGCCCTTCATGGTGCACGCGGGCCTTCGCTTTCCCGATTTGGTCGACGAACCACTCCGGCGTGTGAATCTCCATCTGCAATGGATCGTTGAGGGCTGGGTCGCGCCGCTTTTCGGGCCCGAGACGACATTTGAGATCGGCGTGAATCCGATTGCGTTCCGGCTCGCCTGGGACCGCGGCCAGCCGATCGTGCCATTTGCCTCTGCCGGAATCGGTCTCCTCTATACCGGCCTGCGTGATATCGGCTTGGGCGAAGGCTTCCAATTCGACGAGACGGTGGGTTTCGGCGTGGAGTATTTTGTTGAGGAGAATCTCTCGCTGAGCCTGGCCTACCGCTATCGGCATATGTCGAACGCGGGCATCTATGACGATAACGCCGGGCTCGATACGCATTACGCGTTGATCGGCCTCAGCTGGTACCCGAAGCGGGTTGCCGCCGAGCGCTGGTAGGCTTTGGTAGAGCGCATGGAAACGATTGATCTCGAAATTTTGGACGGCGTGGCCACCATCACGCTGAACCGCCCCGATGCGGGCAACGCGATGAACCTGCAATTCGGCGAGGATATTCTCGCCGTCGCCCGAGCCTGTGAGGCCGAGGCAAATCTGCGGGTGGTATTGTTGACGGCCAAGGGCCGGCTCTTCTGCGCCGGTGGCGATGTCGGCGCGTTCGCTGCGGCGGCGGAGCCGGCAGCATTGATCGGTGAATTGCTTCGGAATCTGCATCCGGCCATCGAAATTTTGCGCGGCCTGGCAGCGCCGATCGTCACGGCGGTAAACGGAACCGCTGCCGGTGCTGGCATGAGCCTGGCGCTCGCCGGCGATTTGGTGCTGGTGGCCGAGTCGGCGAAGTTCACGGCGGCCTATACCGGTATCGCGCTTTCGCCCGACGGTTCAATGACGCATTTCCTGCCCCGTCTGATCGGTCTGCGTCGTGCGCAGGAAATGATGATCACCAATCGGGTCGTGACGGCCGCCGAGGCGCTTGATTGGGGCATGATCACGCAGGTCGTTGCGAACGACGAGTTGCTCACGGTGGCGGGCAAGCTGGTCGCGAAGCTGGCCGCCGGGCCGACGGCGGCCTTCGGCTCGGTGAAGAAATTACTGCATCAGACAGATGAGTGCAGCCTGGCGGAACAACTTGCTGCCGAAGCGACCGAAATCGTCGCCAACGCCGGCCATCCCGATGGGCGCGAAGGCATCGCTGCCTTCGCTGAAAAACGAAAACCCACCTTCCGGGGCCGTTAAGAGGCGATGTCCGCGACCTCCTCTACACAGCGAGGCTGGCTCCGTCGGCCGTTGCTGCATTTTATCGTGGTGGGAATTGCTCTTTTCGCACTCGACCATCTGTGGCTCTCCGCCCCGGGGGAACCGCAAGCGGTTGCCCGCCTCCCCATCGTGATCGATATCGCCAAGCTTCGTGAGACACAGAAGGGAGCCTTGGGGCGCGAGCCGACTCCGTCGGAGGAGAAGGGGCTGATCCGCAACGAGATCGATATGGAGTTGCTCTACCGCGACGCCTTGGTGCGCGGTCTCGACCGGGGCGATCGCGCGATCCGTGGCTGGCTGGTGCGCAAGATGCGTTTTGTCTCGGATGAGCCCGAACGCAGTGATGACGAGCTTTATGCGGAGGCCCTGGCGCTCGGCCTCGACCAGGGCGATACCGTCGTGCGCCGCTCTTTGGTCGAGAAAATGCGGTTGCTCGCGGGCCTGCTCGCGCCACCTGCCGAGCCGACCGACGAGGAATTACACGCCTATCTACTGGCGCATGAAGATGTCTTCCGCGAGCCGGCGCGTCTCAGTCTGGAGCATGTCTTCTTGAGCCGCGATCGGCGCGGGGCTGCGCTTGCACAGGACGGCCCCGCTATGCTGGCCGAGCTTTCGCGCGCGGGCGGCGACGATTGGCAAGCTCGCGGCGACCCCTTTCCCTTGGGGCGCGCCTTCCGGCTGCGCTCCGAGCGCCAACTTGAGTCGTTTTTCGGTAGCGATTTTGCGCGTGACGCATTTGCTCTGCGTGTGGGCGCATGGGCGGGTCCGGTAGCTTCGGCCTACGGTACGCACCTCGTGCGGGTGGGCGAGAAGCGCGTGTCGCGCATGCCACCGCTGGATTCTGTGCGCAACCAACTGCGCCATCGTCTGCTCGCCGAGCGTCGCGAGGCGAGTCTCGGTTTGCTCGTCGAAGACCTGCGCGGGCAATATGAAATTTTCGTTGAGTACCCTGACGAACGCGGTCGAGTGGAGGCGGAAATTGCGCTTGCGGACTGAAATCTGCCTTGTCTCGGCCGTCATCCTCGCGGTCTTTTTGTTTTCGGCCCCGGCTGCTGACGCGCATCCGCTGGCGCCATCACTCCTGGAACTCAATGCCGAGGCGTCGGGAGAGGTGGCTGTGCGTTGGAAGGTGCCCGCTCTGCGGGTCCGTGGATCGGATGTCCATCCCGAATTGCCGGCCGGCTGCCGCGAGATGGCTCCCCCCACCGGACGCAAAGAGGGCGAGGCCGTGGTTTTGGAATGGCGCGTCGATTGCGGCCCTGACGGCCTGGTGGGCCGTTCGGTTGGCGTTGTCGGGCTGGGGATCGGGTCGAACGATGCCCTGTTGCGCGTCTCCTTGCCCGATGGCCGGGTTTTTCGTCACGTTTTGCGTAGCGAGGAACCCCGTTGGGTCGTGCCCGAGAGCGGCCGGCCGGACTCCGTGCTCTGGGGGTATCTGCGCCTGGGCTTCGACCATATCCTGGGAGGCTTGGACCACCTTCTTTTTGTGCTGGGGCTGCTTCTGCTGGCAACCAGCCCGCTCTTGTTGGTGGAGACCATCACCTCGTTCACCGTCGGCCATAGCGTGACTTTGGCGCTCGCGTCTTTGGGTCTGGCGCAGGTGCCGGTGCGGCCGGTCGAGGTGCTGATTGCGATCTCGATTCTGGTGCTCGCGGTCGAACTCGCGCGTGGCCGCGAGGCAAAGCCGACTCTGCTGCGCCGCTTCCCGTGGGGTATGGCCTTTTTCTTCGGCCTTCTGCACGGGCTCGGCTTTGCCGGCGCGCTTGCCCAGATCGGTCTTCCGCCCGACGATCTGCCGCTGGCGCTTTTCTCGTTCAATCTCGGGATCGAACTCGGCCAGCTGAGTTTCGTTGCGGTGGTCGTGCTGGCCGGCTTTCTTCTGCGCCCGCTGCTGCGGCGACGGCCGGTTTGGCTCGACCTCGCGCCGGCCTATGGAATCGGTTGCCTCGCCGCCTATTGGGTATTGGAGCGCCTCTTCGGTTGAGCGAGCTTGCGGCCCGGTCGCAAACTCAGGGCGCGCTCTTCAACAGCTCGGGCATGCGGGCTTCGATCATGCGGCGTAGGCCGTCACGCCAATCGACTTCGGTGGCGCCGATCAACTCGACCATTTTAGTGGTGTCCGGGATGATGCTCTCGATGGTTTCGGTGGTGGGTATGAACTTCGCCTCCAGGCCGGTGAGTTCGCCCATATAGCGGCACCATTCTTCAATACTCGTCGTCTCGATTCCGCCCCAATTGACGATAGTGGCGGGCGTCGCCGCTACCTGGAGAAGGCGGGGCACCATCCGCACGATATCGTCTTCGTGGATCGGGTTGAATGAGCTCGGTGCGTTCTCATGGACCGGGATGGCCTGGCCCGCCTGCATCATCATGAGGTGGAAGAGAGGCCAGCCGCCCTCGTTGCCGAAGGGGACGTTCAGGCGTGCGATGGTGGTCGGCAGCTGCCATTGCTTCGCCGCGAAGCCAGCTACGGCTTCCGCGGCGATTTTGGAGATACTGTAGGTCGGCAGCATTCGGACGTGGCTATCGCCGAGAAAACCCGTTTCCTTCAACGGCTCGTGCTCGTTGGGTTTGTAGACGCCCGTCGTGGAACAAACGAGAAAGGCCTTGGCGCCGCGGCAGCGCGACATGAGGTGTCCCAGGCCCTCGGCGTTGGTACGCAGGTCGGCGGCGAAATCTGGAGATTTCGCAACGGCAAAGTGCATGACATAGTCGATATCTTCGGGGATGGCGTCGACCTCGCCGCTGGCAAGGTCGATCTTCACGCATTCGACGCCAAGGTCTTCGAGGCGCTTGCGGTCGGCAGGGTTGGAGAAGCGCGCCGCACCGATTACATGGTTGTCCTTGGCCAATGCCCGGGCGACCGGCAAGCCGACCTGGCTTGCCGGTCCCGTGATGGCGATCTTGGCATTTTTGATCTGTGACATTTCTAGAGCCTCTGGAGCAAGGTGGCGTTGGCCAGGCCACCGCCCTCGCACATGGATTGAAGGCCGAACTCGTTGTCGGCGCGCTCCATCTCGTGGAGCAGGGTGGTCATGAGCTTGGCGCCGGTGCAGCCGAGCGGGTGGCCCAGGGCAATGGCGCCACCGTTGGGGTTGAGTCGCGCCATATCGGCGCCGAGCGCAGTCGCCCAGGCCATCGGTACCGAGGCGAAGGCTTCGTTGATTTCGTAGTTGCCGATATCGCTCAAGCGCAGACCGGATTTATCGAGGAGTTTCTGGGTTGCGGGAATCGGTGCGCCAAGCATGACGATGGGGTCGTCGGCCGCTAGCGTCATGGTATGAATCCGGGCGCGCGCCTTGCCGCCGCATTTTCTCAGGCCCTCCTCGTTCACGATGAGGAGTGCGGCGGCGCCATCCGAGATCTGGCTGGAGGTGCCCGCGGTGAGCAATGCCTTGTCGCTCAGCGGTTTGAGGCCGGCCAGGATCTCGGTAGTTGTTCCGGCGCGGATGCCTTCATCTTGCGCGAAGGTCTCCTCGGTACCATCCTCGTTCTTCACCTGGACGGGAACGATTTCGCGCTCGAAGCGGCCGGTGCTGGTGGCCTCGGCCGCGCGGCGGTGGCTCTCGACGCCGAAGGCATCGAGCCCGGCGCGGTCCAGTCCCCATCGCTCGGCGAGCATTTCGGCGCCCGTGAATTGGTTGAATTTGACGCCGGGGTAGCGCTTTTTCATGCCCTCGCCGTAGGGCACGCCGTATCCCGCCTTGTAGCCGGCAATGGCGTTGCCGCCCAGCGGTACCTTGCTCATCACCTCGACACCCGCGGCGATGACGACATCATGGACGCCGGACATCACGGCTTGCGCGGCGAAATGAACGGCCTGCTGCGAGGAACCACATTGACGGTCGACCGTGGTGCCGGGAACCGACTCCGGCAGGCCTCCGGCGAGGATCGCGTTGCGTGCGATATTTGCACTCTGCGCGCCCACCTGATCGACGCAGCCGAAGATCACGTCTTCGATGAGCTCGGGGTTCATCCCCGTGCGTTGCACGAGTTCGTCGAGAACCTTGCCGCCCAGGTCGATCGGATGCCAATTGGCGAGTTTGCCCCGGCGTTTTCCGGCGGCCGTCCGGACCGCTTCCACGATATACGCTTCACCCATGATTCTTCTTCCTCCTGAGCCGACTCTCGCCTTGGACCTCCTCGTGCGCAACCCGGTGCTATCCTGCCTCTCGGGAAGGCTGGGGCAACTCTCTGCGCAGCGTTTCGGCTCGCAGGGGGGAGTGGCTAAGAGGAACGATGGGCATCGCGCATGAGGATCTGCTCTCCGAGGCTGCCTGGCGGCAGGTGCAGGGGAGGCTGCGCGAGTGGGAGAGTCTTGTTTTGGACAGCGGGGTGCCAGCTTCGCCGCGCGATCGTGCCGAGGGTTGGCGCTACCTGCTTCGTTTCCTCGCGGCTTCGATCCGCGCCTGTATCGTGGCGGGCGACCCAGACTATCCAGAATTCGGTCGTATCATCGAACGTGGGCTGGCCTGGGGCTTCGACAACCCGGATTGCAATTATTCCGCTACCCGCGTTCGCGGCGATGCCTCCTACCGTATCGGTGGCAACGTCGGCAGTGCTCGGCATTTCGAGTACCAGGTCAACACCGGGCATTTGGGCGACGGCAATGTGGGCGGCTGGCAGACGGTCTCGTCCCTCCATGCCGGCGAACTCCAGACCGACGCAGACGGGAATTTCGAGTTGATCCTCTCGGCGCAGCCGCATGAGGGGAATTGGATGGCGCTCGACGAGGAGGCGTCGTTTCTTTTCCTCCGCCAATATTTCGAGGATTGGGAGAACGAGCGTCCGGCACGGGTTTTTGTCGAGCGGATCGGTGCGGAGTATCCCGAGCCGGCCCTGACCCCGCAGCGGTTGGCGCCGCGTATCGACGAGTTGCTGGAGTGGCTTTCGGTGGGCATCCGCAGCTGGGAGGCGATGAGCCGGCTCATCCTTGGCACGGAGGCAAACGCCGTGACATTGACCGAGCCGATGGAGGGCAATGCGGGCCTGCGTGGGCAGGCCTACGGTCTCGGGCATTTCCGTTGCGCTCCTGATGAGGCTGTCATCCTTGAATTCAAGCCGCCGGCCTGCCGTATGTGGAGCGTGCAGCTTTGCGGTTGGTTCTGGGACAGCCTGGAGTTCGCGACGCGGCAATCATCGATCAATAGCGCACAGGCCGAGATCGACTCTGACGGAATCTTCCGCGCCGTGATTGCCCACGACGACCCGGGCGTTGCGAATTGGCTAGATCCGGTCGAGCGTGAGGAGGGCTCCATCGGCATCCGCTATCTCTTTCCGGACGTGGTGACGCAACCGGCTTTCCGGGTTCTGAAACGCAGCGAATTGGACGGTGTCTTGCCGGCGGATACGAAGCGATTGGGCCCCGGGGAACGCGGCAGGCGCCTTGCGCGGCGGCGTCGTGCGGTGCAATTGCGCTACGGCTATTGAGCGCGGCGCTTGCGCCAGCGCGCGTAGCGGTAGAGGTGCTCCAGGGCCGTGACGGCCCGCCACGAGGACGGGTAGGAGAGCGAACCACCGGCGGCGAGCGTTGCCACGGCCGGGTTCTCGGGTTGGCAATCGACCAACTCGGAGGCGAGCAGGATCGGCTTGCCGAACTCCTTCTCGCATTCCATCGCCAGAGTGGCGTAGCGCGCGTCCTGGCGGAAATGGAAATCGACGATCCGCCCGAGGCCGTATTCGGGGTAGAATTTCCCGTTCTTCTCCATCTGGCCCAGATTCGATTGAATCCCTGCGCCGAGGAAGATGACCGCGTCGACATCGGCGTGGCTCGCGACGATGCGCATGCATTCCGCGACCGTATCTCGGGTTTCGGATCCAGCCAGGTCGGCCGGATTGTTGCGGCTCCAACGCGGCGGCAGCCGTTCGTCGAAGGCGGCGCGGATATCGTCCGGTAGCGGCATCAGGTTCAGCACGGTGGATTGCGTCAGTCGATCTGCTGTGACCACACCCCAGCCACCCGCCGTGGTCAGAACGAAAACGTTCGGGCCCTTGGGCAGCGGATGGGTGGCGAAGCTGGCAGCCGCCTCGAAGGCCTCTTCGAGTGAATGCGTGCGGGTGAGACCGGCTTGGCGGCACATGCCGTCGAAGATGCGGTCGTCGCTGGCCAGTGCACCCGTATGCGACGCGGCCGCGCGTGCACCGCCGCTGGTGGAGCCGCCCTTGAGGACGACCAGCGGCTTGCGCGCGGTCATGCTGCGGGCCTTGTCGAAGAAGCGCCGACCGTCGTCGATACCCTCGACGTAGGTGAGGCCGACCTTGGTCTCGGGATCGGCACCGAAGAATTCGAGGTAATCTTCCAGACCCGTATGGGCGCAGTTTCCGGCCGAGATGGCGCGGCTCACGCCGACGCCTGTTTTATGCGCGTAATTCTGGAGGGACTGAATGAAGCCTCCCGACTGGCTGGCAAGCCCGATATGGCCGCGCGGCGGGTAGGGCGCGATGATCTGCGCGCAGAGCTGGCTGGGCGTCGAGATGACACCCTGTCCGTTCGGGCCGGCGACGACCATGCCGAGTTCGTCGGCAAGAGTGGCCAGCTCGCGCTCGAGCGCCTTGCCCTCCTCGCCGAGTTCGCCGAAACCGGCCGCTGCGATGAAGGCGGCTTTGATGCCCTTGCGCGCGCTGGTGCGCAGCATATCCGGAATGGTGCGCGGTGGCGTGCAGATGAAAATCAGGTCGGCAGCACCTTCGGGCACGTCCTCGATTGAGGTGAGGGTGGCGCGACCGAGAACCTCCTTGCCGTCACGGTTCATCAGGAAGACCTTGCCCTGGTAGCCTTCGCTGAGAATATTATGCGCCGCAACGAAGCCGAACTTTCCGGGATGCGAAGACGCGCCGGCGACTACGATTCCTTTGGGGTCGAAGAGAGGGCGGTAGCGTTCGCGGATTTCCTGGTCGGTCATGCCTGCACCTCGACGAGCGCATCGACCGCGACGGGACGGCCGTCTGCGATGATCAGCGGGTTGATATCGATCGAGACGATCTCGTCATTTTCGGCCGCAACTCGCGAGAGGCCAAGCAGAATATCGATGAGAAGGTCGCGCTCCACAGCGGGTTCGCCGCGAAATTCATCGAACCAGCTTTGGTGTTCGAGGTCGCCGATCATATCCTCGGCGTCCTGGCGCGAGAGCGGTACCAATCGGAAGGCGACGTCCGCGAGCGCTTCGGCGAAGATTCCGCCGATTCCCAACATGACGCAGCGGCCGAAGGTCGGATCGACCAACATGCCCGCGATCAGCTCGCGTGTGCCGGCAACCATCGGTGCTACCAGCACGCCGCGCACGCCATCTTCGGGCCGCCCGGCCGCGAGCAGCGCCTCGACGGCTTCTTGCACGGCAGCGGCGTCGCGCAAACCGAGCCGCACCAGCCCCCGCTCGGTTTTGTGCGCGATCGCATCCCCACAGAGTTTCGCGACCACGGGAAAGCCGAACTCGCTGGCGGCCGCGATGGCCTCGGCTGGACTCGATACCAATCGTTCGGCACCCATGGGCACGCCCGCGGCGGCGAGTCGGTTTTTGGAATCGAATTCGGAGAGGGTCCGCGTGGGGCCGGTCGATGCGCCTATCATGTCTCGGCAGATAGCGGCAGACCGCTCGGAATTCACGCCACGGCGGTCCAGACGGCAGCGACTGTGAGGAGCACCCAGATCACCACGGCCACAATGGTCTTGCCGAAGGTCCCGAGTACGCGCCCGATGGCGGCTCCGGTCGCGGCTTTGAGCGACGATGCTGCGTCCGCGCGCGCAAGCCCGGTGAGTTCGGCTACCAGCGCGCCCAGAAAGGCCCCGGCGGCCGCCCCGACGATGGTCCCGACCAGGAGGATAGGGATCAACCCGGTCAGCAGCAGGCCTCCCACCATCCCGCCAATAATGGCGCCCCACATGCCGCGGCGCGATCCTCCGCCGGCGCTCAGACCAGCGGCTGCTGTCCAGGTCTCGACGACCTCGCCGACGATCGCCAAAACGATCGCGGCGCTGATCGGCCACCATCCGAAGCTGGTCGCGTGTCCGGCCACCAACCAGGCGGTGTCGAGGAGTTCGATGCCTACTGCCAGCGCGATCATCAGCCAGGTGCCGGGGAGTCCGAGGATCACCAGCACGAGGCAGCCGAGGCCGAGGATACTGAAAAGAAGGGAGAGAAAGAGGGCAAGCACCTGCATCGGCCCAGCATTCTCCAGATCCGGCTCCGCGTCCAGAGGTCCGGCCGAGAAGTAGGGCTTTGCACAGCGGCCGCAAGCGGCGCCCGGATGCAGGTCTACTTTTCGGCCGGACCTCGAGTGCGGCAATAGCGTTTCCCTTGATGGGCCTTGCCATGGCATGTTGACCGCAGTTGACGACGCCCGGGGCGACTGGTGATGGCTTGCGACGTTATTGGAGTTGCCGGGTGTTGATGGGAGGTTGCATGCCAACAGTAAAGGATCTGCTCGGAATGAAGGCGCCGGTGGTCTACTCGGTCAGACCCGAGGATACGGTCTTCGTCTGTCTTGGGGTGCTGGCGGAGCACGATATCGGTGCCGTCCTCGTGGTCGGGGAAGACGGCCGCCTGGAGGGGATTTTCTCCGAGCGCGATTATGCGCGTCAGGTCATCTTGGCCGGGCGCCATTCCCGCGACCTGGCGGTGTCGGAGATCATGACCGCCGAGGTGGTCGGCGTTGGTCCGGACCAGACGATCAATCAGTGCATGGCGATCATGACGGCCAAACGGATTCGTCACCTTCCCGTCTTGGAGGCAGGGCAGGTGATTGGAATGCTCTCGATCGGTGACGTGGTGAAGAGCGTCATCGGCCAGAAACAATTCGAGATCGAACAGCTCGAAACCTATATCGCACAGGGCTGAACCGGCCAGGGGAGGCCCGGCCGGTTGCCGGATCAGGAATAGAGATTTTCGATTTCGGTCGCGTAAAGTTTGTGGATGCCGCGTCGCTTGAGCTTGGAGGTAGGTGTCAAGCACTCGGAGTCGGGTAGCCATTCTTCCCCGAGCACGGTGACTTTTTTCACTCTTTCGGTGTTGTTGAACTTCGCCATCGCGCCCTCGAGGCCCTCCTCGATTTCGCGGATGATGTCTGGATGTGCGGCGAGTTCGGCCGTAGTGGCATCGGCCATATCGTGGCTTTTGGCCCAGGCCTCCGCCGCATCCGGGTCCAGCACAACCAAGGCCGAAACGAAGGGCCGACCGTCGCCGATCGCACATGCCTGGCCGACCAAGGGGATCATTTTGAGTTCGGATTCCAGGTTGGCAGGGCTGAGATTTTTGCCGCCGGCGGTAATGATCAATTCCTTTTTACGGTCAACGATCTTGAGATAGCCTTCGTCGTCCAATTCGCCGATATCGCCCGTATGCAGCCAACCTTCTCCGTCGAGAGCCTCGGCCGTCTTCTCGGCTTCGTTGAGGTAGCCTTGGAAAACATTTCCGCCGCGGGCAAGGACTTCACCGTCTTCGGCGAGTTTCACTTCGCAGCCGGGAAGCGCCTGGCCTACGGTTCCGGGCTTGACGGCCCACGCCGTGAAGGTCATCGGACCGGTGGTCTCCGAGAGGCCGTAGAGTTCGGCCAAGGGCACGCCGATGGCGCGGAACCAGATGAGCATTTCGGCCGGGATCGGCGCGGCGCCGGTCATGGCGAGGTCGCATTCGTCCAACCCGATCAGCGCACGGACCTGCGAGAAGGCGACTTCGTCGAGGAAATCCCAGGTCTTTTGCTCTTCTTCGGTGACGGTGCCGCGCGTCATTTTTTCCACAATCGGTGTAGCTGCGGCGACGGCATCGTTGAATTTTGCTTCTTTTTCCGGGTCGGCCGCGAGCGCGGCATGAATGCCGGCGTACATTTTCTCCCAGATTCGCGGCACGCCAAAGAAATAATTCGGCCGTACTTCGCGCGCGTAATCCGCCACCAGTCGCGGCTCCGGGCAGGTCGTGACGGTGAAGCCCATGAGGAGCGGCTGGTACTGGCCGACCATGCGCTCGGCGATATGAGCCATCGGAAGGTACGAGACGAGTTTTTTGCCCGCGGGGTCGTTCCAGTCGAGAACCTTGAGCATCGAGGCGGCGGTCCAGACAATATTACGATGCGTGAGCATGACGCCCTTGGGGGGGCCGGTGGTTCCCGAGGTGTAGATCATTGTGGCGAGGTCGTCGGGCTTGGCGGTTTGCGCGGCCTGTTCGAGGTCGATCGGGTCCGAGCCGATCAGATCTTCCCAGGTGAAATTCTCTTCTGCGGCGTCGCGCAGGCTCCCCAGGCTTTGCAGCGAAGAGAGCGAGGGGCGAGCTTCGCGGAAGCGGCTCAGAAATTGTTCGTCTTCGACGAAGCCCATCTTCGCCTCGCAATGGTTCACGAGGTAGATGACCTGCTCGGTCGGCGAAGAATTGTAGATCGAGATTGAGGTCGCGCCAAGGAAGTAGGCGGCGGTGTCGATCACGTGGAATTCCGGGATGTTCCGCATCATCAAGACGATTCGGTCGCCGTGGCCGAGCCCGCGGGCCGCCAGCCCGCCGGCTACTCGAGCCACCAGGTCGGCATACTCGTTGTAGGTCCAGCTGCCGAAGCTGCCGTCGTCTTTTTTCCAGCGCAATGCCGTAAGCGCGCCATGCTCGCGCACGGTGGCCAGAAAGGCCGTAGGAATGGTCTGGTTTTCGACGGCGTTGCTGACTTCTTCGTTCGTGATGGTTTTCATGCGTTCTCCCGGAACCGATTTCTAGCCAGATATGCGGCTTCTCTCAACCGCCAGGCGCATCCGCCGGGGAAGCCACGCGCTGGCGCATTTGCCCAATCCCTTGCGGGCTTCTAAGCCTTGGGAATGGCAAACGGCACGCCCCACCCGCTGGACCCTTCCGATACCTTTGTCCACCGTCATATCGGCCCCCGCGGGGAGCATCTCCGCGAGATGCTGACGCTCGTTGGCTGCGAGTCTCTCGATGAGCTTGCGGCAAGTACGGTGCCCGAGGCGATCCGTCTGGAAAGAGGGCTCGTGCTCGCGGGCCAAGGCGAGCGATCGCTTGGTGAGTCCGAGGTGCTGGTTCAGCTGCGCTCGATGCTCTCCAGCAACCGGGTTCTGCGCTCCTGCATTGGCATGGGTTACTCCGATACCCTCGTGCCCGGGGTTATCCAGCGTGGCGTTCTCGAGAACCCCGGTTGGTACACGCAATATACGCCCTACCAAGCCGAGATCTCACAGGGACGCCTCGAGGCTTTGTTGAACTTCCAGACCATGGTCGCGGATCTGACGGGGCTGCCGCTGGCGAATGCGTCGCTTCTCGACGAGGCGACGGCGGCGGCCGAAGCGATGGCAATGTGCCGCGCCGCTTCGCGCGGCAAAAAGCATCGTTTCCTCGTCGCGCAGGACTGCCATCCGCAGATCCTCTCGGTCGTGCGCACGCGCGGTGCCTCGATGGGGATGCAGGTCGAGGTGGCGGCCGTCGCGGATTTCGATTTCGCCAGCCCGGGCCTTGCCGGTATCCTGCTTTCGTATCCGACCACCGACGGGCGTCTGGTCGACCCCCGCCAGGCCATCGAGAGTGCGCATGCGGCCGGTGCCTTGGCCGTGATGGCTGCCGATATTCTGAGCCTGACGCTACTCACGCCGCCGGGTGAATTCGGTGCCGATATTGCCATTGGCTCGACGCAGCGCTTCGGCGTGCCGTTGGGTTTCGGCGGCCCACACGCAGCCTACCTCTCGACTCGCAACGAGCATGCGCGCCGGGTGCCAGGGCGGATCGTCGGGGTGTCGAAAGATGCCAACGGGAAGACGGCCTATCGGTTGGCGATCCAGACTCGCGAGCAGCATATTCGCCGCGACCGTGCGACCAGCAATATCTGTACGGCGCAGGTCCTCTTGGCGATCATGGCCGGCTTCTACGCTGTGTACCATGGCCCAGAGGGGCTCGCGCGGATAGCCACACGCGTGCGCGGTCTCACGCTGGCTTTGGCCGAAGGGCTGCGACGCGCCGGTGTCGATTGCGGCGAAGCGTTTTTTTTCGATACTTTGCGGGTGCGGCCGAGCACCGGGAATGCGGCGGCGTTGCTCGCGGCGGCACGCGAAGCGGGATTCAATTTGCGCGACCATGATGATGGCAGCGTTGGAATTTCGCTGGATGAGACCACGACACGCGCGGATGTTGCGGTGTTGGTCGGACTCTTCGGCGAGGGCGATGTCGATGTCGACGCATTGGCTGAGGCTGGCGACCGTCCGCTCGACGGTATTTTTGGCCGGCGCACTGCTTATCTCGAACATCCGGTTTTCCATGCCCACCGCGGCGAGCATGAAATGCTGCGCTACCTGCACAGGCTGGAGAGCCGCGATCTCTCCTTGACGACCTCGATGATTCCGTTGGGTTCGTGCACCATGAAGCTCAACGCCACGGTCGAGATGATCCCCGTGACCTGGCCTGAGATCGGCCAATTGCACCCCTATGCACCGCGCGACCAGGTTGCCGGGTATGAGGAGATGCTGGACCAGTTGGCGGATTGGCTGGCCGAAATCACCGGGTTACCCGCGGTTTCGTTGCAGCCCAATGCCGGCTCGCAGGGCGAATATGCCGGCCTGCTCGCGATCCGTCGCCATCATGATGCCACCGGCGGTGAGGCGCGCGATCTCTGCCTGATTCCGGTCTCCTCGCACGGCACCAACGCGGCCACGGCCGTGATTGCCGGATTTCGTGTTCTTGCCGTTGCCTGCGATGCGCAGGGCAATGTTGAGGTGGCCGATCTGCAGCGCCAACTCGCGGAGAATGAGGGGCGCATCGGCGCGCTGATGATCACCTATCCCTCGACGCATGGCGTGTTTGAGGAGCGGGTGCAGGAGATCTGCGACCTGATCCACGCCGCTGGCGGTCAGGTCTATATGGATGGCGCGAATATGAACGCGCAGGTCGGACTTACTTCCCCTGCAAGAATCGGTGCCGATGTTTGTCATCTGAACCTGCATAAGACGTTCTGCATTCCGCACGGCGGCGGCGGCCCGGGGATGGGTCCAATCTGCGCCCGCGAGCACCTGCGGCCTTTCCTGCCGGGCAATCCGCTCGACGGCGAGGGGGCGGTGTCGGCGGCACCCTTCGGCAGCCCGAGCATTCTGCCAATCAGCTGGGTCTATATCGCGCTGATGGGCGCCGCGGGCCTGAAGCGCGCTACGCAGGTCGCGATTCTCAACGCGAATTATATGGCACGGCGCCTGGCGGACGATTATGAGGTGCTCTTCACCGGCCAGAACGGCCGTGTCGCGCATGAATTCATCATCGATTGTCGGCCCTTCGAGAAGAGTGCGGGCGTTACGGTCGAGGATATCGCCAAGCGCCTGATCGACTACGGCTTCCACGCGCCGACCATGAGCTTCCCGGTAGCGGGTACTTTGATGATTGAGCCCACCGAGAGCGAGCCGAAGGCGGAGCTCGATCGGCTCTGTGATGCTTTGTTGCTGATCCGGCAGGAGATTCGCGATATCGAATCCGGCACGCTCGATGGCACGGATAATCCTCTCAAAAACGCGCCGCATCCGGCCGACGCGTTGACTGCCGATATCTGGCAGCATTCGTATTCGCGCGAACGTGCGGCCTGGCCCGCGCCTTGGCTGCGGGAACATAAATTCTGGTCGCCCGTCGCACGGATCGACAATGCCTTCGGCGATCGCAACCTTTTCTGCACCTGCCCGGAGATGCTCGAGATCTAGAGTTTCGGCCAGACCTCCCGCTTGCGCCGATCCGGTCTCTCTAGAGGCGACCGAGGCCGTCCAGCGCGGCGACTTTGTAGGCCTCGGCCAGAGTCGGGTAGTTGAAGACTGTGTCACGCAAGAATTCGACTGAGCCGCCGAGCGCCATGGCGGTCTGCCCGATGTGGACGAGCTCGCAGGCTCCATCGCCGATGATATGCACGCCCAGGATCGCGAGTGTGTCGGGGTGGAAGAGGAGCTTGAGCATCCCCGTGCGGTCGCCGGTCATATTGCCGCGCGCCAGCTCTTCGAAGCGCGCCATGCCGACTTCGTAGGGGATTTTCTCGTCGGTGAGACGACGCTCGGTCTTCCCGACCATGGAGATCTCGGGGATCGTGTAGATACCGAAGGGGAGGAGTTCCGGCGTATGGTTCGCTGCAATGCCGAACATATGTGATGTGGCGATTCGCCCCTGTTCCATCGAGGTCGAGGCGAGTGCGGGAAATCCGATCACATCGCCGGCCGCATGGATATGGGGGAGTAACGTGCGGTAGTAATTGTCGACCTTGATGCGGCCCCGCGAATTGGTTTCGATGCCGATGGAGTCGAGGCCGAGTGTGTCCGTATTGGCTTCACGCCCGACGGTGTAGAGCAGCGTGTCGCCGTGTACGCGCTTGCCGCTCTCGAGCCGAGCAACGACGCGGTCGCGCTGGTCGATCTCGACGCTCGTGACCTTCTCGCCGAGGCGGAACTTGGCCCGGCGAGAACGAAGGTGGAAGAAGAGCGCCTCAAGGATCTCCGAATCGACGAATTCGAGGACATCTTCGCGCGCGTCAATGATGGTGACCTCGGAGCGCAAGGCGGTCGCCATGGATGCGTACTCCAGCCCGATGACGCCGGCACCGACGACAATCGAGGAGCTGCCGACGGGGCTGCCCGCGTGCGTGCCTTGGACGATCTGGTCGGAGTCGAGGATTCGTTCGCCGTCGGTTGGGACGGTGGGCGAATGGGCCGGGCGCGACCCCGTCGCGATCAGAACGAAATCGGCTTGGATCCGCTCGCTATGGTCCGGGTATTCGACGAGAATTGTATGCTCATCGACAAAGCGGGCTACGCCGCCCAGGACCTCTACGCGGTTGCGCTGGAGTTGGTCGCGGACGATCTCGATTTCGCGGCCCACGACCTCGTCGACCCGCAGGAAGAGATCCTTCCAAGTAAGATTCTCTTGCAAGGTATAGTCGCGTCCGTAGAACGCGCGTTGCCGGAAGCCCGAGAGGTAGAGGACCGCTTCGCGCAGGGTCTTGCTGGGGATCGTGCCTGTGTGCACGCAGGCACCGCCGAGCATCATCTTGCGATCGATGATCGCTACTTTCTTCCCGTGTTTGGCCGCGTTGATCGCGCCCTTCTGGCCGGCGGGGCCGCTGCCGATGACGACCAGGTCGAAATGACGAGACATGGTTGGCCTCTTTACACGCTTGGGGCGGCGCCGCGAAACCGCTCGATGCGCAGGTGAATGTCTTCGAGCGAGAGGTAGAGCATGGGCACGACGTAAAGCGTGAGAAGACTGGCGACGGCCAGGCCGAAGACGATGGAGGCGGCAAAGGGGCTGAAGATGCTGGAGTATCCGGATAAGCCGATGGCCATGGGGAGAAGCCCGGTGATGGTTGTGAGAGTCGTCAGGACAATCGGGCGGAAGCGCTTCTCGCATCCGCTCACGACCGCTTCCTGCGCGCTCAGGCCGCGGGCGCGTTCCCGGTTGATGAAGTCGATCAGCACCAGGGAGTCGTTGACGACGATTCCGGCCAGACCGACGATCGCGTAGAGTACGTACATGGAAAGCGCGTAGCCACTCCAGACCAAGGAGAGCAGGAAGAGTCCGACAGCGACGCCGATGAAGGAGAAGGCGATCACGCTCATGACGATGAAGGGCTGCGTATAGGAGCGGAACTGGGCCGCGAGGATCGCGTAGATCGCGAGCACGGCAAGGAGGAAGGCGCGGCCCATATCGGCGAAGGCGTCGTCGGTTGCCTGGAATTCACCGCCGAAGACCAGGTTCACGCCCGGATGGAGCTCCGGGATATGGGCGAAGGTCTTCTGCAGATGCTCGTTCACGGAAACTGATGTGGCCGCCTCGTTGTCGACATCGGCATAGACCACGACCGCACGTCGGGCGTCGAAATGGTAAAGGCGTTGGAAGCCACGTTCGATTTGAAGGTCAGCCACGTCGCCCAATTGCACAAGGTAGCCGTCGCGTGCACGCAACTCGATACTCATCAGGTCGCGGATGCTGTCGCGGTCTTCTTCCTCCAGCAGGACCCGGATATCAATATCGTCGGATTCGTTGGGGGGGCGGTAGCTGGAGCTGATCACGCCTTCATTGGCCGCCATGAGGGCGAAGCCGACCTCCTGGAAGGTGAGGCCGTGCAGGGAGGCGCGGTCCTCGTTCAGGGCGACGCGCATCTCACGTGGGCCGACGGGCACGTTGTCTTCGATATTGTAGACCCCGGGCAGTCGCGCGAGTTCCGTTTTCATTTCGGCGCCAATGCGTTTGGCCTCTTCGTAATCATCGGATTGAATTCGCACGGCGACCGGTTTGCCGATGGGTGGGCCGTTGCGCGGCGTCGCGACAATCATGGATTCAATCGTGTCGCGGTGCTCGGCGTGGTGGCGGTCGAGTCTTTCGCGGACCAAGTTGAGGATCCTCTCCGGGTCGGCCATATTCGCCGCGTTTTGCGGAAAGGTGAGGTAGAGGACGGCCCAATTGACCCCGAGGACCGGTCGCTCATCCGAGGTCATGCCCAGGCCTATATTGGTCGAGATGTCGGTGATCTCGTCGCCCAATTCGGTGAGCGCCGCTTCAATTCCGGCAACGATGGTATCGGTTTTGTCGAAGCCCGCATCTTTTGAGGTATTCACCGTGACGAAGATGGAGTTGAAATCACTTGGAAAGAGATCGACGGGTACTCGCGTGAAGAGTGCCATGGCGAAGATAAAGGCTCCGCCACAGGCGGCGAGAAAGAGTCGGCGCTCGGGTAGGAGTCGCTGCTGGGAGGCGAGGTAGCGTACGCGGATTCCGGCGAGGAATTGATCCGAGCGAAGCCGCATGGCGTGGAAGGGCGCGGTCCAATGCCTCTTGTTCAGCTCGGGTGATACAATTCCGCGGCTGCCCCAGTCCAGGTAATGGACGGGCAGGATCAGCATGGCCTCAAAGAGGGAACCGAGGAGGCAGACCACTACGGTTTTGGGCAGGATCGACATGAACTCACCTGATGTCCCCGAGACGGTAAGCATCGGAATGAAAGCCGCTGCCGTCGTGAGGATGGCTGCGGCGACCGGCCACATGACTTCCTCGGCACCGTCGATCACGGCCTGACGGATATCCTTGCCGGATTCGACATGCCGATAGATATTCTCGACGAGGATGATGGCATCGTCGACCAACATGCCACTGACCATGACGAAGCCGACCAAGGAGAGGGAGTTGATCGTGATGTCGAAGACGGGAAAGAGCGTCATCGCAACGAGGAAGGCGAAGGGGACGCCGATGATCGCGACGAGCGCATTGCGAAAGCCCACCGTCAACCATAATAGAATCACCACGAAGATCACGCCGAGGAGGAGGTTGGAGATCATGACGCCGATGCGGGCATCGACGTAGCGCGAATCGTCGAGCGGCACGGCAATCTCGATGCCGGGTGGCAGGAGAGGGCGGTAGGTGTCGAGGTAGGCTCGCACCTCTTCCATCAAGACGATGACATCGTGCTCCGGTTCCTTGGAGATTCCGAGAAGAATCGTCGGCTTGCCGTTGAGCCGTGCGGAGATACGTTTTTCTTCAAAGCCTTGCTCCACTTGGGCGAGGTCGGCCAAGCGGATATGGGTGCCGTCCGAATTTTTGCCGATTACCGTCCTGGCGATCGCGTCCAGGCTTGCGTATTGGCCGATACCGCGGACCGTGATTTCGCCCAGACTCGGGTTGGTGAAGCTGCCGGCCGCAAAGTTGCGGTTGTTTCGGGCGATGACCTGGCTGATCTCGGCCAGCGTCAGGTCGTATTGTAAAGCGCGTTCGCGATCGACGATAATGCGCAACTCGCGGTCGCGCTCGCCGCGCATTTCCGCACGGCGCAGTCCGCGGATTCGTTCGAGCCGCCGCTGGAGGTCTTCAGCAACCTCCAGGATGGCGGATTCGCCTACGCCGCCGACATCGGACACGGCGACCATGGCAACGTGGTAGACCTCCGAGACGGAGATCTCGCGGACCCAGGGGGTATCCGCATTGGCGGGGAGGTCGGTTACCCGATCGATCGCCACGCGCAGGTCGTTGAAGGCCGCGTCGGCCTCGGCCTGGCTCAATGTCTCGTCCCATTGCACGTTGATTTCGGAGAGGCCGTAGGTCGAGAAACTCGTCATCTCCTTGATGCCGGTGATGCCTTGGATCTCGTCTTCGATTTTCGTCGTGACGAGCCGCTCGACCTCTCCGGGCGAGGCGCCAAACCACGGCGTGATGATCATTGCCGTGTTGAATGAGATATCGGGGAAGACATCGACCGGAATCCGGCGCGCGGTTTGCACACCGAAAACGATCAGGATCACGAAGATGAGATTGACAAGAACGGGCTGGCTGACGGAGAAGCGTGGGGGGCTCACGGCTGGACCTGTCTCGTCAGTCGGATCCATTCCCCGTCACGGAGTCTTTTGGTCTCCGAGATGGCGATGCTCTCTCCCTTTTTGATGCCCGCGAGGACTTCAATGAGTGTCGGTCGGAAGGCTACGGGCCGGGTGCGGATCGGCCGGCGCTCCAGCTGGTAGCGGCCCTCGGGATCGGCCGTGCCGATGACGAAAACCGACGTGACGCCAAGCTCCCGCAACACGGCTTCGCGAGGAATGGCAAGGATTTCGGCGTGGTGGCCGAGACTGAAGCGGGCTCGCGCTACCATGCCGGGAAGCAATGCGCGGTCTGCGTTTGCTATCTCGATCTCGACAGGGAATTTCCGGCTCCGTTCGGCGGCGGCCGCGCCGACACGCCGGATACGCCCGTGGAAGATGCGCTCCGGAAGCGCCTCGACGTGGAGCTCGACCGCGCTGCCCGGCTTCACCCAGACCACGTCGCGGTCCGAGAGGCCAACCTCCAGAACCAGAATGTCGAGGTTGAGGAGCTCGGCGACTTCCTGGCCCAGGTGAACGAACTCTCCTTCTTCGAGCGGAAAACTGCGCAGGATGCCCGCAAAGGGGGCGCGGAGGTGCCGTTTTTGTTGTTCGTCGCGGGCCTGCTCCAGACTGGCATGGGCCTCGGCGAGCATGGCCTCGGTCACGTGGAGGCGGTTCGTGCTGCTTTCCATCTCGGCATTCGAGAGCACGCGGCGCTCGACCAGGGACTCGCTGCGGCGGCTCTCCGAGCGGGCCAAGGCAAGTTCGCTCTTCGCGCGAAGAACACGCGCTTCGGCCCGACGCACGGCAATCGCGGCTGGCAGCGGGTCGATTTCGATCAGCAATGCACTTTTCGCAACCGAGTCGTGCGCATGCGCATGCGTGCGCACAATGCGGCCGGCGCTCTCGGCGGAGAGTCGTATATGGCGGTCCGCTCCGAGGATCCCGGAAAGCGCGACTTCGGCACCCAGCCGGCGGGGCATGACGACGGCTGTTTCGACCATGCGGAGGCTGGCCTGCTCGCCGTTCTCTGTTGTGATCGCCTCGTCCTCGGCGGCCGTGGTGAAGAGCAGGAATGCTCCGGCCACAAGAGCAAGCGCAATGATGCGCAAGGTGTTCTTGAGGCTGCGGGAGCGATTTTGTTCGCTCATCGACTTTTCACTTCCCGGCGGGGTGTTGCCGGTGCTTGCTCAGCGCAATGGCGTGGGGCGGGCTTGTTGGTGTAGGCATCGAGCATGTCTGATCTCCTATATGAAAAGCAAGATGCCGTCGTCACGATCACGCTGAACCGTCCGGAGCGGCGCAATGCAATCTCGCCTGAGATGATGGTGCGGCTTGGCGAGGCATGGGTGGAGTTTGAACGCGACGATGCTCTGCGCGTCGCGATTCTGACCGGGGCTGGCTCCGAGGCCTTCTGCGTGGGCGGTGACCTGAAACTGCTCATCCCTCTGTTTACGGGTGCCCGTCAGCCCGAGAACGAATGGGATGAGAAGTTGATGGCCAATCTGGGCTTCACCATGACCTCCTTGCTCAAGGGCTTCGAGCTCTACAAGCCGGTAGTGGCTGCCGTGAACGGTGTCGCTACCGCAGGTGGCTGCGAGATTCTTCAGGCGACCGATATCCGCATCGCCGCGCGTGGCGCGCGATTCGGTCTGGCGGAAGCCAAGCGGGGCTTGGTGCCTGGTGGTGGGTCGCTGGTTCGCTTGCCGCGTCAGGTGCCTTATTGCAAGGCGATGGAAATTCTCCTCCTCGGCGAACTCATGAGTGCTGAGGATGCCTGTCAGATCGGCCTGATCAACGAGGTGGTCGAAGCCGACGAGCTCTTGCCGCGGGCGCAGGACATCGCGGCTCGCCTGGCGGCCAACGGGCCGTTTGCGTTGCGCAAGATAAAGGAAGCTGTGTTGCGCACCAGCGGGGTGCCTCTGAACGAGGCTTTCGAGATCGAGAACCAGATCGCCGGCGAGGTGATGGCCTCGGCGGATGCCCGCGAAGGGCCGCGCGCGTTTACCGAGAAGCGTGCTCCGAAATGGTTGGGTCGTTGAAGGCTGGGCTCGCGCCTTTCGGGTCAGTCTTCGTCGTCTTTGAAGCCCAGGCTCAGCGAGTTGATGCAATAGCGCTGACCGGTCGGCTGTGGGCCGTCGGGGAAAACGTGTCCGAGGTGCGAGCCGCAATTGGCGCATAGAACCTCGGTACGGATGGTTCCGTGACTGGTGTCGCGTTCCTCGGCGATTCCATCGTCGTTGCTCGGCTTGTAGAAACTCGGCCAGCCGGAGCCGGATTCGAATTTTGTCTCCGAGCGAAAAAGTTCGTCGCCGCAGGCGGCGCAGATGTAGGCGCCGCGCTCGTGATGGTCGCAATATTTGCCGGTGAAGGCGGGCTCGGTGGCCTTTTCCCGGCAGACGGAAAATTGCTCCGGCGAGAGTTGCTCGCGCCACTCGGCCTCGCTTTTGTTGACTTTGTCGCTCATGATTTCGTTCCCTTCTCTTCTTTTTCCAATTTGCCCAAGAGTGCAAGGAAAAGCTCGCCGTAGTCTTCCAGTTTTTTCGGACCGACGCCCGGAATGTCGAGCAAGGCCGCGTCGGAGTCGGGCAGTGCCGTTGCCATCGCCTGTAGGGTGGCGTCGTTGAAGACCAGATAGGCGGGCTTGCCGGCGGTATCGGCAATCTGCTTGCGCAATGCACGGAGTGCCAGGAAGTGCTCCTGCGCCGCACCCTCAAGCTCGGTCGCTCGCCCAAGCGAGGGACCTTCGCTGCGTCCCGAGCGCGTACGCATGTTGGTGCGAGCCTCCTCTACGAGGTCGATGCCGAGGCAGCGGTCACACGAGGTTCCGCAATCGGGAATTTTCTCACCGAAATGGCCTACGACGGCGCGATGGCGGCACTCGTTGCGTTCGGCCGTCCGCAACATGGTGCGGACTTGGCGTTTCTGGCGTTCGGCCGCTTCGGCATCGAGGCCTCTGAGCATTCGCTCGGCGCCGATGACATCACCCCAACCGTGGAAGAGGAAACAATCGGCCAGGGCACCGTCGCGGCCGGCGCGACCGATCTCCTGGTAATAGGATTCGATCGAGCGCGGCATATCGCGGTGGATCACATAGCGGATATTGGGCTTGTCGATGCCCATGCCGAAGGCGACGGT
Source organism: Deltaproteobacteria bacterium (assembly GCA_046583355.1). Taxonomy (GTDB): domain Bacteria; phylum Desulfobacterota; class Binatia; order UBA12015; family UBA12015; genus UBA12015. The sequence continues at coordinate 49,388 of JAYGCM010000016.1, forward strand.
GGCAACCACGACATCGATGTTGTCGAGGCGGAAAGCATCCTGCACCTTTTCGCGGGTCTCCGTGGCCAGGCCTGCATGGTAGGCCAGCGCACGTATGCCCTTGCGGCCGAGGAAGTCCGCGAGGGAATCGACGCTTTTCCGTGTCTGGCAATAAATGATGCCGCTTTGCTCGGCGCGGGCGCGCACCAGTCCGAGGATGGCGTCGCGCAGCTTGAGGTCTTTTCCCTTGGCGCGGCCGTGCAAGCGCAGGTTGGGCCGAAAAAAGGAACCCTGGACCCGCAGCGGGGCCCGCATGCCGAGTTGCTCGCCAATATCGCCGATGACCTGGGCGGTTGCCGTCGCTGTCAATGCGAGTACCGGGACATTGCCGAATCTGCTCTTGAGATTAGCCAGGTTGCGGTAGGCGGGCCGGAAATCGTGGCCCCATTGGCTGATGCAATGTGCCTCGTCGACAGCCACAAGGCGAATGTCGGTTCGGTCGAGAACGCCGCCGAGCGAGGCCTCGATTCCTTCCGGAGCGGCGTAGACGAGTTCGTATTCGCCGCGCAGCATCTTGGCGACACGCTCGCTTCTCTCCTGGCTCTCCAGGCTTGAATTCAAAAAGGTGGCACGGATGCCGAGCGAATCAAGCGCATCGACTTGGTCCTTCATGAGGGCAATCAAGGGGGAGATGACCAGCGTCGTGCCGCCCAGAAGGCGTGCCGGAATTTGGTATGTCAGTGACTTGCCGGCTCCGGTAGGCATGACGCCGATGCAATCCTTGCCGGCAAGCACGCCGGCGATGATTTCCTCCTGGCCCGGACGGAAGCCCGGGTAGCCATAGATCTGCTCGAGCATGGTGCGTGCTTCCGGAACCTCGCCGCCGGTTGCGGCCGGGACCGCGGCAAGCGAGATGGTAACCGCCTTGAGCCTTGCCAGTACCTCGGGTGCGAAGATCTCCGGCTGCTCGAGCCACTTCTCCCGCAGGGTGGTGAGCCGCTCCTGGCAGACTTCGCGCAGAGGGTCGGCGCGGTCGCGCGTGCTGGCCGCCAGTTCTTCGAGCGCGGCGACAGATTCGAGGAGCTCCGCCGTTTCGGGCGGAGCGATGCCGGGTGCAACCATACTTCTGGTGAAGGTCGGCTATCGCGGCGGCGAGCGCAAGGGCAGGTAGACCATTGCCGTGTGTCTCGATCCCGTCGAGGGTGCACTTTCCCGCCCGATCTTTAAAGTTGGTCGATGGTCGCAGGCGAGCTCCCCTTTGATTTGAACCTGCGCACGCGGGTGGTGGAAAACCTTGCTCGGCATCCCCGCGTGACGGTTGCGCCTGGCGACCGGCGGTTGGCCGCCGTAGCGATCGTGCTGGTGGCGGACGAGGCCGGTCGATCGGCGTTCGTGCTGACCCGCAGAGCTTCGAAGCTGGCCGACCATCCTGGTCAATTCGCACTTCCTGGCGGCCAAATCGAGGCCGGTGAATCGGCGGTTGAGGCGGCATTGCGCGAGACCTCCGAGGAGGTCGGATTGCACTTGCCCCCGGAGAGCGTTCTGGGCGTACTCGACGATTATGTGACCCGGTCGGGTTTCCTGATCACCCCGATCGTGGCATGGGGCGGCGCGTCGCCGGAACTGGTCGCCGCCCCCGGCGAGGTAGCGCGCATTTTCCGCGTTCCCTTGGCCGACCTGGAACATCCGGCGATCCCGGAACTGCGTGCCATCCCCGAGAGCGAACGGCCGGTCATCTCGTTGCCGCTCGTCGGCACGCATATTCACGCGCCCACGGCCTCGGTACTCTTCCAGATGCGTGAGGTGGCGATTCACGGTCGCATGATGCGGGTCGACGGCTACGAGGAGCCGGTTTGGGCTTGGCGCTAGGTCCGGCCGAAAAGCCGGATATCTAGGCTCCCTCTCGGGTTCGGCTGATCGAAAGTCCCGGCCGCGGCGGCAGGTTCAGGACTTCGCGCGGGAAGAGAGCGACCAGATACTCGCAAATGCTTCGCATCGCGATGATGCCGACCGGATAGCCCTCGTCATCGACCAGGGGCACATGGCGGAACCCTCCGATGGTCATCCGGTTCAGCGCGTAGGAGATCGCATCTTCGCGAGTGAGAGTTTCCGGGTCACGGGTCATCACGCTCTCGACCGTGGCGTTGTCGATGTCGATCCGGCTGGTTGCGATCTGCCGCAGCACATCACGCTCGGTGAAGATTCCGACCAACTTTTCGTCCACGACCACCAGAACGCAGCCGACATGTTCGCGGTTCATGGTCTCGATGGCCTGCCGGAGAGTCGCATCGGGCCCGACGGCAATGGGCTCACGCACTTCCGGTAGGTCGGCGATCGGCGCCTGCAGGATGGACTCCTTCGGCCAGGCGGGTTCGCTAGCACGCTCGTTGGCGATGGCTTCTTCTTCAAAGATAAAATCTTCGCGCATCATTGCGGTCCCTCTCTGGTCTCGTTGGTCGGCCCAATTGGATCTCAATCTACCTCCTCCCGCACCGAGGAGACAAGGCGCCGCCCGACCGCTCGGTCAGCCCTCGGCCCCACAATCAATCGAGTTGGCGTGATCGGCTCTGCGGTGTGGGGATGTGTCCAGCCGGAGCGGCCGTCGGTTGTTCGTACGAGGAGGAAGCCGTTGTGTTTGCTCAGGACGCGCACGGTTTCGCCGGTTTTGAGGTTGCTATCGGGCACGGCCGAGGGAAAGGGAGCGCCCAGGAGGGCCGGGGCGTTGCCGGTTACGATTGCGAACCTGGAACTTTCCAAGCGCGTTGCAAAGAGGCCCCAGAGGAGGAGAAGCGCTACGGCGGCGATTGCGAGTAGCGAGCGAATGCGCTCGGTTTTTCGTCCGAGAGTCGCAAGAAGGACAAGCAGGCAGGTGAGGAAAAGAACGGCAGTCGCGGCAAGCGCCCAGTCGTCGGGGCTGAGTTGGTCGGCCAGGCGAGTCCACGCGTCTTCCTCAGGCGCTGGCAATTCAGCTACTTGACGGGCTTGGCGAAGGTTTGCCTGGATCGCAGAATCGCGCGGAGCGAGGAGGCGGGCTCGTTCGTAGGCCAGGATTGCTTCTCCGGGCCGGCCCGCCCGCAATGCCGCGTTGCCCAGGTCGAAAAGTAGATTGGCGGAGACGCCGCCTTGTCGTGCTACCGCTGCGAGCCTGTCGGCGGCTTCGCCGAAACGCCCGACCGCGAATGCTTCATTGGCCGCCTGGAACTTCCCGGCGAGTTCGGCCGCTATCGGATCGGCGAGCGCGAAAGGCGTCGACGAACATGCCAGTAGAAAAACGAGTCCGAGGGCTTTGGGCAATCGCTCGAGAATGGTTTGGACGCGCGATCGCCAGGCGGCGAGGTCCGGCACAGGAGCCCCGTCCGCCGCGAACGCGGTGCGGTCGCTCTCGTCGAAGAGGGCACGTAGTTCGTCGCGCAGCGTTTCGTCCGGCAAGTCGCGAAGGCTCATCGCGATAGAGGGATGACGCTCCGTGCGATCGGCGCGGATTGCCAGATATTCCTCGATGCCTTCTCGCCCGACTCGCAGGAGTTGGGGTAGGTCGGTGGCCTGGGTCGCTGCGGCGCGGGCCTGCTCGAGGCGGGAGGCCGCTTGTCGCATGCGTTGGCGGGCCGGGTCGCCGAGGCGTTGGCGCCGCCGCCGGATAGCGAACAGAACCATGAGGAGGAGAAGCACCGGTACGGCCTGCAGGGAAATCAGCAGACGAGGCTCGCTGAAGGGGAGCAGCGTGGAGACCAGCGAACCCAGATCGGGCCGATTGGGTGCGAGTTCGAAGAGCTGCGCACGCCGGGCCGGACGTGGGGCCCCGGGCGGTGGGGCGATCGTGTTGACCGCGCGGATGAGCACGGCCGGGGGGAGAGCGGAGAGGCTCTCCCAGGTGCCCGCTTCGGGGTCGAAAAAGGACAGTGTGATTGCCGGGAGTTGCTGGCTCCCCTCGCCCAGCGGAATCAGCGCTTGCTCAAAAGTCTTCACGCCAGCAATGCCGAGTTCGTCGGTGGCCCGGAAATCTGCGCGTCCCGGATAGGCCTTCCAATCCGACGTCTCGGGTACTCCTGCCAGGGCCAGGCGGTCGAAGTTCCCGCGCCCGGAAACTTGTACTTCCAGACTGACGGGGTCCCCGGGGTCGATCGTGGTGGGCTGCAGTCTTGTCTGGAGGGTGAAGCGTCCGATGCCACCTCCGAAGTTCGCCGGTCGGCCGACGCTCGGCAGGTTCTGAACCTGAAGTTCGAGGGGATTGCTCTGCGTCGGGATCTTCTCGGCCTGGCGACGCGAAAAGAAGGAATCGAAGAAGGGGTCATTGAAGCTCGAACGGCCCTGGCGCTGCTGGCGGGGTTGGGGAATCGTTGCCGTGACGTCCATGCCGACCTGGAAGGTCTGTTGCCCGGCTTCCGCGGGCGCGATGGCAACCGGGAACACCAATTCGGTATAAGTTTGACCGTGGCGACGAACAGCACGTTGTTCGGGTTGACGCTCGCGCGGGTGCAAGAGGGTGAAGTTGCCCAGCACGGCGCGTGTCGGCGTGGCTTCGGATACCTGCACGCCTCGTCGCACATAGAGTCGGACTTCGGCGGGAACGATCTCGCCCACCCATAAGGGGCGCCCCGGCAGGCCGTGTAACTCAAGTTCCAATGCGGGGGGCTCAATTGAGGGGCGGCGGCGTGTTCCGGTGCCAACGACCTCGAGGATTTCAGCCTTCGTCCTGAGGTTCCGGCCTTCGACGCGCAGGCCGATCGGTGGAATGCTGTAGCGGCCGGGGCGCGATGCGCGCAGGAGGAAGCGGTGGCGCACCTCGGACAGGCTTGCGCCGCCACGTACTTCCATGCTCATGGTCTGGCCCAAGGAGCGGGTCTCGAGACCGGGGATGCGGGGTAGGGTCGGAGTCGGAGATCGGGTTACGCCCTGGACGATGATGGTGAACTCGGCGTCGCGGCCGATCGGCACCACGCGCGGGCTCAGCTCGGTACGGATTTCAGGCGCGGCAAGGGCGGGCCGTCCCGCCCCGAGGAAGGTGAGTGCGATTGCAAGGGCGCAGCTCCAGAGTAGGGCCGTTTTGTTCATGTTCTACCAATCCTGCACTTTCGCTCGGCCGGGTTGTCCCTCGTCCTCTCCTTCGGCGAGAGGAATCGCAAGATGGCGCTCTTCGCCTTCGAGTGAATCCAGTAGCGCACGAGCTTCGGCGGGTGCCATTCGGCCCGGTTGTTCCGCCTCCGTAGCATCCGCGGTCTTGCTCGCCTCGTCCGGCTCCGGAGAGGAGGAATCGTCCTCGTGACCCTCTTGGTCGCCCGAGGCCTCGTCGTCCGAAGGCTCCTCATCTTCGTCGCCGTTCTCACCTTCCTCACCACTCTCGTCCTGCTGCTCGGAGGGCTTGGATTCGTTCGAATCGTCATCTGAAGAATCCGGCTCCGGCTCCCCTGACGGGCTCGGCGAGGGTTGCGGCGAGGGGCTGGGCTCGGGCTCGGAAGGTGGCTCGGCTGCGAGCCGGCGCTCCAACTCTTCGCGTGCCCGTGCGACCAGTTCGCGGTTGCGCGCGGCATCTTCATCGGGGCCCGATTCCAGCGCGCCATCATAGGACTCCACCGCACGCTGCCATTGCGCGAGTGTCTTCTCAGGCTCCTTTTCCAGGGTCCCTTCGCCTTGGCGAAAGAGAGCATTGCCGAGGTTGTAGAAGGAACGTGCGCGTAACGTTGGGTCTGATGAGCGCAGGGCCGTCTCGAAAGAACGGCTGGCCGCCGCGTACTCGGCGCTGCGGTAATGGGCCGCGCCGATCGCGAATGCTGTTGGGGCGTCCTCGCCACCCGTCTCGGCGGCAAAGGCAAGCGCAGCCTCGGGCCAACGCTCTGCCTCATAATAGGCCTGGCCGGTGGCCTCGGTCGCAAACGCGGGCGCGGCGCAAGCAACGAGCAAAAGAGTGATTGCGGCAGTCGCCGTGCCCCGCCTTTGGCGCAGGAACTCCGCAAGGAGGCAGAGGAGTGCGCCGGCCAGCGGCCATTGGTAGCGGTTGCGTGGCTTCTGGCGCATACGGGACGCGAGTTCTTCTTTGGGAATGCGCTCGAGAACCTCTTCGCGAATGCGCTCCATGCCGCCGCCGTGTCGTCCCAGCGGCACGTAGAAACCGCCGGTAGTCTCGGCAATCTGCGTCAGTGTCGATTCGTCGAGGGCGGAGCGCACGAGGTTCCCCTTTTCATCCTTCAGGTAGACCGGCTGTCCGTCTATATCCGAGATCCGTATCAGTTCGCCGGCCCGGCTTCCGACGCCTACCGTAAATACACGGATTCCAGCGTCGGCCGCCTGCCGGGCTGCCGCTTGTGCCGCTCCGCTGAGATCTTCACCGTCGCTCAAGAGAACGAGAATTTTCGCATTTCCTTTTTTACTCTCCAGCGCATGTGCGGCGGCCTCCAGCGCGCTGGAGATATCAGTTCCCGGCCGCGGGATAGCCGCCGGTGTGGTCGCTGCGAGCGTGCGGGTGAAGGCGGCATGGTCGAGTGTCAACGGCGATTGAAGGAAGGCGGCACCGGCAAAGGCAATCAGGCCAACCCGGTCGCCCCCCAATTGGTCGACGAAATCCAGAATCGCCAGGCGGGCCCGCGCCAGCCGATTGGGCGCCACGTCGGCTGCGAGCATACTGCGCGAGACATCGAGCGCGAAGAGAACATCAATCCCGCGTCGTTTGGTCTCCTGCCAATCGCTGCCGACCTGTGGTCCGGAAAGCGCGAGGATAGCCAACGCGGCACCAAGCCCGAGCCACCGGCGTTGGCCGGCGCGCATGGCAGCGGCCTCGGCCTTGCGCGCCGGTGAACCGGTATGGGCAGCAAAGCGCGCCAGGTCCGCTATGCGTCGCCCATCCGCGCGGCGCAGAAAGGCGGCCAGGAGAATCAGCAAAAGGGCACCGGCGGCGAGTATGGCGGGTTGCGCGAAGGTCATGGGAGCCTCCGCAGTCGCGTCTCGCCGAGTACGACCTCCAGGCCGAGCAGAAGCAGCGCGGCGGTGAGTGGCCAGGGGTAGAGGTCCTCGTGGTCTTCGAAGCGTCGCAGCCGCTCGGTGGTGCGCTCCATTTTGTCGATCTCGTCCCAGACTGCTTCGAGTGATTCCGTGTCGGTCGCGTGGAAGAAGCGCGCACCGGTTCGGGTAGCGACGGCTTGCAATGTTTCGGCATCAGCCTCGACCCGGGCGCGCACGATCCGTTCGCGACCAAAACGATCCTTTACGGCCATCGGCGCTTCGCCGGCTGTGCCGGCAAGGATGGTATGCACCTTTACGCCCAAGGAGCGCGCGGCATCTGCGGCGACCAACGGACTGATCTTGCCAGCATTATTGACGCCGTCGGTGAGGAGGATTACCACCGCGGAGCCGGTGTCACGGGCACGGAGGCGGTTGGTCGCCGATGCGATCGCCGAGCCGATCGCGG
>JAYGCM010000004.1:0-84231 GCA_046583355.1 Deltaproteobacteria bacterium
AACTGGGGGGCACCCTACGAGCAGTATCCGGACTCTGCGTGGGACAAGATTTTCGCGATCAACGTCAAGGGCATCTTCCACCTGACACGTGCACTGACTCCCCCACTCCAGAAGGCAGCCAGGCCGGGAAATCCGGCGCGCGTGATCAACATCGGCTCGATTGACGGACTTCACGTTCCGGAGATGGAGACCTATTCTTATTCGGCCAGCAAGGCGGCCGTGCACCAGCTTACCAAGACCTTGGCGCGGCGACTCGCGCGCCACGGGATCACCGTCAACGCGGTCGCTCCCGGACCTTTCCAGAGCAAGGTGATGGCGGCGACTCTGGACGCCTTCAAAGACCAGATCATCGCGGATTGCCCGATGGGTCGTATCGGCGAACCCGAAGATATGGCAGGCGTAGCCGTCTATCTGACTTCACGGGCAAGCTCGTATGTCACCGGAGTCGTGCTGCCGGTTGACGGCGGACTTCTGCTGGTCGGCTGATCCGCCGGGGCCGAGGGAGGCCGGTCCTGTACCGGATGTAGGAACAGAAATGGATCTCACGCTCGTCTCGCATACGCATTGGGATCGGGAATGGTACCGCACCTTCCAGGGCTTCCGTGCGCGTCTGGTCGACACGATCGACCGTGTGCTGGAATTGGTCGACGAAGACCCGGAATTCCGATTCTTGCTCGACGGGCAAACGATCGTGCTCGAGGACTACCTGGAGATCCGCCCGCAGAACCGGGAGCGCCTCGAAACCGCGTGTCGCAGTGGCCGGATCGGCGTCGGCCCCTGGTATGTCCAGCCGGATTCCTTGCTCCCCCAAGGCGAGACACAGATCCGCAATCTGCTTGAGGGGCGGCGCGTCGGCGAGCCCTTCGGTGGTGTCTCGAGCGTCGCCTATACGCCGGATTCCTTCGGCCATCCGGCGCAATTCCCGCAGCTCTTTGCCGGCTTCGGCCTTGGTCCTTTTGTCTATTGGCGGGGCAACGGAAACGAGATCGATTCGCTGCCGGCCGAGTATCGATGGGAGGCTCCGGACGGATCTTCGGTGCTGGTACACCATTTAAGTGAGGGCTATTTCGCTGCTTGCGGTCTGCCTGAAGATGCGATGGCCGCCGCCGCGTTTTTGCAGGACCTCGCTCTGCGCTTAAAGAAGCGCTCGCGCCATGCCCGCGTATTGTTGATGAACGGAATCGACCATGCTGGCCCGGATGCGCGAGCGGGGCATAAGCTCGACACGCTGGCGCGGGCGACGGGTTGGCAGGTGCGGCGCGGACTCCTTGAGGATTTCACCGAAGGACTCCCGGCTGAAGCGCCGGTCTGGCGCGGCGAGTTAACGGGGGCTCGGGTGGCCAATCTCCTGCCCGGTGTCTGGTCGGCGCGGATGCCGATCAAGCAGCGTAACCGAGCTGCCGAGACGGCTCTGCTCGCCTGGGCGGAACCCTTCGCGGCTCTTGGCCGGGTGCTGGGGGCACCTGATGAGACGCCGTCGCTGCGCCGTGCCTGGCGCGCTTTGCTGCCGAACCAAGCCCACGACTCTCTTTGCGGCTGCTCACGCGATCTCGTGCACGAGCAATCGATCGCGCGTTATGACGAAGCCGAAGAGTTGGCCGCGGAGACGACGCAGCGTCTGCTCGAGCGCATCGCCGGCAGCCCCGTCCTGCGCCGCACACCTTGGTCCGATGCGCTCGATATTGCCGTCTTCAACCCGACCGCCGCCATGCGCACTGAAGTCGTGCGGATTGCGTTGGACGCCGAGCCCTGGCTGGAGTTCCGCGGCGAGTTTGATCGCTCGGTGCAGGTACACCCCTTTCTCGGCGCCGCGCAGAACGTGGCCGGTTATACGGTGGACGGCGTGCCCGCGCGGTTGGTCGAGGACGGACGTGAGGGGATTCGTATGGCGCCTGAGTTGGCGCCGCGCTCGGTGGAGTTCGTGGCCCACGATGTGCCGGCGTATGGCTGGCGACGCCTGCATCTGGCACCGAGCGCCGCGCATCCCGATGCCGTGGATAGCGGGCGCTCGCTCGAATGTGACGGTATCCGCCTGGAGTTTGCCGAAGACGGAACCTTCGCGTTGGAGATAGCCGGGCGCGCGTACGCTGGTCTCGGTGCAATCGAGGAGATTGGCGACCGCGGTGACACCTATGATTTTGATGCCGTTGATGGGGCTTCGGCGCAGCTTCTCTCGGTCAGTTTCGAGCGCCGTCGGCATGTGGGCGGTGTCGTGAGCGTTCGATCGCGTCGCGTCTTCCGACAACCGGCCGCATTGGCTCCGGGCCGGCGCAGCCGTAGCGAGGAGGTGACGGAATTGGTCGTTGAGTTGGAGGTGCGGCTGGTGCCCGGCACCTGCCGGGTGGACCTTGATTGTCGTATCGAAGATACGGCACTTGACCATCGCCTGCGCATGCTCTTTCCGACCGGCGTGCCGACACGGGACTTCCGCGCCGCAACAACCTCGGATATTGCCGAGCGCAGCACGGCGCGGCGCGACGATAGGGGCTGGGTGCATCCTGCGGGGGCAACCTTCTGCCAACAAGGTTTCATCGCGGTCGGCGGCCTGGTGGTCGCGGCACCCGGTCTGCCCGAGGCCGAGGTCACGCCGGCCGGAGAGGTCGCGATCACGCTGCTGCGCAAGGTGGGCTGGCTGGCTCGCACGGATCTCGACTCACGCCCCGAGCCGGCCGGGCCCATGGTCGCGACGCCGGGGGCGCAGCTGCCAACGACGTTTCGTGTGCGGCTATGCCTGCTCGCGGACACAAAGGATGCCCCCGCCGCAGCGGCGGCTGCGGAGGCGGGCTTTCGTGCTGTCGTGGCGGGGCCTGCGCCGCTGGTTGCGCCCGAGGTTGCGCTGCTCCGGGTCGAGCCGCCCGAGTTGCTGCTTGAGGCGCTCAAACCGACTGAGTCGGGCGGCGGGCTTGTGCTGCGCTTGCTCAACCCGACCGACGCGCCAGTGGAAGCCTGCGTGACGATCGGCTTTCCCGTAGCGGGCGCTTGCCGTGTTCGGCTGGACGAGAGCCGCCTGCCAGAGCGAGTGGCTGTAGAAGACGGCCGCATTCGCTGCGGGCTCGGGCCACACGAACTCCTGAGCCTGGAGCTACGTCCGTCGTAGAGCGCAACTCCAAACTCAGGAACGCCGGATTCGGCCTCGCATCGCGTGGGCTTGACTGCATGGGCCGCGAAAGTTGAGGTGCTGAGCATGGGATTCTACGAACGCCGGGTGCTCCCGGCCATGCTCGATTTCGCGATGAGCCAGCCTCCGATCATGCACCAGCGTGAAAAGGTCGTGCCGCGCGCGCGTGGCCGCGTGCTGGAGATTGGTCTGGGGAGTGGCCTGAATCTTGGTTTCTACGACGCGGAGAAGGTCGACGTTGTGCTTGGCCTTGAGCCGTCAGCGGAACTCAAGCAGCGTGCCGCCCCGCGCGCGGCGAAGGCCGATGTGCCGCTCGAGATGGTCGGTTTGATCGGTGAAGATATTCCGCTCGAGAGCGAATCCGTCGATACGGTTCTGGTCACCTATACGCTTTGTACGATTCCGGGCGTAGATGCAGCGCTGGCGGAGATGCGCCGCGTGCTGCGGCCGGCCGGAGAACTGATTTTCTGCGAGCACGGCCTTGCGCCGGACGCCAATGTCGCGCGCTGGCAGGCCCGCGTCGAGCCGATCTGGAAGCGTCTGGCCGGCGGCTGTCACCTGACACGCGACATTCCGAAACTGCTGCAGAGTGCCGGCTTCGAGGTGCGCGATCTCGAGCAGCTCTATCTGCCGGGTCCGCGCATCGCGACCTACAATAGCTGGGGAACCGCCGTACCCGTTTGAGCCCGTTCGCCGAACCCGCTCAGCAGAGCAGGACGGCGAGGAGTCCGCTCAGGAAGACGCCGTCGAAGGTGCCGGCGCCGCCGATCGAGACAATCGGTGCGCCGAGCATGCGGATGCTGCGCAGATTCAGCAGGTCAGCGCCGATCAGCGTGCCGAGGGTGCCGCCGATGTAGGCGATCGGTGCGGGTGACGCCGGTGCGAGCAGAAACGCGCCAGCGGCGGCGACCAGGGGCGCGACGAAAATCGGCATCGTGATGCCGACGCCCTTCAGTGGTCGGGCGACCCTATAGCTGACGGCGGTGACCACGGCGGTTGCCAGCAGCATCGGCCCGGCAATATCAGGCGTGCGCGTGATCAGGTAGATCGCGAGTCCGGTGGGCACGAGCGCGCCGCCGACGTTCACGGCGATGATCACGCGCTGATCACCGTCTGCGCCGGGTAGGCTCATCAGAGGCAGGTTGATCATGCTGCCGAAGAGGCAGGCGACCAATAGCCCGAAGAACCAGCGGTGCGGGATACCGAGTTCTTCCCAGGTGTATTCGAGAGCGTCGATTTCGATCAGGGTGAGCAAGACTCCCAGAACGAAGACGAGGACCATCGTCGCGGACGTGAGTTGAAGCGTGGGGCGTGGTGCAGGCACGGCCCTGCCTTCATCAGTTGGCGTCGTCGCTCGCAACCAGGCCGCTGCGGACATCGACCACCTCGGCGATGGTGATGGCCGGCCGGGCCAGATCGACGAAGCCCATACCCGTGATGATGGTACCGACCTCGAGCGCGCGACACGGAATCTCCTCGTGGCCGCGGTTGCGCAACAATGTGGCTTCGGTGAAACCGATGCGGAAGATGTCGTCGCGGTTGGGGATGCGGATGCGGATGCCGGGGAGCGAACAATCGCGCTGCAGGATCACGCCGTGGAAGCGCACTTCTTCGCGCTCGGGCGGGCGTTTGTCCCCGCTGTTCGGGTCGAGGCGGATCAGGTCGGCGTGGATCGTCGGGCTGCCACGCTCGGGTGTGCCGCCGACGGCGATATTGGTGTCCAGCGTGAGCGCGCTACAGGCGACCTCGCGCCCGTCGCTTGCCGCCACGAAGACGGTTTCGGCGTCGAGCAGAACCGTGATGCGGCGTTCTTGTTGGCGTTCGATCAGGATGAGCTCACCGCCATCGCAATCGATCCGAGCCACCTGACCGAGTACGTTGAGCGTGCGCACGCCGTCGGTCGAGATTTCGTCGCCACGGATTTCGATGCTGGAGAGGATAAGTGCGGCGCCCGCCGGCACATCAATCGCTTCGGTGGCGTCGAGGTCGGCGGTGCGGAAGCGCAGCGTGAGCGCGCCGGCGAATTCGCCCTCGAGCACGAAGGTGCCCTCGGCGTCCGTGGTGGTCTCGGCACCGGGCACCTCGTCAATCGAAACCACGATACCGCTCTGCACCAATATGGTCCCGAGGGCCGCATCGTCTGTGTCAGCGATTTGCAGGACGCCTTCGGCTTCGACAACATTGCCGCTTACTGAGGCGATGATTCCGGTGCCGATCGGTCCACCGTCGGCGAGACCGCAGCCGCTGAGCACGAGGGCCAGCAGCAGGGCGGATGCATTGGCATGCAGCTTCATTCGTCATCTCCAACCGCGGTTTCGGCCGAAACCGTCGCGGCATCGTCGCCTTCTTCTTCGAAATAATAGACGCCGAGCGCAACACGGGCGCGCGCGCCCGCCGGTGCTTGCGGGTTACGGTCGCGGTCATGCGCGGCCAACAGAATATTGGCCCTGCGGACGAATTCCTCGCCGGTGGCCCGCGCCGCCTCGCGCAGCTCGGCCAGGGCTTCGCTGCCGATATTGTCGTAGACCACTTTGCGTTGCAGCCAGGGTGCGTCGGGGTGCTCGACATTATGTACGATGGTGCGGAAGAGCTCGCCCGGGTCCGAGGCCATCAGCGTGAGCTTCCCTTCGAGGTCGGCGTTCGGAATATTGGCTTCTTGTTGCAGGACGATTTTGTCGTCTTTACGCAATTCGACAAGGTCCTGGCGGATCAGCTCGTCGAGAACCGAGCGCGCCGGCGCATCAACGCTGCGGTCCTGGACGAGGCGGGTGAAACTCGGGCTGTCGGCGCGTGCGCTCTCATAGGGGAGCGCGTTGGGACGGCCGCTAGCGTCGGAGTAGGGCGGTCCGCCCATCCACCGCCCGATGATCCGCGTGGTGATGGTATCCTCGACCGGGGTTTGGGTCGCGACAATGCGCGCCTTGCGCCGCAGGCGAGAGACTTCTTTGCGGTTCAGGCCGGTGAGTACCGAGACCCGGCTATCGGTTTGTTTTTTGTAATCGAGCGGAAAGTCGTGCTCGGCAACCTCGACGAAGAGCTCGCGGATCATCTGGTCGAGCGTCGGGTAGCTGATGCCGTAACGGATGAGCTGGCGCACGACGGGACGCAGCATGCGTCGCACGGCGGCGGCAAATCGTTCCTTCAATTCGGCAGGCAGCATGGTTTCGTTTCGTCGTTCTCTGTTTAACGTCTCGTGGCGGGAGGAATCCAGTCGGCTGGGAGAACTTCCCAGAATATTCTCGTTCGGAATACCGACGGCACGGCGCGGAATTACGCCGTGCCGTCGGTGCCGAAAAGGGCTTACCGTCCTATACGGACGAGCCCATCACCGAGTCGGACACCGGGGGTTTGGCCCGCTCGGAGGTTCGTGCGGCCTGCGACTCATCCGGCATCCGGACAGGCACGCAAGCAGTCGCTGGCATCGGCTTGGCAGGCCCGATCGGCCTCACCCACCGAGGCACGACAGCTATGTGCACATTCACGCGCTTCGCGCCGGGCGCCGTGGCATTCCTCGCTTGCGCGGTCGGCCGAGCAGAGTTCGCGCGCCGTTTCGGCCAGGTCGTGGCAGCCTTCGCGGCAGGCATGGGCCAGCTCGCGGATCGGTAGGCGGCATTCCCTCACGTCGCCGCGGCAGATGCGGGCGCATTCGGGATCCTTGTCGCTTGGGCGGATGGCCTCGGGGCACATCTCGACACAATCGCGCGCGTCGCTGCGGCAATCACCCATCGCATCCTTCAGCCCAGCGAGGCAGGGCTCGAAGCAGGCGCGGCCTGTCGCACGCGCGGTGGCGCATTCCTCGGAGTCGCGCTCGGCGCATGCCGCACGGATGGCAGCACTCTCGTCGGCACAGGTGGTAGCGCGGCAATCCCGCGCCGCGTCGCGGAGCGGCTCGGCGCAACTCCGGCTGGTGGTGCGGCATTCGCCGGCGCAGGCGCGGTCCGGTCGCGCGCCGTCGTCGGGCCGCCCGCCATCGGGGCGTCCGCCGCCCGGATGTCCGCCCGGGCCTTGTTCGGGGCGTCCGCCGCCCGGTCGGCCGCCACCGAATTGCGCCTCGGCGAGCGGTGCCAGAATCATGGTTCCCGCGAAAAGAATTGCCGCGGCATAAAGCAGGTTTCGTTGTCTCATCATTTGTTTTCTCCGTTTCGGTTCCTTGGATCCTGCCGGCCGGCGAGGGTTCCGTTTAGTGGGAGATATTCCCGTAGGAATGGGAATTACTCCCATTTTGGAGCCGAAGCAAGCCCTGACAAGGAACCCGGCGCATTTTTTTCAAGAATCGTGCGCGCCGCAGGGCTCAGAGGCAGAGCCCTGCGGCACGAAGGAAGCGTAGAAAACCCTTATAAACCGTATGCTTTGGCGAGTTCGGGGTCACGCGAGGCCAGCATGCGGGCGAGTTCGACCATGACCTGACATTGTTTGTAAGTCGCGTCGTCCTGCATCTTGCCGTCGATCATGACGGTACCGCTGCCATCGCCCATCTCCTCGATGACGCGCTTGGCCCAGAGAACCTCGTCGAGCGGCGGCGTGAAGACGTTGCGTGCGATTTCGATCTGCCCGGGGTGCAGCGACCAGGCGCCGACGCAGCCAAGCAGGAAGGCGTTGCGGAATTGGTCCTCGCAGCCCTGATCGTCGGCAATATCGCCGAAGGGGCCGTAATAGGGCAGGACTCCGTTGGCATTACAGGCGTCGACCATACGGGCGAGCGTGTAATGCCAGAGGTCCTGCTGCACGGCTGGGCGAGCGGCGCCGGGGTTTTCGGGGTCGGGGTCGGCACGCACGATATAGCCCGGATGGCCGCCGCCCACGCGAGTGGTTTTCATGCGCCGTGAGGCGGCGAGGTCGGCTGGGCCGAGCGAGAGGCCTTGCAGACGTGGGCTGGCGCCGCAGATCTCATCGACATTGGCCACGCCCATCGCGGTTTCCAGGATCGCGTGGATCAGAATCGGTCGTTTGAGGCCGGCGCGGGCCTCCAATTGGCCGAGCAGTCGGTCGACAAAATGGATATCCCAAACGCCCTCAACCTTGGGCACCATGATCACATCGAGTTTGTCCCCGATGGTCTCGACCAGCCGCATCATATCGTCAAGAAACCAAGGCGAATCCAGGCTATTCACGCGAGTCCAGAGCTGCGTACTACCGAAATCCGTCGCCTGGCCGATGGCGATGAGTCCCTCGCGGGCCGCTTCTTTACGGTCAATCGGGATCGCGTCTTCGAGGTTGCCAAGGATCACGTCCACCTTTTTCGCAATCGAGGGAACCTTCACGGCCATGCGCGGGTTGCTCGGGTCGAAGAAATGGATCATGCGCGACGGCGTGACCGGAATCGCGTGCAGCGGTGCCGGGGCTCCGACGGCCATGGGTTCGAAGAAATGCTTTGGGTTGCGCATGGAACGGCTCCTTGGGTCCGCACGCCCTCGGACCATGCCGATTGCGTGTCGATGGTGAGCTTCGAACCCTAACGAATGGCGCCCCCAGCCGCAGCGCCGGTCGGGCGATCTGCTAGGAGGGCGCTGTGGAATTCGTTCGAGCAGAGGCGGTGCTGGGCGCCGAGGTGCGCGGTGTCGACCTCCGGCAGGCCCTATCGTCCGATGCGGTGGGGGCGTTGCAGACCGGCCTGGTCGAGCATGGCGTCCTTTTCTTCCGCAGGCAGGAGATCTCGGCTGCCGACCACGCACGGCTGGCAGGCTATTTCGGCCCGGCCCGTCCGCATCCGGCCTACCCGACGGTCGCCGGTTACCCCGAGATCACGATCCTCGAATCCGACCGCGAGCATCCTTCGAAAATCGAAAAATGGCATACGGATATGACGTTTCTCGCCCAGCCTCCGCTGGGTTCGGTGTTGCGCGCCCGGGTCCTTCCGCCCACCGGCGGCGATACTCTTTTCATGAGTCTCGGCGCGGCCTTCGATGCACTGTCGGAGTCGATGCAGCACAAGCTTGATGGCCTGTCGGCCGAACATAGTTTTGCGCACGGGTTTCGCGAGAGCCTCGCCGAACCCGGTGGCCTCGAGCGTCTCGCCGACGCGCTCGCGGCCAACCCGCCGGTCGTCCACCCGGTGGTGCGCCGTCATCCTGGGAGCGGCCGTCGCGTCCTCTTTGTGAACTCGCTATTCACGGTTCGCCTGCTGGATATGGAGGATGCGGAGAGTACCGAGTTGCTGGATTTCCTCTATCAGCACCTCGCGCGCGCGGAGTTCCAGGTTCGATTCGTCTGGGCGGCGCACTCGCTGGTCATCTGGGACAATCGCCAGACGCAGCATTGCCCGGTGAACGATTATTGGCCGGCTACGCGGCGGCTCGAGCGCATCACGATAGAAGGCGATACGCCGCGCTGAAGACCCGGCCCACCGGCCCTGTTCTTCAAGACTCGGAAGCGGGGCTGCGCAGGAAGGCGACCATCCACGCGGCGAAGAGGCCTGCATCATGGCCGCCGCGAAGAGAGGCGACGGCGGTATCATGACGTTCGCCGCCGAAGAGGTCGCGCCGTCCCGCAAAGAGGTTGCGCGCGTAGTCCAGTGAGAATTCGGGGTGGCCTTGTACGGCCATAATATGGTCGTCGAGCTGAAATAGGGCGTTCGGGCACACGGCATTGCTGCCGACCAGCGTTGCTCCCGGCGGCAGTTCGAGGACCTGATCCTGGTGGCTGTGGATGATGCGGGCGCGGTCGGGTGCGTCCTCGAGCCAACTCCAGGGCTGGGCCAGGCAGATTTCCTGGACGCCGATCACCCAACCCCTATCGGCTTTGGCGGTACGTCCGCCCAACGCACGGGCGACCAATTGGTGGCCGAAGCAAACGGCAATCAGCTTCTTTTTCGCTGCGTGCAGCTGGCGGATGAAATCCTCCAGAGCCGGGATCCAGGGTAGGTCGTCGTAGACGCTTACGCGGCTGCCGGTGATCAACCAGGCATCACAGGCGTCGACCTCGCTTGGCAGCTTGCCCTCAAGAGCGTTCCAGGTCTGGAATTCGACATCCGCATCGACTGCGTGGATCAGCTGCGCAAACATTTCCGGGTATTCGCCGAAGTGGGATGCCAGCTCCGGTTTCACTGTATCCGTCTTGAGAATTCCGACGCGCATGGTTTGCTCCCTTCTCCTTTTCAAGCAGAAAGGGTGGTGCGTCGCCCGGACGCAACGGCTCTATCGGGCCGAATGCGGGCGGCCGGGGCGGGTGGTAGCAGCCGGAGAGTGGCGAGAGTGGCGAGAGTGGCGGAATTGGTAGACGCACTGGATTTAGGATCCAGCGGGCAACCGTGGGGGTTCGAGTCCCCCCTCTCGCACTATGGTGTCGTGCGTGGGCGCTTCTGCCTGGGGCCATGTTGTTGAGCGGTCAGGTCTCATCAGGGGGGACTCGGTCCCCCGGCTGGGGCTTGGGTGGCTTCGCCTCGCTGACATCGGGGCCGGGGGTGGCGAGTCCCGTCTCGCTCTCCCCACATTGGGGCCGCGGGTGCGAGTCCACTCTCGCGCATCGGATTGGCCGAAAAAAAATCGGGCGGTGTGTTTCCATGGCCCTTGCCAATTGGGGAATCATCCCCAATATCCATTGAACTGATTGTCCCTGGAGACGTTGCGAATCATGAAAGTCGAAGTCGAAGAGATCAGCGCGACCGAGCGCCGGATCGTGGTCGAAATCCCTAGCGAGCGAGTAACAAGCGAGTACGAGCACGCCTATCTGGACGTGGGGCGCCACGCTACGGTCAAGGGGTTCCGCAAGGGCAAGGTACCGCGCAAGGTCCTGGAGCAGCGCTTCGGCGACGATGTGCGCAGCCAGGTGACGCAGACTCTGGTGCAGGAGGGCTTCTCGCATGCGCTCGACGAAGCCAAGCTCGATATCGTCTCGCAGCCCGAGCTCGATTTCGAGCCGCCTGTTTCGGGTCAGCTGCTGCGTCTTTCGGCCAAGGTCGAAATCCGGCCGGAGCTCGGGGAGGTCGATATTTCCGGGCTGGCCGTGCAGCGGCCCAAAGCCGATGTGGCCGACGAAGAGGTCGAGAAGGTCCTCGAGCAGATCCGCGACCGCCATGCCGAGCTCGTTCCCGTAGAGGATCGCGCAGAGCTCGCGAGCGGTGATTACGCCACCATCGCCATTGTCGCGCAGAGCGAGGGCAAAAAGGTCGACGCGCTCAGCGTAGAGGGCGGCACGGTCGAAGTCGGCGCGGGCCATCTCCCCGAGGCTGTCGAAGAGGAGCTGGCGAAGGCGAAAGTGGGCGATACCTTCACCGTCGACGCACCGGCGCCCGACCGCGCACCGGAGGCGCTCAAGGACAAGACCATCAGCTACGAGGTCACGGTCCAGTCGATTTCCGAGAAAAAAGTCCCTGCGCTCGATGACGAATTCGCCAAAGACCACGGCGATTCCGAGACCGTCGACGCCATGCGCACGCAGATTCGCGAGCAGCTTGAGGGCGAGGCCCAGCGGCGCGCGGAAGGGGCGGTCAACGACGCCATCGTCGACGCGATCCTCGAGCGTACGAAATTCGACGCGCCGGCCGGCATGGTATCGAGTCGCATCGAGTCGTTGATGCGCGAGTTCGCGATGGAGTTGGCCCAGCAGGGCATGCGCCTGACCAGCGGCGAGCATGAAGAAGAGGCACGCGAGAAGCTGCGCTCGCGCGCCGAGCGCGAGGTGCGGTCCGGTATTCTGCTTGACCATATGGCGACCCAATTGGAGGTCGTCATCGACGAAGAAACGGTCACCGCCGAGGTGCTGAAGATCGTCGAGTCCGCCGGGGCCCAGGCCGACCGCGCGCGCGAGCATTTCGCCGAGGAAGCCAACCGCGAGTCGCTGCAGGGCCAGATCCAGCGGACGCGAACCCTGGAAGAGTTGGTCAAGAAGGCGGATATCACGGAAGTTACTTCGTGACCCTCTTGGCGTTGCTCGGGTTTGGCGATACGTCTAGTATCGAGAAAATGGAAAACACCACCTTCATGAGGTCAAAGCTACGATGAGAAATCTGATCCCAATGGTGGTCGAACAGACCGGCCGCGGCGAACGCGCATACGATATCTACTCTCGCCTACTCAAGGACCGCATCGTCTTTCTGGGCACAGAAGTGACCGATGACATCGCCAACGTCATCATAGCTCAACTTCTGTTCCTGGAGTCCGAAGACCCTGAAAAAGATATCCACCTGTACATCAATTCACCGGGTGGATCGGTGTCGTCGGGGTTCGCGATCTATGACACGATGCAATATATCCGGCCTGCGGTTTCAACGCTTTGTTTGGGGCAGGCCGCGAGCATGGGGGCCCTCCTGCTGACCGCTGGGGAGAAGGGCAAGCGCTTCGCCTTGCCCTATGCGCGGATCATGATCCATCAGCCCTTGGGTGGTGCGCAGGGGCAGGCCACCGACATCGATATTCAGGCTCGCGAGATCCTGCGTATACGTGATCAACTGAATACCGTATTGTCGAACCATACGGGACAGAGCATCAAGCGTATCGAAAAAGATACGGATCGCGACTTTTTCATGACGAGCAAGGCCGCCGTCGAGTATGGAATCGTTGACGAGGTGATCGCCGCCCGAACCAACAAGAAAAACTAGGGTGCTCCATGGCTAAAAAAAGCAGCGACGACCGATCTGGCAACCTGGTTTGCTCTTTCTGCGGAAAGAGCCAGGACGAAGTCCGTAAGCTCATTGCGGGCCCTACGGTCTATATCTGCGATGAGTGCATCGACCTCTGCAACGACATCATTGCTGAGGAATGCGATCAGGAAGAAAACGTCTCGGCCGGCTCGGCGGTTCCCAAGCCCGCCGATCTCAAGAAGGTTCTCGATCAATACGTGATCGGCCAGGAGCAGGCGAAAAAGATTCTCGCTGTCGCGGTGCACAACCACTACAAGCGCATCGATTCGCAGCTCGGCAGCGGCGACGTGGAACTCCAGAAGTCCAATATCCTGCTGATCGGCCCGACCGGGTCGGGCAAGACGCTGCTGGCGCAGACACTGGCGCGTTTTCTTCAGGTGCCCTTCGCGATCGCGGATGCGACCTCCCTCACAGAGGCTGGTTATGTCGGCGAAGACGTTGAGAATATCATTCTCGCGCTCCTGCAGAACGCTGACTACGATGTAGAGAAATGCCAGCGCGGCATCGTCTATATCGATGAGATCGACAAAGTGGCACGCAAGGGCGACAACCCCTCGATTACCCGTGACGTCTCGGGCGAGGGCGTGCAGCAGGCGTTGCTGAAAATCATCGAGGGCACGACGGCCGCGGTACCGCCCAAGGGCGGTCGCAAGCACCCGCAGCAGGAATTCCTGCAGGTCGATACGACCAATATCCTCTTCATCTGCGGTGGCGCCTTCGTCGGTCTTGAAGATCTGATCCGGCGCCGCGTGGGACTCAAGCAGGTTGGCTTCGGCGCAGACCTCAAGCTCCGCGACAAGCGTTCGGGCAACGAACTTCTGCACGATACCCGTACCGGCGACCTGCTGAAATTCGGGCTCATTCCCGAATTTGTCGGCCGTCTGCCGATGATCGCGACGCTCGGCGAACTCGATGAGGAGGCGCTGATCCAAATCCTCACGGAGCCGAAGAACGCGCTCACCAAGCAATACGCCAAACTCTTCGAGATGGAGAACGTTCATCTCAAATTCACCGAAGGTGCTCTGCGCGCGGTCGCGCGCGAGGCACTGGAGCGGAAATCCGGTGCGCGTGGGCTGCGCGCGATCCTGGAGAGCACGATGCTCGACATCATGTACGACATTCCGTCGCAGCCGAATATCAAAGAAGTGGTGATCTCCGAAGAGGTGATCACGAAGCGAGAGCACCCGATCGTGCTCTATCAGAAGACGGCCGAATCGGCCTGAGGCAGATTCAATATGCTGTTCCGGAACGACAAAGAAAAACAAGATTCCAGCACGGAAGAACCGGGCGGCGGCCTGCGCGTCCCCCTTCTTCCACTGCGCGACATTATCGTCTTCCCCCATATGGTCGTGCCGCTCTTCGTGGGCCGGCAGAAATCGATTCGGGCTCTGGAAGACGCGATGAACAAGCAGAAGTTCGTTCTGCTGGCGGCGCAGAAAGATGCCAAGACCAACGAACCCGCCGAGGCCGATATCTATGATGTCGGTACTCTGGGAACGGTGGTCCAGCTGCTGCGCCTGCCGGACGGGACGGTCAAGGTCCTGGTCGAGGGCAAGAAGCGCGCGAAGATCGTCCGCTATGTGCCCAATGCCGACTTTTTCCTCGTCGATGTCGAGGAGATCGAAGAAAAATGCGAGGTCACCAATGAGGTCGAGGCACTCGTCCGCAGCGTGAACTCGACGTTCGAGAACTACGTTAAGCTGAACAAGAAGATTCCGCCCGAGGCGATCATGTCGGTCGCGTCCATTGCGGAGCCGGCTCGCCTCGCCGATACCATCGTCGCCCATCTCAGCATCAAGCTCGAAGACAAAGAAGCTTTGCTCGAAACCGCCGATCCGGCAGCTCGCCTGGAGAAGGTCCTTGGTTTCATGCGCTCGGAAATCGAGATCCTCGAGGTCGAGAAGCGCATTCGTACTCGCGTCAAGAAGCAGATGGAGAAGACGCAAAAGGAGTATTATCTCAACGAGCAGATGCGGGCGATCCAGAAAGAGCTCGGCGAGAAAGACGAATTCAAGAACGAGGTCCAGGAGCTCGAAGAGAAAATCCTCGCCAGAAAGATGTCGGCCGAGGCTCAGGAGAAATCAATCAAGGAGCTCAAGAAGCTCAAGATGATGTCTCCGATGTCGGCCGAAGCGACGGTCGTCCGCAACTATATCGAGTGGATGATTGCGCTGCCTTGGGCCAATTATTCAGACGATAGTATCGATCTTGACGCGGCCGAAGGTGTGCTGAACGATGACCATTACGGTCTGGAGAAGGTCAAGGAGCGGATCATCGAATACCTCGCCGTGCAGGCGCGCGTAGGCGAGATCAAAGGCCCGATTCTCTGTCTCGTCGGCCCTCCGGGTGTCGGCAAGACCTCGTTGGGCAAATCGATTGCACGGGCGATCGGGCGTAAATTTGTCCGGATCTCCTTGGGTGGCGTACGCGATGAGGCCGAGATTCGGGGTCATCGCCGTACCTATATCGGCGCCATGCCGGGCAAGGTGCTCCAGTCCATGAAGAAGGCGGGTTCCGGTAATCCGGTCTTCTTGCTCGACGAGGTCGACAAAATGTCGACTGATTTCCGCGGCGACCCTTCCTCGGCATTGCTCGAGGTGCTCGACCCAGAGCAGAATACGGCCTTCAACGACCATTATCTCGACGTCGACTACGACCTCTCGAAAGTGATGTTCGTGACGACGGCGAACAACCTCGAGGGGATTCCGCGGGCGCTGCAGGACCGTATGGAGATCATTCGTATCCCCGGATACACGGAGCTCGAGAAGCTCGTGATCGCGCGGAAATACCTGGTGCCGAAAGTACGCGAGGCCAATGGCCTCAAAGAAGAGGATATCGGCTTCGAAGACGACGGGATCCGCTCGCTGATCCGCCATTATACGAAGGAAGCCGGCGTGCGTAGCTTGGAGCGTGAACTTTCGGGCCTCTGCCGCAAGGTAGTCGTTCAGGTCGTGAAGGGGAAAAAGGAAACGCCCATCAAGATCGACGCCGAGTGCCTCAAGGACTATCTCGGCCCGGAGAAATTCCGTTACGGGCAGGCCGATCCTGAACCCAAAATCGGTGTCACGACCGGCCTCGCCTGGACCGAGCTTGGTGGCGAACTACTCGGCACCGAGGTTTCGGTTGTGCCCGGCAAGGGCAAGCTCACGATTACGGGCCGCCTCGGCGAAGTGATGCAGGAGTCGGCGCAGGCCGCCATGAGCTATGTGCGATCCCGTGCTGATGATCTCGGTCTCTCGCGCGAGTTCTACCAGCAGGTGGATGTTCATATTCATGTGCCGGAGGGGGCGATTCCGAAAGATGGCCCGTCGGCCGGGATCACGTTGGCGACCTCTTTGGTCTCCGCTCTGACGCGCATTCCGGTTCGCTCGGATCTCGCGATGACCGGTGAGGTGACGTTGCGTGGCAACGTGCTGCCCATCGGAGGCTTGAAGGAGAAGGTCCTCGCGGCGCATCGTGGCGGCATCAAGCACATTCTTTTGCCGATGGAGAATGAGCGCGATATTGAAGAAATTCCTGAGTCTATTCGCGGGGATCTGAAGCTCGAGCCGGTCGCGCATATGGACGATGTCTTGCGTCGAGCGCTGGTCCTGGACAACCCCGAGGAATTTCTCGTGCCGACGGGTAGGGTGCCCAACCCGTTCCCGCCGAGCGACAAGCCCGGCAGTGATCCGGGGGGCGTCGTCACGCATTGAGCCGGCGTTCGCCCGCGCACCCGGCGGCCACCTCGCTGCCAAACTTTGAGGCTGGAAATTTTCCTTAAAAGTAAAGGCCTTTCGTTTGCCCTCGCTTTCCAAGGCTGGTATTCGCGGGCTACCCGAAGGGGGGGGATTGACGATGACAAAGGCAGATATGATTGAGGCAGTGGCAACCAAGTTGGAGTTGCCGAAGGCTACGGCCGAGCGGGCCGTGAACCTGATTTTCGATGGCATCACGACGGCGCTACAGGCCGATGATAAAGTGAATATCTCGGGCTTCGGGACTTTTACGGTTTCCAATCGCAAAGCGCGGCAGGGGCGAAACCCCAAGACGGGCGAGACGATCCAGATCTCGGCGTCCCGGGCTGCCAAATTCAAGGCAGGCAAGGGTCTCAAAGACGCGCTGAATTAGCTGGTTCCGCGCTGCGGGCGTCCGGATTTCCAAGGACGTCCGTAGCGAGGGACTGAGCACGCTGTCGCTCGTTCCGCTAACGGGTAGCTCGAGAGCCTTGTTTTTCTCTCGGGTCTTCCAGGGCGGTTAGCTCAGTTGGGAGAGCATCGGCTTTACAAGCCGAGGGTCATCCGTTCGATCCGGATACCGCCCATTGAAAAAAAGGGGTGCGCCATATGGTGCACCCCTTTTTTCGTTCGGCCTGGCGGGCCCGGCTCAGTCCTCGGTTTCGATCACGTTGAGGATGAAGGCGGTAAGCGCGATACAGCCGGCGGCCACCGTGGCCCCGAAAATGGACATAATATAATCGTCGAGAATCATTGCTTTTTCCTCCAGGGTGTAGGTGCCCAACACGGCAAACGGCTGGACCCTGCGGACCTTTAACAGATTCACCGCAGATTTGCTGCCCGCCGGCCTGCCGGACCTGCCCGAACGCCATGGGGGTCTTGCCGCTTGCCGAGGCGGTTGTTAGTGAAATCCCACCCGCGGGGTCGTAGCTCAGTTGGTTAGAGTGCCGGCCTGTCACGCCGGAGGTCGCGAGTTCAAGTCTCGTCGGCCCCGTTCTTCCGAATTCAGGGTTGTGGAGTGGAAAGACGTGTCGGCCAGGGCCGAGCGTCCGAATTTTTGAGCATTTGCATGGCAAAACAGAGTACATCATTTACTACACGCGAGGACGCATTAGGCGAACGTCAGTGGAAACTGATTGACGCCGAGGGCCGTTCTCTTGGCCGCGTCGCGACTCAGGTCGCGGGGCTTTTGCGCGGCAAGGGGAAACCAACCTTTGCTCCGCACACCGATTGCGGCGATTTCGTGATCGTGCTGAATGCCTCGAAGGTTCGCCTGACAGGTAAGAAGGCCGAGAACAAAATCCTCTATCGCCACACCGGTTTTGCCGGCGGTATCCGCGCGACACCGGCGGGCAAGATGCGTGCGGAGAAGCCCGAAAAGCTGATGCGCGACGCCGTTGCCGGCATGCTGCCGCATAACCGCCTGTCGCGGCGGCTCATCACGAAACTCAAAGTTTACCCGGCGGGCGACCACCCGCACGAGGCGCAGGGAGCGGAAACCGTTCCCGCGCAGGATTGACATCATGGCCGAGACAGTTCAGGCAACCGGAAAACGCAAATGCGCGATCGCCCAAGTCCGGATGACACCGGGCGCAGGGCAAATCACCGTGAACCGCCGCGCGATCGAAGAGTATTTCGGTCGCGAGACTTCGCGCATGATTGTAGGCCAACCCTTCGACGTCACCGAGACCGTCGGGCGTTTTGATCTTCGGATCAATGTCCGTGGTGGTGGTGTTTCGGCGCAGGCATCGGCCATTCGCCACGGCGTCTCACGCGCCTTGTTGCTGGTCGACCCCGAGACGCGTCCGGCGCTGAAGAAGGCCGGCTACCTCACACGTGATTCGCGTGAGGTCGAGCGCAAGAAATACGGGCGTCATAAAGCGCGTAAACGCCCGCAATACTCGAAACGCTGATTGGAAAAAAGGCCGTGGCTCTCGCCGCGGCCTTTTTTGCGTCCGGGGCCCGGAGGTTCGGCCGAGTTTCTCGGGGCGCGGCTATTCCGAGCCGAGAAAGAAGATCAGGCCGACCGAGGCGAAGATCGCGTTTGCCGACCAGGCGGCGAGGATGGGTGGCAATACGCCGCTCTTGCCCAGGCTCATGGTCAGCGCGAGCACGATCCAGTAGCTGAAGCCGACGGCCAGGGCGGTGCCGGCACTGGCCGCAGTTCCCGAGTTTCGGCTATGGCGCGAGGCCAATGGGATGCCGATCAGCGCCATGACGAAACTCACGAAGGGGACCGCCAATTTGAGCCAGAGGTCGACCCGCATCCGTGTCGTATCGATGCCCT
Organism: Deltaproteobacteria bacterium; assembly: GCA_046583355.1. Taxonomy (GTDB): domain Bacteria; phylum Desulfobacterota; class Binatia; order UBA12015; family UBA12015; genus UBA12015. The sequence continues at coordinate 18,699 of JAYGCM010000004.1, forward strand.
TATCGCTCAGGTCGGCTACTTTCTCGGCAAGTTCGACAAAGCTCTGATCGTCGGCTTTGCGTGCCACGGCATTGAAATCCGCAGGCGATTCTCGCAGCGATAGCGCGAGTTCCGTAAGCGTGGCGGTGGCGACGCCGCCGTCGGGAAAGAACGTGATCTCGGAGCCGTCGTCGGCAACCCAGCGTCCGTCGGTCCAACGCGCGACCGGGATGGTGCGGATCCGTCGCAGGTGGAAGTCCCCGTCAAGTTCATAGCGCGTCAGGCCCGTGATGATGGTTCCGGTTTCATCGACCCGCTCAATATTCGTGATGCCGGTGGCGTGGTGGTACCACAGGCCGGTCCGCTTGAGGTGGGTGCGCTCCGTGCGGCCTTTGATCTCGACATTCTCGATATGGTGCGCCCGCGTTGTGGCCGGTGGCACGGCATATTCGTTCCAGGCCAATGTGGCGAAGGAGAGCATCAGGCAGAAAGCCGCGATGGGGGCTCCGATCTGCCAGAGGCTGATGCCGCAGGCGCGCATCGCCATCAATTCCGCATTGCGGGCCAAGGTTCCCAATCCGAAGAGCGTCGCTGCCAGGACCGCGACGGGAAGAATCTGCGTGAGGATCAGCGGAATCTTGAGCAGGAAATACTCGGCCATCAGAGCCGTAGGCGGGTCATGTTGGAGGAAGCGCGGCAGTCTCTCGAAGAAGTCGATGCAGAGGTAGAGCAGGACGAAGAACCCCAGGGCGATTACGAGTGCACGCAGAAACTCGCCGAGCAGGTAGCGCGATATGGTGGGAAGCCACAACCTTCTCATGGTTTATTTCTCCGTAGCCGAGCGAGTCCGGTGCGCATCCGTTCCTGTATCGCTGCGAGGCGGCGCTCGCCCGGCAAGGGCGTTTCGCGCCCGGCGCGGACGAAGAGAATCAAGCCGATGCTGCCGAGAAGGACGTTGGGCGTCCAGAGTGTCGGGATGATCGGGAAGCGCCCGTTCTGTGCCAGGGCCTCGGCCCCGGCGAGAAGGAGGTAGTAGGCCAAAATGACCCCGAGGCTTACGGCCAGGCCCCGCGATCGCACAGCTCGGACCGGCTGCAAGCCGAGGGGGATGCCGAGCAGGGCGAAGATGATCGCGGCGAAGGGAATGGCGTAGCGCCGTTGCAACTCGACACGTTCGCGCAGCGCGGGCGCGCCTTCGCTCTCCAGGGTCTCGATTTGTGCCCGTAATTGCTCGACCGGGAGTTCGTTCACCGCCCGCGCCCGGTTGGGGAGCCCGCCGAGTGCGGCGCCGATATCGAGCAAGACATCGTAGATCTCGAAGTCGGTGCGATCGTAGCTCTGGCGCTGCGGAGCGTTGGTGAAGATTGTGCCGTCGAAAAGGCGCAGGTTGAGCGTCTGGGCTTCGGCATCGGCGACCAGTTCGCCGTGGTTGGCGATCACGGTATTGACGTCGCCGCCGGAGCGGTGGTCGGAGATCAGGATGCGTTTCATCCGGTTGCCCGGGGGCTCGATCTCTTCTGTATAGATGATGAGGCCGGCGAAGTCGTCGTTGAAGACCTGTTCCTTCAGGCCGGCCGTAGCCCGCGTGCGCGCGAGGTCGAAGATGCCGGTTTTCAGGGCGGCATTGCCCCAAGGCCGCGCGTGCAGCGAGAGCGGGAAGGCCAAAGCCCAGACCAGGAGCGAAAGCACGAGGATTGGCGCCGCAATCTGGTAGAGACTCAGGCCCGAGGCGCGCATCGCGATGATCTCACTATCCGAGGACAGGCGCCCGACGGCAAGAATCACCCCGAGCAGCAGTGCCATCGGTACCGTAACCTCAAGGAAGGCAGGCAGAATGTACGAGAAGAGCAGGAGGATCTCCCCGGCGGGGACGCCGCGGTTGACCACGAGCTCGACCAGTTTCATGATCCGCGCGATCAACAAAATGAACGTGAAGAGCGCGAGACCGCCCGCAAACGGGGCCAGCACCTGGAAGAGGATATATCGTTGAAGCGTTCGCCCCATGGCGTCCGGCGAAATCTAGCGGCTGGACCGCGCCGTGTAAATCGGCCGCGACCGGAAGCTGATCGGGGCTACCTGGCGTGCGGCTGGCACGCGGCGACCGCATTCCTGCAAAATCGCCCCAATGCAGTGCGTCAAGTCCTGCTACAAGCGCCGCCCAAGGCTGAGTTCTCCGGCCTGCTCGGCCGTTCCCGGATCGCGGCCAAGGTAGTTACGCCGGCCGTGCTCGATAATTTGAGCGGCGGGGTTGTGCACCAAGGCGTGATCGTGCAGGGCGAGGCACCGCCCGCGCCCGGGCTCGCGCCGCTGCTCGAGAGCCGGCCCCGCCTCTTGCTCGCCCTCGATAATGTCACCGATCCACGCAATATCGGTGCGATTGCACGGACGGCCGAGGCCGCGGGCTTTGGTGGGTTGCTGCTGACGCGGGACCGGGCACCGGATCTCTCGCCGGCGCTTGTGAAGACGGCGGCCGGGGCGGTGGAGTTTCTCCCCTTTTGCCGGGTGACGAACCTGGTGCGGGCGCTCGATATCCTGGGAAAGGCCGGATATTGGCGGATCGGCTTGGATGCCGGGGGCGAAATCGACGTTCTGGATGTCGATGCGGTGCCCGGAATGCCGGCCGTTCTGGTTGCCGGGGCAGAGGGGAAGGGCATTCGCCCGCTGGTTCGGCGCAGTCTGGACCGGATCGTGAGTATCCCTATGGTCGGGCATACTGCGTCGCTGAACGTCTCGGTTGCCTGTGGGATCGCCATTGCTGCCATGGCCCGCGCGGGGCGGGCGGCGGAGGGGCCTCGACCTTGACACCCGTTTCTTTAATGGTAACAACGACTTTTTTGACTCATCCTAGCTGCGGGCGCGGTACTCTCGTGGTGCGTGCTTCGCACGGCGGCTGAGTTTTCTCAGATTTTTCAAATAGATGGGGCGTTGCTAGTCGGGGCGCTCAGCCGATGTGGCTCAATTGGTAGAGCGACTGATTTGTAATCAGTAGGTTGTCGGTTCAAGTCCGATCATCGGCTTACGTCGGCGCGCGAGTAGCGGAGAGGTACCCAAGTGGCCAACGGGAGCAGACTGTAAATCTGCCGGCGTAAGCCTACGTAGGTTCGAATCCTACCCTCTCCACTTAATTAGACAAAAGAACATGATTGGTTGGACGGCACCGGGCTTTATTGCCGGGGTCGGCGCGCGGGAATAGCTCAGCTGGCTAGAGCACGAGCCTTCCAAGCTCGGGGTCGCGGGTTCGAATCCCGTTTCCCGCTCCTGATTTAGAGAAGAAATATTCGGTCGTATAAGACGAAGGCCCAGGTAGCTCAGTTGGTAGAGCACGTCATTGGTAATGACGAGGTCGGCGGTTCGAGCCCGCTCCTGGGCTCGCAGGAAAGAAGTTCTGGCGGGGACATGGTAAGTGCAACGTGTACCTCCAGGGTGCGGGTAGGAAAATACAAGGGCCAGTAGCTCGAATTGGCTAGAGCATCGGACTCCAAATCCGAGGGTTGCAGGTTCGAACCCTGCCTGGCCTGTTGAACATCGATCGAGGCGGTTCCCCTTTGGGGGCCGGCTCAGGTGAAATCTGAAAATGGCGTCCAGAAACGAAACGAATCAGACATCCGGAGCGAAAAGTGCTGCGGGAGGATCCATGGGAGGCGTGATGACTCTCGTGCCTCGTGCTGTGCAATTCGTTCGTGAGGCTTGGTACGAAGTATCCAAGGTCCACTTCCCGACCCGCCAGGAAACCTGGCAGGCGACGGCGGTTGTGGTCGCCGTGGTGCTGGTGGCAGCGGTCTTCCTCGGCCTGGTCGACTTCGTGCTCTCGTATATCATGCAGCTCTTCATGGAGACGGCCTGATGGTTTCGTTTTTCCACAGCTGGCGCCTGCGCGCTGCGGGCGGGAGGGTCTGATGTCGAATGAGCCCGAAAGCGGCGCGGTCGCGGTAAAGCCACGGACCTATTGGTTCGTCGTACATACCTACTCCGGCTATGAGGCCAAGGTTCAGGCCTCGATGGAAGAGCGCAAGCGCGCCGAGTTGGTGCGCAAAGAAGCGGAAATCGCCAGGTTCAAAGCGCGCGACTCGCTGACCGAACGCGACGAAATGATGCTCGGAGAGGCCGAAACCGCCGTAGAGGAACTCAACTCCTTCTACGAGGTTCTGGTGCCGGCCGAGAAGGTCGTCGAGTTGGTCAAGGGCGAGCGCCGCACCTCGACACGCAAATTTTTCCCAGGCTATGTGCTGATTCATGTCGGCCGGCTCGGGGATTTTCTCAAAGGATTCATCCGTGCGACGCCTCGGGTCACCGGCTTTGTCGGTGGCACGAACGATCCGCCGGCGATCAGCGATGCCGAGGTCCTGGAGATCACCCAGCAGATGGAAGAGGGGGCGACCAAGCCCAAGGATCTCTTCTCGGTGGGAGATACCATCAAGGTAATCGACGGTCCTTTCCTGGACTTCACCGGCGAGGTCGAAGGTGTGAAGCCCGAGAAGGGCAAGCTCAGGGTTCTGATCAGCATCTTCGGGCGCGCAACGCCTGTCGAACTCGAATACGTCCAGGTCGAGAAGGCCTGAGTGGCGCATCGCGCCTCATTTAATCTATCACGCAACCGACACGCGACGGACACGCAGAGGAATAGCAGTGGCAAAGAAGGTAACCGGCGAGATCAAACTCCAGATTCCCGCAGGCAAGGCGAATCCAAGCCCGCCTGTTGGGCCGGCGCTGGGTCAGCGCGGCGTGAATATCATGGAATTCTGCAAGGCGTTCAACGCCGAGACGCAGCAGCAGGCCGGGCTGATTATTCCGGTTGTGATTACGGTCTACGCAGACCGCTCTTTCACCTTCATCACCAAGACGCCGCCGGCGTCCGTCCTGCTTCTGAAGGCAGCGAAGCTGAAGAAGGGCTCCGGTGAGCCACGCCGTACCTCCGTTGGCTCGGTGACCCAGGCGCAGGTTCGCGAGATCGCCGAGCTGAAAATGCCGGATCTGAATGCCATCACGATTGAAGGCGCTGAGAATATCATCGCCGGAACCGCACGCAGCATGGGTCTCTCGGTCGAAGGCTGACCTTTCGGTTCAGCGATACGAATTAGAAGAAAGCGGAATCATGGGACGCACGAGTAAACGGATGACCAAAGCACGCGAGAAAGTCGACTCGGCCAAGCGCTATAGCTTGGACGAGGCGCTTGCGGTCGCATTGGACGCGGACGCACCGAAATTCGACGAAACCGTCGAGTTGGCGGTTCGTCTCGGCGTCGACCCTCGCCAAGCCGATCAGAACGTCCGCGGAACCTGCCAATTGCCCCACGGCACCGGCAAGACCGTGCGCGTCCTGGTCTTCGCCAAGGGCGAGAAGTTGGCCGAGGCCGAGAAGGCCGGCGCCGATTTCGCCGGCGGCGAAGAGCTCGCCGCGAAAATCACAGGCGAAGGCTGGCTCGATTTCGACAAGGTCATCGCCACGCCCGATATGATGGCGGTCGTCGGCAAACTCGGTAAGGTCCTCGGACCGCGCGGCATGATGCCGAACCCGAAGGTCGGTACGGTGACGATGGACGTCGCGCGCGCCGTCTCGGAGGTCAAGGCCGGCAAGGTCGAGTACCGCGTCGAGAAAGCCGGCATCATCCATGTGCCGATCGGCAAGCGCTCCTTCGGGGTTGAGAAACTGGTAGAGAACGCCAACGCCGTGATTGACGGTCTGGTTCGAGCCAAGCCCTCTACCGCCAAGGGCACCTACCTCCGCTCGGTCGCCGTCTCCACGACGATGGGCCCAGGCGTGAGTATCGATCCCGCCAGCGCAAACCTGGCCGCTTAGCGGCACCGCAGGGAGAGCACCAACGTGAATCTGCAAGAAAAAACTGAAACCGTCGAAGGTCTGAAAGACCGTTTTTCCCGCGCTACAGTGACGCTGCTGGCGGAGCCGCGGGGCCTTTCGGTCGCGAGCGTCTCCGACTTGCGCAACAAAGTGCGCGCGCTCGACGGCGAGTACAAGATTGCGAAAAACTCGCTGGCGAAGCTGGCGATTGCCGACACTCCGAGTGCCGCTCTCGCCGACCAGCTCAAGGGGCAAACGGCCCTGGTCTTTGGCTACGGTGACCCGATCGCCGTGCTCAAGGAAATTGTCGACTATATCAAAGAGAACGAAGACAAGATGGACGTCCGGGCGGCTGTGCTCGATGGCGACCTCTATGACGAAGCGGGCGTTCGGAAGCTGTCGAAACTCGGCAGCCTGAACGAAGTCCGCGGGCAGTTTCTCCGCATCCTTTCGGCGCCGGGCACCCAGCTCGTGCGTCTCATCAGCGAGCCGGGCGGTCAGATTGCCCGTGTTTTGCAGGCGCGCGCCGACGCTGGCGCCGCCGGGGAATGATCGCAGCGGTTCGTAACGAACCCCTAACCAAAACGGGCCTTGGCCCGACCGAACGAGGGAGTAAATAAGACCATGGCCATGACAGCGGAGCAGATGAACGAGCTGATCGAAAACCTTTCGGGCCTCACAATTCTTGAGGCCTCTGAGCTGGTAAAGCAGCTTGAAGACAAATGGGGCGTCTCCGCGGCCGCTCCGGTTGCGGTTGCAGCCGCCGGCGGCGGTGACGGTGGCGGCGCAGAAGCCGAGAAGGACGAATTCAGCGTTATTCTCAAGGCAGCCGGCGACAAGAAGATCCAGGTCATCAAGACCGTCCGTGAGATCACGGGGCTCGGCCTGAAAGAGGCCAAGGATCTCGTCGACAGCGCACCCAAGGCGGTCAAAGAAGGCCTGCCCAAGGTGGAAGCCGAGGAGATCAAGGCCAAACTCGAAGGGGCCGGCGCTACCGTCGAGCTCGATTGAGCAGCGTGCGCGCCCTCGGGCGCATGTCCTTGCGGACAACAAAAACAGCGGAAGTGAGCTGCGCGGGGCCCGGTGGGTCCCGTGCGCGCTCGTTTTCAGGCTCGAAGAGTCGTATTGCTGCGCTTGGCGCACCGGTACGACAGGAGCGAAGAGCATAGATGGCAGCCCAGCTTGCGGATAATTTCCGCCCCCGGCGTGGATTCGGAAAGATCCGTCGCGTTGTCGAAATTCCGAACCTGATCGCGATTCAGCGCCGATCCTACGAGGATTTCCTTCAGATCGATATCAAGCCCGAGGACCGGGTTGAAGTCGGTCTTCAGCAGGTCTTCAAATCGGTCTTCCCGATCAAGGACTTCAACGAGACCGCAGAGCTGGATTTTGTCAGCTACTCGATCGGTCATCCGAAGTTCGATATCGACGAATGCCAGCAGCGCGGCAACAATTACGCCGCGCCGCTCAAGGTCACGGTCCATCTCGTCATTTATGACGTAGATCCGACCAGTGGTGCGCGCTCGATCAAGAACGTGAAAGAGCAGGAGGTCTACTTCGGCGAGATCCCGCTCATGACCAAGAACGGCACGTTCGTGATCAACGGCACCGAGCGGGTGATTGTTTCACAACTGCATCGCTCGCCGGGCGTCTTCTATGACGACGACAAGGGCAAGACCCATTCGTCGGGCAAGTTGCTCTTCAAGGCACGGGTGATTCCTTACCGTGGCTCCTGGATCGATCTCGAATTCGATCCGAAAGATATCCTCTACGTTCGTATTGACCGGCGGCGGAAATTCCACGCATCGGTGCTTTTGCGCGCGCTCGGCATGACGACCGAGGATCTTCTCAACTACTTCTACAGGAAGGAGAAGATCAGCATCAAAGGCGATAAGGCGACCCGCGTCTTTCGTCCCGAGTTGCATCTCGGCACCCGCATCGGTGCAGATATTCGCCACCCCGAGACCAATGAGGTCGTCGTCAAGGCCGGCCGCAAGCTCACCAAGGGTGCGATGCGTCAGCTTGAAGCGGCCGGTGTCGAAGAGTTGCCGATCGCGCTTGAGGAGTTGATCGGCAAGGTCTCTTCGGTCGATATCCCGGACCCGGATACCGGCGAGATCCTGCTTGAGTGCAACCAGGAGATCGGCCCCGACGAGTTCGAGGCGATTCGCGACCGCGGCATCAAGGAAATCGAAGTCCTCTTCATGGATGACGTCGGTCCCTACCTGCGCAACACCATGATGCAGGACAAGATCACCTCGTCGGACGAGGCGATCATGGAGATCTACAAGCGTCTGCGTCCGGGCGATCCGCCCACGCGCGAGACGGCACGGACCTTCTTCGACAACCTCTTCTTCAACCCCGACCGCTACGACCTCTCCAAGGTCGGTCGCCTGAAGATGAACCACAAACTCTTCGGCAACGAGGAAGAGACGCCGCTCGACCAGGGAACCCTGCGTTCGGCCGATATCCTTGAGGCCGTCCGCTACCTGATCGACCTGAAAAACGGCAACGGCACCACCGACGATATCGACCATCTCGGCAACCGCCGGGTACGCGCCGTGGGCGAGCTGATCGAGAACCAGTTCCGCATCGGCCTGGTCCGCATGGAGCGCGCCATCAAGGAGCGCATGAGCCTGCAGGATATCGAGACGCTGATGCCGCAGGAGCTCATCAACTACAAGCCGGTCGCGGCGGTGGTGAAGGAGTTCTTCGGGTCGTCCCAGCTCTCGCAGTTCATGGATCAGACCAACCCGCTCTCCGAGGTCACCCATAAGCGACGTCTTTCGGCGCTTGGCCCCGGTGGTTTGACGCGCGAGCGTGCGGGCTTTGAAGTCCGTGACGTGCATCCGACCCATTATGGTCGTGTCTGCCCGATTGAGACCCCCGAGGGTCCGAATATCGGACTGATCGCGTCGCTCTCGACCTATGCCCGCGTGAACGAATATGGCTTTGTCGAGACGCCTTATCGCAAGGTGATCGACGGCCGGGCCACCGATGAGATCCGTTTTCTCTCCGCGCTTCAGGAGGAGCAGCATACGATCGCGCAGGCGAATGCTCCGCTCGACGAAGACGGCCGATATCTGAAGGATCTTGTCTCGGCCCGCACCGCTGGTGAGTTCCAGCAGGTGGCGCCCGATCAGCTTGATTATATGGACGTGTCGCCGAACCAACTGGTCTCGGTCGCCGCGTCCATGATTCCCTTCCTCGAGCACGATGACGCGAACCGCGCGCTCATGGGCTCGAATATGCAACGCCAGGCGGTTCCGCTCCTGCGCCCGGATGCTCCCTTTGTGGGAACCGGTATGGAGGCCATCGTCGCCCGGGATTCCGGCGTCACGGCGGTTGCCCGCCGCGACGGTCGGGTAGAGAGTGTCGATGCGAAGCGCATCGTGATTCGTGCCAAAAACCCCAAAACCGACGGCACGGATACGGGAATCGATATCTACACGCTGGTGAAATACCAGCGCTCGAACCAGAGCACCTGTATCAACCAGAAGCCAATCGTTCAGCCCGACGATGTGGTCGTGGCCGGCGATGTCATCGCCGACGGGCCCGCGACGCAGGTGGGAGACCTCGCCCTTGGTCAGAACGTGCTCGTCGCGTTCATGCCGTGGCACGGCTACAATTTCGAGGATTCGATTCTCATCAGCGAGTGCATGGTCAAAGATGACCGCTTCACATCGGTTCATATCGAGTCCTTTGAATGTGTGGCTCGCGATACCAAGCTCGGCCCTGAGGATATCACCCGTGATATCCCGAATGTCGGTGAGGAAGCGCTCGCGCAACTCGACGAATCGGGCATCATCCGCATTGGTGCCGAAGTCCGCCCGGGAGATATTCTGGTCGGCAAGATCACGCCGAAGGGCGAGACGCAGCTTTCCCCAGAAGAGAAACTTCTGCGTGCCATCTTTGGCGAGAAGGCCGGCGAGGTTCGGGATACCGCACTCAAGGTGCCGCCGGGCGTCGAGGGCACGGTCATTGAGGCACGTGTTTTTTCGCGCAAGGGCGTGACGAAAGACGAGCGCTCCCGCGAGATCGAAGAAGAAGAAATCGCCCGTCTCAAAAAAGACGAGGGCGACCAGATCCGAATCCTTCGCGAGAGCACCGGTAATAAGGTCAAGCAGCTTGTTGTCGGCAAGATGGCGGCGACGCGTGTCGCGGATGACCATCGACGGCAATTGCTGGCGAAGGGTCAGGAAATCACTGCAGAAGATATCGACGAAAATATTCCGTCGGCCTTCTGGGGCGAGATTCGCATCGGCGACGAGAAGGTCGAAGAGGAGATTGAGGGAACCTGCCGCGCGATGCGCGATCAGATCTCCAGCCTCCGTGAAGTGACCGAAGAGAAGATCAGCCGCCAGCAGGGCGGGGACGAACTCTCGCCAGGCGTGATCAAGCTGGTCAAGGTCTTTGTCGCGATCAAGCGCAAGCTTCAGGTCGGCGACAAGATGGCCGGTCGCCACGGCAATAAGGGCGTGCTCTCTCGCATTCTCGCCGAAGAGGATATGCCGTATATGAAGGACGGAACACCGGTCGATATCGTCCTGAATCCGCTCGGCGTGCCTTCGCGCATGAACGTCGGCCAGGTCCTGGAGACCCATCTCGGCATGGCCGCTCGCGAGCTTGGCTTGCAGGTCGGCAAGGCGCTTGAGACTTTCCGCGAAAATGGTGGCGAGGAGGCTCTTCGCCACAAGCTCCAAGAGGTCTACGGCCCGGAATTCGAGGAAATCCTCGCCAAGGCGAGCCCCGAGGAACTGGAGTGCGTCGCCAAGAAAGCGACCCGCGGAATCCATACCGCTACGCCGGTTTTCGACGGCGCATCGGAAGACGAGATCTTCGGCCTGCTCAAGAGCGTAGGGCTATCCGATACCGGGCAGACCACGCTTTATGACGGACTCACCGGTGAGGCCTTCACGCAGCCGGTCACAGTCGGCATCATTTACATGCTGAAGCTGCACCATCTGGTGGATGATAAGATCCATGCACGCTCCACTGGCCCGTACTCGCTGGTGACGCAGCAGCCGCTGGGCGGCAAGGCCCAATTTGGTGGGCAGCGTCTCGGTGAGATGGAGGTCTGGGCGCTTGAAGCCTACGGCGCGGCCTACTCGTTGCAGGAAATGTTGACCGTGAAATCCGACGATGTCGTCGGTCGGACACGGATGTACGAAGCGATCGTCAAGGGTGAGAGCGTGCTTGAGCCGGGCTTGCCCGAATCGTTCAATGTCATGCTCAAAGAGCTGCAAAGTCTCGCACTTGATGTCGAATTGATCGAAAATGAAGCCCCGGCCGATATTCCGGCCGAGGCAGGGGAGTGATCGATGGAAGATCTTTTCAGTCTCTTTGAGAAGCCCAAAAATCCTGTCGTCTATGGCTCGTTGCGGATCTCCATCGCCAAGCCCGACACGATTCGTTCGTGGTCACATGGCGAGGTGAAGAAGCCCGAGACGATCAACTACCGGACATTCAAGCCGGAACGTGATGGTCTCTTCTGCGCCAAGATCTTTGGGCCGACCAAGGATTACGAGTGCAATTGCGGCAAGTACAAGCGGATGCGCCACCGCGGTGTCGTTTGCGAGAAATGCGGCGTTGAGGTCATTCAGAGCAAGGTGCGTCGCGAGCGCATGGGCCATATCGAATTGGCTACGCCGGTGGCGCATATCTGGTTCCTCAAGAGCCTGCCTTCGCGTATCGCGACGGCGCTCGACCTCACGCTCAAAGAAGTCGAGAAGATCCTCTATTTCGAGTCCTATGTGGTCATCGACCCGAAGGGTTCTGAGCTGCAGCAATGCGAGCTTCTGACCGAGACCGGCTACCGCGAAGCGGTTGAGAAATTCGGTCCGGGCAGCTTCCGCGCCGGCATGGGTGCCGAGTCGATCCGCGAGCTCCTTGAAGACATCGAGGTTGAGCCGTTAGCGTTGATGCTGCGCGAAGAGCTCAAGGTCGCGACGAGTGAGGCCAAGCGCAAAAAAATCGCCAAGCGTCTCAAGGTGATCAGCGCGCTCAAGAAGTCCGGGAACCGTCCCGAATGGATGATCCTGGAAGTCATTCCGGTCATTCCGCCCGATCTCCGACCGCTGGTGCCGCTTGAGGGTGGTCGCTTTGCGACCTCGGATCTGAACGATCTCTACCGCCGCGTCATCAATCGCAACAACCGCCTCAAGCGCCTGATGGAGCTGGCTGCGCCGGATATCATCATCCGCAACGAGAAGCGTATGCTGCAGGAAGCTGTAGACGCCCTCTTCGACAACGGCCGCCGCGGCCGTGCGATCACGGGCCCGAACAAGCGCCCGCTCAAATCGCTTTCCGATATGCTCAAGGGCAAAACCGGTCGCTTCCGCCAGAATCTGCTGGGCAAGCGAGTCGACTACTCCGGCCGTTCGGTCATCGTAGTGGGCCCGGAGCTTCGCCTCCACCAATGCGGCCTGCCGAAGAAGATGGCGCTCGAGCTCTTCAAGCCCTTCATCTACAATAAGCTCGAAGAACGCGGCCTTGTCACCACCATCAAAAGTGCCAAGAAGATGGTCGAAATGGCGAGTCCCGAGGTCTGGGATATTCTCGAGGAAGTCACTCGTGAGCATCCCGTCCTGTTGAACCGCGCACCGACTCTGCATCGTCTCGGCATCCAGGCCTTCGAGCCTGTGCTTATCGAAGGCAAGGCGATCCAACTTCACCCGCTCGTTTGCTCGGCCTATAATGCCGACTTCGACGGCGACCAGATGGCCGTGCATGTGCCGCTCTCGGTCGAGGCGCAGGTCGAAGCGCGCACCCTGATGATGTCGACCAACAACATCCTCTCGCCGGCTAACGGCAAGCCGATCATCGTGCCTTCGCAGGATATGGTCCTCGGGCTCTATTGGATGACGCGTGAGCGGCCCGGTGCAAAGGGCGAGCAGTTGACGATGGAAGAGCAGGCCGGGGTTGCGGGCAAGGAATGCTACTCCAGCCCGGATCATGTCCGGGTCGCTTTTGACCAGGGCGCGGTCGAGCTTCAGGCCCCGATCAATTGTCGTATTGATGGAGAAATGGTGCGGACTACGGTCGGCCGAGTGCTCCTCTACGAGATCTGCCCGAAGGAGCTTCCCTTCGAGGAGATCAACAAGACGCTCAAGAAGAAAGAACTCGCGGGTATCATCGATATCGTCTACCGCCGCGCGCAGAACAAGGCGGCCGTGATCTTTGCCGACAAGCTCAAAGATACGGGCTTTGAATACGCGACCCGTTCCGGCATCTCCATCGGCATCAAGGATATGCGGATCCCGACGAGCAAGGGAAAGAGGATCGAGGAGGCGGAAAAGGCCGTCGCCGAGATCGGCAGCCAATACTCCAAGGGACTCATCACGGACGGCGAGCGTTATAATAAGGTCGTCGATATCTGGGCGGAGAAAACCGACGAGATCGCCGACGTCATGGCCGCGGAGCTCAAGACCGAGATCGTCATCAACCGCAAAGGCGAGAAGGTCGAGACCGAGAGTTTCAACCCGATCTTCATGATGGCCGACTCCGGTGCACGTGGCTCCGCGCAGCAGATGCGTCAGCTTGCCGGAATGCGTGGTCTGATGGCCAAACCATCGGGCGAGATCATCGAGACACCGATTACCGCCAACTTCCGCGAGGGCCTCACGGTTCTCCAATACTTCATCTCGACCCACGGCGCGCGCAAAGGTCTGGCCGATACGGCTCTCAAGACCGCGAACTCCGGTTATCTCACCCGTCGTCTGGTGGATGTGGCGCAGGACGCCACGATTACCGAGGACGATTGCGAGACGCTCGAAGGGATCGATCTGCACTCTCTGATGGAGGGTGGTGAGGTCATCGAGTCGCTCGGCGAGCGCGTGCTCGGCCGCGTGGCCCTCGACGACATCCTCGACCCCTTCGATGGCAAGCTGCTGGTCGCGGCAAATACGGAAGTCGACGAAGAGAAGGTCGCCTTGATGGAAGACGCCAACGTCGACCATGTGAAGATCCGCTCTGTGTTGACCTGCGATACCCGCCGCGGCGTGTGCAGCAAATGTTACGGCCGTGACCTGGCTCGCGGTACGATGGCGAATCGGGGCGAGGCGGTCGGCGTGATCGCAGCGCAATCGATTGGCGAGCCGGGAACCCAGCTCACCATGCGTACCTTTCATATCGGTGGTACGGCGAGTCGAGCGGCCGAGCAGACCGAATTGGAAGCTAAATACGAAGGTATTGTCCGCTTCCATGAGATCGCTCCGGTCTCGCATCGCGATGGCGACCTGGTCGCCATGTCGCGCCACGGCGAACTCACCGTCGTCGAGCAGACGGGTGACCGCGAGCGCGAACGTGAGCGTCATAAGATCGTCGCCGGTGCCCGGTTGAAGGTCAAAGATGGCGACAAGGTGCAAGCGGGGCAGCGTCTGGCCGAGTGGGATCCCTACACCACGCCTCTGCTCACAGAGCTCTCCGGTACCGCTCGTTTCGTCGACCTCATCGAAGGCGTGACGATGCGTGAGGAACTCGATGAGCGCACCGGCATGTCGACCACGGTCGTGATCGATTATACGGCCTCGCAGGCACCGACCCTTGCGGTCGCGAAGACGGCGACCAAGAAAAAGGCCACCGCCAAGAAGAAAAGCGCTGCCAAAAAGAAGGCCGAGGCCGAAGCGGCCGCACCTTCGCCGGGGATCATCCTCAAGGATAAGAACGGCAAGACGCTCAAATTATCGAGCGGCAACGAGGCGCGCTACCAACTGCCCGTGGGCGTCCATCTCAATATCGTGGATGGCCAGGAGGTATCGGCTGGCGATGTCATCGCCAAGATGCCGCGTGAGACGACCAAGACCAAGGATATCACCGGTGGTCTGCCGCGCATCGCGGAGCTCTTCGAGGCGCGCAAGCCCAAGGAGTCCGCGACCGTCAGCGAGATCGACGGTGTCGTCTCGTTCGGCAAGGACACCAAGGGGAAGCGCAAGATCGAGGTCACGCCGGAAGTCGGTGAGATGCGCGCGTATCTCATTCCCAAGAGCAAGCATCTTCGGGTGCATCCGGGCGACCATGTGCGCGCCGGCGACGCGCTCATGGATGGGCAGACCAACCCGCATGATGTGCTCGCGATCAAGGGCCGCCAGGAGCTGGCGAAGTTCCTCGTCGACGAGGTTCAGGAGGTCTATCGACTCCAGGGCGTGAAGATCAACGACAAGCATATTGAGGTGATCGTGCGGCAGATGCTGCGGCGCGTCAAAATCACCTGGGTCGGAGATTCCGACTTCCTCCTGGGCGACCCGGTCGAAGCGTGGCGCCTCAAAGAGGGCAACGAGAAGATCGAAGCCGCCGGTGGCGATCCGGCACGCGCCGAGCCGCTCCTCTTGGGCATCACCAAGGCCAGCCTTTCCACCGAGAGCTTCATCTCGGCAGCGTCCTTCCAGGAGACCACCAAGGTGCTCACCCAGGCAGCGCTGGAGGGCTCCGTGGACAGCCTGAGCGGCCTCAAGGAGAATGTCATCATGGGCCGTCTGATCCCTGCGGGTTCCGGCCTGATGAGGTACCAGCAGGTGGAGGTCAAGGTGCATGAGCCCGATCCGGGCGCCTTGCCCGACGAGCAGGACGGGCTGGTAGGCAATTCCACCTCTGAGGTGGCTTGACAGCCCGCTCTTCGTTCCCTAAACCCCGAGAGTTTTCAAGGCTTCCTCCAGTCGCCGAATCCGGTGGCCCTGTCAGGCGGGAAGAGTAACATTAATTATTAGCGTCGCTAAACTATGGCGCTGCCTCGCAGAAGGCGAGTGAATCGATCGAGGAACCTGGACCCCTCATGCCGACCATTAATCAGCTGGTAAAAAAAGGACGCGTGGTACAGAAGCGTCGTCCGAACGTGCCGGCTCTCGATAAGTCCCCGCAAAAGCGGGGCGTTTGTACCAGGGTCTATACATCGACCCCGAAAAAGCCGAACTCGGCGCTGCGTAAAGTGGCCCGTGTCCGACTGACGAACGGTGCCGAGGTCACGTCCTACATTCCGGGTATCGGTCACAACCTGCAGGAACATTCGGTCGTTCTCATTCGAGGCGGGCGTGTGAAGGATCTGCCCGGCGTGCGCTACCACATTGTGCGTGGCACGCTCGACACGGTCGGAGTGCAGGATCGCAGACAGGGTCGCTCCAAGTACGGCGCAAAACGACCTAAGTAGGGTGCGCGCTTGAAGCGCATTCAGCCAGGTCTTAATTGAACATCTAAGGGAATCCTCGGTGGACCTTACTCGTGATCGGGTAGGTGCGGGCGGGGGCGTGCGGACATCGGGCATCAGCCAGGTGGCCGCCGATTGCGGGAACTGTTTTCCATCGGCGAAGAAATCGCCAATGGGCAAACCGAAAGCCAGAAGAAACAATGCCACGTAAAGGTGAGGTACGCCGGCGGGAAGTCCTGCCGGATCCGAAATACCATGACAAGGTCGTCACGAAGTTCATGAACAACATGATGCTTCAGGGCAAGAAGAGCCTCGTCGAGGGGATCTTCTACGGTGCTCTCGACATGATCGCGGAGCGTACGCAGGATGACCCGCTTGAGATCTTCAAGGCGGCGCTCGATAACGCCAAGCCAGGCGTCGAGGTTCGTTCTCGTCGCGTCGGCGGGGCGACCTATCAGGTGCCAGTCGAGGTTCGTCAGAGTCGGCGGGTTGCTTTGGCGATGCGCTGGATTGTGCTGAGCGCGCGTGCGCGCCATGAGAAGTCGATGGCCGAGCGCCTTGCGGCGGAGTTCATGGACGCAGCGAATATGCGTGGCAACGCCGTCAAACGGCGTGAAGACACCCACCGGATGGCAGAAGCGAACAACGCCTTCTCACATTATCGCTGGTAGGGAAGCGGAACCATGGCACGCACCATTCCTCTCAAGAATATCCGCAATATCGGCATCATGGCCCATATTGACGCGGGCAAGACCACAACGACCGAGCGGATTCTCTTCTACACCGGCATCAACTACAAAATAGGCGAGGTCCACGATGGCTCGGCCACGATGGATTGGATGGAGCAGGAGCAGGAGCGTGGCATCACCATCACCTCAGCTGCGACTACTTGCGAGTGGGCGGACCACCGCATCAATATCATCGACACGCCCGGCCACGTCGACTTCACGATGGAAGTCGAGCGCTCCTTGCGGGTACTCGACGGCGCGGTTGCACTCTTCGATTCCGTAGCCGGGGTCGAGCCTCAATCCGAGACCGTCTGGCGCCAGGCCGACAAATACGGCGTTCCTCGTATCGCCTTCATCAACAAGATGGACCGTATCGGTGCCGACTTCGAGATGAGCATCGGCATGATCGAAGACCGCCTCGGGGCGAATCCCGTCCGCCTGAACCTGCCGATTGGTGCCGAAGAAGATTTCCTCGGTGTGGTCGATTTGGTCAAGATGAAGGCGCTGATCTGGGACACCGAAGATATAGGTTCGAGCTACCGCGAGGAGGATATCCCCGCCGAGCTCGAAACCGACGCCGCCACCTATCGTGAGGCATTGGTCGAGGCCGCCGCCGAGAGCGACGACGCCCTGATGGAGAAGTATCTCGAGGGCGCCGAGATCGGCATGGACGAGCTCAAGGCCGCCGTCCGCAAGGCGACATTGACGGGTGCGCTTGTGCCGGTACTCTGTGGCACGGCGTTCAAGAACAAGGGTGTCCAGCCTCTGCTCGATGCTGTCGTGGACTATCTGCCGTCGCCGCTCGACAAGAAGGCCATCGAAGGGCTCGATCATAAGGGTGATACGATCACCCGCGCCACGGCAGATGACGCGCCCTTCAGCGCGCTCGCCTTCAAGATCATGACCGACCCCTTCGTCGGTACGCTGACTTTCTTCCGGGTCTACTCGGGCTCGATGGTGGCCGGCTCCTACGTGTATAACTCCGTGCGCCAGCGCAAAGAGCGTGTCGGCCGCATTTTGAAGATGCACGCCAACAAGCGTGAAGAGATCAAAGAGGCCATGGCCGGCGATATCGCCGCTGCGGTCGGACTCAAAGATACCCGCACCGGCGACACTCTTTGCGCCGAGAAAGATCCGATCATCCTGGAGCCGATCGACTTCCCGGATCCGGTCATTGATATCGCGATCGAACCCAAGACCAAGAGCGACCAGGAGAAGCTCTCCACCGCGCTGGGCAAGCTGGCGGTGGAAGATCCTTCTTTCCGCGTGCGCTCCGACGAGGAAACCGGCCAGACGATCATCGCCGGCATGGGCGAGCTCCATTTGGAGATCATCGTCGACCGCCTGCTGCGCGAGTTCAGCGTGGATGCCAATGTCGGCAAGCCGCAGGTCGCCTACCGCGAGACGATCGGCAAGCAAGTCGAGCAGGAGACCAAGTTCTCCCGCCAGACAGGTGGTCGCGGCCAATTCGGTCACGTCATTCTCGAAGTTTCACCGCAGAAGCCGGGCGAAGGCATCGTCTTCAGCGACAAGATCAAGGGCGGCAATATTCCCAAGGAATATATCCCGGCTGTAGAGAAGGGCGTCCGCGAGGCCCTGCAGACTGGCGTGATGGCTGGCTACCCGGTCGTCGATGTCAAGATCACGCTGCTCGACGGCTCCTACCACGAAGTCGACTCCTCGGAGATGGCCTTCAAGATCGCCGGTTCCATGGCGATCAAGGACGCATGTCGCAAGGCGAAGCCGGTTCTGCTTGAGCCTGTTATGGCAGTCGAGGTCGTCACCCCAGAAGATTTCATGGGTGATGTCATCGGCAACCTGAGCAGCCGCCGCGGCAAGGTTCAGGGCATGGAGCCACGCGCTGGTGCCCAGGTGGTGACGGCCGAGGTGCCGCTCAAGGAAATGTTCGGCTATTCCACCGAGCTGCGTTCGATGACGCAGGGCCGGGCCAATTACAGCATGCAATTCGCTCAATACGAGGCAGCGCCGAGTTCGATCTGTGAAGAGATCACGGCGAAGGCTGCCGGTAGCTGATTAGAAATTAATTTTTGATGAGGGGGCCCCATGCCGGGGCGCCCGAGCCGGGACAGGTCCCGGTGCAGACGGGGAGATACAGATGGCCAAGGAAAAGTTCGAGCGCACCAAACCACATTTCAATGTGGGCACGATCGGACATATCGACCACGGGAAAACGACGCTTACGGCGGCGATTACCAAGGTTCAGGCGTCGAAGGGTCTTGGCGAATACGCCGCCTTTGACGCCATCGATAAGGCGCCGGAAGAGCGTGCACGTGGTATCACGATTTCCACAGCACACGTCGAGTACGAATCGACAGCGCGGCATTATGCGCACGTCGATTGCCCCGGCCATGCCGATTATATCAAGAACATGATTACGGGCGCGGCCCAGATGGACGGCGCGATTCTCGTCGTCGCCGCCACCGATGGTCCGATGCCGCAGACGCGTGAGCATATCCTGCTTGCCCGCCAGGTCGGCGTACCGGGCATCGTCGTCTTCATGAACAAATGCGACGCTGTCGATGACCCCGAACTCCTTGAGCTCGTTGAGCTGGAGGTGCGTGAGCTCCTCTCGAAATACGAGTTCCCGGGCGACGATATCCCCGTCATTCAGGGCAGCGCCCTGAAGGCTCTCGAGGGCGATACCTCGGAGGTCGGCATAGAGTCGATCGTCAAGCTGGTGGACGCACTCGACAATTACTTCCCGGATCCGGTCCGGGCCGTGGACGAGCCCTTCCTCATGCCTGTCGAGGATGTTTTCTCGATCTCGGGACGTGGCACGGTTGCCACGGGTCGTGTCGAGCGTGGCATCATCAAGGTTGGCGAAGAGATCGAAATCGTCGGCATCAAGCCGACCGAGAAGACCATCGTCACGGGCGTTGAGATGTTCCGCAAGCTCCTCGACGAGGGCCAGGCGGGCGACAATATCGGCGCGCTGCTTCGTGGTGTGAAGCGTGAGGATATCGAGCGCGGTCAGGTTCTGGCCAAGCCCGGCTCGATCACGCCGCATACCGAGTACTCGGCCGAGATCTACTCGCTGACCAAGGAAGAGGGCGGGCGTCATACCCCGATCTTCAACGGCTATCGTCCCCAATTCTACTTCCGTACGACCGATGTGACCGGGATTCTCACGCTGCCAGAAGGCACCGAGATGATCATGCCGGGTGACAATACCAACGTCACCGTGAAGCTCATCACGCCGATCGCCATGGACGAAGGTCTGCGCTTCGCTATCCGCGAAGGTGGACGTACTGTCGGCGCTGGCGTCGTCAGCAAGATCCTCGAGTAGTTTCACAATGAACGATCGAATCCGCATTCGGCTCAAGGCCTACGACTACGGTCTGCTCGACCGCTCTGTCCGCGAAATCGTGGACACCGTGCGACGGACAGGCGGTCGTTTGGCCGGGCCGGTGCCGCTCCCCACCAGGATTGAAAGGTTCACCGTGAACCGGTCGCCGCACGTCGACAAGAAGTCGCGCGAGCATTTTGAGATCCGGACACATAAGCGGCTCTTGGACATCATTGACCCCACGCAACAGACGATTGACGCACTCGGCAAACTCGATTTGGCTGCCGGTGTCGACGTTGAAATCCGGCTCCAGTAGGGCCGGACGGATCTCGCAGAAAGCGACTTAAAGTATCATGAATTCTCGCAACCCAGGAGGGCTTTCCCATGGCATCCGCTGAAGCGGTCGCCGAACTGGTAGTGGTCCCTGCGCGCAAGCGTCTCGGTCTGCTCGGGCGCAAGCTCGGGATGACTCAGCTGCTGACGCCTGAGGGAGCCGCCATTGCCGTTACGGTAATCGAGGCTGGTCCTTGCGTCGTGCTCCAGAAGAAGACGGTCGGCCGGGATGGCTACGATGCCATCCAATTGGGCTACGAGCCTTCCCGGGCCAGCCGTGAGACCAAGGCTCGCATCGGCCACGCCGATGCGGCGGGCAAGGGCACGTTCCGGCACCTCCAGGAATTCCAGGGAGCCGGTGAGATCGAGCTCGGGGCGACGCTTTCGATCGCCGATTTGTTCCACGACGGTGATCTTGTCAACGTAACCGGCACGACCAAGGGCCGCGGATTCGCGGGTGTGTTCAAGCGCCATGGTTTCCACGGCGTCCGCGCCACACACGGTACGCACGAGTTCTTTCGCCATGGTGGCTCGATCGGCAACGCCTCGTATCCTGGGCGTGTCTTTCCGGGCAAGAAAATGCCGGGGCATTACGGAACCGACACCAACACGACGCGGAACCTGCGGATCCAGCAGATCCGGCTCGACGACAATGTCCTCGTCGTCCGCGGTGCGATCGCTGGCGCGAATGGCGGTCTGGTTGTGATCCGTCCGTCCCTCCCGCTTGAGGTGCTCTCATGAGCGACGCGCTTCAGGCTCCGCTCAAGGGGATTGATGGCTCGGCCAAGGGCGATGTGGATCTCCCCGAGATTTTTGCCGAGCGCGAACATGACCACCTCGTCTACGAAGTCGTCAAGATGCAACAGGCGCGTCGCCGCGCAGGAACGCATTCGACCAAGACGCGTCATTTCGTATCCGGTGGTGGCGCCAAGCCGTGGAAGCAGAAGGGTACCGGGCGTGCGCGCGCCGGCTCCAACCGCTCTCCGATCTGGCAAGGTGGCGCCGTGGTCTTTGGACCGCGCCCGCGCGATTATGGCTACAGCCTGCCGGCCAAGGCTCGGAAGGTGGCTCTCAAGGCCGTCCTCTCCGATCGCCAGCGGGGCGGATCGGTCACCATCGTTGACAGCCTGGAGTTGCCCGAGGGGAAAACCAAAAGCGTCGTTGCGATGCTCAAGGGACTCGGCCTCGAAGGCTCGACACTGATCGTCAGTGGCGCCGCGAATGAAGGACTTGAGCGTGCGACACGCAACCTTCCTCGCGTGAAGACGCTGCGCCAGGAGGGTGTCAATGTCTACGATGTCCTCCGCCATGAAAACCTTGTTTTGACGCAGGACGCCGTAGCGGCGCTGGCAGAGCGGCTCACAACATGAAGCATTATTCCGAGATCATTCTCGCGCCACTCATTACCGAGAAGGGAACGCTCGTCAGCGAGCAGGGCAACCAATTCCTCTTCAAGGTCGCGCCGAGCGCGAACAAGATCGAAATCAAACAGGCCGTTGAGGACTTTTTCCAGGTCAAAGTGGAAAAGGTTCGCACCAGCCTCCTTCTGGGCAAGACGCGTCGTGTAGGCCGTCATGCCGGACGCAAACCTTCCTGGAAGAAGGCATATGTTACCCTCGCCGAGGGCCAGCGTATTGACTTCTTCGAGGGTGCTTGAGGCTGACTGATGGTAAAGGGGCGTCGATATAATCCAACTTCTCCGGGCCGTCGTTTTCAGACGTCGCGGGATCTTGCCGGGCTTTCCAAGGACAGCCCGCCGCGTGGGCTCACCGGCCGACTGAACAAGAAGACCGGTGGTCGTAACAGCAATGGCCGGATCACCACCCGTCATCGTGGCGGTGGGCATCGTCGGATCTACCGTGATGTCGACTTCAAGCGCGACAAGGTTGGCATTCCCTCCAAGGTCGCCTCGATCGATTACGATCCGAATCGCAGTGCACATTTGGCGTTGCTGAACTACGCCGACGGAGCAAAAGCGTATATCCTGGCGCCGGTCGGCCTCTCGGTAGGTGATACTGTCATCGCCGGACCTGAGGCAGACATCAAGCCAGGCAATTGCCTCCAGCTCTCCGACATTCCTCTCGGTACCGTCATTCACAACCTTGAGCTCAAGGTCGGCAAAGGCGGGCAATTGGTCCGCAGTGCCGGTGGGGCTGCCCAGTTGATGGCCAAAGAGGGGCGCTACGCGCAGGTGAAGCTCCCCTCGGGCGAGCAGCGCAAGGTGCTGATCGATTGCCGCGCGACCATCGGTCTGGTCGGCAATACGGAGCACGAGAACACCAAGCTCGGTAAGGCGGGGCGCAAACGCTGGATGGGCCGTCGCTCGAAGGTTCGCGGCACGGCCATGAACCCGGTCGATCATCCGCACGGCGGTGGCGAAGGCCGATCCAAGGGTGGCAACCACCCGAGTTCTCCCTGGGGTATGCCCGCCAAGGGCTACAAAACCCGGCGTAACAAGCGGACGACGCAATTTATCGTCCAGCGCCGCAAGAAGAAATAGGCCGGAGGAAGTTCGCAAATGGCACGCTCGCTAAAAAAGGGTCCGTTCATCGACGACCATCTCATGAAGAAGGTCGATGCTCTGAACGCGACAGGAGAGAAGAAGGTCATTCCGACCTGGTCTCGTCGCTCCACGATCACACCCGATATGCTGGGTCATACGATCGCGGTGCACAACGGACGCCGGTTCATTCCGACCTACGTCACGGAAAATATGGTCGGTCATAAGCTCGGAGAGTTTGCTCCGACGCGGACCTTCCACGGCCACGCCGGCGATCGGAAATCCGACGCCCGGACGCGGCGTTAGTTGGTAGAATCGATGGAAACTCGAGCCAGCACACGTTTCGTCAGGGTCTCGCCGCAGAAGGCGCGCCTGGTGGTAGATCTCATTCGCGGTCGTAAGGTCGAAGACGCCCTTTCGGTTCTCGAATTTACGCCGCGCAAGGCCGCTCGCATCATTGCGAAGACCCTCCGCTCGGCTGTCGCCAACGCCGAAGACACACGCAATATCGATATCGACGATCTGGTCGTGACCCGCTGCTGGGTCGACGAGGGCCCGACGCTCAAGCGGATGATGCCGCGAGCACAAGGGCGCGCTACCAAGATCAACAAACGCAGCAGCCATATCACCGTCGTCGTCGACGAGAAGCTTTGAGCCAGGCATAACTATGGGACAGAAAACACATCCCAAGGGCTTCCGAGTTGGAGTCGTTGCAAATTGGGACTCGCGCTGGTTCGCCACGCATGACTTTGCCGAGCTCCTTCACGAAGACGACCGCGTCCGTCGTTTCCTCAAGAAGCGCCTGTACCACGCGGGTATTTCCAAGGTCGAGATCGAGCGCGCCGCGGGTAAGGCGAAGATCAATATCTTCACCGCACGCCCCGGCCTGGTCATCGGCAAGAAGGGCGCGGAAATCGAGAAGCTCAAGGTCGAGCTGAACAAGTTGATGGGGCGTGAGGCCTATATCAACATCATGGAAGTCCGGCGGCCTGACGTCGACGCGCAACTGGTCGCCGAGAATGTGGCGCTGCAGCTGGAGCGTCGGGTGGCTTTTCGCCGTGCCATGAAGGAAGCGGTCGCGCGTGCTATGCGAATGGGCGCGCAAGGTGTGCGGATTCAGGCCTCGGGTCGCCTGGGCGGACACGAGATTGCGCGCCGCGAATGGTATCGCGAGGGACGCGTTCCTCTCCATACTCTGCGCGCCGACATCAGCTACGGCCAAGCCGAAGCCAAGACGTCGGCCGGAATTATCGGAATCAAATGCTGGGTCATGCGCGGCGAAATCCTCTCGAAGGATGAAGAGCAGCGTCAGCCGGCAGGCCTATAGGGATCGAAGATGCTTTCTCCCAAAAAAGTAAAATATAGAAAGATCCAGAAGGGTCGACGCCGGGGGCTCGCATGGCGGGGCTCGACGCTCGCCTTCGGTGACTTCGGCCTGCAGGCTGTCGGGCGCGGCTGGATCACGGCTCGCCAGATCGAGGCAGCCCGAATCGCAGTTACGCGTCACATCAAACGTGGCGGGCGTGTCTGGATCCGTATCTTTCCGGACAAGCCGATGAGCAAGAAACCTGCCGAAACCCGCATGGGTAAGGGCAAGGGCGCACCCGAGTTCTGGGTCGCCGTCGTCAAGCCCGGCCGAATGCTCTTCGAGATGGAAGGCGTTGATGCCGAGACCGCGAAGGAAGCCTTCCGTCTGGCGGCCAACAAGCTCTCTATCGAGACCCGTTTCCAGGAGCGAGGTCATCATGCAGGCTGAAGAGATGCGCAAGCTCGGCGACGTCGAACTTGTACAGAAAGAAAAAGACCTGCGTGAGGAGACTTTTCGTCTCCGCCTGCGCGCCGCAGCAGGGCAGACCGCGAACCGCATGGCCAGCCGAGCGGCGCGCCGTGAACTCGCTCGCCTCCTCACGATTCAGGCTGAACGCAAAGCCCAGGCCGAAGGCTGAAACCCGAAGAAATTATGGCTCAACATCGCAAACATCGTTCCGGCATCGTGATCTCGGACAAGATGGATAAAACCGTCGTTGTCCAGGTCGAGCGCCTGGTCAAGCATCCTAAATACCGCAAATACGTTCGCGCGCGCAAGAACTTCAAGGCGCACGATGAACAGAACCGCTGCAAGATCGGCGATGTCGTCGAAATCGTCGAGACGCGCCCGATCTCCAAAGATAAGTGCTGGGCCGTCCAGTCGATCCAGCGCCAGGCCGCCGGGTAAGGCGAGGAATATCCGATGATTCAAACGGAAAGCGTTGTTCATGTGGCGGACAATTCCGGAGCCCGGAAAGTCCTCTGTATCAAGGTTCTTGGTGGTAGTCGCAGGCGCTACGCATCGATCGGCGATGTCATCGTCGGGTCGGTCAAGGAAGCCCAGCCGAATGCCAAGGTGAAGAAGGGCGATATCGTCAAGGCGGTTATCGTTCGCACAGCCAAGGAAATCGGCCGCCCAGACGGTTCTTATATTCGTTTCGACAACAACTCCGCAGTTCTGATCGATGGCAACCGTGAGCCGATTGGAACGCGTATTTTTGGTCCGGTCGCGCGCGAGCTTCGTGGAAAGAAATTCATGAAGATTGTTTCGCTCGCACCGGAGGTTATCTAGGGGGATGAGCGCCGTGTCCAAACTCAAGGCATGGGCCCAACGGCCCGAACGGATGCCGACGCGACTCAAGAAGGACGACACCGTCCTCGTGATCGCCGGCAAAGACCGTGGAAAGAGCGGCAAGGTTCTGAAGGTCCTCTCGGCCAAGAACCGCGCCAAGGTAGAACGCCTCAATATGGTCAAGCGTCATACGCGCGGCCAGGGGCAGCAGGCCGGTGGGATCGTAGAGAAAGAAGCTTCGCTTCATCTCTCGAATCTGCAAATCGTCTGTTCGCAATGTAATAAGCCGACTCGTATCGGCATGAAGATTCTCGAAGACGGAACCAAGGTCCGGCAATGCCGGAGGTGTGACGAGTTGATCGATGCCTGAGGCAGCTGAATATCCGCTGATGCGGAAAAAGTACGAAGAGGGCCTCAAGGTGCAGCTCCAGAAGGATCTGCAACTCGGGAACATCAATGCCGTTCCTCGTGTCGAAAAAGTCGTGATCAATATGGGTCTCGGCGAGGCGATCACGAATACCAAGATTCTGGATACCGCCGTCGTCGAACTCGCGACGATTACCGGCCAGAAGCCGGTCATCACGCGCGCCAAGAAGGCAATCGCGAACTTCAAACTTCGCGAGGGAATGCCGATCGGTGCGATGGTGACTCTTCGCGGAGACCGGATGTACGAATTTCTCGACCGTCTGGTCGGGGCCGCGCTTCCCCGTGTCCGCGACTTCAAGGGGATCAGCGACAAAGGTTTTGATGGCCGTGGGAACTACTCCCTCGGGCTCAACGACCAGACCATTTTCCCCGAAATTGATATTGATAAAGTCGACAAAGTGAAGGGCATGACGATCACCGTCGTCACCACCGCGCGCACCGACAGCCAGGGCTTGGCCCTGCTGCGGGCACTCGGGATGCCTTTCCGGAAGAACCCAGAGGCATAGAGCGCGATGGCCAAGACCTCAATGCGAATCAAGGCGGCCCGGACACCCAAGTTCCAGGTGCGTCGCTACAATCGTTGCCTGTCCTGTGGGCGGCCGCGTGCATTTTATCGGAAGTTCAAGCTCTGCAGGATCTGCCTGCGCCAGATGGCGCTCAAGGGCCTGATCCCGGGCATGACCAAGGCGAGCTGGTAGCTCGCATACCTGAGGACCCCGATGCTTACGGACCCAATTGCAGATTTTCTGACGCGCATCCGCAACGCGTGTCGTGCACGCAAAGAGCGTGTTGATATTCCCTACTCGAAGCTCAAAGAGCGTCTTGCCAACGTGATGATCCGCGAGGGGTATATCCAAGATATAACCACGGTAGGCGAGGGCGTTGAGCGCAAAATCCGCCTCGGCCTCATCTACGGAACGGACCATAAATCGGTAATCACCGGACTTGAGCGCCGCAGCAAACCCAGCTTGCGCGTTTATGTCGGTGCCGCAGAGGCCCCGCGCGTGCGTGGCGGTCTCGGTGTCAGTATTCTCTCGACGCCCAACGGTCTCATCACGGACCGTGAAGCTCGTGCGCAGAAGGTGGGCGGCGAGGTTCTCTGCGCCGTCTGGTAGGCGCAGGAACTTAACCGGATCCAAAGGTCAGGAAGGAAGACGATGTCCAGGATTGGACGACTCCCAGTCAATGTTCCCGATGGTGTCACTGTCTCGATAGACGGTGCGACGGTCGGTGTGAAGGGCCCTCTCGGAGAGGCCTCGATCGCCATACCGGAGCTCCTCTCGGTCGCGCAGGCCGAGGGCCGCGTTGTCGTGTCGCGTGCGAACGACGGGCGCGAAGCGCGTTCGTTGCATGGCCTCATCCGAGTGCTCATCGCGAATGCCGTAAACGGTGTCAGCACCGGGTTTACCCGCGATCTTGAAATCAACGGCGTCGGTTTCCGCGCCGAGCTTCGCGGCGACACCATTCTCTTCAACCTCGGATTTTCGCATCCGATCCTCTTCCAGCTGCCTGGCGGGGTTAGGGCGAAAATCACGAAGCAGACCGCGATCACCCTCTCGGGTTCCGATCGCCAGCTCATCGGCCAGACGGCCGCGCAGATTCGTGAGCTTCGTCCGCCAGAGCCCTATAAGGGCAAAGGCATCAAATACGCGGAAGAACGCGTTCGTCGCAAAGCCGGCAAGGCCGGCGCGGCGGCATAGCGGAGTCGAATCGATGCTCAAAGAAATCAGCAGACCACGCCGCCACCTTCGCAAGGCGCGCGTTCGTAAAAAAGTTCAGGGAACGGAAGGCCGCCCGCGGCTGACCATCTTTCGCAGCTCTCGGCATATTTATGCCCAGGTGATTTCGGACGATGCCGCGAGCCATACGCTCGCTTCGGCGTCCACGCTCTCGCCGGAGCTCAAAGACAAGCTCTCTGGTAGTGGTAACCGTGACGCAGCCCGCGAAGTGGGCTCGTTGGTCGCAAAAAAAGCGATCGATGCGGGGATTAAACAGGTTGTATTTGACCGCAACGGGTTCCTGTATCACGGACGCATCCGCATCTTGGCGGAAGCGGCACGTGAAGCCGGACTCAAGTTTTAGTCGGCAAACAGGAAATTCAGGAGAAGACGAGTGCAGGTTGGCGTAACGGATCGGATCGACCCGGAAGGGCTCGAGCTCAAAGAAAAAGTCGTACACATCAATCGTGTGGCGAAGGTTGTCAAAGGTGGCCGCCGGTTCCGTTTCGGAGCCTTGGTGGTTGTCGGTGATGGCGCGGGCCATGTCGGTTTTGGTGTGGGCAAGGCGAAGGAGGTCCCCGAGGCCATTCGCAAGGGCATTGATAAAGCGAAGAAAGCTTTGATCAAGGTGCCTCTGCGCGGCGGGACGATTCCCTTTGGTATTGTCGGACACTACGGCGCTGGCAAAGTGGTGCTGCGTCCGGCGGGTGCTGGTACGGGTGTGATCGCCGGTGGCGGTGTGCGCGCGGTTGTTGAGGCTGCCGGTGTGCAGGATATCCTCACCAAATGCATCGGTTCGAACAACCCACATAATATGGTCCGTGCGACGATCGAGGCGTTCGAGAATCTGCGTGCGCCCGAAGACGTTGCGCGTGCGCGCGGCAAAAAGCTCTCTGAGCTTGACCTCGCCTGACCTGGCGACGAGAAAGACGACAGAGTAATGGCGAGCAGGAAAGCCAAAAAGCGCAGCAACGGTATTGAGAACCTCGTGCGCCGCATGAACGAGAAAGACGCCTCCCCTGACCGGGTCTGGCGCGTCACTCTGAGCGGTAGCGAGATCGGTGGTACTCAGGGGCAGCGTGCGACGCTTCGGTGTCTCGGGCTGCGCCGTCGCGGTTCGACCGCGATGGTCAAAGATTCCGCACCCGCCCGCGGGCGCATCCGCATAATGGCCCACCTTCTCTCGGTGGAGGAAGTCTGAGCATGGATCTTTCTAATCTTCGTCCGGCCAAAGGCTCACGCCATGACCGCAAACGTATTGGTCGAGGGCAGGGCTCCGGTACCGGCAAGACCGCCGGTCGCGGCCATAAGGGTGCTAAATCTCGCTCCGGCGGTGGGACCAAACTCGGCTACGAGGGTGGTCAGATGCCGCTGCAACGGCGCCTGCCGAAGCGTGGCTTCCACAATCCTTTCCGCAAGGAATTCGAGGTCGTGAACCTGGCCTCTCTTGCGCTCTTTGACGCCGACTCGACCGTCGACCCTGTTGCTTTGCGCCAGGTCGGCTTGGTTCGCCGCGGTGCGCTGCCTGTCAAGATTCTCGCCAAAGGGAAGCTCGACCGGAAGCTCGTCGTGAAGGCGCATGCCTTCAGTGATGCCGCGCGCGCCGCTATAGAGGCGCAAGGGGGCGAGGTCGAGGTTCTCACGTGACGACCGGATTCTCCAATGCGCTCCGCGTTGAGGAGTTGAAGAAGCGGCTGCTCTTTACGGCCGGTATGATGGCCGTCTATCGCATCGGCGTCGCGATCCCGACTCCGGGTATCGACGGCGCTGCGATGCAGGCCTTCTTTCAGGCTGCCGCGAACGATGTCTTTGGTCTCGTGAACCTGTTTTCAGGAGGTGCTCTGGAGCGCTTCTCGATCTTCGCGCTGGGCATCATGCCCTACATCAGTGCCTCGATCATCATCCAGTTGATGACCGTTGTCGTCCCGACTCTGGAGAACCTCAAGAAAGAGGGCGAGGCCGGGCGTCGCAAAATCACCCAATATACGCGTTACGGCACGGTCGTCCTGGCCCTGATCCAATCGCTTTTCATCAGCATCGGATTGGAGCAGATCCAGTCGCCTGCTGGTGGCAGCGTCGTCTTTACGCCGGGCTGGTCTTTCCGCTTGATGAGCATGGTCACACTGACCGCAGGCACCGCCTTCATCATGTGGTTGGGCGAGCAGGTGACCGAGCGCGGTATCGGCAACGGGATCTCTCTGGTCATCTTCGCAGGCATCGTCTCCTCGCTGCCTTCGGCAGCCACCTCGACCTTCCAGTTCATGAACGAGGGCGAACTCTCGCTCTTCACCGTGCTCGGCCTGATTGCCTTCATGGTCGTCGTCATTGGCGCGATCATCTTCATGGAGCGAGGTCAGCGGCGGATTCCGGTCCAATATGCCAAGCGCGTGGTCGGGCGGCGCCAATACGGGGGCCAGTCCTCCCATTTGCCGCTCAAGATCAACACGGCCGGCGTGATTCCGCCGATCTTCGCGTCCTCGATTTTGATTTTTCCCGGCACGATTGCGAGCTTCGTGGAGCACCCGATCGCCAGCCAGGTAGCCGATGCGCTCCAGCCCGGTAGCTTGGTTTACAATTTCGTCTACGTCGGTCTGATCATCTTCTTCTGCTATTTCTACACCGCCGTCACTTTCGACCCCGTCGAAGTTGCCGACAATATGAAAAAAGTCGGCGGTTATATTCCCGGAATCCGTCCGGGTGCCAAGACCGCTGAATTCATCGACCGGATCCTTACCCGGATCACGCTCGGTGGCGCGATCTATATCTCGGCTGTCTGTGTATTGCCGACGGTTCTGATTCAGCAATTCAACGTGCCTTTCTTCTTCGGTGGCACGGCTCTGCTGATTGTCGTCGGCGTGGCGCTCGATACCGTCGGACAGATGGAAACCCATCTGCTGACGCGCAATTACGATGGTTTCATGAAGGGCGGCCGGGTCCGCGGACGTCGCGGCTAGGAATCTTCGATCGTGGATACTCAGCTCGGACTACAATTGGTGCTGCTCGGCCCCCCCGGGGCGGGCAAGGGCACGCAGGCCAACCTTCTGATTCAGAAGGTGGCGATTCCGCATATCTCCACGGGGGATATTCTGCGCGCCGAAGCTCGCAAGGGTTCGGAGCTGGGACGCGAAGCGCGTACGCTGATGGACAAGGGCCAGTTGGTTCCCGATGACCTCATGCTGCGCATCGTTGCCGAACGTCTCAAGGCCGACGATTGCGCCAATGGATTTCTTCTCGATGGCTTTCCGCGTTCCCGTCCCCAGGCTCGGGCGCTGGAGGTGATTGTCACTCCTTCGGAGACCCGCTTTGTTGCGGCATGCCTCGATGTCCCCTGTGATGTTGTCGTGCGACGACTTTCGGGCCGGCGCACCTGCCGCGACTGCGGCGCGATGTTTCAGGTTGAGTTCAGTCCCCCCAAGGTCACAGGGATCTGCGACCGCTGTGAGAGTGAGCTCTACCAGCGCGACGACGATTGCGAAGATGTGATCCAGGCGCGCCTCAAGATTTACAACGAAGAAACCCAGCCCTTGCTTGAGTTCTACGGCAAACGGGACCAACTCGTGAGCGTAGACGGTACGGGCGCCGCCATTGAGGTCGCCAAGCGGCTGCATCAGGCGCTCGGGGTTGAGTCGTGATCATTCTCAAGAGCCAGGAGCAGCTGCGCGCGATGCGCTCGGCGTGCAAAATAGTGGGGGAAATCCTCGCTCGATTGCGCCCAGAGGTCCGTGCGGGCGTCTCAACCGGGGAGCTGGATCGGCTTGCCGAAAAATGGACGCGTGAAGCAGGTGCAGAACCGGCTTTCAAAGGTTACACGGTAGGCGGACAGACCTACCCCTCGACGCTTTGCGTCTCCATCAATGAGGAAGTCGTGCACGGAATGCCCAGTGATGGGCGTGTCTTATGCGACGGAGATATTGTAGGTCTGGATTTCGGCGTGATCCGTGAAGGTTTTTACGGGGACGGCGCTATCACAATCCCGGTGGGGGAGATTGCGGAAGACGCGGCGAATTTAGTCCGCGTCACCTCAGAAGCCCTCGATCGGGGAATCGAAAAAGTTTGTACAGGAAACCGGATCCGGGATATTTCGGCAGCCGTCCAGGCATGCGCGGAAGCTCACGGGTACGGAGTGGTCAGGGATTTTGTCGGACATGGTATCGGCCAGCGGTTGCACGAAGACCCGCAGGTTCCGAATTATGTCGGCAAGGGTCAGAACCCGCGCCTCAAGGAGGGGATGGTGCTCGCAATCGAGCCCATGATCTGCCTCGGGACGTGGGAGGTGGAAGTGCTCGAGGATGGCTGGACCGCGGTTACGCGGGATCGGAAACTCGCAGCACATTTTGAACATTCTGTGGCAGTGACGGCCGAAGGGCCGGAAGTGCTCACATTGGCAGCGTAAGTGAGGATCGGGTCGTGAAGGTTCGAGCATCGGTCAAAAAAATCTGTTCCAAATGCAAGGTGATTCGGCGGCAAGGTGTTGTCCGGGTGATCTGCGAAAATCCGCGGCATAAGCAGCGTCAGGGCTAGGGAGCGAATAGGAATGGCACGCATTGCAGGCGTCGATCTGCCCCATAATAAGCGGGTAGAGATCGCTCTCACCTATATTTTCGGAATCGGCCGTACGTCCGCAGAGAAGATCTGCGACGAGGCCGGAGTCGATCGCGGCATCAACTCTGATGGACTTAGCGAGGAGCAGCTCCGGGGGCTGCGTCGCGTCATCGAGGAAGACTACAAGATCGAGGGTGATCTTCGTCGTGAGGTCACACTCAATATCAAACGTTACGTGGAGCTCGGCTGCTATCGCGGGCTGCGCCACCGTCGCGGTCTTCCCGCCCGCGGCCAACGCACTTCGACCAACGCGCGCACCCGCAAGGGGCCTCGCCGGGCCATCGCCGGCAAGAAGCAAGTGCCGCGCTGACCCCCAGCCGAAGACCATCTGAATTTGCGGCGGCAGGCATTTCGCTCACCGCCATCACGAAAGAATCAGGAAGAAGGACCGAATGTCGAATCCGGAAGACACTCCGGAAGCAGTCACCGAGAAAGCGCCGGCACCCGCCGCTGCTGCCTCGGAGAGCGCTGCACCGGCGGCTGCACCTGCCGCTCCGAAGCGGAGAAAAGGCAAGCGCATCGTCTCGGAGGGGGTCGTGCATATTCACTCGACCTTCAACAATACGATTGTCACCATCACCGATACCACCGGTGGTGTGATCGCATGGGCCAGTGCGGGCAGCGTCGGGTTCAAGGGCTCGCGCAAGGGTACGCCCTTCGCCGCGCAACTTGCAGCCGAGACGGCCGGCAAGAAGGCTGCCGATCAGGGCATGCGTTCGGTACACGTCCTCGTAAAGGGGCCGGGCGGTGGGCGCGAGCCTGCACTTCGCTCGCTGCAGGGTGCTGGTTTTGCCATCACCGCGATTCGGGACGTGACGCCGATTCCGCACAACGGGTGTCGTCCGCCCAAACGAAGGAGAGTTTAGGTGGCACGGAACACGGGATCCGTCTGCCGGATGTGCCGGCGCGAAGGAATGAAGCTCTTTCTCAAGGGAGAGCGCTGCTTTACGGACAAATGCGCGATCGAGCGCCGGAACTACCCGCCGGGCCAACACGGCCAGGGTCGGAAGAAGTTCTCGGAGTTCAGTATCCAACTGCGTGAGAAGCAGAAGGTGAAGCGCATTTACGGAGTGCTGGAGAAGCAGTTCCGCCGCTATTTCCATCTATCCGAGCGCAAACGCGGCGTGACCGGCGAGAACCTTCTCATCATGCTGGAACGCCGGCTTGATAATATGGTCTATCGCATGAGTTTCGCGAACTCGCGTGCGGAAGCTCGCCAGCTCGTGCGTCACGGCCACTTCTCGGTCAACGGCCGCAAGGTCTCGATCCCTTCCTTCCTCGCCACGCCGGGTGATGTCATCACCGTGCGCGACGGGAGCCGCAAGGTCGTTCGCATCGTGCAGGCGCTGGAACTCTCGCAGCGTCGGGGAGTCCCCGACTGGCTTGAGCTCGATCGGGACGGCTTCACCGGCAAGGTGAAATCGCTTCCGGAACGCGCCGAATTGACGATGCCGATCAACGAAACTCTCATTGTCGAGCTCTACTCCAAATAGCCAGCCTTTTGGCTAGTCGACGAGAACGAAATCAGGAGAAACACGTGAGCACTACTTCATTGAATTGGCGCGAGCTGACGCGACCGCAGAAGATCGAAGCCGACGCGAAAACCCTTAAAGCGACGTACGCAAAAATCGAATGCGAACCGCTGGAACGCGGCTTTGGCACTACCCTCGGAAACTCGCTGCGACGGATTTTACTTTCGTCGTTGCGTGGCGCGGCCGTGACCTCGGTTCGCTTTGAGAATACGCTGCATGAGTTCTCGACCATCGATGGCGTCGTAGAAGATGTCACCGACATTATTCTCAACCTCAAGGAGACGCGTTTCCGTCTCCATGATGGTTCCGAGCACACCACGGCACGAATCGACTTCGAAGGCCCCAAGGCCGTGACGGCAGCGGATATCGAATCCGGCCCCGAGTTGGAAATTCTCAACCCGGAGCACGTCATCGCGAATGTCGGCAAAGGCGGTCGTCTGACGGTCGACCTGACGATCCAGGCTGGCCGCGGTTATGTGACGGCCGATCGCAACAAGGACGAGAACGCGCCGGTCGGCACGATTGCGATCGACTCGATCTTCTCGCCGGTCCGCAAGGTCAACCTGAACGTGACCAACGCGCGCGTTGGGCAGCGGACCGACTACGACAAGCTTGCCATGGAGATCTGGACGGATGGCAGCATTCGGCCTGAGGACGCAGTCGCGTTCTCCGCCAGAATCCTCCAGGATCAGCTGAATATCTTCATCAACTTTGAAGAGCCGGCCGAAGAGAAGACGATCGCCAGAGAAGAGGAAGCCTCGGATCTGAACGAGAACCTCTACAAGACGGTCGACGAGTTGGAGCTTTCGGTTCGCTCGGCGAATTGCCTGCAGAACGCCGACGTGCGTTTCATTGGCGAATTGGTGCAGCGCACCGAGCCCGAGATGCTCAAGACCAAGAACTTCGGTCGCAAATCCCTCAACGAGATCAAGGAGCTCCTCACGGAGATGGGCCTTTCGTTGGGAATGCGTCTGGACAATTTCCCCACGCGCAACGATCTCGAAGAGCGCCGGGCGGCGCTCGAAGGGCAGCCTTCCTGACACCCCTTAGGGGTGTCAGACGATATCAGAAGACGGACGAACCATGCGACACTTGAAAGCAGGCAAACGGCTAGGCCGGACATCGGCACATCGGCTGGCACTCTATCGCAACCTCGTGACCGAGTTGGTCAAGCGAGGCCGGATTGAGACCACCGATGCGAAGGCAAAAGAGCTCCGCGGGATCGCCGATCGAATGGTGACCCTTGGCAAGAAGGGGACTCTCGCCGCGCGCCGGCGTGCGGCTGCCTATTTGCGCAGCCCGCAGGCGGTACAACACCTCTTCGCCGAGGTAGGGCCGAGCTTCCAGGATCGCCCCGGCGGCTACACCCGCGTGACCAAACTCGGTTTGCGTACGGGCGATGCCGCGCCGATGTCGGTGATTGAGTTTACTGGCCGCAACGAAGCTGCCGAGCCGAAGAAGAAGCCGCGCCGCAAGGTCGCAGCGGAAGCCGAAGCCGAAGCGTAGAGGCCCTTCAGCCTCTATTCCCACGAGTTTCAAGGCTCGTGGAGACACAAGGTTTGACCGGCCCCGGCGAAGTCGGTAGCTGCTCTTTGTGGTAGCGGTTGGTCAGGAGGCGGTGCGGTGAAGAGTCGAATCGAAGGGTTGCTCAAAGCTGCGCTCCGTAGCGCGGTCGATGCTGGCGAGCTCAAGAGCGGCGAGGCTCCCGGTCTGACAGTCGAGCACCCCAAGGATCGCATGCACGGTGATCTGGCCAGCAATGCCGCCATGATGCTCGCGCGCACCGAGAAGAGGGCGCCGCGCGCCATCGCCGAGACCATCCTTGCTCATCTGGAAGATCCGCACGGCTGGATCGAGGCCACCGAGATTGCCGGTGCGGGCTTTCTGAATTTCCGCCTCGCGCCGCCTTTTTTCCACGCGATTCTTCGTGACCTGATTGCCGGTGATGACCTTGGCGTGGCCGCCTCGGGCAAAGGTAAACGGGTTCAGGTCGAGTTCGTGAGTGCCAATCCGACGGGGCCGCTGACGGTTGGCCATGGCCGCAACGCGGTTCTCGGTGACTCGATCGCGCGGGTGCTCCAGGCCACCGGCCACGACGTCCAGCGCGAATATTATTTCAATAATGCGGGCCGCCAGATGAAGGTCCTCGGCGACTCGGTACGGGCGCGTTATCTTGAGATCCTCGGTCGCGAGTCTGCCTTTCCCGAAGACGGTTATCAGGGCGATTATATCCGGGATATTGCGCAAGGCTTGGTCGACCGTGACGGCGACTCGCTTGCCGAGCATGAGGGCACGGCGTTTCGCGAGGCGGCAGAGTCGGGCATCTTTGCCGAGATCCGCAAGACTCAGGACCGGCTCGGAATCCGCTTCGACAACTACTTCAACGAGGACACGCTCTATTCCAGCGGTGCCATCGAGCGCATGCTCGAAGCCTTGGAGGCGCACGATCTGGTTGTGCGCCGCGACGGGGCCGTATGGTTGCGTGGCGAAGCTCTGGGCCTCAATAAGGACCGCGTGCTCGTCAAGGGCAGTGGAGAGCCGGCCTACCGCCTGCCGGATATGGCCTACCACGCCAACAAGCTCGGGCGCGGCTTTGATGAGGTAGTGGTCGTCCTCGGCGCCGATCATATCGCGGAGAGCCAAGAGGTGAAGCTCGGGCTGGAAGGCGTCGGTCTCGACGCGTCCAAGATCCGGCCGATCATCTACCAGTTTGTGACCTTGACGAGAAACGGCGAGCAGGTGAAAATGTCCACCCGTCGCGCGGAGTATGTGACGCTCGATGAACTGGTCGACGAGGTCGGCACGGATGCTGTCCGCTTCTTCTTCCTGAGCCGCAAATCCGACACGCATCTGGATTTCGATCTGGAGCTTGCCAAGAAGCGTTCAACCGACAATCCGGTCTATTATGTGCAATACGCGCACGCGCGTATTGCCAATCTCTTCGGCCAGGCCCGCGAGCGCGGCATCGAGCTGCCGACCGGCGCACCGACGCTTGAGGAATTGGCGCCCCTCGTGCTCCCCGAAGAGCGCGAGTTGATCACTGCCTTGGCCGGCTATGGCGAGGTCATCGCCGCGGCCAGCGCGGAACTCGAGCCACACCGCTTGGTCTTCTATTTGCGGGATCTCGCGGCTGCCTTGCACCGATTCTACAATAAATATCGGGTACTCGGCGATGATACCGAGCCGCGGGTTCAGGCGCGTTTGCACCTGCTGGGCATGGTCCAGCGGGTGGTGGCGGGCGGACTCGGGGTACTCGGCGTGGATGCTCCGGAGAGGATGTAGAAATGGGAGGCGGCGCACGACGTTTTGAGTTCGGCTGGCTCGAAGTCCTGGGCCTGATCTTGGTTTTCGCTGGCGGGTCCGCGATCGTATTCTTCCTCGGCATTTTTGTCGGCAAGGGGCTTCAGGAGAGCCGGGTGCGCAGCGAGGAACGTGTCGTGCGGTTGCCGATTGACGGCGCCGCCCGTGTCGTGTCGCGCCCGACAGCGGGCCGCAAGCGCGTATCGGACCGCGTGGTGCTTCCCCTGCCGACGGCGACTGCCGGCGTTCGACTCGTGGTCAAGCCGGCACCGACGGCGACGCGAAAACCGCGCCCGACGGCAACCCGGGTGCCCCGGCCGCTGGCGCCGATGGCCACGCCGCGCCCGGCGCGTACGGCGGCGCGCCTGCGGCCGCAGCCGACTCTGAGCGTACAGGCGGTGCAGGGGAGTTGGGCCGTTCAGGTCAACGCAACCAAAGATGCCGCCACCGCGCGCCGTCTGATTTTCCAGCTACGTCAGAAGGGCTATCGTGCCTATCTGGTCGAAGTTCGCCTGCGTGGCGAGACTTGGTACCGCGTCCGCGTCGGCCGTTTCGCGACGATGAGCGAGGCGACCTCGGCCGTCGTACGGCTCAAGAACCGGGAACGCTATAAACGCGCGTTCCTCGTTCAGGAGTGATGCGTCGTGCGAATTTACCCGACACCGAAGCAGTTCGAGAGGCTGGCTGAGGGAGTGACGCATATCCCGGTCTGGGCCGAGATCCTCTCCGACCGCGATACGCCGGTTACGGCCTTTCAGAAAATCCATCGTGGCAAGCATGGTTTTCTGCTCGAGAGTGCGGAGGGCGGCGAGCGGTGGGGTCGCTATAGCTTCCTGGCCACCGAGCCGGCCGCCATCGTCCGTGCCAACGGCCGCGAGATGCGAATCGAGTGGGCCGATGGTCGGGTCGAGGAACATCACGATGTGGACCCGCTGCTCCAGCTTCGCGAATTGCTCGGCCGTTATCAGATCGCCGAGGTTCCGGACTTGCCGCGTTTGCATGGGGGGCTCGTTGGTTGGATCGGCTACGATGCGGTCCGCTTCATCGAGGACCTGCCCGATGCGCCGCCAGACGATATGGACCTGCCGGAGCTGGGCCTGCTGCTGGTCGATACCCTGGTCGTCTTCGACAATCGCAAGCAGAAGATTCTTCTCCTGACGCATGCCGACCTTCGCACGACCGACGATCTGAGCCAGGCTCGTGCGGACGCGATTTCTCGTCTGGAGGAGTTGGCGGCCCGGCTCGACGCCAGCCCACCTGAGTTGCCGGCCCGCATCGGCGAGCCGGTTGCGCACGAAGTACAATCCAATCTCAGCCCCCAGCGCTACGGCGAGATGGTCCTGCGCGCCAAGGAGTACATCAAGGCAGGCGACATCATTCAGGTTGTGCTCTCGCAGCGTTTCACGCGTGAGACCACGGCACGCCCTTTTGATGTCTATCGCTGCCTTCGCTCGATCAACCCATCTCCCTATCTGACCTACCTTGAGCTCGACGGGTTGTCGGTCGTGAGTGGTTCGCCCGAAGTTCTCGTTCGGCTCGAAGGTGGCACGATGACCGTCCGGCCGATTGCCGGGACGCGGGCGCGCGCCGCCGATCCGGCCGAGGATGCGAAGCTTGAGGAGAGCCTCCTGGCCGACCCCAAGGAACGCGCCGAGCATGTGATGTTGCTGGATCTGGGGCGCAACGATGTAGGCCGGGTCGCTGCGCCGGGGACGGTTCGTGTGACCGAGGAGTTTCAGATCGAACGCTATTCGCACGTCATGCATATTGTCTCGAATGTCGAGGGCAAGCTGGCGCCCGGGCTCGATGCGATCGACGCGCTGCGGGCGGCGTTCCCCGCGGGGACACTCTCGGGTGCGCCGAAGGTGCGCGCCATGCAGATCATTGACGAGTTGGAGCCCTTGCGCCGCGGGCTCTATGGCGGTGCGCTTGGCTATCTGGGTTTCGACGGCGTGATGGATACGGCGATCACGATCCGCACCGCCTTGATGCGGGACGGCCGTGCCTGGGTACAGGCGGGCGCCGGCATCGTCTACGATTCGGTCCCGGAAACCGAGCACGACGAATGCGAGCGTAAATCGCGCAGCGTTCTGGCCGCGATCGAAATGGCCGAAGGGCTCGTTTGAGGCGTCGATGATTTTAATGATCGACAATTACGATTCCTTCACCTGGAATCTGGTGCAATACCTCTTTGAACTCGGTGCCGAGGTCGAAGTCGTGCGCAACGACGAGATCGACTTGGATCAGGTCCAGCGGCGCAACCCGGCCGCGATCGTCGTCTCGCCGGGGCCCTGCACGCCGCGCGAAGCGGGGATCTCGGTGCCTCTGATCGAGCGCTTTGCCGGTAAGGTCCCGATCCTCGGCGTTTGTCTGGGCCACCAATCCATCGGCGCCGCCCTGGGCGCGCGGATCGTGCGGGCCTCGCGCATCATGCATGGCAAGACCTCGCCGATTGCTCATACGGGACATGGCATCTTCGCCGGCCTGTCGCAGAACCTCGAGGCGACGCGCTACCATTCGCTGGTGATCGAGCCGGATTCCCTGCCCGAATCCCTCGCGGTCACGGCGTGGACGCATGACGGCGATACGAAGGTCATCATGGGCGTCCGCCACAAGGAGTGGTTCCTCGAAGGCGTCCAATTCCATCCGGAATCGATCCTCACTGCCGAGGGCAAGCCCTTGCTGGCAAATTTTCTTGCTGAGGTCGCGCGCTCGTGAATGCTGACGAGGTTCTTCGCGCCGGCCTGGCGCATCTCGCCGACGGGGTCCGGTTGGACGCCGATGCGACTGCCGGATGCATCGACGCGATGATGGGCGGGGAGGCATCGCCGCTGCTCATCGCTGCCTTGTTGAGCGGTATGCGTGTGGCGGGTGAGTCCACCGAGCAGATTGTCGGTGCCGCGCGCGCCATGCGCCAGCATTCGCATAAGGTCGTGACCTCGCGTGCGCCTCTGGTCGATACCTGCGGCACGGGCGGTGACGGCAAGAGTACCTTCAGTATCTCGACGGCGGCCGCATTGGTCGCGGCGGGTGCGGGCGCGTCGGTGGCCAAGCATGGTAACCGCGCGGCCTCGGGTACATTCGGTGGCGCCGATACGCTCGAAGCCATGGGCGTGGCAATCGAGCTTCCGGCGGCTGCGGCCGGGCGCTGTCTCGACGAGGTCGGGATGGCCTTTCTTTTTGCGCGTACGCTGCATCCTGCCATGCGCCATGTCGGTCCTATCCGCGGCGCGCTGAAAATCCGGACGATCTTCAACCTGCTCGGCCCGCTGACCAACCCGGCCGGCGTGCGCCGCCAGGTGGTCGGCGTGCCTTCGCATGCGGCGCTCGATCTGGTTGCCAGGGCTTTGCTCGAACTGGGCAGCGAGCATGCGCTGGTGGTGCATAGCCACGATGGCCTCGATGAGATCTCACTGGCCGCCGGCAACGATATCATCGAGGTACGTGATGGTAGCTTGCATAGGAGCGTTCTCACGGCCAAAGATCTGGGTTTGTCGCGAGTGAGTGCAGACGACCTCTACGCGGAGACGCTCGCCGATTCCGTGGCCGCAGTGCAGGATGTATTGGCCGGCAAGGCCGGGCCGCAGGCCGCGATCGTTGCCGCGAATGCCGGTGCGGCGCTCTACGTCGCCGGTATCGCCGACTCCTTGCGCGCCGGGGTGAAAGCGGCAAAGAAATCGATGACCTCCGGCGCGGCAGCCGCCGTCCTCGCACGCCTGGTGGAAGTCTCACAGGCGGAGGCAGCCTCGCTGCGTGCCTCATGAGTCCGGCCAGTATTCCCGATGTTCTCGCCCGCATTGTCGAGGCGCAAATCGGCGTCGTCGCTGCCGCGAAGCAGGCCCGCTCGGTCGCCGATCTGCGCGAGCAACCGGGCTACGCTTTGCCGCGCCATAGTCTGGTGG
Source organism: Deltaproteobacteria bacterium (assembly GCA_046583355.1). Taxonomy (GTDB): domain Bacteria; phylum Desulfobacterota; class Binatia; order UBA12015; family UBA12015; genus UBA12015. Next base: position 59,560 of record JAYGCM010000004.1, read on the forward strand.
ATTCCCTGAGTGCCAAACGGCCGGGTGTGATCTGCGAATGCAAACGCCGCTCGCCGTCACGCGGCATCCTGCGCGATCCGTACGACGCCGCCGCGATCGCACGTGGCTACGAGGCGGCGGGCGCTGCCGGAATCTCGGTGTTGACCAACGAGGAGTTTTTCGGCGGCACGCTGGAGGATCTGCGACGGGTACGCGATGTGGTGGCGGTGCCGCTTCTGCGTAAAGATTTTGTCATCGACGAGTACCAACTCGAGGAGGCACGCGCGGCCGGAGCGGACGCGGCGCTGCTGATTGCGTCCGTGCTCGACCCCGTTCAGTTGCGCGATTTTGCGGCGGTGGCCTCTGGCATCGGGCTCGAGGTCCTTGTCGAAATTCATGACGCGCCGGAATTGGCCGGGGCGCTCGACTCGGGTGCCCGGCTGATTGGCATCAATAACCGAAATCTCCACAACTTCGTGACCGACCTCGCGACCACCGAGGCGCTGGCGCCCGATGTGCCGCCGGACAGGATCGTCGTCGCCGAAAGCGGCTTGCGCGAGGGGGCCGACCTGCGGCGCTTGGGGCATGTCGGAGTCCATGCCTTTCTGGTCGGCGAGGCCTTCATGCAGGCCGAGGTGCCAGGCGATGCGCTGGGCCGGATGCTTGCCGAGGCGGCTGCGGCCGAGGCCGGATGACCGTCCGTGTGAAAATTTGCGGCGTGACCAGGGCTGCGGACGCTACGATGGCGGTCGCGGCGGGCGCCGATATGATCGGGCTCAATTTCTCCCCCTCCAGCCGTCGCTTCGTCTCGACCGAGCGCGCTCTTGTCGTCGCGGCCGCCGTACCCTCGCCGGTGTGGAAGGTTGGTGTCTTCGTCAATTCGTCGCGCGCGGAGGTCGAAGAAATCCGTCACCGGGTCGGGCTTGACGCGCTGCAATTCCACGGCGACGAGCCGGCGGAGATGCTTGCCGGCTGGCCGTGTCCGGTGATCCGGGCCTTCCGGATCGCCTCTGCGGCCGATGCCTCTGCGGCACTCGATTCTTCGTCACCGGCTTATTACCTTCTCGAAGGAGATGCCGGCGCCGATTACGGTGGCGTTGGTGCCGGCTTCAAATGGGCCTGGGCGCGTGAGATTCCGGCCTCGCGTCTGATCGTGGCTGGCGGTCTCAAGCCAGAGAATGTTGCTGACGCCGTCCGGTCGCTTCGCCCCTTCGGGGTCGATGTGGCGAGCGGTGTCGAATCGGAACCGGGAATCAAGGACGCGGCAGCGACCGCGGAGTTCATCCAGAATGCGAAATCAACCTGATCGTCTAGGCCATTTTGGCGAGTTCGGTGGCCGCTACGTGAGCGAGACGCTCATGCCCGCCCTGATCGAGCTCGAAGAGGCGTACCGCAGGATCCGTCGGGATCCCGACTTCAAACGTGAGCTGCGGGATTTGCTCGCGCAATACGTCGGCCGCCCGACGCCGCTGACTTTCGCCGAGCGCTTGACCGAGAAGCTCGGTGGCGCGCGCATCTGGCTCAAGCGCGAAGATCTTTGTCATACCGGCGCACATAAGATCAACAATACGATCGGCCAGATCCTCATTGCGCGGCGTATGGGCAAGCGGCGGATTATCGCCGAGACCGGAGCGGGGCAGCATGGCGTGGCGGCGGCGACGGCGGCAGCACGCTTCGGCCTCGAATGTGAAGTTTTTATGGGCGAGGAAGATGTAAGGCGTCAGGCGCTGAATGTCTTTCGCATGAAGCTGCTGGGCGCCAGCGTGCGGGTTGTGACGAGTGGTAGCCGGACGCTCAAGGACGCGATGAACGAGGCGCTGCGTGATTGGATCACCAACGTCGAAGACACATATTATATGATCGGTTCGGCGGCCGGGCCACATCCCTACCCGATGATGGTGCGCGAGCTCCAGACGGTGATCGGCAAAGAGGCGCGCCGGCAATTCCACGCGGCCGTCGGCGGCTTGCCCGATGTATTGGTGGCCTGCGTCGGTGGGGGCTCCAACGCGATCGGCCTCTTCCATCCCTTCCTCGAAGACGAAGGCGTCCGCATCATCGGTGTCGAGGCTTCCGGGCACGGGATCGAGAGCGGTGCGCATGCGGCGACCCTCAACGCGGGCATTCCGGGTGTCCTGCACGGAGCGCGCTCCTACCTTCTGCAAGACGAGTTGGGTCAGGTGATGGAGGCACATTCGATCTCGGCCGGTCTCGACTATCCAGGCGTCGGGCCGGAACATTCGTTCCTGAAAGAGAGCGGACGCGCCGAGTATGTGACTGCCAGCGACGACGAAGCACTGACGGCTCTGGAGCTGCTGGCTCGATGCGAGGGCATCATCCCAGCGCTCGAATCCGCGCATGCGCTGGCTTGTGTCACCCGGATCGCACCGGGGATGCGGCCGGATCAGAATATCGTCGTCAGCCTCTCGGGGCGCGGGGATAAGGATATGGAGACCGTCGCCGAGCATCTCGACGCGGCGCGGGGAGAGGCCCAATGAAGAGCGCGAGCAAACGGCTGCGCGCGCGCTTTGCTACGCTGCGCAAACGCGACGAGGCTGCCTTCGTTCCTTTCCTGATGACGGGCGATCCGGATATCGACACGACCGAGAGGCTCGCGCTTGAGCTTGCCGAGGGTGGCGCGGATATCCTCGAACTCGGCGTGCCTTTCTCCGATCCGATGGCGGACGGGCCGGTGCTGCAACGCGCCGCGGAGCGCGCGCTGGCGGCGGGAACCACCTTGCCGGGGGTGATCGATCTGGTCGCGCGCTTGCGCCGCAAGATCGATATTCCGATCGTTCTTTTCGGTTACGCCAACCCTTTCCTGCATTTCGGCTGCGAGGCGCTTGCCCAGGCATTGGCTGCCGCCGGCGCCGACGCCGTGCTTTGTGTCGATATGCCGGTCGATGAGGCCGACCAATTGCGTTTGCCGCTGGCCGCGGTCGGGCTCGATATGATCTTCCTGCTTGCCCCGACAAGTACCGAGGCGCGGATTCAGCGCGTATTGCGTAGCGCAAGCGGCTTTGTCTATTTCGTCTCGGTGGCTGGCGTCACCGGTGATAAAGTCGCCGAGGCGGGCGCGATCACCTCGTTGGTGGGGACGATCCGCGGCGCGACCAAGCTGCCGGTTGGTGTGGGTTTCGGCATCTCGACGCCGGAGGCTGCCGCCGAGGTGGCGGCGATCTCCGATGCCGTGATCGTCGGCAGCAAATTCTCCCGCATCATCGAAGCATCGTCCGATACGGATACTGCAGTGGCCGAGGTCGGCGCATTGGGCCGTGCATTGAAAGAGGCGACGCGACGGTCGCGGAGCTGAATCAGCCCATGAATTATGCCGAGACGGTCGAGTACCTCTGCGGTCTCGAAGCGAGCCGCGGCTGGGATCTCAAACTGGAGAGAGTCCGCGCGGCGCTGGTGGCACTCGGTTCTCCCGAGACCGGCTATCCGGCGGTGCTCATCGCCGGGACCAACGGCAAAGGGACCACGGCCGCGCTTACGGCTGCGGCATTTCAGCAGGCAGGGCTGCGGGTCGGGCTCTATACCTCGCCGCATCTGGTGCATTTCACCGAGCGGATTCGCATCGACGGCGATGAGCTGGGGCGCGCCGCGGTGGTGGCTCTGGTGGCCGAGATCCGGCGGGTGGCGCCACCCGAAGAGACCGGTCTCACTTTCTTCGAAGTCACGACCTTAATTGCGTTGCTTGCCTTTGCTGCATCTGATGTGGATATCGCGATTCTCGAGGTCGGGCTGGGTGGTCGGTTGGATGCGACCAATGTTGTCGAGCCCCTGGCCTCTGCTGTCGTCAGCATCGATTACGACCATGAGGCGTGGCTCGGCTCGACGCTGGCGGAGATCGCCGGTGAGAAAGCCGGCGTGATGCGCGCGGACCGCCTTGTGGTTGTCGGAGCCGCGATTGCGCCCGAAGCCGCCGAGGTGCTGGAGAATACCGCCGATGGCCTCGGTGCGCGCCTCGTGCGCGCCGAGTCCGGCTTCTTCCCCCTCGCTCTTGCCGGTGCGCATATGCAGAATAACGCGCGCGTCGCGGCCGCGTTGGTGCGCCATATATCCGAGCAACGCCCGGAGTTTCAGGTCACCTCCGAGCAACTCGCCTTGGCGTTCGCCGCTACCCGCTTTCCGGGGCGAATGAGCCGATTTGATATGGGCGTGCCGGTGATTGCCGACGGCGCTCATAACCGAGCGGCCGCTGATGCGCTCTGCGGATCGCTGGCGGAGTTGTTGCCGGGGCAGGGATATAGGCTTGTCTTCGGCGCTCTCTCGGACAAGGATTGGCAGGGCGTGGGCCGGCGCCTGGCTGGCGCCGCCACGGCGGCGGCCGTGGTGCCGATCGCCAATCCGCGCGCGGTGCCGGTGGCGGAATTGCGCCATTCTCTCGCGGCTTGTGTACCGACCCGTGCGGCGGCGGGAGTGGCGGCCGCGGTCGCGGAATTCGCCGCCGAATCGTCGACCATACCGGTGGTCGTTGCCGGATCCCTCTTCCTTGTAGGAGAACTCTATGAGGAGGTTCTGCGGCGTCAAGGATGTACCAGTGTATTCGCCTTGTCGGCCGGGGAGGGTGCATGAGCATGCTCGCGCTACTCCTGGTTCTTCTCTTGGCTGCGCCGCCCGCATTGGCGGTGGATTTCCTCGGCGACGCGTTGTCCGGGCGTCGCAATGAATCCGAGGGCATTGCCGTCGATGCGGATTCGATCATCTTCGATCAGGAGAGCGGTATCCTGGAGGCGAAGGGGGATGTCGTCATCACCAACGGCGAGACCTTGCTGGTGGCCGATGAAATCGAGATCAATCGGGCGACCTCGGAGGCCTCGGCGCGAGGCCGAGTTGTCTTGGAGGATGCCTCGGTGCGTGTCCGCGCCTCGCGCATGGTGCTCAACCTCGACGACGAGACCGGCATTCTGGACGAGGCCGAGATATATATGCCGCTCACGCGCTTTCAGATGCGCGGCCGCTGGATGGCCAAGGGGCACGGCCAGACCTACCGGATCCGCGATGGCTCTTTGACGACCTGTCAATGCGATGAGGGTGCGCCGGATTGGAGCATTACCAGCGGGGAACTCGACATCGATGCCGACGGATGGGGGCATATCCGCGACGGCGTTTTTCGGATCAAGGACGTGCCGGTTTTTTATCTCCCCTGGGCGATGGTGCCGGTGCGCAAGGAGAGTCAATCCGGCTTGTTGTTCCCGCAATTCGGTCTCTCGAATCGCCGCGGCTTCCAATATGTCCAGCCCTTCCTCTGGGAGATCAACAAAAGCCAGGACCTGAAGGTGACCTTCGATATCCAGACCTCGGCGCGGATCGGCCTGCTGGGGGATTACCGCTATATGCTCTCGCCGGAGGCCGGTGGTCGGCTCTCCGTCAGCTATTTCAATGAGCATATCCGCGGTGATGGGGAACAGGATATCGTCGACCCCGAAGAGCTCGCCGACCCGACGATCCCGGAGAATCGTTGGAGCGTCATCGGCCAGCATCGCCAGTCCGGCCCGTGGGGGAGCGAGCTTTATGCTCGTCCCTTCCTGGTGAGCGATAGCCTCTTCCTGCGCGAGATGAACACGCTGACCAATCTGCCCGGACGTGTGCTCAACCTGACGACCCTGCGCTATACCACCTCGGAAATTGGTGGTTTGAAGCGCCTCGACAACGGGTTCCTCAAGGCCGAGGCCGTCTGGTTCCAGGACCTGATCGACGAACAGGCTCGTGTCCCGCAGCCTCTGCCCAGGATCACCCTGAACCAGCAGGCCAACTTCTTCGGCGGGCGCCTGCGCCTCGGATTGAATTCGCAGGCGGTTTATTATCATCGCGATGAATGGGCCTCGGGAGGGCGCATTCATCTGGCTCCCGAGGTGAGCGTCCCCTACAATATCGGTTCCTACGGCTATGGCTCGCTGCGCGTCGTGCTGCAGGAAACCGCCTATTGGCTCAATGATACCGAGCTTCCGATCTGGCCTCCGGTAGGCGGAGAATACGAGACCCGCAACGTCTCGAGTTTTCAGCATCGGGAGACGGTGCAGGTTCAGGCGAATTTCAATACCGAATTGGCGCGCGTCTTCGATATTCAGCGTGGCGACCTGCTGAAGATAAAGCATGTGATCCAGCCCTATCTCGCCTATAATTACAGTCCGACCGTCCATCAGGCCGACCTCCCGCTTTGGGATTATATCGATCGAGTCAACTATCGAAACTTGATCACCTATGGTGTTTCGACACGTCTGCTCGGGAAGTTCAGCCGCGGTGGGCCGGCAGCTTTGCGGGTTCCTCCGGTCGGCGCGACCGAGGGCGATGCTTTGCTCGGCGACGAAGGTTCCGGGCCGCCGGCGGCGCCGGAGCCGGCGTTCTCGCGGCCGACGGAGGTCCGCGAACTCGCGCGCCTCTATGTTCAGCAGAGCTACTCGCTGCGGCGCCCCCTGATCGGGACCGAGGATACTCGCTCCGCGCATTTCTCCGGGGTGGATCTCGGATTGCGCGTGTCGCCGGTGAATTGGGCGGCCTTGCGTAGCCGGGCGATTGTCTCGGTAGTGGATCGCAAGCTCCTCTTTGCCGAAGTCGGCGCGCATCTCTTCGACCCACGGCCCCGAGCCGGCACCGAAGATACTTTCTTGCCAGGCCTGCGCCCGGTGAACTCGGCCAGTCTTTTCTACCAATTCAATTCTGGTGGGACGCTTGAGAATATCAATTTGGGGGCCACCTACCGTTTCACCGACCACCTTTCGGCGTCTTATCTCGGGCGCTTCGATGTGACCGATGGCCGCTTCCTGGAAAATTGGGGTGGGATGCGGCTGATCTCTTTCGGGGATTGCTGGGTGATCGATGTCGCCTTCGTGGACCGGGTCAATCCTGATGAGAAGGAATTCCGTTTCCAGGTATCCCTGGTCGGGCTTGGCTCCTTCGGTCAATCCCCTTTCCGCGAATTTACCTCGAGCTTTCCGACGGTCGTCGGCTCCGGGGCTGCGTTGGGCGGGATGTATTGAGCCAGCCGCATCCGCCGCCCCCCGTGGTCTCGGTCGTGGTACCGGCCTGGCGCGCGGAGGCGAGCATTGCCGGCTGTCTGGAATCGCTCACGCGGCAGCAGGGAGCGCCGCCATTCGAGGTGGTGGTCGTCGATAGTTCCCCCGACCAGGCTACCGGGCGCGCAGTGGCGCCCTTTGCGCGGGAGCAGGGCGGCGGACTCGACCTCCATTATCTGCATCTCGAGAGCCGTGCTTTTCCCGGCACGGCGCGTAACCGTGGCGTTGCGCTGGCGCGTGCGCCCTTTTTGCTCTTCCTCGATGCCGATGTCCGCGCGGCACCGGACCTTCTGGGCAAGGCAGCCGAGGCGCTGGCGCGGCGCGAGGTGGTTGTCGGGGGCCGAATCGAGTTGGGGGCTGCGCGGTCTGTCTCGGCCCGTCTGCGGCATATTTTTGAGTTCAAAGAGAGTATGCCGGGTTCTCCGGCACGCCCGACCTGGCAATTGCCGAGCGCCTGCCTCGCCTTGCCCCGCTCTCTCTTCGTGGCGGCAGGCGGTTTCCCGGACCTGCGGGCCTCGGAAGATTGGCTCTTCAACTGGCGGCTCTGGGAGAGCGGAACACGGATGTGTTTCGACCCGGCATTGCGCGTCGTGCATGAGACGCGTGCGGGTTGGGTGGAATTCCTGAGCTACGCAGGCGTTCTCGGGCATGCCTCGGGTGTGGTGCGCCGCCAGGCCGGATTACCTGGCCAGGCCGTCGTGCGCTGGCCGTTGCTGGCCGGGCTTCTGCCTCTGGCGCGCACCGGGCGCGCGTTGGTCTGGTGCGCGCGCTATGCGCGGCGTGATTTCCTGCTCCTTTGCTGGGCTTGGCCGGCCTACCTCGCGGTGGCTTCGGTATGGGCTGTCGCGTTTCGTCGAGGTGTCCTCGATTTGCCAGCGACGCGTCCGGAGAGTTAGACCAAGCATCATGAAACGCGTCGACAAACCTTGGGGTCATGAACTCATCTGGGCTCATACCGATCGCTATGTAGGTAAAATTCTTCATATTGAGGCGGGCCAGGCCTTGTCGTTGCAATTCCACGAGAAGAAAGACGAGACGATCTACGTTCTCTCCGGCAAGCTTCGCTTCGAGCATGGTGAGCCGGGCGACGGTCCGCTGACCGAAGTCATTCTGGGGGAGGGCGAGGTCTTCCACATCAAGCCGCATCATCGCCACCGGATGATCGGCGAGACGGATTGCGATATTCTTGAAGTCTCGACGCCGGAACTCGACGATGTCGTGCGTCTCGAAGACCGCTATGGCCGCGTCGTCTGAGGATCCGAAGGTGTCGCAAAAAACAGCCATCATTTCCGGTATTACCGGCCAGGACGGATCGTATTTGGCCGAACTCCTTTTGGCGCAGGGCTACCGCGTCGTCGGCATCGTGCGCCGCTCCAGCACCGAGAACTTCATCCGGATTGAACATATCCGCGATCGCATCGAGTTGGAGCAGGCCGATCTTCTCGACCAATATTCGCTGATCGATGTGGTCTCCAGGACCCGTCCCGACGAGGTCTATAACCTCGCGGCCATGTCCTTTGTGCCGACCTCGTGGACGCAGCCGGTCCTGACCGCCGAATATGATGCGGTGGGTGTGGTGCGCATGCTGGAGGCCATCCGTTTGGTCGACACCAATATTCGTTTCTACCAGGCTTCGTCGAGCGAAATGTTCGGCAAGGTGCAGGAGGTTCCGCAGAAGGAGTCGACGCCCTTCTATCCGCGAAGCCCCTACGGTGTAGCCAAGGTATATGGGCATTATATCACCTTGAACTACCGTGAGAGCTACAATCTTTTTGCTTGTTCCGGGATTCTTTTCAACCACGAATCGCCGCGGCGTGGCAAGGAATTCGTCACCCGCAAGGTCACCGACCATGTCGCACGGATCAAGCTCGGGTTGATCGACGAGATCCGGCTGGGGAACCTCGAGGCGCGTCGCGATTGGGGCTTTGCCGGAGATTATGTTCGCGCCATGTGGCTGATGCTGCAAGAGGACACGCCCGACGATTACGTCATCGCGACCGGGGTGCAGCATACGGTGGGCGAATTGGTCGAAGTTGCTTTTTCCCATGCCGGACTCGATTGGCAGAAATACGTCAAGCAGGACCCGGCTCTGATCCGCCCGGCCGAGGTTGAGACCCTGCTGGGCGATGCGAGTCATGCTGCTTCGAAATTGGGCTGGAAGCCGGAGGTTTCGTTCGAGCAATTGGTCCAGGGAATGGTCGATTCGGATATCGCCTTGCATACGGCGGCGCTCCGCTGAGCAGCCGATGAAGGTTCTCGTTTTTGGCGCTACGGGATTTGCTGGTCAGCACCTCGCCACGGCATTGCGGGCCGCGGGCCATGAGATGCACGGCGCCGCCCGGACCCCGGCCAAGGTCGCCGGCACCGACGAAATCCCTGTTTCCGCTTGCGACGTTCGCGACGCCGAGGGCGTTGCTACCCTGATCGAGAAGGTCGTACCCGATGCCATCATCAATCTGGCCGGGCTCGCTTCTTCGCCGGCGGCGCATCGCGATCCGGCGCAGGCGTTTGAGATCCATACCCTCGGTGCCGTGCATATCATGGAGGCAGTCGCCGCCCGCGACGCCGCTCCGCGGGTAGTGATCATCACCTCGAGTGAACTCTACGGCACGATTGATGAGGCCGCGCTTCCGCTCACCGAAGAGATGGCGCTGCGTCCGACGACGATCTATGCCGCAAGCAAGGCGGCGGCCGACCTGGCGACCCGCTCCTTTGCCATGGCGAAGGATGTCGACGTCGTTTGTTTGCGCCCCTTCAACCACACCGGCCCAGGGCAGCGGCCGGTTTTTGTTTGTCCCGATTTTGCGTCGCAGGTCGCAGCGATTGCCCGCGGCGAACGCGAGCCGCGGATTGAGGTCGGCAATATCGATGTCGTGCGCGATTTCAGCGATGTCCGCGATATCACGCGTGGCTATGTTGCCGCGCTGGACCACGGTCGTGCAGGTGGCGTCTACAACCTCTGCTCCGGCCGCGGCGTTTCGATCCGCTCGATGCTCGAAGACCTCTGCGAGATTGCCGGCGTCCAGCCGGAAATATGTACGGCAGAGGAGCGCTGGCGCCCGGCCGAGGTCCCTCGCTATTGGGGTAGTGCGGCGGCCGCCGCGCGTGAACTCGATTGGGTGCCGCAGATTCCCTGGCGCCAGACTCTTGAGGACCTCTACGCGAGCTTCGCGCGGGGCCCTGGATGACGCTGGCGGCCCCGGAGCCGAGCATGGTGCGCGCCGAAGCGCTCGGCAAGGCATTCCCGCAACGAGCGGGATTGCGTTCGTTCTGGAAGGGCGCCATCGGGCCGGGCGCGCGCTTCGCCGTGGACGACGTTTCCTTCATCTTGACGCGCGGCGAAGCGCTGGGCGTGATCGGTGCCAACGGAGCGGGCAAAAGCACATTGCTGCGCCTGATTGCTGGTCTGACGCGGCCGACGCGAGGGCATATCGAAACATCCGGACGGCTCGCCTGCCTGCTCGATCTCTCGGCCGGCCTGGTGGCGGAATGGAGTGGGGCGGAGAATGCCGTCGCCGGACTCCGTCTGCAGGGCGTAGGGGCTGCGGAGGTTCCCGCCCGACTTGATGAAGTGCGGGAATTCGCCGAACTCGGACGCCATTGGCACGAAGCTTTGCGCACTTGGTCGGCCGGCATGCGGCTGCGCCTGGGCTACGCATTGGCGATTGCGGGAGATCCTGAAGTTTTCGTGGTTGACGAGATTCTGGCCGTTGGTGACGAGGCTTTTGCCCGCAAATGTTCGTTGCATGTGAGTGGCTTCCTCGAGCGCGGTGGCACTTTGGTCCTGGCCTCGCACAACCTCTACCAGGTCGAGAAGCTTTGCCGCTCGGCCCTTTGGCTGAGCGGTGGGCGGGTTGCTGCCAGCGGCACTAGCCGCGATGTGACGGGCGCCTACCGCGAATGGGTCGACGCCCGCGCGTCCTTCGCGCCACCTGTGCCGGCCGCCTCGCCTGGCGGTGACGGTCGGCTGCGCCTGGTCGGGCAGCCGCGTACGGGTGTCACGGTCGAGGTGTCCTTTGCCGAGCCGGTTCGCCTGCACATCGACGCGACGGGGCTTGCTGCCGACGGGCTCCTGCTTGAGGTCCGCCGGCCCAGCGGCGCGCTGGTCGCGGCGATTGATTTGCCGGGCAGCGGCGAGCTCGAGATCGAAGGCAGCCGGCTCCTGCCCGGCGGCTACCGTCTGCACTTGGTCGGTCCCGGCGGCGAGGTGCTCGACGTAACCGAGATCCGCGTAATCGGGGACCGGCGCGAGCTTGGCAGCGTCTACCTGGAGCATGAGTGGGCGGCGGCTGCGTGCGCGGATTGATCGCGCGCTCGCAGGCGACCTTTGCGGCTGTGGCCGGCAACCTGCCGCTCCTGCTCGAGCTGATTCGCCGTGACATCCGCGGACGGTTTGCCGGCGCACGCTTTGGTCTTTTTTGGTCGCTCTTCAACCCGGCGATTCAGCTGCTCTCCTACGGCTTGATTTTCGGATTTCTCTACGGCTCTTCGGACCCCCTGCGCCGATCGGTGCTGGTTTCCTCGCTCTTTTGTGGGCTCTTCCCCTGGTGGGCCTTCCAGGAGGGGACCACCCGCGGGATGGCGGCGCTGGTCGATCAGGCCAGCTTGCTCAAGCGCATTCCTCTGCCGCCGGTCCTGCCGATCATCGCGGCGACGACCGCGTCTTTTATCCTGCAAATGGTCGGTTTTCTGATCTTTCTTGCGGTCTTCAGCGCTGTCGGATTGCTTGTTCCCACCTCGGCTTGGCTCTGGCTACCCGGCGTCATGGGGCTGAGTCTGGTCTTCTCGCTGACGCTTGCCTTGCTCCTGGCACCGCTTTATCTGGTGGTCCGCGATACCCAGCATATCGTGACCGCGCTTTTGACCATCGGCTTTTTCGCCTCCCCGGTTCTCTATGAACTCGACTTTCTGCCCGCATCGCTGCGTTTCGCAGCCGCATGCAACCCGATGGCGGCGCTGCTCGGCTTCTACCGCGCGATCGTGCTCGGCGGCGATCTGCCCGCGGCTATCTCGGTGGCGGCATTGGCGGTGGCAATCGGTCTCGCCTGGGTTCTGGCAATGTCGCTTGCCTCGCGCCTCGAGGGTCGCCTCGACGAATATTGGTAGGCTTGCTGCGTCGAAACAGATAGCGGCCGCGCCATTTTGGCAGGGCGCCTCAAATGGACCCCCTTGCAGCGTCATGGTACAAGCGGGGAAAGGGCTTGTTGGATTGGAAACCCCACTGAAATCACTGGAAGACGTACTCGTCGAGCGCGGCCGGGTCAGCGCGGACGATCTGCGCAAGATTCGCCGACTGCAGGAAGAGCGGGGCGAGCGCATTGAGAAGCTCTTGCTCGACCTCGGCTTCATCTCCGAGGAGGACCTGCTGCCGGTCTTCAGCGAGCATCTCGGCGTGCCGCTGGTCGGCCGCAGCGACCTGCCCGATGAGCCGATCGAGCTGCCGAACCTGAACGTCAAATTTCTCCGCAATGCTCGGATTCTTCCCGTAGGAATCGCCGACGGCGTGATCCGTATGGCCATGACCGACCCGGCCGACCGCGATATGCTACAGGGCCTCGAGGTCGCCACGGGATGCCGCATCGCGCCACTGCTGGCCCGCGAAAAGGACATTCTGGAAGCGTTGGAAGCCTGCTACGGCGACGCCGAGACCGGCGGCGATGGCGAAGATGGTCTGGTGGAATTCCTTTCGGACGATGAAGAAGATGTCGATCATCTCCGGGATCTCGCCAGCGAGGCGCCCGTCATCCGCTTCGTCAATGTTCTGATCAACCGCGCCGTCGAGGCGCGGGCCTCGGATATTCATATCGAGCCTTTCGAGAACCAACTTCAGGTCCGCTACCGCGTCGACGGCGTCCTGCATCCGATCGAGTCGCCGCAGCGCCGACTCCAGGCGGCCATCGTGTCGCGTATCAAGATCATGGCGAAGCTGAATATCGCCGAGCGACGGCTGCCGCAGGATGGCCGCATCAAGCTGCGCATGCTCGGCAAGGAGATCGACCTCCGCGTCTCGACGCTGCCGACTCTATACGGTGAGAGCGTCGTCTTGCGTATCCTCGACCAGGATTCCATCGTTCTCGACCTGCAAAAACTCGGATTTCCCGGCGATACGTTGGTGCATTGGGACGAGATGATCGTCAAGCCCTACGGGCTGATTCTGGTGACCGGCCCGACCGGCAGCGGCAAGACCACCACGCTTTACGGCTCGCTCGCCAAGGTGAACTCGCCGGATAAGAAAATCGTCACGATTGAAGATCCGGTCGAGTATCAACTGGATGGCGTCAATCAGATCCACGTCAAGCCACAGATTGGTCTGACCTTCGCCAACGGCCTTCGTTCCATCGTGCGCCAGGATCCGGACGTCATCATGGTCGGTGAGATTCGTGACGCCGAAACTGCGGAGATCGCGGTGCAAGCCGCGCTCACGGGCCATCTCGTCTTCTCGACATTGCATACCAACGACGCAGCGGGTGCGGTGGCGCGACTCCTTGAGATGGGTGTGGAGGATTACCTTCTGGCCTCGTCGCTCCTCGGCGTGCTGGCGCAACGCCTGGTGCGGAAAATCTGTCCGGAATGCCGGTATCAGACCGAGACATTGCTGCCGCCGGGGCTGGCTGGTCCGCACGGCGCGGCATCGGTCGGTGAAGATGCGCGTGCCTGGGAGGGCCGGGGCTGCGAGAATTGCGGCAACTCCGGTTATCGTGGCCGCTCGGGGATCTACGAACTGCTGGTGGTCGATGATGCGATCCGGGATCTCATCCTGAAACATTCTTCTGCCGACGCGATTCGCAACCAGGCAGTCCGGAGCAATATGCGGACGCTTCGCGAAGACGGTGCGCTCAATGCACGCGACGGCGCGACTACGGTGGCGGAGCTGATCCGTGTGACTCGCGATTGATGGATGCCGGGGCAACGCAGGAAGATGTTTTGCGGCCCTTGGGAGGCCCGGTGGCGGTTGACGATACCGCCGATCTGGAAGCGGTGGCCGGCCCGGATATTTCAATTGTCTCGCCGCTGCACAACGAAAGGGCGAGCCTCGGACTTCTTCTAGAAGAATGCTGCGCCGTGCTCGACGATGCAACGCTGGATTGGTCGGCGCTGGGCACCCTGGCCGCGGGCGTCGCGCCGCGATGGGAAATCATTTTCGTTGATGACGGTTCCAACGATGGCTCGTGGCGGCTGATCGAGGAGTTGGCGGCCAGATGCGGCAATGTTCGCGCCTTTTGCCTGCGCCGCAATTCCGGCAAATCCGCCGCATTGCAGGTGGGGTTCTCGCATTGCCGTGCGCCCGTAGTGATTTCGCTGGATGCGGATCTACAGGACGATCCGCGGGAAATCCCACGTATGGTCGCTCTTCTGGGAGCGGGCTACGATCTTGTCAGCGGCTGGAAGCGCAAGCGCCGCGACTCTCCGGCTCGCGTGGCAGCTTCCCGCGCCTTCAACTTTGCCGTGCGCCGCTTCTGGGGCCTGGAGCTCCACGATTTCAACTGCGGCTTCAAGGCTTACCGCGCCGAGGTCGTCCGCAATATGCGGATCTACGGCGAGTTGCATCGCTTCATTCCGGTCGTGGCTGCCTTCAAGGGCTTCCGTGTTGGCGAGATCGAAGTTGCGCATCGGCCACGGCGCTTCGGTCATTCGCGTTACGGCTGGGGGCGCGCCTTTCGCGGTCTGATGGATCTTTTGACGGTGCTCTTCTTGACCCGATTCGATATGCGACCAGCCCATTTCTTCGGGCTTCCGGGCGCGCTCCTGCTGACGGTCGGAATGTCGTGTGTCGCCTATGTGAGCTATCTGCGTCTCGCCTATGGCGAGATTCTGGAACGCCACCCGCTCTTGATCTTCGGTGTGCTCTGCTCGCTTGCCGGCCTTCAATTGGTGACCAGCGGGTTTCTCGGTGAGATGCTGGCGGCGCATCTGCCGCGCGACGAAAACTCGACCGTCATTCGCGCCCGGCTATAGAGGCGGCCTCCAGGCTTCTTGCGAGGGGGTCCATTCCTGAGTTGCCTGAAGCAGGCAATCCACACGGAGCGCCCAGCTATTGCTCGCGGCAAAAGCTGCGCTTGTTGCGGGTGGGATCTCGAGAGCGGCCGCTCTCAATACGGCGTCCTTCAGGCTGGTGGTGGAGCAGGCTACGCCGGCAAAGTCGGCGACCTCGGGCAGACCAGTTGCGGCGACGGGGCAACCCATTGCGAGTGCTTCGAAAACTTTCAAGGGACTCACGGCGCTGGCTACGGGCCCCGAGCGAAAGGGGGCGAGTGCGATATGGGCGTGGGCGAGATAGGCGGGGATGGATTCGCGGCTGCGTTCGCCCAGAAAATGGATATTCGCGGCCTCGGGAAGGGGCCGATCTCCGCGCCGACCGATCAGGTGGATCTCGGCTTGCGGCAACGCGGCGGCGAGGTCGCTGATTGCGGCGAAGTCCAGCCACTCTCCCCAGAGTGCCCCGATATAGACGCAGCAGGGTTTGCCCGGCCGTAGGTCGGTCGGGCGCGGGTGGCTCGCGGAGGCGGCCAGCAGCTGTGGGTCGACGGCGTTGGGCAGCAGCACGCAGGGGCGTTGTATGCGGGTCTCGAGATCGGCGGCGAGGCTCTGCGCGCTCGCGAAGAGAAGGTCGGCGCGGCGGATCAGAATATCTTCGCTGTCGCGCGAGAACCAGCCACGACCGAGATCCTCCTGCCAGAGATCGATCTGGTCATAGACGATGGGCACCCCGGCGGGCACATCGGCGAGGAGTTCGATGAAGGCGGGGTGTGGGGCCTCGATCAGCACCAGCGAGGGGCATGGCAGGGGTGCCTTGTCCGTGATGTGCGTGATTTGCACGCCGGCAGCAGAGGGCCGGCGCCGTTGGGGCCAGGGGTAGATCTCGAGTGCCCAGCGCCAATCGATGTCGAAGCCACGGCGGTAGAGTTCGGCGGCGAGCCGGGCCGGGCGATTGGCTCCGCCGGTATCTTCGGGGGGCACGAGGCTGAGAATGCGGGCCACGCCTTGCGGCGCGGCGGCCGATCGATCCGCCGGCCGGAAGACCGTCGTGCGGCTGGCACGTTCGGGGAAAAGGCGGTGGTAGCTGCGCTGGGCAAGGCCGGACGGACCCGTTGGTCGCAGGCGGTCGTCGAGCCACGCATCCAGAGCCGCGCTTTTGTAGACCGCCGATTTCAACCGATGCGAGAGTCGCTTGCGCAGAGAAGGGCGCGTCATCGTGTCGTCCGAGGAGCGCGGCAGCTCTTTTTCTTGAAGTGCCGTGGCCGCAAAACAAGGCTCTTGAGCCCCGGTAGGGTACAAAAGCAAAGGGTTATGCGGAAGCTTGGCTTCATCGGGGCCACGAGTTCTCTTCGATAGCGTGCCCGGCGCCCGGATGCAGGCCGGTTTTTCGGCCGCGCCTCCAGGGCTGGTCGGGCCTCGGAGGGTTCTGTTTGCTCTCCCCTCCTATGCTGGATATACGGGAGCTAATCCACTGATAGACGCAGTGCGTCGTCGCAGGAGATCGAGATGGAGACGAGATCAGCCAATTCCCTCAGACGAGCATTCCCGGGCTTTCTTGCGGTGTTGGTCCTGGCTGGAGGCGGGCTGGGCTGCTGGCCGGAGGCCGAATCGCCGCCGAACCAGCACTCGGAGAAAGCCTTGGCCCAGCGCGCACAACTCTATTGGGATTTGAAAACATCTGGTGATATCATGGGTTCGTACGAGATCATGGCGGAGTCCTATCGGCGCAGGGTAACACCGGCCGGATTCGCCCGGATCGGCAGTGGCCTGGTTGTTCATACGGGCGCAACTGTGGAATCAGTAAAGATGAACGATATGGGTGCCGAAGTGGCGATCGAGCTGCGGCATTATTTGAATCGACCGGCCTTCAGGGACATGGAACAAGTGTCGAGGGTAATAGAGCGCTGGGTCTTCGAGAACGGGGCCTGGTATAGATGGCCCATGGGCATGGCCCGGGGCATCAACTCGCAAGCAGATTTTTCAGCTTCTTCCAGGAGTCAAACGTGAAACAGGAGACAAAGATGAATCGCAGGAGCCCGATCCAAACGTTGGCGGTATTTGCCGTGGTAGGGCTGGTTGCCTTGTTGGCGACGCCCGTGAACGCACAAGACAATATCTACAAGAACTTCGGCGGGCTGGGCAGCGTAGCCGGGCCGACGCTCAACCCGGGCGGCCAGGGCCAAGTGCTCTACGGCGGTTATTACGATGTTCGTTCCGTCAACGGCGATGCGCAGCATAACAACCTCCAGATCGTGAACACCAACACGAACGACGCCAGTCTGCCGGTGTGCAGTACCGAGGATTTCGATGCCGGCATTGCAGGCGAGGATTGCTACGATGTCACGGGCGGAATTCTCGCGAAGGTCCGCTTCCGCGCCGCCATGGATAGCGAGGAAGTCCTCGACTTCGTGATCGCGCTTTCGTGCGGCGAGGTCTGGGCCGGCGCGGTCCAATTGAGCGGCAACGGGATGCCCTTTATCCGCTCTGATTTTCCGGTCTACGATGTCGGTAGTACGGTCAGACCGGCCTTGGCGGTCACGACCAGCCGGGGCTTCGCGGGTGGCTATGCGTTTCCGGGTGCCCTCGGGGTGACGGCTGACGATATGTCGCGTGGCTCGATTGAGGTCATCGCGATGGAGTCTTTGTTCTGTGAACCCGACGCTGGCGCGCTCTCGCCGAGCGGCGTGGATACCTGGACGCGCCTGGGTACGATGGCGGGGAGCAACGCGCTCTCCGGCGTGGTCTTCCAGGTTCGCGCCGCTGCGGGTGTCTCCTATGCCTACAATATGGACGCGATCTCGCGTTTCGCAAACGGTGGAAGCCTCGCCCCTGAAGATCTGCTCGCGGCCAATGAACCCAATGCAACCGATTGTGATGTGGCCGGCCTCTCCGAGGAAGGTTGCCTTGCTGCGATCAGTCTGGCGCTGTCCAAGAGTCGGGTCGTTGCGCAATACGATATCGAAGCGGGCACCAGCGGCAGCACGAATATCGTCTTGACCTTGCCGAATAAGCACCTTTATTGTGCCGGCGGCGGTGCCAACGGCCCCTTCCAATGCGATGCCGCAGGCGAGCAGGTTGGTGTGGAACTTTATGACCGGCGCGAGAACTTCGCCGCCGAGGGCGATGCGCGTCTTCCTTATGAGGTCACAGTCGTCAGCATCACGGCGGATGGCTTGCCCCGAGGCAACGCGGATATCGCCTGGCAGCCGGGCGTCGGCCTGAGCATGGAGTCGGGCTGGCTCACGATCGATCTGACGAGGAACTTCGATGGCGTCTTGGTTCACGAAGAATCCGATGCGAGCTTGAGCGTTCTCGGCATGCCGGTCGACGGCTACCGTGGCTTGCCTACGATCGCTCTGGTCCTCCAGGAGTTCATAAGCGACGCAACCGCCGCGGGTAGTACCTACGGCAGCACCGTGGCGGCGGGTACGTCACAACAGGTTCTTCTCGGCGACCCGAGCTGATCCGGACCTGATAAACAACGTCCCGAGTGTCCCGGACACGCGGGTGGAGAGGCCGCATCCTGAGAGGGGTGCGGCCTTTTCGGTTTTGGCCCTCTGTTCCGGTACGGTGGCGAAGACCCTGCCTGGGAGGCTGATAGTGCAGATCGTATATGGGAGATTTTGCCGGACCTTTGCCGCCGCCCTGGTGGCTGTGGGCATCGGCGCGCTTTCGGCCGTGTCGGCGGAGGTGCCGCTGGTGCTGCGCTTTGCCGGGAGCGAAACGGGTGCGGATAAAATCCTAGCGGAGTTTGCGGCCTTGCCACCGGGGGAAATCGCGCGGGCCCGAACCGATGATTTCGCTGCTCGTAACCTGGCACTGAATTGGTACCACCGGATTCTCTTTGCTCGCGCCGCGCAAGACGATGGCCTGCTGCTTCGCAAGCCCGGTCTGGCACAGGCCGCGGCCGCCCAATCCCGCCGGCTGGTCGCCGGCGCCTATATCGACGACTTGGCAAAGACCCGCTTTGCCCCGACAGAGCAGGAACTACAGCAGCTTCATGATCTGGAACCGGGGCTCTGTATAGCGAACCCGCGCATTCGTTTGGCGCGTCTGGGAGTCTCGCTTGCGCGTCATGCCGGCGAGGCCGAACGGGTCGCCGCCAAGATTCGTATGGATTCCCTCCTGCAGCGCCTTGCCGCCGGGGCGGCCTTCGCTACCGTCGCGGACGAGGCTTCGGATTTCGTCGAATCCGGTGGCGGCGGTGATATGGGCTGGCTGTCCCACAAATCCGTGCGTGCGGCGCCCGGCGGCGAGTCGTTGATACGCGTGCCGGTAGGTGGTCGCAGCGAGGTGCTGGAGACCGGCATGGGTTGGGTTCTTTTCGAGGTGATCGCGCGCGAAGAGGAGGGACGTCTGGACTTTGCGCAATGCCGCTCGCGCCTCAAAGCCGCGATCACCGAGCATTACCTTCGCGACCTGCGCCGAGGCAGCATCGAGAGGCTGGCCGCACGCTATGATGCCTTTCTTGATATCGACGCCTTTGTGGCTGCAGTGCGTGCTGTGCCGGCAGTCGATGACCCGCGGGTACAGCGCCGCTGACCGCGCGGCGACTCGGGAACGGAATGTTGAGGGTAGCCGAGGTTGGGAAGTCCTATCGTCTCCGCGCGGGGGGCTCTGCCCGAGATGCGTTCTGGGCGGTACGGGGCATCTCGTTCTCGCTGGCTCGCGGTGAGACGCTTGGCTTGATCGGTTGCAACGGGGCCGGAAAATCGACGCTCCTGGGGATTCTCGCCGGCACGATCCGGCAGACCTGCGGCAGCGTTGTCGCGGACGGCCAAGTCGCCAGCCTGCTGGACCTCGGCCCGGGGTTTCATCCTCTCGAGACTGGCCGGGAGAACGCTGCGACCATGTTGGCCCTCTACGCACGCCGGTCGCGCGGCGAAGTGCGGGCCCGCATGCCCGAGATCGAGCGCTTTGCTGGCCTCGGGGATCGGTTTGATGACCCGATCCGGACTTATTCTGACGGCATGCGTTTGCGCCTTGGTTTCGCGGTGGTCTCGGTGCTGGAGCCCGAGATTCTGCTTACGGACGAGGTTCTGGCGGTCGGCGATGAAGAGTTCCAGCGTCGTTGTGAGGGTTGGTTCGACCGCTTTCTTGGAGGTGGCGGCACCTTCGTCCTCTGCTCCCACGACCTCTCGCGGATCGGCCGCCTTTGCCAGCGCACCTTATGGCTCGATGGGGGCCGGGTGCGTGAGTTCGGCGAGACGCGTGAGGTCGTGCGGCATTACCGCGAGGCGATGGGCGAGCCTGGCGCGGGTCGGCGGGAGGGTGGCGATCCGGCCGGTGTGGCGCATGCTGCGGGGACATACTCTGGCCGCTCCTTCGAGGTCACGGCCTTGCGGCTGGTCGATGATGCCGGACGGGATTGCGAGCGCATCCGCCACGGCGATTCGCTCGGTGCGATCATTGACCTTACGGCGCCGTCCGGCCGTCCGCATGTTTTTGTCGGAATCACGACGGCGGACCTGACACCGGTCTACGGCGTGGCGAGCGATATGGATGCCGCACCGCTCGAGTCGCTGGGCGGCAGTGCCTACCGGTTTCGCATCCGCTTTCCGCATCTTCCTTTGCTGGAGGGGGGCTATCGCTTGCGCGCGCACGCGCTCGACGAGACCGGCACGCGGCTCTATGACACCGTCGAGTTGCTATTTCAGGTGGAGGACGCACCCGGTATTGGGCGCGGGTTGGTGCGATTGGCGAGCAGTTTCCGGGCGGACACGGGCGCATGAAAATTCTCGCCGTGCTCGGGACGCGTCCCGAGGCGATCAAGATGGCCCCGGTGATCCGCGAGGCACGGGCGCGTGGTTTGGAGATACTCGTCTGCGTCACCGCACAGCATCGGGAGATGCTGGACCAGGTGCTGCGTCTCTTCGCGATCGAGGCCGATTTCGATCTCGACCTGATGGAAGAAGGCCAGACGCTCGCCTCCTTGACCGCGCGTGTGCTGACCGGGCTCGATCCCGTATTGGCCGAGGTGCAGCCCGATTGGGTTCTCGTCCAAGGGGATACGACTACGGCGATGGTCGCCGCATTGGCGGCCTTCTACCGGCGCATTCCCGTCGGCCATATCGAGGCGGGATTGCGTACCGGAACGCTCGACCAGCCCTTTCCCGAAGAGCTGAACCGGCGCATGGCCGACACGCTCAGCGCGGTTCATTTTCTCCCCACTGAATCGGCGCGCATCAATCTCGAACGCGAAGGTTTCGTGCCATCCTCCCTGGCGATCACCGGTAATACGGTGGTGGACGCCTTGGCCTGGGTGCGCTCGCTGCCGGGCGATGCCCTGGCCGCGTCGGGACTTCCTTTGGACGGTGCCGACGAACGGCTGATTGTCGTCACGGCCCACCGTCGCGAGAGTCTCGGTGCGGGCATGCGCGAGATTGCCGCGGCGATCCGCGAGATCGCCGCGACCCATGCCGATGTGCGGTTTGTCTATCCCGTGCATCGCAACCCGCAGGTACGCCGTGTCATGGAGGAAGTGCTCGGCGGTATCCCGCGGGTTCATCTGCTGCCGCCGCTGGACTACCTTGCCTTCGTGCAGCTTATGTCACGCGCGTATTTGATTCTCACCGACTCGGGCGGCGTCCAGGAGGAGGCCCCGGCGCTGGGCATCCCGGCCCTGGTATTGCGCGAGACCACCGAACGTCCCGAGGCAGTCGCGGCGGGCGCGGTGCGGTTGGTCGGCGTGCGCGCTGACGCGATTGTGCGTGCGACCAACGAATTACTTGGCGATGTCGATACCTGGCGGCGGATGGCGGCTGCGATCAATCCCTATGGTGACGGGCACGCCTCGGAGCGTATCGTTCGGATTCTCCTGGGCGAGCCATGGGAGCCCTTCGCGCCGTGAGTCGCATTGCTCTCCTCGGGCCGATCCACCCCCTGCGCGGCGGCATCGCATTGCATACCGCGCGCTTTGCCGCGGCTCTCCGCGCCGATGGGCATGTGGTGCGCGTGGTCAGTTGGCGGCGTCAATACCCGGCGGCATTCTTTCCCGGGCGGAGCCAGCTGGATCCCGGTCCTCCGGTTTGCGATCTGGGCGAACCTCCGCCCGAGGCAATGCTCGACTCGATCGGGCCACGTTCCTGGGGCCGGGTCGCGCGTGCCCTGGCCGCCTGGCAACCGGAGTTTGTCGTGCTCCAGCGCTGGCATCCCTTCCTTGCCCCGGCGCTTGCCTGGGTGGCTCGGTGTCTGCGTCGCCAAGGGGCAAAGGTCGTCTGGATGGTGCATAATGCTCGGCCGCATGAAGGCCGGGCAGGACTCTGGGGGCCGATTCTACGCATCGGATACAAGGCCGAGGACCTCTGCCTCACGCATGCCGCAAGCGAGGCGGTGGCGTTGCGCGGGCTGGGCGTGCGGGCGGCGATCCGCACGATTCCGCATCCGGCGCCGGCGACAGCGCCGCCCCTCGATCCGGTTGCAGCGCGTGCGGCGCTGGGGTTGCCGGCAGAGGGCATCGTCTTTCTCTTCTTCGGCTACGTGCGCCCTTATAAAGGCGTAGATCTTCTGATCAAAGCGCTGGCGCTTCTCACGCAGCGGCCTGAGCCGTGGACGGCCGTGATCGCGGGCGAGTGGTATATGGACCGCGCGCCAGCCGAGCGCGCGCTGGCGGCGGGTGGGCTTGTCGAGCGGGTGCGCATTGGGAACCGATTCCTGCCCGAAGATGAATTGGGCGAACTCTTTGCCGCCGCTTCGGTCGTGGTTCTGCCGTATCGTTCGGGGACACAATCGGGAGTGGTGCCGCAGGCTTTTGCGCATGGTCGCCCGGTCGTGGTCACGCAGGTAGGAAGCGTGGCCGACGCAGTCGAGGAGGGCGTGACCGGATTTGTCGTGCCGCCCGAAAATGCACGCGCATTGGCCGACGCTCTCGGCCTCATCCTGGACGGCGTGCGTTTCTCGCGCGCGGCGATCGAGGCTGCGCACGGCGCAGCTTCGTGGGTGCCTCTGGCCCATGCGGTGGTCGCGCGCGGGGTCGCGGGAGCGGCGCTATGAAGATTCTCGTATTGGTACACGCCCTGCCCGGGCCGGGCAGCGGTGGTGTCGAGGCTGTGGCGATGGAACAGGCGCGTGCGCTTCGCGCGCGCGGCCACGAGGTGCGCCTCTTCACCCGCGCGGCCGGGCCGGGCTCGCGGCCGCGGTCGCCCGAAGGCGAATGGTATGATGCGCAGGTCGAGGAATTTCCGGTGCGTTATGTGAGTCACGCGGTGGGCGACCCACCGAATTTCCGCGCTCTCTTTATCAATAAAGTATTTGATAGGGCGTTCGCGAGCCTGCTCGCGGAGTTTCGCCCCGATATCGTACATGCGCAGCACCTGGTCCATCTTTCGCTTGGCCTCGCGGCCGCAGCCCGGCAGGCGGGTATTCCCTTCGTGCTCTCGTTGCATGATTTTTTCTTCCTCTGCGACAGGCTTTTTTTGCTCGACCGCGAGGGGCAGCGTTGCGCCGGGCCGGATAGGGGCGAGCGCTGCGTGGCCTGTCTGGCCGAGGTCTGCGCGCCGGTCGACGCCCGCTGGCGCTTCGCGGCCATGCAGGAGGCGCTGGCTTGTGCCGACGCCCTGGTCGCCCCTGGTGCTTCGTTGGCGCACCGCATGGTTGGCGCCATGCCTGGTCTGGCGACGAAATTACGCGTGATCGAGCCCGGTATCGAAGTGTCGGGTGCTGGGGCGGCGAGGACCCGCGTGGCGCGCGTGCGCCAGACCGGGCCGTTGCGTTTTCTTTTTGTCGGCGGCGCGCAGCCGCATAAGGGGCTCGACCTGCTGATCGAAGCCTGCGCTGGTCTCGACCCCGAGGGTTGGGAGCTTTCGGTGCGTGGCGGGGCCGCACCCGAGTCGGCCTGGTGGCGTGGTCTGCGCGCGCGCAGCGCCGGCTTGCCGATCCACTGGCAGGGGGGCTTTGCACCGCGCGACGCGCCGATGGTTTTTGCGGCGGCTGATGTTCTGGTTGTGGCCTCGCGTTGTGATGAGTCGTGGTCACGTGTGGTGCGCGAGGCGCGCGTCGCGGGTTGCGCGGTGGTCGCGCCCGCCGTCGGCGGACCCGCCGCCCTGCTCGAGCATGGTCGTGACGCTTTGCTGGTTGAGCCCGCTTCGGCCCCGGCATTGGGCGCTGCGCTGCGCCGCCTGCTTGCCGAAGAGGGGCTTTGTGCCTCCCTGCAGGCTGCCGCGACCCCGATCGCGACTACCGTGCAGGCCGCAGGCGAGTTGGAGTTGCTCTTTCACGAATTGCTCGGTCGCGGTACGGATACTTCGGGGACTCTTGAATGAAGGCGCGAATACCAGAAATTTCCGTCTTGATTCCGAGCTATAACCACGCCGCCTGGGTCGTGGAAGCTGTGCAGAGCGTGCTCGTACAGAAGGGCGTCGGATTCGAAATCGTGGTGGTGGACGATGGCTCGAGCGACGACTCGGTAGATCGCCTGCGCGCAATCCAGGACCCGCGCCTCTCGCTGATCGTGCAGGAGAACCGAGGCTTGTCGCGCGCGCTCAACCGCGCACTCGCCGCGGCCCGCGGGAAGTGGGTCAAATTCCTGCCTTCCGATGATCTTCTCCTGCCGGGTTGCCTGCAGGCGCAGGCAGCCGAGGTCGAGGGCTGTGTTGCGGTATTCTGTCGCCCGGAAGTTGTCGACGGCGCGCTGCGGCCGCTGAGCTGTCCCAAGACAGATTGGAGGCAGAATTTGCGGAGAAAGTGAGTGGGTTGAGAGGGT
>JAYGCM010000006.1:0-43742 GCA_046583355.1 Deltaproteobacteria bacterium
GGCGTCCTGCGGGGGCGCAGCGGCACAGAGCAGGGTCGCTCGGTCTCGAACTGCGTCGAATCATTTGTCCGAGGGTGGCCAGAACCAAGAACCAGCCAGGAATTGAAAACGAACAATGCGAGAGGGGGGACTTGAACCCCCACGCCCTTGCGGGCACTAGCCCCTCAAGCTAGCGCGTCTGCCAATTTCGCCACTCTCGCAAGGCGAGGCTTTCTTTAGCAGGTGACAAAGGCCGAGCAAGCGACAGGTGGATGAGTCGGCACTCGATCCATTCCCAGGCCGCGGCGTAATCGCCGGGACGTCGCCGGTCGGGCCGGGGTTTTCCCGGGGTGGATACGCCGACTTCGGGCAGTCGCGGATCACACCTGGACGAGCATTTTGCGGATACTTGCGGTCGTCTTCCGGGTGCAATCCGCATCCGCCGCGAATTGTGGCCAGCGGGCGACCGCAGCGTTCACTTCCTCGAAAATCGTCTCGGCTGCTCGCTGCGCAATGTCGGCTGGGCCGGCGAGTTTCAGGCAATGCTGGCGGCTGGGCGCACGGCCCTCACCGGCCAGGGTGGTGGAATGTTTGCCGCCGGGTCCCATGGCGAACGTCAGGTCGTAGGCGGGCGTCAATGCCCATTCCCCCGTGTTCGGGTCGAGCACGAAGGCGAAGTTGCGGGCGTGATCGTCACGGTTGTGGGTTGCCAGATTGAAAACCATCAGCCGGAAGAGGCGGAGCACGTCGGCGTGGTTCTGGGTGAGCGAACGTGTGACCTTCAGGAGATCGGCGTAGTCGCTTTGCTGGATCCGGAAATTGACATGGAGCAGCCCGGCAAAGGTATGAACATGGCTGCGGCGGTTTCCCGCAGCGCGGTCGAAACGGCAAACGGCGAAGTAGCTCCGCCGATTGCTGCCGTGTTTGACTTCGAGGAGCTTTGTCGGCGGCATCTCAATTCCGGCGGCCCTGGCCATGCAGCTGTAGGCGTACTCGGTCGGTCCGCCGTCGCGGGGGTCGGATTGGCCGGTGAATTTCACCATCCAATGCTCGAAGCCGTCGGGCAGATCCTCCTCGCCCGAGAGAATCCGCTCGCCCCAGAGCCCGACCAGTACCTTGGGCCGGGCCCCGCCGGGCGACCCTCCGGTACGCATGAGCTGCGGCAATATCTCGGCCGTTTCGCCCGCAAGGACATCGGCGGCGTTTCGGCCAAGCGCGTAGAGGTCGAGTGGGCTGTCGTCGGGCGCCCACGCGCGGGGAGGGTGGTAGGTCAGCGCGCCCATGGTGCCGGTTCCCAGCCAGGCCAGCCTGTCGAGAGGCGATAGGGCTGCGGGATCGATACCCTGGCGACGAAAGTCGTGGTCCATCAGCAGCAGGCCCCAGTCGTCGGGCAGGGAGTCCTGGAAGAGTCCGGGTAGCGGCCCGAACGAGAGTTCCCGGTGGGCGATCAGGCCGGGCGTGAGGGCCAGCCTGTAGGGCGAGAGCTGCAGGCCGGTTTCGAGAAACGCGGGCGCGTACTCGAAAAAGATCCGGCCATTATCGTCGGCAAGCGTGCCTACGGTAATGATCTCCTGGGGTGAGCGTCGGAGCTTGACGTCGAGCTTCTTCAGCGCACGCCTCGTTTGCGTAGCGAGTCCCGGTTGGCAGCATGGGTTGCGAGCTCAGCCATGGAGCGAGCTTCCGGTGATTTGAGAAGCTCCGCGAACTCATCGACGCGGCCTAGCGCATGGCAGAGCTTGAGCAGGTTCTCGACCGAGGTTCGTGCGCTGCGTTCGTAGCGCCGAATGGTCGGCACCGAGACGCCTGAGCGTGCGGCCAGCGTGCTCTGTTTCCACCCACGGCGCAGGCGCTCGGCACGGATGCGATCGGCGAGCAGCCGCGCTGTCTCGGCCGGGCTATTAAGTTGCAGAGAAGTTTTCACCATCGTAGATCGCCTTGCTCGTAAACGATCATATCTTATCGCTAAGATGAAACCAGAGCAACAAGGTATCATTTTTGATTGCTATGGATCGCGCACTTCCAAGCCTCCCCGGTCTTGCGCGGGAAGTGGGGATCGGCAATGGAAGGCGGATGGCTGGAGACAGAACGCGGCGCGCATTGGTGACGGGGGCTTCGGCCGGGATTGGTCGGGCGACCGCGATCGCGCTGGCCGAGGCGTGCGTCGAGGTGCTTGCCGTGGGGCGGCGCGAGTCTGAGTTGCACGAGACGGCGCGTGCGGGGCAGGGGCGGATTCAGCCCTTGGCGGCCGATGTGACGATTGCGCTCGATCGGGGTTCGATCCGTGAAATTCTCGGCTCGGAGCCGCTCGATTTTCTCGTGCATGGGGCGGGGGTCTTTCCGCGCGGCCGGCTGGCGACGCTGCGGCTCGACGATTGGCGCGCGGCGATGGCGACCAATGTCGATGCGCGGCTGCATCTGGTGATGGACCTGCGGCCGATCCTCCGCGGCGGCCGCGTTCTCTTCATCGGGTCGGATGCGGCGACCCATCCGCGTCTGGGGGGAGCTGCGTATTCGGTCTCGAAGGCGGCCTCGAAAATGCTCTGGCGTTGTTTGGCGCTCGAGCTTGGTGAAGAGATTGCCTTCGGCATTGCCAAGCCGGGTCTGGTGGCGACTGCGATGCTGGACCTCTCGATTGCGGCGCCGCGCGACGAGTTTCCCGCCGGCGCGGTCTACCAGGAGATGCTTGAGCGCGGCGAGACGGTCGCGCCCGAGACCGTGGCGCAGTTCTTCCGCTGGCTGCTGCTGGACGCCGCGCGTGCGGATTTCGCACGCGAGGAATGGAATATCCGCGACCCCTCGCACCACGGCGATTGGCTCGAGGGCTCGGTGTACACCCCGCTTCCTTTCTGAGCCGCGCCGCAGAGTACCGGCGCAATTGCTTTGGATCGGCGTTCCTCCTATCTCTGATGGCCGGGTGGATGTCTTCTTCGCGCCCAGGAGGAATCAGTGATGGCGGTAACCGAAACCCGTAGTGTCGATGCGTCTATTTCGCGGCGCGGCGTGCCTTTCAACGGCACCGAACTCTCGACGATCTGCGTTCTTTGCAGCCATAATTGTGGTGTCGCGGTGGATGTCGAGGAAGGCTGTATCACCAAGGTGCGGGCCGACCCGACGAGCCCGATCCGCGAAGGGTATTTTTGCAACAAGGGTGCGACGATCGGGAATTACATCGATCACGACCAGCGCGTCTCGGTGCCGCTCAAGCGCGGCGCGGACGGCAAATTCGAGGAGATCTCCTGGGAGCAGGCGATCTCGGAAATCGCTGAGCGACTGATGGACATCCGCACAAAACATTCGCCGCGTGCGATCGGTCTTTGCGGCATGGGCGGGCAGGGCAACCATATGGATGCGGCCTACGCAGGCAATTTCCTCAAGGCTGTCGGCACGCGTCGCTTCTTCAACGCCTATGCGCAGGAGAAGACGCAGCATCATTTGATCGCCCATTGGATGTTTGACGCTTCGCCTGGCGTCTTTTTTCACGCCGATATCGAGAATTCCAAATTCATCCTGATGCTCGGGACGAACCCGCGCATCTCAAACCGCGGCCATAATGCCAACGACTTTTTCCGTGATTTAGCCAAGGACGACTCGCGCATCTTGATTGCCGTCGATCCGCGCGAGACCGAGACGACGCGCGGCGCCGACCGGCATTTGCAGGTCAAGCCGGGCGGCGACTCGCATCTTTTGCTTGGCTTGGCTGCTGCCATCGTGCAGAACGAGTTGACCGATATGTCCTTTCTCGCCGAGAAGAGCGTCGGCTACGAAGAGGTGCGCGAGGTTCTCGGGCGGGTTGATATCGCGGAGATGGAGCGCCGCGCCGGGTTGGAGTCGGGGGCCTTGCCGGAGTTGGCCGAGGGGTTTGCTCGTGCCGAGTCGGCCAGCATCTTCTGGGACCTGGGTGTCGAGCAGCAACCCTTCTCCACTCTGATTTCCTACCTCATGCATCTTAATTGCGTCTTGACTGGCAATGTCGGCAACTCTGGAGGCAATGTTTTCGTCGAGAGCTTCTCGCCGCCGATGCGCAGCGCAAGTCGCTTTGAGGAGCCGGAGCGTGCGCTTGCCTCGGGCATCCCGGCGATCCGGGCGCTTGGTCAGGCGGGACTTTTCTCGCCGACGCTCGCCCCCGAAGAGATTCTCCTCGATCACCCCGAGCGAATGCGTGCGCTCATCGTCGAGGGATCCAATCCGCTGCTCTCGTTTTCCGATTCCGGCAAGTGGCGCGAGGCTGTAGCGGCCCTGGATCTGCTCGTTGTGATTGACCCCGCGTTTACGGAGACGGCGCGGCTGGCCGACTATATTCTGCCCACGCCGAGCGGTTACGAAAAATGGGAGATCTCGATGTTTCCCAAACGTCATCCCGAGATTCACACGCAGGTCCGCCCGCCTATCGTGCCGGTGCGCGGCGAGGGCTTGCCCGAGGCGGAGATCTACACGCGGCTTCTGGAGGCGATGGGCTTGGTTCTGCCACCTCCGGCCTCGCTGGAGGCGCTGGGCGACGAGCCCACCGAGGCGGCACGTACAGGGTTCCTGGCGGCGGCGCTGGCCGAACTCGGGCCCGTGATGGAAAAAGGTATTGATGCAGAAGTGCAGATCTTTACCTGGGCCTACCGCACTATCGGCCGTCATTTTGACGCGCCGTCGCTGGTCGCTGTCTGGTATCTCTGCCAGCAGAATGCGTCAGGCCGCAAAGAATCGGTTCTGCGTACGCTCGGCGAGGAGTGGCGTGCTCGCACGGACGCTGAAATTGGCGAGGAGCTCTTTCGGCGTATTCTCGCCCATCCCGAAGGGGTGGAGGTCGCGCGTGCGTCGGAGCACAACCTCGAGGAGAATACCGGCTGGGAGGATGGACGCATCCGGCTCGCCATCCCTGAGATGCTGGGCGAGATGCGCCGCGCGATGGAAGAGACGGTCGAGACAACGGCCGAGTATCCCTTGGTATTGGGCAGCGGCCTGCGCACACGTTGGACCGC
Organism: Deltaproteobacteria bacterium; assembly: GCA_046583355.1. Taxonomy (GTDB): domain Bacteria; phylum Desulfobacterota; class Binatia; order UBA12015; family UBA12015; genus UBA12015. The sequence continues at coordinate 4,950 of JAYGCM010000006.1, forward strand.
AAATACGATTCAACGGGACCCGAATTGGCGCCGCGGCCGCGGCCCACATTGTATCCTGCGGCTGCACCCGCAGGACGCGGCCTCGCTTGGCGTAAGTTCCGGGGATTCCGTGCGTCTCGCCACCAAGGTCACATCGGTAGAGCTGCCCGCCGAGATCGACGACAGGCTGCGCCCCGGCTACGTGGCGATGCCCAATGGCTTCGGCATGCAATACGATACCGAGGACGGCGGCGTGCGCATCGAGGGCGTGAATATGAATGAATTCACCTCGATCGAAGATCGCGACCCCTTCACTGGCTGCCCGTGGCATCGTTTCGTGCCCTGCCGCATTGAGCGTGTGTAGCCGGTAAATGGTGTGGTTGATCGATCTTGACAGATATCTGCATCCCGGATACAGATATCTGCATGCGAACGACACTGCATCTCGATGACTATGTTGCGGAGAGCGCCAAGGCGTATGCGCGCCGCGAAGGTTCGACGCTGACCGCGGTAATCGACTCTGCGTTGCGGCAATTTCTGGCAGAGCGCCGGGCTCCGGCCACGAAGTTCAAGCTCAAGCTGGAGACACGCAGCACGGCCATTCTGCCGGGGGTGGATATCGAAGATCGTGATTCGCTCTACGAGCGTATGGGCGGTCGTGGGTGACCGCTGTCGATACTAATATTCTGGTATATGCGCATACGGACACTGCGAAAAAGCATGACGCTGCGCACCTCGCCTTGACCGGACTAGCCGAAGGATCGGCGCCTTGGGGAATTCCTGCTCCTTGCCTGGGCGAGTTTCTCCGCGTGCTCACGCATAAGGCGATCCTGGCGGATCCCTATCCCATGGCGGAGGCGTTGGCTGCGGCAGCTGCCTTCCTGGCATCGCCGAGCGTGCGCATCCTCGCTCCCGGCGAGCAATATTGGTCCTACCTTTCCGAGGCCGCTACGGACGCTGACGCGCGCGGTAACCTCATCTTCGATGCTGGGATCGTGGCGATTTGTCGCGAGGCCGGCGTAACGGAACTCCTCACCGAGGACCGTGACTTCCGCCGTTTCTCCGGCTTCCAAGCGCGCGAGCTCCCGCACTCAGCATAGGCAGGCGGGGGGCGGGGCGTCCTCTGCGTTCAGAGCAGCCGCAGGATTTCGTTGGCGGCCAGATCGGGTGCTTCGAGGACAAGGAAATGGCCGACACCTTCCAACGTATGCACTTGGCCTTCACGGCAGCGGCTGACGACACGATCGGCTTCCTTGCGATCGCGTGCGGTGGCGGCGGCCTGGTCCTCGGGCTTGGCGCGTCGCTTCTCTGAGAAGATCAATTGTACGTCGGCGTCGACCTTTTTGTCGGCGAGGAAATCGGCAAGCGCGACACGCGCGATATAGACCTCGGCCTCGTTCTCGCGCCGGCATTTGAGCCGCCAGCGGCCGCTCTCGTCCGGTGCGCTAGCGAAGGCCGCAAACGCCGATTTGGCATCGGCATCGAGTCCCTCGCGTACCAATTGCGCACGCAGCACGCGCTCCACGCCAGCACCGACAGCCTCGGCGGACTCGAAGCCTTCGGCCTCTTTTTCTCCCAGACGGCGGGTGCCCTTGGCCAGGCGTGCGGCGCCGGAGGTGGCACCCTCAGCATCGGCCAATACCGGGTCGAGGAGGATCAAGCGGCCGATAGAGATACCTGTCTCCGCCAAGGCGATGAGGGCGCAATCGCCGGCAAAAGAATGCGTGACGATGGCATCCGGTGCGCGGCCGTATTGTTCTTCTACAGCATCCAGGACGCGCAGGAAATCCGCACCGAAAAGACTCCACGCGTATTCGTGTGAAGCGTCAGGGGCGTCCGTGTCGCCGTGCCCGCGCAGGTCGTAGGCGATTCCGTGCACGCCCGAGAGTCGTGCGATAACGGGGCCCCAAATCCCGGCGCAAAGACTGCCCCCGTGGAGGAAGAGCACGAGCTTGCCTGAACCGCCCCAATCGAGCATTCGGTAGCGCAGGCCGCCGGTGGCGCGCAGGTCGAGCCAATCGGATTTTACGTTCGGAATCGTCATGATGGCTCTCTTTAACGTGCGCGGCGCGGATGCGGAATCAGGGTTGGCGGATGAGTTCGACGAGATCGATTGAGGATTGTGGCAGCGGTGGGGTCAGGCTCTTCACGAGATAGGCGGCGGCGAAATTCAGTATCATGCCCAGGGTGCCGATGCCTTCGGGCGAGATGCCCCAGAGCCAATGCTCGGCCGTGTTGAGTTCCGGCGCGAGGAATTTGAAATAAATGATGTACCCAGCGGTGAAGACGATTCCGACGACCATGCCGCTGATCGCGCCCCATTTGTTCATTGTGCGCGAGAAGATCCCCATCGTAAGCGCCGGGAAAATCGAGGCGGCCGCGAGGCCGAAGGCAAAGGCAACCACTTGTGCGACGAAGCCGGGTGGATGAATCCCGAACCAGCCGGCAATCACGACGGCGACACCGGCGGCGATGCGCGCGGCGCGCAGTTCGGCCTTGTCGCTGATTCCGGGCATCAGAGTCTTCTTCATGAGGTCATGTGCGACCGCACTGGAAATCACCAGCAGCAGTCCGGCGGCCGTGGAGAGTGCCGCGGCGAGGGCGCCTGCCGCTACCAAGCCGACCACCCAGGCCGGCAGGTTGGCGATCTCGGGGTTGGCCAGGACCATGATATCCGGGTCGATGGTGAGTTCGTTTTGCTTGGCGCTTGCCGGGCCGACGTAGGTGACCTTGCCGTCGCCGTCGTGGTCCTCGAATTGAATGAGGCCGATCTTCTCCCAATTATGCACCCAGGAGGGCAGCTCCGTATAGGTCTGGCCGGGGATGGTCGTGAGCAGATTGGTGCGGGCAAATGCGGCCACCGCGGGTGCTGTCGTATAAAGAATGGCGATGAAAACCAGGGCCCAACCGGCCGAGGAACGCGCCGCCGAGACTTTCGGCACGGTGTAGAAGCGCACGATCACATGCGGCAATCCGGCCGTGCCGACCATCAACGCGGCTGTGATGAAGAAGACGTCGAGCGTACTTTTGGTGCCCTGGGTAAACGCAACGAAGCCGAGTTCCGTGCTCAGATTGTCGAGTCGGTCGAGCAGGGCCATGCCCGAGCCATCGATCAGGTCCGCGCCGAAGCCGATTTGTGGGACGATCCAGCCGGTCATCATCATGGAGATGAAGATGGCTGGGACAAGATAAGAGAAAATCAGGACGCAATATTGCGCGACCTGGGTATAGGTGATGCCCTTCATGCCGCCGAGGGTGGCGTAGAAGAAAACGATCGCCATGCCGGCCAGTACGCCGGTCTCGATATCCACGTCGAGGAAGCGGGAGAAGACAATGCCGACACCGCGCATCTGCCCGGCCACGTAGGTAAACGAGATGAAGATCGCGCAGGCCACCGCGACCACACGCGCGAGTCGGGAGGCGTAGCGGTCGCCGATGAAATCGGGGACGGTGAATTTGTCGAATTTACGCAGGTAGGGCGCGACCAGAAGGGCCAGGAGAACGTAGCCGCCGGTCCAGCCCATCAGGTAGACGGAGCCATCGTAGCCGAGAAACGAGATCAGCCCGGCCATTGAGATGAAGGACGCGGCCGACATCCAATCGGCGGCGGTTGCCATGCCGTTGAGGATGGGCGGGACATCGCCCGAGGCAACGAAGAAGTCGGCCGTCGAGCGGGCGCGCGACCAGATGGCGACGCCGATATAGAGCGTGAACGAGAGACCGACCAGCAGGAAGGTCCAGCCCTGGATGCCGAGTTCGGCGCTCATCTGGGTGCCTCCTCGTCGGGGGCGGCGAACTCGCGGTCGAGGCGGTTCATCAGCTGCACGTAGACGAAGATCAGCACGACGAAGACCAGGATCGAGCCCTGCTGGGCGAACCAGAAGCCGAGTTTGAAGCCGCCGAGTCGGATCGTGTCGAGCGGTTCGCGCAGCAGGATGCCGAAGCCGAAGGAGACGACGAACCAGATGGTCAGCAGCATTCCCAGATATTGCAGGTTGCGCCGCCAATAGACGGCGCTGCGATTCTCCTTGGATGATTCACTCACAGCGGCGCGACCCTACTGCGAAGCACCCTGCAAGCTCAAGCCGACGGCTGTATTTTTTCGCGAAAAGATCGTTCACGCTTCACTGGCTTCGGCCTCGGGGACTGGCGCTCCGGCCAGCCAGGCCTCGAGCATCCGGTTCACGGTCTCGGGCGCTTCCTGCTGCACCCAATGTGAGACGTTCGGGAGGTAGCGCAGAACCAGATCCTCGACCAATTCCTCGGTGCCGTAGGTCAGCTCTTTGCCGAGCGCCGTATCTTCCTCGCCCCAAAGCATCAGGGTCGGTGTCTTGATCTGCTGCGGTGCGGCCATCGCCGCGCGCCATGCCGGCGACGCGTAGCGCATGGCGCGGTACCAGCCGATCATTGCTGTGAGAGCGCCCGGTTGGCTCGCATTCGCACGGAATACGTTGGTGACCTCGGTCGGGAAGCGGCTCTTGTCGATGGCCATTGAGGTGAAGGCCTCACCGATCGCGCGTGCCCCGCGCGCGCCGAGGAGCAGTTCGGGCAGCTTCGGGATTTGAAAAAAATACGCGTACCAGGACTTGCGCAGTTGGGCCGCCGTGCGGAGCTTCTTCGCCATGATGGTGGGGTGGGGAATGTTCATGATCACAAGTCGTTCCAGCTTGTGCTTTTGCGGCAGGAGCGCGTAAGACCACGCCACCACGCCGCCCCAATCGTGCCCGACCAGGGTGATCTGCGAGCAGCCGGATGCATCGATCAATCGGGTCACATCGGCCATCAGGTGGTCGATCGTATAATTGCGTACGCCGAGTGGGCGCGTCGTCTTGCCGTAGCCGCGCTGGTTGGGTGCCCAGACCTTGAATCCTTGACGTGCGAAGACCGGCATCTGGTGGCGCCAGGCGAAGTTCAGTTCCGGGAAGCCGTGCAGCAATAGGGCGAGGTGGTCACTTTGCGGGTCGCCTGCCATATCGACCTCGAAGCGCATGCCCTCGGTCTCGACGAATACGCCGCGGCGGATTTCTTTGTCCTCCGTCATGGTGCGACGGTCTTCGGGCCGGCGCTTGGCGCGACGAACGCGCTCAGGTCCATGCGCAGCCGCCGCAACCCGGGCGAACCGATGGCGGTCTGAAATTCGTCGCTGGTCTTGTCGTCATGCGGGCGAAAGCCCACGCTCTCATAGGCTCGCTGCGCCGGGTCGTTGCCGATCATAACCGAGATCTGCGCTTTCTGGAATCCGCGCTCTTGGCCGCGTTCCAACATCTCGGTGAGGAGCCGTCGTACCAAGCCGCGGCCGCGATACGCTTCGCGGGTGGCGACCCATTCGACGACCCAATGATCCTCCGGCGTGCTTTCGACGCAGGTGAGAACGGGCAGGCTTCGCTCGCCCAGCGTCCCGAGGAAATCGTCGCTCCAATGGCGTGCTTCGCCGGCCTGGGTAAGGGCCATGATCAGATCATCGTCGGTCGCGATCGCCGGTTCGTAACCCGAGAGGCCGGCAGCCGCGACGCCATCGACCTCTGCGATACGGAAGCGGGACCAATGACAAAAGGAGAGGGCGGGCGCGCGTACGACGGCGGCGAGCTCCGCGATTCGCTGATCGTCATCGCCGCTGAAGAGAAGATCCCAGAAGCCTATGGGAAGGTGCGAGCGTGCTGCAATGAGCTGCACCCAAGCGATGAATTCCGCGTCGTCCTCGCGCGCGTCGCGTGTCGTGATTTCCATTCACCAACGATGGCATACGAGCGTAGCCCGACTCAACGTCCGCGTGTCTCGGCCCGGACGCCGGACTCCTGGAGGTCAGGATCCTCTAGTGAGGAGTGTCGGCGGCGTTGCCAGCAGCCTTTTGCGCCGCCGGACTCGCGGCCTCGGCTACGGGTTCCGTGGCGTCGGGCGCATCTTCGTCGTCGGCCTCGTCAGCGGCAGCCGGCGCGGTTTTTTCTGCCGCGATCGGTGCGGCTTCCTCGGCGGGCGCTACCTCGAGGGGCAGCGCGTCGATGGGCTGCACCAGGGGCGGCGGCTCGGCGCTTACCGTGTCGGCAACCGAGACGGTGAGGCTTCGCGTGGACAGCCAGGTCAGGCCTAATGAGGTGACCATGAAGAGGATCGCGGTTCCCGTTGTGAGCTTGGTCAGCAGGTTGCCGGCGCCACTGGAGCCGAAGACTGTCTGGCTGGAGCCGCCAAAAACAGCTCCGATTTCTGCACCTTTCCCGGTTTGCAGCAGAACCACACCGATCAGGAAGAAACAGGCCACGACGTGGACGATTGAAATTGCCATATCCATTTTGCGATCACCCCTCGAAGGCGATAATGCGGGAGAATGAGTCGATCTGCAGGCTGGCCCCGCCGACCAGCGCCCCGTCTATATCGGGTTCTGCCATCAGTCCGTCTACATTGTCCGGCTTGACACTGCCACCATAGAGGATTCGCATCGCGTCGCCTGCCAGACCGAGGGCATTCAGGCTGTCGCGGATCTCTTTGTGGACTTCCTGGGCCTGCTCGCACGTGGCGACACGGCCGGTGCCGATCGCCCAGATCGGCTCGTAGGCGATGGTGACCCGTGTGGGGTCTTCGATTTGCACACCATCCAATGCGGCGCGGGTCTGTCCGGTGACGACCGCGAGGGTTTCTCCGGCGTCGCGCTGCGCCAGCGTCTCGCCGACGCAGAGGATTACCTGCAGGCCGTGCGCCAGTGCGCTTTTCACCTTCTGGTGGATCATCGAGTCGGTCTCAGCGAAGAGCTCGCGGCGCTCGGAATGGCCGAGGATCACATGCGTGACGCCGAGATCCTGCAACATAAGCGGCGAGGTTTCGCCGGTGAAGGCGCCCTTTTCCTCGTGGTGCATATTCTGCGCCGCGACCTGAATTCTGGTGCCGCGCACAAGCGCGCAGACGGTGGCGAGAGCCGTTGCGGCCGGCCCGAGGATGATTTCGCGGTCGTCCTTGGTGCCGGAACTGGCGATCAGGCCGCGCGTCAGCTCTTCGGCTTCGGCGAGAGTGCCGTGCATTTTCCAGTTTCCCGCGAGGATGCTTTTGCGTGTCATGCTTCTTCTCCAAGCTCAGTCGAGGGCGGCAACGCCGGGAAGCGTCTTGCCTTCGAGGAATTCCAACGAGGCGCCGCCGCCGGTTGAGACGTGGCTTACCTTGTCGGCGACGCCGGCTTTGCCGAGGGCGGCAACCGAGTCACCGCCGCCAACAACCGTCTGCGCGCTGGTGGCCGCGGCCATTGCCTCGGCGATCGCGATGGTGCCGCCAGCAAATTCATCGATTTCAAAAATGCCCATCGGGCCGTTCCAGAGAATGGTCTTCGCGCCGGCGATCTCGGCCGCGTATGCCTTGCGCGACTCCGGGCCGATATCGACGCCGAGCCAGCCGTCGCGGATCGCTACGCCGGAGACCTCGGTCGCTGCGCCCGCTTGGGGTGCATCGGCGATGACGTGGTCGGTCGGCAGGAGCAGCCGGACGTTCCTGGCTTCCGCAGCAGCCAGGGTCGCACGAGCCAATTCGATTTTGTCTTCTTCGACCAGCGAGGTGCCGGTGGCGATGCCCTGGGCGCGCAGGAAGGTATAGGCCATGGCGCCGCCGATGAGGATGGCATCCGCGCGTGCCATCAGGTTTTCGACTACCGTGATCTTGTCCGAGACCTTGGCGCCGCCGATGATGGCGACGAAGGGGTGCTCGGCCTCGCCGAGGAGGGCACCCAAGCTTTCCAGTTCGCGCGCCAGTAGAAGGCCGGCGGCGCGTTCTTTGAGCAGTCCGGCAACACCGACGGTGGAGGCATGCGCGCGATGCGCCGCGCCGAAGGCGTCATTCACATAGATATCGGCCAGCTTCGCGAGCGCGGCCGCGAAGGCCGGGTCGTTTTTCTCTTCGCCGGAATGAAAGCGGAGGTTCTCCAGCAGCACGATATCGCCATCGACCATGGCGGCCACCAGGGCCTCGACCTCTTCGCCAATGCAATCGGCTGCCAAGGCGACGGGCTGGCCGAGGAGTTCGGCGAGTCGCGTGGCTGCCGGTGCCAGGCTGCACGAATCCACTACCTGGCCCCCCGGGCGGCCCATATGGGAGGCAAGGATGACCTTCGCCCCCGCATCGACGGCATGGCGCAGGCTGGGCAGGCTGGCGCGGATACGGGAGTCCTCGGTGATGCGCGCGGCTCCCCCGCTCGTATCGAGCGGGACATTAAAGTCGACGCGAATCAGGACCCGGCGCCCGGCCAGGTCGAGTTGATCGATGGTTTTCATGCAGATGCGGTGGCGCCGGGTGGCTACCTAGAGGCGCTCGCCGATATACTTCATCACGTCAACCATGCGGTTCGAGAAGCCCCATTCGTTGTCGTACCACGACAGCACTTTGACGAAGTTATTGTCCATCACCTTGGTGAGCGGAGCATCAAAGACCGAGGAGTAGGTCGTATGGTTGATATCGATCGAGACGATCGGCTCGTCGGAGTAGGCCAATATGCCCTTGAGGGGGCCGTCGGCTGCGGCCTTGACCGCGGCATTGACGTCCTCGGCCGAGGCGGATTTTTCGAACTCGCAGACCAGGTCGACAATCGAGGTATTCGGTGTCGGGACACGGATCGCCATGCCGTCGAGCTTGCCCGCCAATTCCGGCAGAACCAGCGAGACCGCGCGAGCGGCACCCGTAGTCGTCGGGATCATGGAGAGGGCCGCGGCGCGCGAGCGACGTAGGTCCGAATGCGGCAGGTCGAGGATTTTCTGGTCGTTCGTATAGGAGTGGATCGTCGTCATCAGGCCGCGCTTGATGCCGAAGGTATCGTTCAGAACCTTGGCGAAGGGCGCGAGGCAATTCGTCGTGCACGAGGCATTGGAGATGACGTGATGCTCGGCGGGGTCGTAATTGGTGTGGTTGACCCCGAAGACGACCGTAAGATCCACGCCGCCGGCCGGAGCCGAGATGATGACTTTTTTCGCGCCTGCCGCGATATGCGCGCTGGCTTTTTCTTTGCTGGCGAAGAAGCCGGTGGACTCAACGGCGATATCGATCTTGAGGTCACCCCAGGGGAGCTTGGCCGGGTCGCGCTCGGAGAGGACCTGGATTCTCTTGTCACCGACGACCAGCGTGTCGCCCTCGTGCGAGACATTTTCGAGTCGTCCGTGGATCGAGTCGTATTTGAGGAGGTAGGCGAGGGTGGCGGCATCGGTCAGGTCATTCACGGCAACGATCTCGACCTCTTTGTGGTCGAGTGCTGCGCGGAACACATTGCGTCCGATACGTCCGAATCCATTGATGCCGACACGAATGGCCATTTGATCTCTCCTTGGGCGACTGGGGTTGGGCCCCGGGGCATTGGCCCCGAAGGCGAAAACTCCCGAAAACCCTAGTGATCCGCCTGCGTGGGCACAAGCCATGCGACACCTGTCTGATGGCGAGTTGACGATCGGCCCCAACGCAGCCTTAATGAAGGCCAACGGGGCGATGGGGCCGAGGTGGCCGCTGGCGGGATGAGGGGAGTGGGGGGCTGATGATCGAGCACCTTTTTGCAGGGACAGGACCGGTCGTGATGGCGGTTCTCTGGATTCTGGTCGCGGCCTCGGCTGGGAGCTGGGGCATCATGGTCTATAAATTGGGCCAGATCCGCCGTGCGCGCCGGCAATCCGAGCGCTTCGTCATTATTTTCTGGGAGTCCAAGAGTCTGGGCCAGATCCACACGGCGAGCTTGGATTTCGCGCAGAGTCCGGTCGCGCAGGTCTTTCGCGCCGGCTACCAGGAGCTGATGCGGCTCACGCGCGGCAAGCGCCGTGAAGATGAGTCCGATACCGAGTTGGCTGGCTCCGCCAACGTCGAGCGTGCCATGCGTCGGGCGACCAATCAGGAGCTGATCCGGCTCGAGAAATCGCTTACCTTCCTCGCCACCACGGCATCGACGGCACCCTTCATTGGCCTCTTCGGCACGGTCTGGGGCATCATGAATGCCTTTCAGAGCCTCGCGACAGAGCAAAGCTCCACCATTCAGGCCGTCGCGCCGGGCATCTCTGAGGCATTGGTCGCAACCGCCGTGGGGCTGGCTGCGGCGATCCCCTCGGTGGTCGCCTACAACCATTTCACCCGCCAAGTAAGCGTTCTGAATTCGGATATGGATAGTTTCTCGGCCGAGTTCCTGAATATCACCGAGCGGCATTTTCTGAACTGATGGCAATGGATCGCGGCAGCGGCGGCTCGATGTCGCAGATCAATGTAACGCCCTTGGTCGACGTGATGCTGGTGCTGTTGGTGATCTTCATGGTGACCGCGCCGATCTTGCAACAGGGAGTGCAGGTCGATTTGCCACAGGCCGCTGTCGGTGCGCTCACGGGTGATGAAAACCAGATCGTGATTTCGATTGTGCGGGCTGGCGAGGTTTTTGTGGACGATGATGAGGTGGCTTCCGGCACATTGATCGAAACCCTGGTTGAGCGCGTCGGCGTGGGCAACGAGGCCGCTGCGCCGATCTATATCCGGGCCGACCGCCGCCTCTCCTATGGCGAGGTGATGCGGGTGATGGCCGAGATTCATGCGGCCGGTTTTCGCCGCGTCGGCCTCGTGACCGAGGAGAGCGAAGAGGCGCTTGATCTTGACCAACTCGGCGCCGCCGAGCGTCTCTAGGGGCGCGGCCGCCAACTCACCATGCGCAAGCGTACGCCGTTGCTGATCGATCGGGGCCGAAATGGCCTCCTCGCCTTGGTCGTCGCGCTTTCCTTCGGCGTGCATTTGGGGCTGATCTGGCTGGTGGCCGAAGGTGGCGTGTCGATCCGTCCGCATATACCGCTGGTGATCGGGGTCACCCTGGTCGGCGGCGAGGATCTGCCCCCCGCGCCGCCGACCGCCTTGGAGGCCCAGGCGGCAGCGGCGAAGAAAAAGAAATTGAAAAAGGTCTTGATGAACAGGGCGCGTGCGAAGAAGGCCGAGAAGCCCGATGTCATCCTGCCGGGCAAGCCAACGGCGACCCCCTCGCCGGTGCCGACAGCGAAGCCGACGCCGAGTCCGAGCCCGAGTCCGCGAGCCACGGCCACACCGCGGCCCACGCCGAAGCCGACCACCATCCGAAAGAAGGCGACACCTACGCCGAAGCCGACTTCCACGGCCAAGCCGAAGCTCGCCAGGAAGAAGGCTGGGGCGAGCAAGGTCACGGCTACGAAAACCAAGCCCGCGGCCCGGAAGCCCGATGCGGCAGAGAGCAAGAAGGCCTCCGCAAAGAAGTCCGACGCGGCCAGGAGTCGGCCGCAGTCGACCCCGCAGCCGGCCTCCGGCGCGGCTACCCAGGCGGTGGCCAAGCCGGCGTCGGCGAAGCGTGCGGCAAAGATGAATGCGGCGTTGGACCGCGCCCGCCTGGGGCAAGGCGGCGGCCCGGGTGTCGGGGGCGGTGCCGGGACGGGATCGGGCTCGGTTGGCGTCGCTCTCGACCCGGAATTCGCGGCCTATTACGGGCTGATGCTGGAGCGGATTCGCGATGCCTGGTTCTGGCCCGGCCGCCGCCCGGACCTCACGGTGACGGTCGGCTTTGGCGTGGGTGCGAAGGGCCGGCTCTCGGATATCCGCATCGTGAAGCGTTCGCGAGATCGTTCCTACGATGGCTCGGTTCTGCGTGCGCTGCGCGCGGTGGATCCGCTGCCGCCGCCGCCGCTCGCATTTCGCCGTGACTTTGCAGATGTGGAACTGGTATTCCATCCAGCCGACTTGGAGGGTGCGAGGTGATGCGGCAGATGAGGATGACGAAAAGCGGGTTCGGGTGGCTTGTGGTGGTTCTGCTGCTTGTGCCGCCGGCCGTGGCGGCACAAGTTCGAGGCACCATTGCGGGACCGGGCCATTCGACCTTTCCCATCGCGATCGCGGCGCCTGTGGGGCCCGCGGGGGATGCGGCCGGCGCGGAGTTCGCCGAGACCCTCTCGCGCGATCTCGACCTTTCGGGGCTCTTCCGGATCTTGCCGCCGCCACCGCCCGATCGCCGACCGCGCGACTCCGGCGTGAATCGCGAGCAAATCGACTTCGGCGCGTGGGAGGCCCTCGGGGCACGCTTGCTGGTCAAGGGCGGATACGCCTACCGCGACGGGGAGATGGTCATGGCCGTGCGGCTCTTCGACGTACAGGCACGCCGGCAGCTTGGCGGCAAGCGCTATATTGGTCGGCCGGAAGATGTGCGCCGCATTGCCGATCGTTTTGCGGATCGCGTGATGCTGCTCACGACCGGAGAGAAGGGGCCTTTCGATTCGAAGATCGCGTTTGTCTCGACCCGCGAGGGTGGTTTCAAAGAGATCTGGGTTGCCCGTACCGACGGTACCGGTGCTCGCCGTCTTACCAAAAACAGGACGATCAACCTCTCGCCCAGCTGGGCCCCTGGCGGTCTTGATCTGCTCTTCACCTCCTACCGCGACGGCCGCCCGCGGCTCTACGAACTCGATCTGAAATCACTCCAGCTGCGCCGCGTGCTGGGCGGTGGAGGGCTGGTGGTGGGGGGGCAATATTCACCCGATGGCCGGGCGATCGCCGTGTCGCGCGAGGAGGCGCGCGGGAACTCCGAGATTCTTCTCATCAGTCCCGCCGGTGATGTGCTGCGCGTCCTGACGCACGATCGCGGTATTGATGTCAGCCCGAGTTGGTCACCGGATGGTCGCCGCGTTGCGTTCTGCTCTTCGCGTGGCGGCACACCGCAGATTTACGTCGCTTCGCTCGACTCGGGCCAGAACGAGCGAGTCACCTTCCAGGGGTCGTATAATACCTCGCCGAGTTGGTCGCCGCAGGGCGAGAAAATCGCTTTCACCGGGCGTGTAGCCGGGCGTTTCCAACTCTTCGTGATTGATCTCGCGGCAAAGGCTGCGGTGCAAATCACTCATGCTGCTGGCGATTCGACCGACGCGAGCTGGTCGCCGGACGGCCGCTATCTGGTGTTCTCGTCGACCCGACGCGGCCGCGATGAGATCTATCTCTCGGATTGGCAGGGGCGCTTGCCGCGTCGATTGATCGCCACTACTGGCGATGATAGCAGTCCAGCTTGGTCCCCCTGGTTGAGTATCGATCACGGAAAAAGTGGGGGCTGAGGAGGTGGCGCTGGTGGGGCATGAGATGATGAGTGCCGGTCGGTGGACCGGACGTCTGCTTTGCACGGTTGGTATCGTGGTTCTGGCCGCGGGTTGTGCGGGTTTGCAGGGCGATGCGGGCAGCATTTACGAGGACGGTAGTAGCGCCGGGGCGCTCAGCGAGAGCGACCTTGCCGGCTCCCTGCCGCGTGGTTCCAGCCTGGCGCAGTTCCGCAGTGGTACGCTGGGAAGTGAAGAGGTGGGTCCGCTCGATGATATCGAGTTCGGCTATGACTCCTTTGCCCTCTCACCAGCCGCGCGCGAGCGCCTGGCGTCCAATGCCGAGTGGCTGCAGGCCAACCCGGCGAGCCGGTTCGAGATCGAAGGCCATTGCGATAGTCGCGGCACCATCGAGTATAATCTGGCGCTCGGCGCACGACGCGCGAGTTCGGTCCGCGAATACCTTGTCAGTCTCGGGCTGCCTTCGGACCGGGTGACGACGATCAGCTACGGAAAAGAATTGCCGGCCTGTTACGCCGAGACTGCCGCGTGCTGGCAGCAGAACCGGCGCGCCCATTTCGTGCTTTTGAATTAGGATGAACCGAATTTTGCGTATCAAGCCCGGCTCCGTGATCCTCCCGACCTTGTTCGCCTTCTTTCTGGTGGGCTGCAGCGCCGCCGATATGAGTGGCCTGCGCCGCGACCAGCGAGCATTGGCTCGCCGCTTGGCCGATACTCGGGCCGACGTCGATGCGTTGCGCGGTGAGGTCGCGCGCTTGCGCGGTCAGATGCAGCGGGCCAGCATGGGTGGCGCGACTGAAGCCGACCGTGCTTCGGCCTACGGACGTCCCTCCGGCCCCTCCGATGGCTGGCCGGGCAGCGCGGTGGCCGCAGCACCCCTTGCCCCTGCGACACCCCCAGCACAGCCACCGCAAAGTGAAGGGCGCTGGCCCGCCGGCGGCGCGGCCGGGGCATTGGCGCAGCCTGCCGCACAGCAACCCGAACCGCAGCCGGCAGCGACGGCGGCGGCACCTTTGGGCATTGACCTGCGTGGCGATATGGCGCGCGGGCCCGAGGTGGCCGAGTATCGCGAAGGGCTTCTGGCCTTCCAGCGCGGCGATTATTCTCGCTCGATCCAATCTTTGCGCAACTTCGTGAGCCGCAACCGCGATAGTGAAGTTGCGCCCTACGCCCATTATTGGATCGGCGAGGCCTATTTCGCGCAGGGGAAGAACTACGAGGCGATCTTGGCTTATAATGAGATCCTCACCAGCTGGCCGAGCAACGAGCGCGTGCCGGCGGCGAAGCTGCGCCAGGCCGAGGCCTTCGCCGCCACCGGCGATGTGATGGATGCACGCCTCTATCTCAAGGAGTTGATCGACAACTACCCGGGCACGCCCGAGGCGGCCGAGGCCAAGGTGCGCATGCGCTCCCTCGATCGATCGGGGCGCTAGAGGCCCAGTTGGCAGATGGGGCAAGCGGCACTCCGGGTGTCAGTTTGCTAACGTTCTGCCTGTCATCATGCGGATTGTTCGTCACTCGCGGGCCGGGAGGTTTCGCTGCCCAGTCGTTGCGCTCGGGAATTTTGATGGCCTGCACCGCGGCCATGAGGCGATTCTCGACAAGACGATCTCGCTTGCTCGTGAGACCGGCGGCCAGCCTGTAGTTTTCACTTTCTACCCGCATCCGATCTCGGTCGTGGCGCCGGATAGGGCGCCCCCGCAGGTAACCAGCCTGGCGGAGCGCTTGCGCGGGCTGCGTCGGCTCGGGGCCGAAGGTGTGGTGTTGCAGCGCTTTACGCATGCCTTTGCGGCGACGCCCCCCGAGGTCTTTTTGCGCAATACATTGGTGGCGCAGCTTGGCGCTGCGGCCATCGTGGTTGGCTACGACGTTACCTTCGGCAAGGATCGCCGCGGCACGCCGGAGCTGCTTCGCGAGATGGCTCCGGGGCTGGGCATCGAGGTGGGCGTGGTCGAAGCGATTGGCGCGGGTTCCGCGAAGGTGAGCTCCAGTGCGATCCGGCGTGCCCTGGCGGCGGGCGATGTGGCACAGGCCGCTACGCTTCTCGGCCACCCGCATCGCGTTTTCGGGCGCGTTCGTGTCGGTGACCGGCGCGGCACAACCATCGGTTTTCCGACCGCGAATATTCTGCCACGCGGCGGCATGCTCCCCCCCGATGGTGTCTACGCCGTCCGGGTCGGGATCGAGGGCGAGGAGGCGCTGCGCCCGGCGGTTGCGAATATCGGTACGAATCCGACCTTCGGCGGTGTGGGCCGACGTCTCGAGGCCCATCTCCTCGAATTTGCAGGCGACCTTTACGGGAAGTCGATTGCCGTGAGCTTTGTCGAGCGGCTCCGCGGGGAGGTTCGGTTCTCTTCGGTCGATGCGTTGGTCACGCAAATTCAGGCAGACGCCGCAGCCGCACGCGGCCTGCTCGTCGAGGCATCGTGACCCCGAAGCAGGCCGAGCCCGAGGTCGTGCATTGCACCGTCGAGGGCGATTGCGCGGGCGATCGCCTCGACCGCTTTCTTGCCCGGCAGAGCTTTCTGCCGACTCGATCGCGGATTGCGGCGCTGATCCGCGGCGGCCACGTCTCGGTGGATGGGGTCGCTCGCAAGACCAGTTATCCGGTCAGCGTAGGCGATCGGATCGAGGTCGTGCTGCCCCCCGAGGAACCCTCGTGGGTCGAACCCGAGGACCTGCCACTCGAGGTTCTTTATGAAGATGATGCTCTGATCGCGATCAATAAACCGACCGGCATGGCCTCGCATCCGGCGCCGGGTACCCGCCACGGGACGCTGGTCGCTGCCTTGCTGCATCGCTGGTCGTTGGGCGAGGGCTGGCCGGATCCGCAGCGGCCCGGCATTGTGCATCGACTCGACAAAAATACCACCGGAGTCATGGTGGTGGCCAAGACGCCGGTGGCGTTGCATGGGCTTGCACGTCAATTTCAGGAAAGGACCGTGACCAAGCAATATCTCGCGGTGGTGCGCGGTGTGCCGCGCTTGAATTCCGGCCTGGTCGACCTCGCGATCGGCCGCGATCCGCATAACCGCAAGCGCATGGAGGCTCGCGAGGGGCAAAAACGCGAAGCGCGTACGCGCTGGGTCGTGCGAGCACGTTATGGTGGCGCGCGTCCGACGGCGGCGCTTGTCGAATGTGCGCCCGAGACCGGCCGGACCCACCAGATCCGCGTCCACCTGGCGAGCCTCGGCCACCCTCTTGTCGGCGACGATCTCTACGGCGCGCGCCGGGTGCCGGCCGGGGCCGGAAGCGCTGTGCGCGCGGCCCTCCTGAGCTTCCCGCGCCAGGCATTGCATGCCGCGCGTCTGCAATTGCACCACCCCGACGACGGCCGCGCGCTCGACTTTCGAGCGCCCCTTCCCGCCGATATCGAGGACCTGATCCTCGCGTTGGGATAGGGGTTCCGCCGCGCCTCTAGAGGGTGATCGACAAGCCAATATTGAAGCTGAGGCTATTACGCGAGGCGTCGGCGGCCGGGGCGTCGTCGTAGTTGTTGCTGATCTGCAATTTGAAGCTGAGATAGGAGAGGATGGGAACCGAGTAGGTGGCCTTGGCCTGGACCAGGTAGCCGTGCATGAAATCTTCCAACGGGGGGAGGTAGTCGAAGCTCGCCTCAAGCGTGCTCTTGAAGGGCAGCTTCCAGTTGGTGGCCAGGCCGATCGCCAATGTGCTGAAATTGGTATTGTCGCCGCCGAAAAAACTCTCGTAGATCCAACCGTAGCCGAGCTTGGTGCTCAAGGCCCCTTGGTCGAGCTTGAGGATATCGTAGCCCACCCCGACAACCGGCTGGGTGCGCAGGCTGAGGAATTGAATGGCGTCGTAGGTGGCCTTCATATCGCCGAACACGAAGAGGTCATCCCAGACGGTGCGGCGCGCGTTGAGCGTGAAGATGGCTTCGTCGAGGTCGGTCTCCTTACTGGCGCCGGCTTCCTGGCGCGTCCCGTAGCGGTAGCTCATGCTCAACCCGAACTGGGTGTCGTCGGTTTTGCGCCTGGCGCCGAGTCCGAAGAGGACCTGGGTGGTATCGACGGTTGCCTGCGAGGCGGCGACGGAGATATCGAGGTTGCCGCTCCAATAGCGCATCCGGTCCTGAGACCAGGCCGAGAAAGAATTATCGGCTGGATCGCCCAACGAGACGATGTTGTCGAGTGCGATGGTCCGGCTTTCGCCGGCCGCGTTCTCGACCCGGATCGCCCCGTCCGCATAGCCGAGGATGCGGCCGGTGATCGTGCCGACCTCGCCGTAGAGGATCAGCCGGGGCTTCTCGGTTTCGAGCCCCTCGAGGCTGCCGGTGTCGAGGGAGATGGTATTTCCGGTCGTGCCGATCTCGAAGCTCGCCTGATCGTCCTCGATCGATTTCAGCGAGCCCGAGAAAAAATAGCCGCCAGCGCTCAATTTGTCGTCGGCCGCAGCCGCCGTGGGGCCGAGAGCGAGGCTCGCGAAACTGAGGCAGAGTAGTGAGATGAGACAGCTTCGCATGGGAATCCTCATGTTTTGTGCAGGTGCACATCCTGCTGGGGGTAGGGAATCGAACAGCCGGCGGCCTGGCCCGCACTTTGATTCAGAACCTCTTGGTAATTTTCCATCGAACCCTCATCTGCGCCTGGGCCGCACATCTTGGAGTTCCGCGGCGCTTTCCTTTGTCAGACGAGGCCAGCGGGTGCAATTGGTCAAGCCGGAATCGCAGCGAGACGGGTCGCCGACTGGGGCGCGGCGACTTGCTCTAGCCTCCTCCAAGGCGTTATATCGAGGCAGCTGAACCGGCTATCGAGTGGCGTTTCCCGCGCCCGGGCCCGGTTCCTTGTCGCTTTGCCCATCCACCCAGATCCATGCCCGCCGGAACTGCCGGCTGTGCACCTGCCGGTTGCGTCGTTCTGTCGCGGCCAGAAAATCGGAAGAAATTCATGAGTCCACGACGCTCGGCATCCCCTGGCACCCGCACCTCGGCCGCTCCTGAGGAAGCGCTCGAACTCGACGAACTTCCGGCCGACGTCGATGACGACCAAGAGGTCGCGACCGAGGTCGGCCCGGACGCACCGGCGCCGATCTACCTCTCGGAACTCAAGGGGATGGATATCCAGAAACTGGCTCGCCTGGTACGCGGCGCCGAGGCTGAGGGCGCCTCCACCATGCGTCGCCAGGAGTTGATCTTCGCGATCCTCCACTGGCAGACCGATCAGGCCGGTGCGATTTACGGCGACGGTGTTCTGGAAGTCCTCTCCGATGGCTTCGGCTTCCTGCGCTCACCGGATTATAATTATCTGCCCGGTCCGGATGATATCTATATATCGCCCTCGCAGGTTCGTCGTTTCGATCTGCATACTGGCGATGTGATCTCCGGCCGGATCCGGCCGCCCAAGGAAGATGAGCGCTATTTTGCGCTTCTCAAGGTCGAGAAGATCAACTATGACCCGCCCGCCGAGTCGCAGGAGAAGGTTCTTTTCGACAACCTGACGCCACTCTACCCGGAGAGTCGGTTCTGTCTCGAGACCGGTGCGGCGGAACCGACCGGCCGCGTGCTGGACCTGCTGGTGCCGATCGGCAAGGGGCAGCGTGCCCTGATTGTCGCGCCGCCGCGCACGGGCAAGACGATGATGCTGCAGAATATCGCGCGTGGCATCACGGCCAACCACCCGGAGGTCGATCTGATTGTCTTGCTGGTGGACGAGCGGCCCGAAGAGGTCACGGATATGCGGCGCTCGGTCAAGGGGGAGGTGGTCAGCTCGACCTTCGACGAGCCGCCGTCGCGCCATGTCCAGGTCGCCGAAATGGTGATCGAGAAGGCCAAACGCCTGGTCGAGCACGGCCGCGATGTGGTGATCCTCCTCGACTCGATCACCCGCCTGGCGCGCGCCTATAATACGGTCGTGCCGCCCTCGGGCAAGGTGCTTTCGGGTGGCGTCGATTCCAACGCGTTGCATAAGCCCAAGAAATTCTTCGGTGCGGCGCGCAATATCGAAAACGGCGGCTCATTGACCATCATCGGCACGGCCCTGGTCGAGACCGGCAGCCGGATGGACGAGGTCATCTTCGAGGAGTTCAAGGGCACCGGTAATATGGAGGTGCATCTGGACCGGCGGCTGGTCGAGAAACGGGTTTTCCCAGCCATCGACATCAATCGCTCCGGTACCCGCAAGGAGGAGCTGCTGCTCGATGAAGCGACGCGCGTGCGCGCCGTGATTCTGCGCCGGCTGCTCTCGCAGTTGAGTTCGGTCGAGGCGATGGAGTTCCTGCTCGATAAGCTGGCCGCGACCGAGACCAATCGGGAGTTCCTGGACTCGATGAATCAGTAGGTTTTGCTGCCGGGAAACCGGTTCTCGCGGCGAACTCCGTTGCGGGTGTCGGGGGGCTTTGCTAGCGAAGCGGCACTGGACCACGGGAAAAGGGCACTTTTTGCCTACCGCGGTTCGGATTCTACGGAGAAAGTATGCCTGAGCCTACGATGAAGCAGCTCCTGGAGGCGGGAGTCCATTTCGGCCACCAGACAAGTCGTTGGAATCCGAAGATGAAGCGATACATCTTCGGTGCCCGTAACGGCATCTATATTATCGACCTGCAGCAGACCGTGCGGATGTTCCGCGAGGTCTACGCTCAGGTTCGTGATCTAGCGGCTTCGGGGGGGACACTCCTCTTCGTCGGGACCAAGAAGCAGGCCCAAGAGCCGCTGCGCGAGGAGGCTCTACGCTCCGATATGTTCTTCGTGAATAACCGCTGGCTTGGCGGCATGCTGACGAATTTCCAGACCATCAAGAAGTCGATCGACCGTCTCAAGAAGCTCGACGAGATGTTGGTAGATCCGGCGACCGCCGAGGTCTACACGAAGAAGGAAATCCTCAATCTTGAGCGCGAGCGCGCCAAGCTTGAACTCTCCTTGGGTGGCATCAAGGAGATGCGCAAGCTCCCGGATGCGCTCTTCATCATCGACCCCAAGCGTGAAGAGATCGCCGTTCAGGAAGCAAATAAGCTCGGCATTCCCGTCATCGCGGTGGTCGACACGAATTGCGACCCCGAAGTAATCGACTACAAAATTCCGGGCAACGATGACGCGATTCGCGCCATCCGACTCTTCTGCTCCGCCATTGCGGATGCGGCTTTGGAAGGAAAGGCGCAGTTCGAGGAGAAGCTCGCAGCGCAGAATGAGGGCGACCCCGACGCGGCGGGGCTCGAAGCCGCGAAGCCGGACGTCGCTGACGACGCCCCGGCAGCGCCGACCGTTTAGCTCGCTGCCGCGGACAGACGCGGCGGTCCGACTTCAGGTGAACCAAGAGTGGCAATAACAGCGGCACAGGTGAAGGCTCTGCGCGAAAAGACCGGCGCAGGCATGATGGATTGCAAAAAGGCGCTCACGCAGAGCGGGGGCGACGTCGACGCGGCGCTCAAGCAACTGCGCGAGAAGGGCCTTGCGACCGCAGCCAAGCGTGCGGGGCGTACCGCAGCCGAAGGCATGGTCGTCGCGAAAATCATCTCGTCGGGCGAGGGCATTCTGCTCGAACTCAATTGCGAGACCGATTTCGTCGCGAAGACGCCGGGCTTCTCCGAACTGGCTGAGAAGCTGGCCTCGGTGGTTCCGGGCAATGCCTCGATCGAGGGCGTGCAGGAGGCAGCTTCGGTCGGTTTGAGCGAAATGTCGGTCGGCGACAAGACGGTCGGCGATGCCATCGCCGACGGGATCGCCTCGATGGGCGAGAACGTATTGGCTCGCCGGGTTGCACGCTTTGCGCCAGGTGAGGGTGCCGGCGTGGTCGGCTCCTATGTGCACGGCGGCGGCAAGATCGGCGTTCTCGTCGAGGCCACCAGTACCGCCAGCGGAGAGCAGGCCGAAGAGATCAGCCGCGTTTTGCGCCATGTCGCGATGCAGGTCGCTGCGGCCAACCCGCAATGGGCCACCCGTGACGACGTGCCGGGCGACGTGATTGAGCGCGAGCGCGAGATCTTTGCCAACCAGGCCGCGCAGAGTGGTAAGCCCGAGAAAGTGATCGAGAAAATCGTTACGGGCAAGATCGAGAAGTTCTACCAGGACTCCTGTCTGATCGACCAGGAATATATCCGCGACGGGAAGTTGACGATCGCCAAGCTTCTTGATCAAGAAGCCAAGCGCATCGGCGCGCCGATCCAGCTCAAGCGCTTTGCGCGCCTGCAGCTCGGTGAAGCCTCGAGCGATAGCTGAGATCCACTCCTATGCCAGCCGCACCAGTCTACCGCCGCGTTCTGCTGAAGCTCAGCGGTGAGGCGTTGACGGCCGACGGCCCTGAGAGCATTGACGATACCCGGCTGACGCAATTCGCCAGCGAAATCAAAGATGTACACGATCTCGGCGTACAGGTCGCGGTAGTCGTTGGTGGCGGGAATATTTTCCGAGGTGGGCGCGGGCTGACGCATGGTATCGAGCGTGCAACCCGCGACTATATGGGCATGCTCGCGACCATCATGAACGCGCTCGCTCTCCAGGCGGCGATCGAAGCGCAGGGTATTCAATCCCGCGTACTCTCGGCCCTGGAGATCAAGGAAGTCGCCGAGCCCTATATCCGCCGCCGTGCCGTGCGCCATCTTGAGAAGAATCGGGTGGTCATCTTCGCTGCCGGATTGGGCAGCCCTTTCTTCACCACCGACACGGCTGCCAGCTTGCGCGCCGTGGAAATCGGCGCCGAAATTCTGCTCAAGGCGACGCGTGTCGATGGCGTATACGATTCCGACCCAGAGAAGAATTCCGAGGCTATTCGCTTCGAGGAGTTGACCTATCTGGGTGTCCTGAGCCAGAAGTTGGGTGTGATGGATTCGACTGCGATCTCGCTGTGTATGGAGAACGACTTGCCGGTGCTGGTTTTCAATCTTCTGGATTCGGGTAACCTTGTGCGAGCGGTTCAAGGTGAGAAGATTGGTACGATGATTCGGGGAGCAGGCGAGTGATCAACGATATCGTCGACAACCTCAAAGCGGAGATCGAAGAGACCGAGGAGGCCCTGCAGACCGAATTTGCACGGGTCCGCACGGGTCGTGCCTCTCCCGGACTCCTGGATGGCGTCTTCGCCGAGTATTATGGCGCGAAGACCGCGCTGAACCAGATGGCTACGGTGAATGCGCCCGAAGCCCGGCTCATCGTGGTGACGCCCTTTGACGCCAAGGCGATCGGTGCCATCGAGAAGGCAATCAAGATCGCCGACCTTGGCCTGAACCCGATCAACGACGGCAAGCTGATTCGCATTCCGATTCCTGAACTCACCGAGGAGCGTCGCAAAGATCTGGTGCGTCGGGTGAAAAAGGTGACCGAAGAATACCGCATCTCGATTCGCAGCCATCGCCGCGACGCGAACGAAATGGTGAAGGACCTCCTGAAGCAGAAGGAAATCGCCGAAGACGATTCCCGCATGGCGCAGGATAAAATCCAGAAACTCACCGACGCCGGGATCGCGCGCGTGGATCAGGCGCTCAAGGCCAAAGAAGCCGAAATCATGGAAGTCTGAGGTCGGCATGGCGATCAGCAAATCTGCGCGCTCGAAGCTGCTGCTTCGCGGGGTTGACCCCGAGAAGTTGCCTCGGCACGTTGCCATCATCATGGATGGCAATGGTCGCTGGGCTGCCGCCCGCGGCTACGAGCGCCTCTACGGGCATCGCCGCGGCAAGGCCTCGGTCAAGGCAATCGTCGAATTCGCGCGCCAGATCGGCATCGAATACCTCTCCCTCTACGCCTTCTCCTCGGAGAATTGGCAGCGCCCCGATGGCGAGGTCTCGGGCCTCATGAAGCTGCTCAAGCGCTACGCCACGACCGAACTCGACCGCATGATGAAGAACGGCGTGCGGCTGCGGGTGATCGGCAATATGCGCAAGCTGCCGCGTGATGTTCGCGATGCGCTGCGTAAAACGATCGAGGAAACCAAGAAGAACCGCGAACTCACCGTGATGCTCGCGCTTTCCTACAGCGCACGCGAAGAGATCGCCTCGGCCGCGCGCGCGCTGGCCCGGCGGGTGCGCCGTGGCGATATCGAGCCCGAGGATATCACCGAGGATCTGATGGCCCAGAGCCTGGGGACGGCAGGAATCCCCGATCCTGACCTGCTCATTCGCACCAGCGGTGAGGTGCGCCTGTCGAATTACCTGCTCTGGCAGGTCGCCTATACCGAGATTTATATCACCGATACGCTCTGGCCGGATTTCCGCGAGCCGGATTTCATGGAGGCCTTGCGCCAATTCCAGGCCCGCTCGCGGCGCTTTGGCCGGGTGCCCGAGCCCGCAGTGAACGGTGATGGCAAGTCGCGCGGCACAGAGGATAGCATTTCCGCGCTCAGGCAGGCGCATCTGGGTGCTGCGCACTAGGCTTTTGACGGCAGCGGTAGCGCTGCCGGCGGTTGTTTGGCTGATTTTTGCCGGACCGCTTTGGGCCTTTGCCGGAGTTGTGGTCGCCCTCACGGCGCTTGGGCTGGGCGAGTTGGTCGCGATGGCCTTTCCTGAGCGGCCGGGCACGCAGGCATTGACTGTGCTGGCTGGCTTGGCGTTTGCGGCGGTGGTGGTTCTGGACCGCCCGGATCTGGTCGGGCCGGTGTTGGTGCTGGTGATTGTCGGGGGCTTTCTCTTCGCCTTGGCCTGCGACGATCTGGACCGCGGCGTACGCCAGGTCACCCATGGTCTGGTGGCGGCGATTTATGTTGGATTTCTGCTGCCTCATGCCGTGAGTCTGCGTGCGCTTCCCGGAGGCGAACGCTGGGTATTTCTCGCCATCGCGGCGGCGATGGCGGCCGATACCGGCGGCTATTTCGCCGGCCGTGCGTGGGGCAAGACGCCCCTGGCACCGCGCATCAGCCCGAAAAAGACCGTCGAGGGTGCTGTGGGAGGATTGCTGGGCAGCACGCTTATGGCCGGCCTGGTTCTCGTCCTTCTGCCGCCGCCGGGCTATGATCTCATAGCGGCGCTGATCGCGGGTCCGGCCATCGGCATCATATCGCAGGCCGGAGATCTCATCGAGTCGATGTTGAAGCGCGTCTACGGGGCGAAGGATTCAGGCTGGATCATCCCCGGCCACGGCGGTGTCCTTGATCGAATCGATAGTCTCGTGTTGCCTCTGGTCTTCACGTATTATCTCGGAGCCGGCATGCTCTTTGAAATAGTCGGGGTTTGATTTCATGGTGACAAGTATACTCGCGGCAATCCTGGTCTTGGGATTGCTGATTTTCGTCCACGAGATGGGCCATTTTCTTGCGGCCAAGCGTCTCGGTGTCGGAGTGGTGCGTTTCTCCTTGGGCTTCGGCCCGGTGCTTTTTTCGCGCCGTATCGGCGAGACCGAGTATGTGCTCTCGGCGATTCCGCTCGGCGGCTACGTGAAAATGATCGGCGAAGAAGAAGACGGCCTGCAAGGCGGCGAACCTGCCGCGGCGCCCGAGGGGGCCGCGGCGGAGACGCCGCATCTGCGCGAGGATTCCTTTGCCGTAAAGCCGGCCTGGGTGCGCGCGACAATCCTCTTTGCCGGCCCGGCCTTCAACCTCCTTTTCGCCTGGCTGCTTTACTCGATTCTCTTCGCGACCGGAGTTCCGGTTCTGACCTCCGCTGTAGGCGAGGTCAAAGAGGGGATGCCGGCGGCCGCGGCCGGGATTGTATCGGGCGACGAGATTGTCTCGGTCGATGGCGAGGCCGTCGACCGTTGGGATGCGCTCTCGGCAGCCATCCGTGCCAGTGAAGGTCGCGCCCTTGAAATCGGCGTGCGTCACCATGGTAATCTGAAGACGTTGACGATCAATGCCACGGAGATGGAGGGCACGACCATCTTCGGCGAGGCATTGCCCACCTGGGTCATCGGCATCGGTCCGGCCAACCAGGTGATTACGGAGCGAAGTGGCCCGCTTGAGTCGATCGGTAAAGGGTTCTTCCAGACCGGCAAATTCATCGAACTCACCGTGATGTCGATCGTGAAGCTCTTCCAACGGGTCGTGCCCGCATCGAGCTTGGGCGGTCCGATCATGATCATGAAACTCGCCGGCGACCAGGCCCATGAAGGCTGGCAGGCGCTGATGGGATTCATGGCGATTCTGAGCATCAATCTCGGCGTGTTGAATCTTCTTCCGATTCCCATCCTTGATGGCGGGCAGCTGACCTTTCTCGGAATCGAGGCCGTGATGCGGCGCCCGATCGGTGCCCGGCCGCGCGAGTTGGCCCAACAGGTCGGCATGTTCATGCTGATCTCGCTGATGGGCTTCGCACTCTTCAACGATATCTCGCGCCTCGTCTTCGGCTGAACAACTTGATCGTCCTGGGCATCGAGACCGCCACCCGTTTTGGCAGCGTGGGGCTGGTAGAACAAACGGGCCTAGCGACGCGGATCCTGGCCGAGAGCGTGCAAGAGGCGGGTCGCACGCATGGGGCGATGTTGCTGGCTCAGATTGATGCGGCACTCGTCTCGGCCCGGCTGGAGTTGAGTGCTGTTGAGGCCTTCGCTGTCTCAACCGGGCCGGGTTCCTTTACTGGCCTGCGGGTGGGTATGGCGACCGCGAAAGCTCTTGCTTGGGCTGCGGGTGCCCCGATTGCAGGGGTCGGAACCTTGGCTGCCTGGGCTTCGAGTTGGGCGTCAGCATCCGGTGAAGCATTGCTAGGAAAGACGATCTGCGTGGCTCTGGATGCACGTAAGGGCGAGGTCTACCGGGCGGCGTTTGTCGTGGCGGGACCTGGCGGGGAGTTGCGGCGTTTACTTCCCGATGCGGTCGAGAAACCGGCGGCATGTGCGCGTTCGTTCGAAAATCTCGGTTCGGATCCGCGCGAAATCCATATGCTTGGCGATGGCGTGTTTCGTTATGCGGAACCTTTTGCCGGCATCGGGGAAGATCGGCGCTGCGCTCTCGAAGAGCACCCGCCCAGCGGTGTGCATGTGGCGCTTCTGGCGTTGCCCCGTCTGGCTGCGGGCCAAGGCGACGATGTACGCGATCTCGCGCCGGTTTATGTGCGCGCTTCGGAAGCGGAACTCTCGTTATTACCGGCCGGACGCGAAAATTCGTAACCAGTGGATTGAACCGGTCGCCGAGTGAGCGTACTCTGGGGCTCCCGGCGATGGCCGGGCGAGCCAACCCCACAGCAAGGCGTTTGTCGCCTGTAAGGAGCGTTCATGGAGCAGCAGGACCAAGAGGTCATTCAGTCCCTTCTCGACCACGATTTTGAATTGCGCCGGCATTATGCCGAGCATGTCGATCTTGAAAGGCAGATCAAAGCCTTCAACGGACAACCTTCGTTGAGTTCCTCGGAGGAGATGACCCGCAAGTCGCTTCAGAAGAAAAAACTTGCCGGCAAAGATCGCATGATGGCGATCGTCAGCCGGCTGCGCTCGGTCGAGGCAATCGCCGCACCGGGTTGACCCTCGCGAAGCCCCGGCCGGAAACGGTCGGGGCTTTCGTGTTTCACGCCTGTAGGCGGGCGGTGGCGCTGCGCGCGCCGGAGCCAGTGGACCTCTGCATGACCAATAGCTAAACGCTTGCGCATGCAGCACATTATTTCTGTGCTCGTCGAGAACGAGTTCGGAGTCCTGGCAAAGGTCTCCGGTTTGTTCTCCGGACGGGGCTTCAATATCGAGAGCCTTTGCGTCGCAGAGACGCGTGATCCCGATATCTCGCGGATCACGCTCGTGACCAGCGGCGACGATAAGGTTCTCCAGCAGGTCACCAAGCAGCTCAACAAGCAGGTCAATGTTGTCAAAGTTTGCGACTTCAGCGACGCGCCCTCGGTTGAGCGCGAACTCGTTCTGATCAAGGTCGCCGTGACGTCGCAGACGCGCGGTGACGTGCTGAGCGTGATCAATATCTTTCGCGGCAAGGTCGTCGATGTTGCCGCATCCTCTTATGTGGTCGAGGTCACGGGTACGCCGGATAAAACCGAAGCGTTGCTCAGCCTCCTCGAACCCTTCGGTATCCTCGAAATCGTTCGGACCGGCGTGGTGGCGCTGTGGCGGGGACCGGATGTGCTCGCGCATGCGCCTCGCGAGGCAGCACCCGAGGTCGACCAGAGCGGCGAGCACGAAGGCAGAATTCATCGCGACGGCTCGGAAGCCGATTTCGTTTAAGGAGTAAATGTAAAAATGGCATTGAAGGTCTACACCGATAAAGACGCGAACCTCGACCTCATCAAGGGGAAGAGGATCGCCGTGCTTGGCTACGGTTCGCAGGGGCATGCGCATGCGCTGAACCTGCAGGAGAGTGGGGCCGACGTCCGCGTCGGCTTGCGCGCCGATAGCGCGTCTCGCGCCAAGGTTACGGCCGCTGGCCTGGAGGTCATGGATACCGCCGCTGCTGCCCAATGGGCTCAGGTCGTCATGGTCCTGCTGCCCGATGAAATGCAATCCGACTCGTTCGAGAACGAGATTGCGGCTGGGCTTGAGCCGGGTGATTCGCTCGCCTTCGGGCATGGCTTCAATTTCCATTTCAAAAAGATCGTTCCCGCCGAGGGGATCAATGTCTTCATGGTCGCGCCCAAGGGACCCGGACATCTGGTGCGCAGCGAGTACCAGGGTGGCCGCGGCGTTCCCTGCCTGATCGCGATCGGCCAGGACCCCAGTGGTGATACCCGCGACCTCGCGCTCTCCTACGCCAGCGCGATCGGTGGTGGCCGTGCTGCCATCATCGAGACGACCTTCCGCGAAGAGACCGAGACCGATCTCTTCGGTGAGCAAGCCGTTCTTTGTGGCGGGCTGACCGAGCTCATTCGGGCCGGTTACGAGACCCTGGTCGAGGCCGGCTACGACCCCGATATGGCCTATTTCGAGTGCATGCACGAGGTCAAGCTGATTGTCGACCTGATGTACGAGGGCGGCATCGCCAATATGCGCTACTCGATCAGCAACACAGCCGAATACGGCGATCTGACCCGCGGTAAGCGAGTGATCGGTACCGAGGCGCGCACGGCGATGAAGGAGATTCTCGCCGAGATTCAGGAAGGCAAATTCGCGGACGAGTGGCTCACCGAGTACCGCTGCGGCCTGCCGCATTTCAAGGAATTGCGCACCGAGGCGGAGCACCACCCGATCGAAGCAGTCGGCGCGCGGCTGCGTGGGCTGATGCCTTGGATGAAATCCGGGCGTCTTGTCGACAAATCCCGGAATTAACAAGGAAGAGTCATTGCCGGCTTCGGAAAATAGAGGGAACCTGCTGGCGCCTGACGGGATCTTTCCGGTCTTCGGTATGCTGGGCGCGGGGCTTGTCGCGGCGTTTCTCGCCGTGACGATCTCGCCCTGGTTCTGGTGCCTGGCCGTACCCGTGCTGGTGTTCGGGCTCTTCTTGGCTTGGTTCTTCCGTGACCCGACGCGAACGCCCTTGGGTGGCGTGAACG
Source organism: Deltaproteobacteria bacterium (assembly GCA_046583355.1). GTDB lineage: Bacteria > Desulfobacterota > Binatia > UBA12015 > UBA12015 > UBA12015. The sequence continues at coordinate 33,263 of JAYGCM010000006.1, forward strand.
ATCTGGTCTCGCCAGCCGATGGGCGTGTTCTGGCCGCCGAGGCCGGTTTTGTCGACGATCGCTTCTTGAACGAGACAGTGACGCGGATCAGTATCTTCATGTCGCCGGTCGATGTGCATGTGAACCGCAACCCGCTCGACGGCGAGGTCCTGGCCGTGCACTACAATCCGGGTCGTTATTTCGCTGCCTATTCCCACAAGGCATCGCTCGATAACGAGCAGAACGCCGTGGTGATGAAGGCAAGCGAGGGTCGGCGGCTTGCCTATGTGCAGATCGCCGGGTTTCTCGCCCGGCGCATCGTGTGCAATCTGGCCGCGGGCGATCAGTGCGTTCGCGGTGAGCGCATGGGCATGATCAAACTGGGCTCGCGGGTGGATATCTTCGTTCCCGGCAGCTTTCGCCTGGATGTGCAGCCGGGCGATCGGGTCAGTGCAGGCGAAACCATTCTCGGCCGCCTCGAATGACTTCACGATCACGAAAAATCCGCCTGATCCAGGAAGACGGCGAGCGTGCCCATCCGCTGCGCCGCGGGGTCTATTTGTTGCCGAATCTCGTCACGACGGCGACGATCTTTCTCGGCTTCTACGCGATTCTGGCCTCGACCCGGGGTGATTTCTTCAGCGCCGCAATCTGCATCGTGGTGGCGCATGTTTGTGACGGACTCGATGACCGCATCGCTCGCCTGACCAATACGACGAGCCAATTCGGCGTCGAATACGATTCGCTGGCCGACCTCGTAGCCTTCGGCGTGGCGCCGGGCGTGATTGCCTATTTCTGGGCGCTGCAACCCTTCGGTGCCTGGGGCTGGCTTGCGGCCTCGCTCTTCGTGGTCTGCGGGGCTTTGCGCCTCGCGCGCTTCAACGTCCAGGCCCCGACGGTGGAGAAAAGCACCTTTACTGGTCTGCCGATCCCGGCTGCGGCCGATATGCTGGCCGCGACCGTCCTCCTCTACGAGTATTTCGGGGTCGATACGGACGCCAGCCGGCATGTGGTGCTGCCCATCCTGGTTTACTCTCTGGCGCTGCTGATGGTCAGCAACTTCCGTTATTATAGCTTCAAGGACATCAACCTGCGTTCGCGCCAGCCCTTTTCCATGTTGGTGGGCTTCGTGATTCTCTCGATGCTGGTGATTGCCGAGCCTCAGCTCATGCTCTTTGGTGGGTTGCTGATCTACGTAGGCTCCGGTCCGGTGAATTGGCTCCTCGGACGGGGCCGTGACCAAGCCGATATGGTCGCGGAACCACCGCCGTCCGCAGCGGATGGCGAGAAGAAAAACTGATGATTTATGCGGTTCCCGCCCTTGCTTCCCGGGTTGAAACAGGTTTCAAGGGCACGGGCTTTTTTTCCCCGCACTATGAGGTGATTGCGTGAACTCCGAGTACGGATTTGAGACCTGGATGTCTGAGCCAGTATCGACCTATGCAGGTACGATTGACTGGCTGATGGGCCTCCTTCATTGGGTCATGTTGGCGATGTTCGTGATCTGGGGCGCGTATTTTGTCTATTGCCTCTTCGCCTATCGGGCGAAGCCAGGCGGGCAGGCGGTCTACCACCAGACCGGCGAAAAAGCGTCCATGATTCCCGACGGACTCGTACTCGCATTCGAGATCTGGCTGATTATCGCTTTCGGAATCCCCGTCTGGGCCGAACTGAAGCAGGACACTCCGCCGCCGGAGCAATCGCTGGAAATCGTGCTCGTGGCGCAGCAATTCGCTTGGAATTTCCAATATGCTGGCCCCGACGGCAAATTCGGCCGGCGCGACGTCGCGCTGGTCAGCGCGTCGAACCCGATCGGCCTCGACGAGTCCGATCCGGCTGCGCAGGACGATATCCAGACCACCAACAACCTCTTCGTGCCGGTCAATACACCGGTGATCCTGCGCATGACGTCCAAGGATGTCATCCACGATTTTCAGGTGACGAACTTCCGCAACAAACAAGATATTCTGCCGGGGACCATGCAGACCTTGTGGTTCGAATCCGAGAAAACCGGCAAATTCGAGATCGCCTGCGCGCAACTCTGCGGCAGCAACCATGCCTCGATGGTCGGCAATGTATTTGTCGAGACGCAGGAAGATTACGACGAATGGATGCAGGAGCAGCTCGAAGATCGATTCGCCGAAGCCGGCGGTCCGATCCTCGGCGCGCCTCGTTCCTGAAACTGCGGATCCAGGGAGTATAGAGACCAATGAGCGACCACGGGCACGCAGAGCCGACGACCTTTCTTCGGAAATGGGTTTTTTCCGTTGACCATAAGGTTATCGGAATCCAGTATCTGATCACTTCTTTCCTCTTCCTTTTGGTGGGCTTCGGCATGATGTTGCTGATGCGCTACCAGCTGGCGATGCCGGTTCCGGGCGACGATTTCGACCCCGAGAATCTCGGCATGGTACGCGGCATGGTGGCGTGGCTTTTCGGTGAGAACCTGATGCCCTATGGCTACATGTCGCCGGAGTTCTACAACCAACTCGGCGCCATGCACGGCACCATCATGATCTTCCTGGGCGTGGTCCCTCTGGGGGTCGCGGCCTTTGGCAACTACGTCTTGCCGCTGCAGATCGGCGCGGACGATATGGCCTTCCCGCGCCTGAATATGATGTCCTATTGGGTCTACCTGGTCGGCGGCATCGTGATGATGTCGGCCTTCCTGGCGCCGGGCGGAGCCGCCCAATCGGGCTGGACATCCTACCCACCGCTCTCTGTGGTAGCGCCTCCGGGGCAGACGATCTGGCTGATCGCGATGATTCTCATCATCACCTCCTCGCTCTTCGGCGCGATCAACTTCATCGTCACGACGCTCAATATGCGCGCCAAGGGCATGACGCTTGGGCGGATGTCGATCTTCTGCTGGTCGCAGCTCGTATGCGCGGTGCTGCTGCTCCTCGCTTTCCCGGTGCTCGAAGCCGGCGCGGTCTTGCAGCTTCTCGACCGCGTCGCGGGCACCAGCTTCTACATCCCCAAAGATATGATGTACGGCGCGACCGTCTTCCCGGCCGCGGGCGGCGGCAATCCGCTTCTGTGGCAGCATCTTTTCTGGTTCCTGGCCCATCCTGAGGTTTACGTCCTCCTCCTTCCGGCCATGGGCATCGTCTTCGAGATCTTTGCGGCGAATACCCGCAAACCGCCTTTCGGCTACAAAGAAGCCGTAGGCTCGATGATTCTCATCGGCGCGCTCAGCTTCGTTGTCTGGGCGCATCATATGTTCGTCTCCGGAATGCGAACGAGTCTGGCGAACCTCTTTGTCACCACGACAATGACGATTTCGGTACCCTCGGTGGCTATCCTGACCTGCATGTTGCTCAGCCTGCGCGGGGCACAGATACGCTTCAATACCCCGATGCTCTTCGCGCTCGCCTTCGTGCCGATGTTCGGCATCGGCGGGCTGACAGGGCTGCCGCTGGGTTTCGCGCCGACCGACCTCTACCTGCACGATACATACTACGTCATCGGCCATTTCCATTACGTCGTGGCGCCGGGCAGTCTCATCGCTTTGCTCGGTGCGACCTATTTCTGGTTCCCCAAAATGTTCGGCCGCATGATGAACGAAAAACTTGGCAAGATTCATTTCTGGATGACGGTTATCCCGATGAACTTCGTCTTCTTCCCGATGCTCTTCCAGGGCATGTGGGGGATGCAGCGGCGCCTCTCCGACCCGACTCTGCAATGGCATAATCTGCCGGTGCAGGGCTGGAATTACGTCATCAGTGCTGCTGCTGTGGTGCTGTTGATCGGCCAGCTTCCCTTCATCTTCAATTTCTTCAACAGCATTTGGAACGGCAAAGAGGCCGGCGACAACCCCTGGGAGGCGACCACGCTCGAGTGGGCCTGTCCCTCACCGCCGCCGCACGGGAACTTTGAGCACCCGCCCGAGGTCTATCGTGGTCCCTACGAATATAGTGTCCCTGGCCGCGACAAAGATTTCTGGCCACAGGACGACGACGGCGCCTAGCCGGTGTTGCGAGTATCAGGAGACGTACAGTGAGTAGTCAAGCACCTGCAAATACATCCACAGGCATCTCGAACGCGAAGCTCGGCATCTGGTGCTTCCTGGCATCCGAGATCATGCTCTTCGGCGGGCTCTTGAGTGCCTATGTGATTCTCAATACCGGCTCGGCCCATATGGTCACGCCGCCGCGCTCCATGATGGGGGTGCCCTTGGCAACCCTCAACACCTTCGTGCTGATCTCCAGCTCGGTGGCGATGGTGTTGGCGATGTCGGCCATTCAGGAAAACAATATCGCCCGCTTCAAGCAGTGGATGTACTGCGTACTTGGCGGCGCGGGAATGTTCCTGATGATCAAGAGCTACGAGTACCAGCATAAATGGCATGAGGGCATCACGATCTCGAGCAACCTCTTCGGGTCCTTCTATTATACTCTGACCGGGTTGCACGCGCTGCATATCATCGGCGGCATCGGCGCTCTCTCGTACATCCTCTATGAGGGTGCGAAGGGTCGTTACGGCCCGGATAACTACGAACGGGTCGAGTGTGTCGGCCTGTATTGGCATTTTGTGGATCTGGTCTGGGTTCTCCTTTTCCCGATTCTCTATCTGCTCTAGAAGATTTGAGGCGAGCATGAGCAACGCAGCAAACGAACCATCCGGCGCCGGCATGAGCGACGAAATCCGCACCTACCTCAAGGTCTTCGCGACGCTGGGGGCGCTGACGGCGATGACCGTCGGGGTGGCCTATATGGACCTTCCCCAATCGATGGCCGTCATCATCGCGCTTCTGATCGCGGTGACGAAGGCCTCGCTGATCGGGGCTTTCTTCATGCACCTGCGCCACGAAGGAAAGTTCATCAAGTTCTCGATCGGTATCTGCCTGATGTTGGTAATGGTCCTCTTGCTCCTCGTGGTGCCGGATATCGGCGTCCTCGAAGAAGAGATCCGCAGCTCGCAGGCGCGCGAAATTGCTGCGCATGAGCATTATAGCGGCCTGGCGGCTCAGGCGGCCGGGCACGGCGAAGGCCACTGAAATGAATGCGGCCAGCTTGCGGCGCGGAGCCCTTGCGCTCCTGAGCTTCGCCTGGCTCGTATTGCCGCAGACCGCCGCGGCCTGCTTCGTTTGCTACGGCGGCGAGGACAACGATTGGACCCCGGCTTTTGTCTCGGGGACCATCATGATGCTCGGCCTGCCGCCGGCGATCGTGCTCGGTGCGGGTTTTGCGATCTACCGCTCGATCAAGCGCACGGAAGCCTACCAGGCACAGGCAGCCGCTGACGACGCGGACTCCTCCAAGCGGCCGGACTAAGCCACCGCGGCCAACCCGGAGGCAGGCCTGCTTTCCGGTGCGCCTCCAAGCAAGCTTGGACCGGGGCGGGGCGATCAGGCGGGGCGGCGCTGGGTCAGGGCGAGGGCGTTGTGGCGCAGGATTTTCTGTTGCGTAGCAGCGTCGAACTCGGTGAGTTCCGTGACATAATCGAGCGGCTTGGGCATGCCTTCGATATGCGGCCAATCCGAGCCGAAGATCACATGCTCGGCGCCCATCAGGGATTCCACCTCGTAGACATCGTCTTCCCAAAAGGGGTTGATCCAGACGTGTTCGCGGAAGAGTTCCACCGGATCTTCTTTGTAGTAGCCGGTCACGGCAAGGCGGTCGCGCGATTGGCGTAGCTTGCGCAGCAGATCGGGCAGGAATTCGGCACCGTTCTCCACCGAGGCGACGCGTAGGTTGCCGAAGCGCTCAAAGAGGCGATCGTAGGCCAGGGTGATGAGGAAATCGTAGCCGGCCCGCTCGATATTGAGGTGCTTGATATTCGGCATCATGGGACCGCCGACGCCGCTGGCGCTGAAGCCGTCGGGGACATAGCCGTGCGTTGTATAACCCGAGTCCGAGGCATGCACGACGACGGTGATGCCGGCTTCGTTCACCCGCGCCCAGAAGGGATCGAATTTGGGATGGGCGGGTGAGAGCGGCCCTTCGTCGGGCGTAAAGACGGCGGCCGGGCGCAGGACGATGATCCGCGCATCGCGGCCCAGCGCCCATTCGAGCTCCTTGCAGGCGAAGTCGACGTCGCAGAGCGAAATATAGGGCGCGGCGAAGATCTTGTTTTTATAGTTGCAGCCCCAATCTTCGTCGAGCCAGCGATTGAAGGCACAGAAGAGCGTTTTGACCGCTTCGGTATCGTGCTTGAGGAGTTCTTCGTAGAGAACCCCGAGGGTGGGGAAGAGCCAGATGCCCTGCAAGCCCTGTTCTTCGATCCGCCCGACGCGGGCGTCCTTGTTCATATAATAATCGGGCAGTGGTTCGCGCGCCGCCAGCAGGTCTTTGGGGCTGATCTTGTTCGGGTTGCCGCGCAGGAACTCGGAGATCGCACCCGGCATGGCGATCGGGTTCCAAGTCGGGTTGGAGACAGCATGGGCGAGCTTGCCGCCGACGATATGATGCTTGCGTCCGCCGATCTCGGCCCATTGTACGCAGCGTGCCTGCATGGCCGCAGGCACGTGGCGGGTGAAGGCATCCGCCGCCTCGTAATAATGGTTGTCTGCGTCGAAGGGGCGTTCGTCCGTAGTGCTCACGGTGTTCCTTTAGGTAAGGGCGGGCTCATCGTTCAGGCGGCGGATATCGCCGCGCAGGCGCAGCATCGCTTCGGAATCGCGCATATCGTATACGCCACGGATGCGGGCCGCGCCGTCGACAAGGACAAAATATTGGCTATGGATGATGGCGTCGTCGCCGAGTTCCGGCTTGCCTTCGATCACCGGCAAGAGGTAACCCTCGCTGGCCAGGCGCCAGATCTCGGCCTTCTCGCCGGTCAGGAAGACCCAGCGTTCGCGGTCGGCGCCGGCGCGCTCGGCATAGGCGCGCAGGACCTCGGGGGTGTCGCGCTCCGGGTCGACCGAGACCGAGACAAAGCGCAGGTTCTCGAGGCTGTCGGTCTCGCGCTCGAGTCGGCCCATCTCGGCCGTCATGCGCGGGCAGATAGCGGCGCAATGGGTGAAGATCAGGTCGACGACATAGGGATGGCCGGCCAGGTCCTGGTCGCCGAAGTCGGCGCCATTGGCCGCAATCAGGGCAAAAGGAGGTACCTGGGCCAATACAGGCAGGGGTTCTTCGTGACGGCCCGTGCTCAGGGCAGCCAGCACGGCGACCGCAAAGACCAGTAAAAGGCCGCCGATGACGAGGAAGGGATTGCGGCGGTTTTTCATGCGAGTCCCGGATCCAGAGGTTGGGCGACCATGCGCCGTGCGAGGAGCAGGCCGGCGACCGTAAAGGCGAGCGTGACAAGAACCGAGAGCGTGAAGCCGGGGACATCCGCGCCGATGGCGGCGCCGCTCGGGTCGATGCAATGGCGCACGGCCGCCATGCCGTAGGTCAGTGGGTTGATCGCCATGACGAAGCGCAGCCAGGGGGAGGCTCCATCGGCCGGGAAGAAGGCGCCGGAGAGCAGCCACATGGGAATCAGCAGGAGGTTCATGACGGCGTGGAAACCTTGTGTCGAATCCATTTTCCAAGCGATCAGGAAGCCCAGAGTGGTGAGCCCGATGGCGATCATCGCGAGTAGGGCGACCAGGCTGAGTAGGTTGCCGAGGCCGAGGCTGACGCCGACCAGCGGCGCCGCCAGGAGGAGTAAAAGAGCCTGGGCCAGAGCGAGCGAGCTGCCGCCCAGAATCTTGCCCAAGACGATGGCTACGCGCGGTACGGGGGCGACCAAGACGGCCTGCAGGAAGCCCTCTTTGCGGTCCTCTATGACCGAGATGGTCGAGAAGATCGCGGTGAAGAGAATCACCATGACCATGGCGCCGGGAAAGAAATATTCGGCGTAGCCGATGCCGTCGCCCGCGCCGCCGCTGCGGAAGGTTCCGGCAAAGCCCGAGCCAAGCAGGAGCCAGAAGAGAATGGGGGTTGCCAGAGCGCCGACGATCCGGCTGCGTTGCCGGTAGAAACGGACGATCTCTCTTTGCCAGAGGGTAAGAACAGCCAATCGCACGCTAACGGCTTAACGGAGAGGAAAGTGCAGCGATAGTCCCGCGGGCGGGAGTCTGCTCAAGCGGGGTCGGTGCTCCAGAGACGGTGGCCGGTGCGTTGGATGAAAACGTCTTCCAAGGTCGGCTTGCCGACGCTGACGGCTTGGATACGGCCGGGGAAGGCCTCGAAGAGTTGTGGGACGAATTCCGGGCCGTTCTGGCGCCGGATGCGCAGGGCGCCGTCGACGATTTCGGTTGGCTCCGAGAAGCGGCTGGTCATTTCGCTGGCGAGACTCTCCAGGTCCGTGGCGTGAATCGTGACGATATCGCCACCCACATCCGAGCGCAGGGCATCGGGGGTATCGAGCGCGACCGATTTTCCCTTGTCGAGAAAGAGGAGGCGATCACAGCGGTCGGCGTCTTCCATCAGGTGGGTCGTGATGAGGACGGAGAGGCCATCGCGGCGTCTAGCCTCTTCGAGGTAGGCCCAGAGGTCGATGCGGGCGCCAGGGTCGAGCCCCGTGGTCGGCTCGTCCAGAATGACGAGGCTGGGACGGTGCATGAGCCCCTTGGCGAGATCGATGCGGCGCTTCATGCCACCGGAAAGCGTTTGCACGAATGCGTGCTCTTGGTCGCGTAGGCCGACACGGTCGAGCATCTCGTTGATCCGATCTTCGAGAGCTTTCCCGCCGATCCCGTAGAGATGGCCCTGATGGCGCATATTCTCGCGCACCGTGAGTTGGATATCGAGACTCGGCGACTGAAAGACGACGCCGATCTCGCGCCGTACGGCTGCGCTCTGCGTGACGACATCGGCGCCGGCGATCGTTGCCGTGCCGGAGTCGGGCGTCAGCAGCGTGGAGAGGATTCGGAAGAGAGTCGTCTTGCCGCCGCCATTGGGCCCGAGCAGGCCAAAAATCTCGCCGCGCCCGGTCGAGAAACTCAGGCCGTCGAGAGCCTTATTCGTGCCATAGGCGTGTTCGAGCGCGCGGACCTCAAGGATCGCTTCGGAAGTCTCGTTCATGTCGGGGCCATCGGTCCTTTCGTCGCTGCCAGAAGAAGCAAGAGAAGAGGAAGATAGATCACGGATACCCGTAGCAGCAAGCGGGCGGCCTCGAGGCTGCGCACGCGCGCGGTATGGATCGCCGAAATCAGGAAGATGAGGCCGAGAACCAAGGCGCCGCTGAAATACGCACCGCCGGCCATGCCGAGGATGGCAGGAAGCAGGCTTACGGGCAGGAGGCCCAGGCTGTAGAGAAGAATCTGTCTTGCCGTGGCCGAGCCGTCGTTGTCGGCAACCGGCAGCATCGGCTGCAGGCCGCGTTCGTAATCGTCGCGGTACATCCAGGCGATCGCGAGGAAATGAGGCATCTGCCAGAAAAAGAGAATCCCGAAAAGAACCCAGGCCTCAACCGAGATATCGCCTGTCACGGCGGTCCAGCCCATCATTGGCGGGATGGCTCCGGGTACCGCACCGACCACTGTACAAAGCGAAGAGACGCGCTTCATCGGTGTGTAGACGAGCGTATAGAGGAGCAGCGTGAGGAGGCCGAGTCCGGCGGTCAGCCAATTCGTGGCGACGGCCAGAACCAGGGTGCCCGCCAAGGAGAGCAGCACGCCGAGGATGGCGCCGGTGCGTCGCGTGGTGCGACCGGCGGCCATGGGACGCTTGCGGGTGCGCTCCATGAGCGCATCTGTGCGGATCTCGATTACTTGATTGAGGCAGCTTGCCCCGGCGGCGATCAATGCCGTGCCCAGCAATGTGGCCGCAAAGGGTAGCGCCGCGACCTGCGGCGCGGCGAGCCAATAGCCCGCGGCCGTCGTGATCACGACCATCAGAGTGATGCGTGGTTTGGTGAGCTCCAGCAGGTCGGAGACTGGTGTGGCGGCGTTAGTCATCACAATATTGCGCGAGAGGGCCGGGCGGCCCCCTAGCGGGGCGCCTCCGGCGCACGCGTCTCCGTCACGAGGGGGCGCAGTCGAGTCGTATCGGGTGACCGGAGCTGGTCGCTGGCCATTAGGGCGATTGCCGCGACAAAGGCGGCCGGGACGAGAGTCCAGACGATTTCGGTATGGATCGCGGCGCTACGCGCCGGATCCTGTACTCGACGTGCCTTCAATAGGCGGAGCAGGATCCAGGCCTGCACCACGAAGAAGACGATGCCGGAGAACCAGAAGATCGCCGTTTGCAAAAGGAGTCTCGCGAAAGGTTCGGGGTCGGCGGGAAATCCCGCCAACCCCGAGTTCCCATCAGGAAGCGCTGTAGCTGAAGTCCAGCGTCACCGAGCCATCGTCGGCAATAGTGACTTCGGCGTCTTGGGTGCCGAGCTTTTCCTGCCAGACGCCGATGGTGTAGGTGCCGGCCGGCAGGCCTTCGAGCGCGAAGGTGCCGTCGGGTGCCGTGACGGTGAAGAAGGGATGGGGCAGAACGGCAACGTAGCCGCTCATCCAGGGGTGGACGTCGCATTTCACGGCGATCAGAACTTCTTCGGTGCCAAAGGATGTGTCTTTTTTCTCGACGCACCCCGGCATGGCGAAGTTGAAGCCCGGGTTCTTCTTGGGCATGCC
>JAYGCM010000032.1:0-6979 GCA_046583355.1 Deltaproteobacteria bacterium
GCGCCGTGATGGAATTGCGCAAACAGCATAAAGAGGCCTTCCGCGAGAAGCACGGCGTCGGCCTCGGCTTCATGTCCTTTTTCACCAAGGCTTGCTGCGCCGCCTCGCGCGTCATCCCCGAATTGAATGCCGAGATCCAGGGCGACGAGATCCTCTACCGCGACGCCGTCCATATGGGCGTCGCCGTCGGCACACCGAGAGGACTGGTCGTACCGGTGGTCAAAAATTGCGACCTCCTCTCCTTTGCCGGCATCGAACAGGAGATCGCCCGGCTGGCCGCAAAGGGCCGCGACGGCAAACTCGCCATCGACGATCTCTCGGGCGCGACCTTCACCATCTCCAACGGCGGCGTCTACGGCTCGATGCTCTCCACCCCGATCCTCAACCCGCCGCAAGCCGGCATCCTCGGCATGCATAAAATCGAAAAACGCCCGATCGTCATCGACGACGAGATCGTCATCCGCCCGATGATGTACCTCGCGCTCTCCTACGACCACCGTATCGTTGACGGCGAGGGAGCGGTCACGTTCCTGGTCAACGTGAAACAAGAGCTGGAAGATCCGGCTCGTCTCCTCCTCGAGGTCTGAACCATGGCAGAGCAAGATTCCTTCGACCTCATCATCATTGGTGCCGGCCCCGGCGGCTACGTCGCCGCGCTGCGCGCGGCCCAACTCGGCCTGCGCACAGCCTGCATCGACAAAGGCCCCGCCCTCGGCGGCACCTGCCTGAATATCGGCTGCATCCCGTCCAAAGCGCTGCTGAACTCCAGTGAGCTCTACGCGCGGGCCGGCAAGGACTTCAAAGCGCATGGCATCGGCGTGGGCGAGCTTTCGCTGGACCTCGCCACGATGATGAAGCGCAAAGATCGCGTCGTCACCACACTCACCCGCGGCATCGCCGGACTGCTGAAGAAGGCCGGCATTGAGTCCGTCACCGGCTCCGCCAGCCTCGCCGGCGAGGGCCGGGTCGAGGTCGAGGGCGAGGGCGGCACCCGCATACTGACGGCGAAGAATATCCTGATTGCCTCGGGCAGCGTGCCGATCGAGTTGCCGAGCCTGCCCTTTGACGGCAAGCGCATCCTCGACTCGACCGCCGCGCTCGCACTCGACTCTGTCCCCGCCAAGCTGCTGGTCGTCGGCGCCGGCGCCATCGGCCTGGAGCTCGGCTCGGTCTGGGCACGCCTGGGCGCCGAGGTCACGGTCGTTGAACTCACGCCCGGTATCACCCCCGGCATGGATATCGCGATGGCCCGGCAGCTGCAGAAATCTCTCAAAAAACAGGGTCTGCGCTTTCGCTTCGAGACCTCAGTAGAATCCGCCACCGCGGGCGAGAACGGCATCACGGCCACGCTCAAGGAAAAAGACGGCACGACCAGCGAACTGGCGGCCGATGCCATCCTCGTCGCCGTCGGCAGGCGTGCGTATGCCGGAGGACTCGGCCTCGACAAAGCCGGCGTCGCGACCGACGAGCGCGGCCGGATCGTCGTCGACGAGCAATTCCACACCAACGTCGCGGGCGTCCTCGCCATCGGCGACGTGATCGCCGGTCCGATGCTGGCGCATAAAGCCGAGGAAGAAGGCGTGGCCTGCGTCGAATTACTCGCCGGCAAGGCCGGGCATGTCGGCTACGATACCATCCCGGCCATCGTCTATACCCACCCCGAATTCGCCGCCGTCGGCCTGAATAGCGAGCAAGCCGCAGCGCAGGGAATCGAGGTCAAGGAGGGAATGTTCCCCTTCGCCGCCAACGGACGCGCCAAAACGATGGGCGAGACCGAAGGCGCGGTGAAGATTCTTGCCGATGCAAAAACCGACCGTATTCTCGGTGTGCATATCGTCGGCGCCGGTGCCTCGGATCTGATCGCCGAGGCGGCCATCGCCATGGCGATGGGGGCCAGCGCCGAAGATATCGCGCGCAGCGTACACGCCCATCCCACACTCGCCGAATCGATCAAGGAAGCCGCCCTGGCCGTCGACGGACGCGCCCTCCATATGTAGCCACCGCCCTTCAGGGCACCACGCGCTCGACCAGCGGCAACAGGATGCCCAATTGGACCTGCTCGGCCTGGGTGATCGTGATATGCAGCAGACCGCCGCCCCAGCTGGTGTAATTGACATTGACATCGACGGCCGAGCCGGGAACCGACGCGCCCCAGATCCACAAGGGCGTAAATAAATTCGTCTGATAGAAATTGACGTGATACGCCGTGCCGATCGGCAAGCGGGTTTCGGCCGCGATCGCCAGATTACTCACGTTGGAGATCCCGTCGATATAGGCGGTGAAGGGAACCGAGAAACCGCCCACGCCATCGGCGTCGAGCTTCTCGAGCACATCATAGATGGAACCGCCGCCATGGCTGAAGCCCATGAAGGCAATATCGGTCACACCGCGCTCCTGCACGGCGGAGACAATCTCTTCGTATAGAGCACCGGAGCCCGTCGCATCGACCACGTTCTCGGCATACATCTGCGCGTCATAGCCGATCGCATTGAGAACGATGCTCATCTCGGCGATCCCTGAGTTCAGGCCACTCGGCGGGTCGGTCGGCACGAGAAACTCACCGTCGAGTCCGATCACCAGGCTCGTAAATGGCCGAAAATTGACCGTATCGCTGGCAAGTATAGTACCGCTGACCGTGTCGACCACCGCGAGGCTGAGGCCTGTCACCACCGTATCGACCATCTCGGCGTAGAAGGTCACCTCGCCACCGACAAGGGTCAGCGTCACTCCGTCATCCTCGACCAGCACTGCGCTATCCTTCATCTCGCTCGACCAAATTCGCAGCGCCGGCCCGCTGCGGGCCAGCACCAGGGCACTACCCGGCGGGAGGCCAGTTGCGTTTACGCCGATCTCGATCAGGTCGTTCTCATTGGAGACGAAATCGTCGTCGCTGTCGGCCAGGCCGTCGCCGTCATCATCGTCGCCGTTCAGGCGAATGCCGGCACCATAGAGGGTTTCATCCTCTTCGGGCACGGCACGGCGCTGAAAGGGCTGCGCGCCCGGGCCCCCGAACTGCGGCCGGTAGGCCGTGAGGTCCAACACGATATCGGACATCGGTGTGGGCGTCGCGGTCGGATCCGGCGTGGGCGTCGCGGTCGGCTCCGGCGTGGGCGTCGGCGTCGGTGTCGCGGTCGGCTCCGGCGTGGGCGTCGGCGTTGCGGTCGGCTCCGGCGTGGGCGTCGGCGTCGGCTCCGGCGTGGGCGTCGGCGTGAGGTCCGGCGTTGCCGTGGGGGTCGGGGCCGGCGTGGGTCCGCAACTCTCGTTCGCGACGCCGTCGTCGAAAAGGTCACAATCCAGGCCCAATGCCGTAGCGGCGAGGATCGACTCGCAGGTGACACAATCGAGCCGTTCGTCGAGGCAGGCCGCCCAGGGCACCGGACCACCGGTACAATCGGCCACTCCGGGGAAGGTGGACACGAGATCGACGCCCCGCTGCACGCAGAGCCTGTCGGACATTTTCTCTATTTTTGCTTCACAGCGCCGCATGAGCGCGCCGGACGAGTCAGGCTGACCGCCGCCCGGACCGCTCATGCAATTCACCACCAAGGAGTCCGCATCACCACCGCCACCGCGGGCGCATTTGTCGAAGGAGGAGAGCTTGGCGGCAACACATTTCTGTGCGGTCGCGATCATCTTGCCCTGGCATTTCGCGACGATCGCGTCGACACGGCCTTCCGGAGTTTCCGCATCGACTGCGCGACGCAGCACAACGCTTGCATCAGGATCGTCCCCCAGGAGAGTCGCCAATACGTCCTGCCCCAGCACCTGCGCGGCCTCGCTCGTCAAAGCGCTGAAACTCACGCCCCCGGTCGGGTTCCAATCTTCGTTGCCGAGATCTGGCACTCCGTAGGCGGGCAAGCCTCCACTCCGGCAGGCAGCCACCTCCATACCCCGAGCCTTGGCGGTCATGAAGCCGACCTTGCCGCGCAGATCGCCAGCGCTGCACTCTGCGAGCTCTGGTGGGAAGCCGAGCGTCCCCTTGGCGGCCAGCGCAATGCAACGCCCGGTCTCCTTGGCCTGCATACCCGCTACCTTGGCGTAGCCTTTGCGCAGCGCCGAGAGACAACGCTCTTCGTCGCTCGCCGCTCCAGCAGCAGTGGCAAGCAGAATAATTGCTACCAGAGCAAATAGTGAAATTCGGTGCATCGGTTGGTCTCCATTATAGGGGCGCGGACCCTGGGGCGGGGCTTGCCCCATTTTCGCAGCCACCGCTAACTATCGATTTCAGCCAAGTCGTTCAAGACAGGTTTTTCCGGCCGCTGCGCCACATGTCCCACTGGGTGAAACAAAAAAAACCCGTAGCGCCCGCCGCGCTTGACAACCGGAGATGCATCTGGCCAGACGGTTCTTCAAGTTTGAAATTAATCGCTTCCCCAACCCTGCGCAACCGGATACTCCGCGCCTACGGCGAAGAAAACTCGGTCGGCACCAAGGCATCGTCCGCGCAACCATCCCAATGTAGGAGCTACACCATGAATTCTACCCTTCGAAACAAACCTCTCGTACTTCCGCTCTTGGCATTGGCGCTCCTCTTCCCCCTATCCGGCACGGCCAGGGCTGGGATCAGCGGTGCTTCGGTGACCAACAACAGCAGCGCGGACGATGATTGGATCACCAGCAGCTACGCACAGGGACGCGCGAGCACGGCCGCGATCACGGCCGACGACGGCGCCACGCTCACGACGCGTTACGCGTTCAGCGTGGGTGCATGGAACGACTCGAGCGGAACGATGTCCGAAGCGTTGACCTCCAACTACACGATCGAATTCACCGTTACGGCTCCCGGCGACTATGAGGTGCAAGTCGACCAGATTTTCGACGCGACCGCCCAGACGATCAGCTATTCTGCCTATGGAACCGCGACGATCGGGCTGACCACATTGGCGGGCAGCCAGACCGGCGGCACGCTCGACTCCGGCAGCCTCGGGCTCAGCTATGGCTCGATCAGCAACACCACTGGCTACAACGAGAGCCCGCCAATGTGGTCGAGCATCTACGATACCAACACCGCCGTTATCACGGGTACCAGCAACGGCTCCCCCATCACCCATACGCTGACCTTCAGCTGGACCTCGGATTGCGAGAGTGAGGCCTACAGCATATTCTACCCTGACGGGGACCACTGCGGCGTTCGCGGTGGAATCTCGACCGGCTTCGGCAACTCGGCGACCGATTATTCGACCGATCCCGGAACCGTGGCCGACGACGGCCACGTTGTCACGATCACCCTGACCGAACTTGCCGGACCAGATCTCTGCGCGGGTGTTGTCTGCAACAACGGCGATCAGTGCAATGACGATGGCGCCTGTAACCCTTCGGACGGAACGTGTAGCGCCGCGACCCCGGTCGCCGATACCACCTCCTGTGACGACGGAGACGGCTCGACCACCAGCGACCAATGTACTTCTGGCACCTGTGCGGGCGTAGACCTCTGCGACGGCGTCGTGTGCAACAACGGCGACCAGTGCAACGACAACGGCACCTGTGATCCTTCGGACGGAACGTGTAGCGCCGCGACCCCGGTCGCCGATGCCACCTCCTGTGACGACGGAGACGGCTCGACCACCAGCGACCAATGTACTTCTGGCACCTGTGCGGGCGTGAACCTCTGCGCCGGTGTTGTGTGCAGTAACGGTGACCAGTGCAACGACAACGGCACCTGTGATCCGTTCACCGGATCGTGTGGGGCCACGACCCCGGTCGCCGATGCCACCTCCTGTGACGACGCAAATTCGCTGACCAGCGGCGAGAGCTGCTCCGCAGGCGTCTGCGCTTGCGGCGACGGCGTGTCCACGCCCGCCTGCACCGTGAACTGCGGTGATGGTACAACCGATTCCGGCGAGGCCTGCGACGACGGTAATAACCTCGATGGCGACGGCTGCTCGGCCAGCTGCGAGTCCGAGGCGGCCTTCTGCGGCGACTCGGCGGTAGAGGACGACGAGGAATGCGACGACGGCAACACGGACGAGCACGATGGCTGCTCGAGCCGCTGCCAGGACGAGGCCGACCAGAGCAAGGACCAGCAAAAATGCCTCGGCTCCCAAGTTAGTTACATCGGCAAGATCATCAAAACCCAGGCCAAAGAGAATGCCACCTGCGTGAAGAACGCGGGCAAGGGCAAACTCGACGGGCAAACGTTGGACGAGTGCCTCACGGCCGACAACAAGGGCAAGGTCGCCAAGGTCGAGACGAAACTCACCACGCACCAGACCGACCCGGATAAGGGCAAATGCCTGAGCGAACCGGACTTCGCCTATGTAGCTGCGGCCGACTTCGTTGCCGCGGCGGTGCCCGAGCAAATCGCCTTCATGGCCGCGACACTCGGCAGCGATGCGGCCGCTACGGTCGTCGACGCAACCGATAAGGCCAACAAGAACGCGTCCAAATGCCAGGCCATGCTGCTCAAGCTGGCCGACAAAACTCTCCAGACCCGCCTCAAGGTCTTCGGCATTTGCCTGAAGAAGGAGCTCAAGGCCAAGGAGGACGGCGATAGGATCGTCTCGACAGTTACGGCAGAAGGCTGCTGGGGCGAGGGCGCCGACAAGGTCGCGAAGGCGGTCATCAAAGCCGCCGAGCTCAACGTCAAAAAATGCGACGAGAAGGGCGTGGTCTTTACCGACGTAATCGCCGGCGATTGCACGGCAGCAGGCGATGAGACGGCCTACGCCGAGTGCATCGACGAGCGCGCCGCCTGCAGGGCATGCCGCATTCTCAACGGCACGCTTGACCTTGAGCTTGCCTGTGACGAGCTCGACGATGATGTCCTCAACGACTCCTGTGGAGCCACCGAGGGCAGTGGCGCAGGCTCGCCCAGGGGTGCGTTCGTAGACGGCCCGATCATTCTCTAGAGGTACGGACGGAATTCGAATCTCTGCAACTTCAATTTCACCGTGCCAAAGCCAAGGAATCTCATGCACCGTACAACCCGGATCTCCCATTCCTTGCTTTCGGCTCTAACACTGGCCTTCCTGCTCGGACC
>JAYGCM010000068.1:0-22983 GCA_046583355.1 Deltaproteobacteria bacterium
AAGGTGGCCGAACCGGCCACCACGACGCGCGCCGCGCCCGCTGGCACTTTTGTCGGCACGCACGACGCGGTCGGAAACCACCAATGGCTCGGCATCCACTACGCCGAGGCACCGACCGCCGCTCTGCGCTGGAAGGCGCCCGTGGCGGCACAGCCGCTTGCAGGTACGACCGAGGCCATCCGCAACGGCCCGGCCTGCCCGCAATTCGCGGCCCGCTTTGGCGGGGAGAGCGGCGACCCGCTTGAGGTCCGCGGCGAGGAAGATTGCCTCACGCTCGATATCTACGCGCCTGCGGATCTGGCACCCGGCGAGAAGCTGCCGGTCATGGTCTGGATTCACGGCGGCGGCAATACCATCGGCAACTCGGCCTTCTACCAAGGCGCCGAATTGACGCGCGAGGGACGTGTCCTCGTCGTCGCGATTCAGTACCGGCTGGGACCTCTCGGCTTCTTCCGCCACGCCGCCCTGCGCGCCGGCACCGACGATATCGAAGGCTCGGGCAATTTCGCGCTTCTCGATATGGCCGAATCACTGCGCTGGGTACGGAAGAATATCGCCTCCTTCGGCGGCGACCCGCAGAATGTGACGATCTTCGGCGAGTCTGCGGGCGGACGCAACGTCTTCAGTCTCCTCCTGATGCCGCAGGCGGGCGGACTCTTCCACCGCGCCATCGCGCAAAGCGGCAGTCTCGCGGCTTCGACAGCAGCGCAAGCCGAGAATGCCGTCGATGCAGCCGAGCCCGGCCACCCGGCTTCGTCCAACGAAGCCCTTTTCCAATTGCTCGTGCTGGACGGCACGGCCCAGGACCGCGACGCGGCCAAGGCGTCCGCTGCGCAGCTATCGGACACGGAAATCGCGTCCTACCTGCGCGGCAAAACCACCCAGGAGCTCTTCCTCGCCTACGCCGACACCGAGGGAATGGGCATGATCAGTATGCCGCGCACCTTACGCGACGGCACCGTCCTGCCCGAGAAGAACCCGATCGATTCTTTTGCTGATGGCGAGTTCAACCGTGTGCCGGTGATCGCGGGCACCAACCGCGACGAGATCAAGCTCTTCCTCGCCGCCGACCCGGATCTTGTCTGGCAACTCTTCGGCATCCTGCCGCGTATCCGCGACACCGAGCGATACAATACCATCGCCGAGCATGCCTCAAAGAGCTGGAAGGCCATTGGCGCCGACGAGCCGGCTGCCGCCATGCGGCGCAGCGGCCACGACCAGGTCTGGGTCTATCGCTTCGATTGGGACGAAGAAGGAAGTTTCCTCGGCACCGATTTCTCCGAGCTCTTCGGAGCCGGCCACGCCCTCGAGATTCCCTTCGTCTTCGGCCATTACGATATGGGCCCGGAGCTCAGTCGCATCTTCAATGACGAAAACGCGGTCGGCCGCGCCGAGGTGCAAAACGCGATGGTCAGCTATTGGTCGGAGTTCGCCCGCGAGGGAAACCCGGGCCGCGGCGGCAAGGCCACCCTCCCCGTCTGGCAAAACGGCCCCGACTTCCTGGTGATCGACACGACGGCCGGCGGTGGCCTGCGCCACTCCGACCAGACGCTGACCGAAGAGTCCGTACTCGCCGCCGTCCAGGCCGACCCGCGACTCAATGCCACCGAACGCTGCGAGACTCTCAAGGAGACCATGCGACGCCAGGTGCGCCACAGCGAGGCCGACCTACCCCGCTACGGCTGCTGAGGTGGGAGGCGGGGGGCTTGCTTCGGGCTCCGGGATTCGTGAAGCGAAGGGTATGCGATCCGCGTTGAGCCCGGCCGAGAAAGATTTCTGGGAGAAGAACCACTACCTCGTCCGCCGCGGTGCCCATGCCGGCCCAGCGCTTGCGTCGCTCATCGCTTGGACCGAAGAGCTGGCCGCATGGCCTGAGAGCCCCGGCCAGTGGATGAAATATTTCGAGCGCACAGCACAAACCGACCGCCAACTCTGCCGCATTGAGAATTTCCTCGAATTCCACGCGGGCCTGCGCGACGTCGTCCAGGGCGACGAGACGATCGCGATACTGTCCGAATTGATGGGCGAAGAGGCTGTACTCTTCAAGGAGAAAATCAACTACAAACTGCCCGGCGGTGCCGGCTTCCTGGCCCACCAGGATGCGCCTGCCTTCATGAGCTTCGAGCAACGCTACCACGTCACCATGCTGGTCACGGTAGATCCGATGACCGTGGCGAACGGCTGTCTGGAAATCGGCGGTGCCGTACCAGCCTACGAGACGCTGCCGCAGGAAGCCGATGGCACCATAGCTACGCAAGAAGAAGAGGCCCGCGACTGGCGACCGCTCGAGATCCCTGCTGGCACCGCCGTTTTCTTCGACTCCTACCTCCCGCACCGCTCACAAACGAACCAATCCGATACGCCGCGCCGCGCGCTCTACATCACATACAACCGCAAGAGCGAAGGCGAACGGCGGGCTGATTATTACGCCGACAAGCGCAAAGTTTTCCCGCCCGAATGCGAGCGCGAGGAAGGCGTCGACTACGGCTCGAAGCCCGGCCCCTACAACCTCGGCAACCCCATTCGCTAAAAGACATCTGCCAGAGGTTCGGCCGCTACCGATCGATGCGTTCGATCCAGGAACGCGGCAGATACATCGCCTTGTCGATGATCGCGATGAAGGTCCGGATAACCGCCTCGAACTCCTCGTCGGCAATCTTGTCGATGGTATCATCGGCAAGGAAGAGGTATTCCGGCCCCGAGATCAGCGAATAGCTCGGAATCCCCTGCAGGAAATAGCTCTGCGTCTCGCCGAACATCGCGATCGTTCCGCTACGCGGGATCAGCGTATCGTGCAGATCGCCCGCCTCGATGGCGGCTTTGGTCGCCTCGAAGAGCAGATGGTTGGGCGGCGTAAAGAGGATACGCGGCTCGACACCACCGGTGTCGACGTAGCCCTCCGCCGTGGCCTCAAAACGTTTCGCGATATGCTCGATACCGATCGCCAGAACCGTATTCGCCATCACTCTGGGGTTCGCCGCGGCAAACTCGTTTGCCCCGCGCGGGTAGTTCCAATCGTAATGGTTGCCATCAAATACAAAAACCAGAGTCTTCTGACGAAAATTGCTCGGCACCTGAGAAAAATATTTAGCCAGGCCGAGCACGGCCGCGATGCCCGAGGCGTCCTGCACCCCGCCCGCCCAGCCCGCGTCGTGGTGCGTATTGATCAGAATCGTCTCGGGCTTCTCACCCTTGAGAACCCCCACGATATTCGCCGAAGACGCCGCAACCACGCGGCCCTCCACCTTGATACGTCCCTGCAATGGCGCCGTCGCTGCCCGCAGTCGCGCCACCAGTTTTTCGCCCTCGTATTTCCCGACGAAGACGCCCGGAATCCGCGCCTGCACCATCGCGGAGGGATCCGGGTAGAAGCGGTCGGTCCCCGTATCGTAGTCCTTGAGGATCGCGACGAAGCCGACCGCGCCGCGGGCCGCGGCGGTATAATAGCTGACGGGAAAATTCCGCGGGATCGGGCCGGCCTTGCCGCCAAAGCTCGTCTGCGCCAGAGTTTCGTTCGGGTCGTATATAAAATCAGCGATCGCCGGAGCAAGCGCCCCGGGAATGGCCTGGCCGCGAACCTCGAAGACGACGATACGACCGCGCAGATCGAGCGCCGGGTCGATCGTGTCACCAACGAAGAGCAACTCACCTGCCAGTCCCGCACCCCCCGTGAAGCTGGCCCCACGCAGAAAGAACGCCGGCACATCCTCCCCCTCGACCGCAAATTCCCAAGAATGGTAGTCACGTCGCTCGAAGCGGAAAGCCTGTTGCTCGACCTGCCGGAAGCCGAAGCTGCGCAACTGCCCGGCAATGAACCCGCGCACCTCCTCATCGCCCGGCGTACCCATGCGGCGAAACTCCTTGTGCTTCTCACTGAGTGCGACGACCTCGCGTGCCCAGCCGAACATCTCGGCATTGCTCGGCACGGGAGGCGTCGAGCGCGTGATTTCCTGCGCCCCGGCCCCGGCCGCGACCAACAGGAGCAGCCCGCAAAGGCAGCCGACGAACCTCGTGATTGTTGCGCTCATGGTCTGATGCGCAGCGCTCGCACCTTTCGCCCGCAAACCCAAACCGGCCGAAAACTGCGCGAGGAACTGCGCAGCCTCAGCCACTAGAGCGAACAAAGGAGCGCACAAGGCTTCGGATCAGCCCGCCCTGGCTCGGCTGCCATACGGAACGGTTCTTGCGTGAGCCTTGGAGGAGCGGCTTGAAAACCAAGAGGATACCTCATGTCGAATTCCCGTATCGCCCCATGCCATGATGCCCCGCGTTGTCGGAGCACGACCTCGAGCCGCCGCACCCGGAGGCTCGGCGCGCCGCTGCATTTCCGGCACCTCCGGGAACTCGCCAGCCGAGCCGGCTTGCTCGTGGCCTTGGTGTTTCTCCTCGCGGCGCCCTTGCTGGCCGCCGCCGGCCCCGCCGACCGCTACGAGACGAGCCTGAACGGCACCTGGGATTTCCTGCCACATGACGGCACGGTGGCTGGGACGCCGGGCTCCATCACCGTACCCTCCTTCTGGGACACCGACGCCGCGTGGAGCGATGTCACCCACGCCACGTTCTCGCGCGCCTTCGATGTCCCCGCGACGTGGGTCCACCACCGCGTCGTGCTGCGCTTCGGCGCCGTCAGCTTCCGCGCCCGGGTGACCCTCAACGGCACCCTCCTGGGCACACACGACGGCGACGGCACGCCCTTTGAGTTCGACGTCACGGATCTGGTCACCGCCACCGGCAACCAGCTCGATGTCGAGGTTTTCGACCAGGAGGTCGTGAGCCCCGGCGCGTACTATACCTATCCGATCGGCCTCCCCGTCCGGCCCGGATCGATTCCCGCCTACCTCGGCATCTGTCAGGCCGTAACGTTGGTCGGTCTGCCCTTGGTGCATACAAGCGACGTGCATATCGTACCGCGCGTCAGCAACGGCGAGATCGAGGTCCACGTGACGGTGCGCAACGATGACCAGGTCGCCCACAGCGTGACGGTTGAGGGGGAGATTCTTGACGCCGGGACTTCCGTCAAATCGCTGCCCGCACCGGCAGCGACGACGATTGCCGCAGGCGGGATCCATGTCTTCTCCTCGGTCGAGCCCTGGGCGAACCCGATCCTCTGGTGGCCTGGCCAACCCCACCTCTATGAGCTGCGAACCCGGATCCTGGAGGCGGGCATCGTCCTCGACACCGCCGATGATACCCGCTTCGGCTATCGCGAAATCACCATCGACGGGAGGGATTACCGCCTCAACGGCCTGCGCTTCAATATGCGGGGCGAAACAACGGTTTACCCGAAGTTTCTCTTCGATGACCGCCCGACCATCGAAGCACAGATGCAGCGGTGGAAGAATATCGGCATCAATGTTGTCCGCTACCACACGCAACCACCACCGCCGCTCTTTCTCGATATCGCCGACGAGATGGGCCTCCCCATCATCGACGAGTCCGTCGTCTATTGCAGCGACGAAGACCTCGACCTCGGCAACCCCTTTTTCTGGCAGAACTCTCGCGACCATATCGCCGAGTGGGTCCCGCGTGACCGCAACCACCCATCCGTCGTCACCTGGAGCGTGGCGAATGAATGCCTCTACAAAAATACGCCACCGGTCAGCACCACCGACCTCTTCACGCTGGAAACCGAGCTGCTGCTCTACGACGATAGTCGACCCGTGATTTACGACGGCGACGGCGCGATCGGCGGACTCGCCTTGACCAGCAACAAGCACTACCCGAGTAATATCGCGCATCTCGAGAGCGCAGATGCCGCGCATGCCTATACGAATTGGTACAGCCTCGACCCCTATTGGATGGACGGCGTCGTGCTGACCCGACCCACCGGCATCGGAGAGTGGATGTACAACAAGGCGCCGTCCTCGAACCCGAACAACGTGTATTATTCCCGAAACTGGGGACGGGTGAAGGCCCTGATGATCCGCGGCTACCGCGCCAATAATTTCGCCGATATCCGCCCCTTCACCGTGGGCCAGGAAGGGCTCAAATCCTCTTCCCGCTACACCTATCCGATCTTCGCCTCGTCGTTTGCCGCCAATGCGGTATTCGACGTGGAACACGATGATCTCTGGGCCGACCTCTTCGCGCCCGGTTCACCGCTACCTGCGCTCGACGAAGGCACGTTCTCGGCCCGCAATCTGATCGTCTTCAACGAGGATCTCTCCGACCTGCCCGATGATCAGATTCTGGTCGAGTGGCGCACCGAGATTCTGAACCAGACCATCGACTCGGGTTCCTTCACCGCGGCCGTCACGCCCGGCGAGCATATCCAACAGACGATCTCGATGCCGGTACCGACGGTTGCGGGCAGCACGCCTTTCTTTCTGGTCTTGAATGCGCGCAAGGGCGGAGGTCTCGTCTTTGAGGACCGCCGCGCCTTCCTCGCCCAGGAGACCGGCGTCGCGGCAAATGAAGTGCCCACCATTCTGGTCGATACTTTCGATGCCCACAGCCCCAACGATGTCTGGACATTCTTCGACACCGAATGGGCGCGGACCGGCGTGCTGCAGGCCACCGGCCTGACCTCACAGAAATCCGTGGCCGCTCTGGACCACTATCTCTTCGACGATTTCACACTCGAATTCGATGTACGCCTGACCAGTGGATCGGGCTGGGCCGGGATGAGCTTCCGGCGGGTACGGCCGGAGGATTATCACCACGAAAGCGGCTACACCGTCTTCCTGACGGCAGGCGGCGGCGTCCGGCTCTACGATTCGAACAGCAATTCGGTGGTCGACAGCGCCGCGACCGGAGCAGGCAATACGATGCGACGTGTGCGCATCGAAGCCACCGGCGCGAGGATCCAGGTGTGGGTCGATGGCGTCGCCTACCTCGATCATACCGACCCCAGCACGCCGATCACGGCAGCCGGCTATGTCGGCTTCATGAAAAGCGCCGGCGCCACGGCCGAGTACGATAATGTGCGAATCTCCGCTGCTCTGCTCTCGCCCTGCGGCGATGGCGTGATCGAAGGCGCGGAGGAGTGCGACGACGGCAATATGGCCGACGGCGATTGCTGCTCTGCCGTCTGCACCGCCGAGCTTCTGGGCAGCCCCTGCAGCGACGACGCCAATGAATGCACCGACGATATCTGCAGCGCGATCGGCACCTGCGAACACCTTCCGAATACGCAGCGCTGCGACGACGGCGAGCTCTGCACGACGGGAGATGTCTGCAATGCCGGCGTCTGCGTTCCCGGCGCCTGCCGCACGGGCGAGCAATGCTCGGTCTGTGGCGGCGAATGCAGCGGCAGCGACGGCACCTGCGGCTGCATCTTCTGAACGAGGGGCCGAGCCTCTAGACGTCCCAGATCATTTTCCGGGCGGTAGCGCCGACCAAAAGTTCGGCCGGACTTTTTTTGTCGATGTGGCCGATGAGGCTGTTGTAGACGCCGTAGCCGACCAACTCGCGCAGGCGCGGCGAGAAGCCACGCACGGTATCACGCGGAATTCCCAGCTGCTGGTTCTCCTGCTGGCGAATGAACCCCGCGCAATAATTCATCGCGATGCCGAGGCGCCGATCGCAGCTGCGGTTGGCACCGCCGCCGTGCCAGAGACTGCCGTGCCAGACCAATACGCTCCCCTTGGACATCTCAGCGGCCACGCTCGCATAGGGCTTGCCGTACTCCGGGGACGCATCGGACAAATGCGAACCCGGGATAATCCGCGTAGCGCCGTTGGCCTCAGTGAAATCCGTCAGAGCCCACATCGAATTGCAGACCGTCGGGATATGGGGCTTGGCGAGCGCGATGATCTGGTCGTCGGCATGAATCGGCTGCTCGGTTTCACCCGGATCGATTCCGATCGACGAGAGTGACGAAACCAGGCAACCCGGATCGAGGACGCGCTCGACCAACGGCAATACCTCCGCATGCACGGGAACCTGCTCGTAGAGTTTCCCGCGCGCCAGCAGATTATAGATCCGGATGGTGCGGGTGCCTTCGAACTCGTTTTTCGCCGCCGCGACCGTATCTTCATGCTCGATGCGCCGCAGGTCGGCGCTCAACGCATCGATCAGATCCGGCGCGAGTACGTTTTCCAGGATCGCGTATCCATCGCGCTCGATCTGCGCGGTGAAATCCTCCAGCTTCTGTCCCGAGAGCATGCCCCTTTCTCCGCCCGACAGCCGCCAACGTCAAGGCGAGAGGGCCGGCCGACAAGTCAGGCGGCATTCGCGCCGAACCTCTAGACCTCCCTCGTTTTCCTGTTAGCTTCGGCCCTGTGCTGACGCTTGCTGAAGACCTCGTACTCCTCGCCCTGGACGATCAATCCGGTCGAATCCTACCCGTCGACGATATCGGCTACCGCCACGCGCTGGGCGGAGCCGTCCTGATGGACCTCGCATTGCGCGGCAAAATCGACAATGACGTCGCGACGCTGCGCTTGGTCGATGAAACACCGAGCGCCGAGGGACTCCTCAACCATTGGATCAGTATCATCGCGGCCGAAAGCGAAAGCCTTCCCGCCAAGGTCTGGATCGCACGCCTGGCGCTCGAGTCCGAAGAAATCGAGCATGCGGCACTCTCGCGCCTGGTCGAACGCGGCATTCTCGCCTGCCAGGAAAAGCGACTCCTTTGGGTCTTCGAGACACGCCGCTACCCGACCATCGACGGCACGGAAGAAAGGGAAGTCAAGCGCCGAATAATCGACGTTCTCCTGAGTGACGGCACGCCGTCCCAGACCGACGCGATTCTGGTCGGCCTGGTAGATGATGCGCGCCTGTTGCCGCATCTGCTCAGCGAAGCCGAAACCCGCAACGCGGCCACAAGAGTGGTGCAGGTACGAGAACTCGACCGCATGGGCCAGGAAGTCTCTGCGGTCATCGAGCATCTGCGCATCGAAATGCTGCAAGCACTGACGCGCGCGCCCCAATAGACGCGACCGGCCTGTGCCGCAACCGGGTCGCATGAGCAAATCGACTTGGCTAGAGAGCCGGTATGGCAAGCGCAAAGACCCCGAACGAGCTCTTCAATCTCAAAGACCGAGTCGCGATCATCACCGGCGGCAGTCGGGGAATCGGCGAGGCCATCGCACGCGGCTTTGTCGCCGCCGGCGCCAAGGTCGTCATCGCTTCGCGCAAGCAGGAGGCCTGCGACGGCGTCGCTGCCGAGATCAACGCCGCCGGCGGCGAGGCGCTGGCCTTTGCCGTCAATATGGACGACCTGGACGGCATCGAAAGACTCGTCGCCGCAACCGTCGAGCGTTTCGGCGGCATCGACATCCTGGTCAACAACGCCGCCAACCCGCTGGCTCTCCCGGTGGGCCAGATCACCCCGGAAGCGTTTGATAAATCCATGCATGTGAACCTGCGCGGGCCGCTCTTCCTGGTGCAATATGCCCTGCCGCATCTCAAGAAGAGCGAACACGCCTCGATCATCAACATCATCAGCGCCGGGGTCTATACCGGCGGCGCTTTCGTCGCCCTCTACACTGCAGCCAAAGCTGGCCTGCGCATGCTGACGCGCTCGATGGCAAACGAATTGGTCGGCCACGGCATCCGTGCCAACGCGATCGCACCGGGCGCTGTCGATACCAAAATGGTCCGCAATACCCCCCCCGAAATGCAGGCCGGCATGCGTGATGCCGCCCCCGTCAAGCGCCTGGCCGACCCGACCGAGATGGTCGGTGCCGCCCTCCTGCTGGCGAGCGACGCGGGCAGCTTCGCCACCGGCCAGACGATCATCGTCGACGGCGGCATGACCTCAAGCTGAGGCCACCAGCAGCGCCGTGCGTAGCCCGATCTGTCTCTAAAAATCAGGCCGAATAGTCAGATCTCAACCGGCGGCGCGAAAGGGTTTGCGGCCAGGTCGGGGACTGCGCGGCCCTGCAACTGGAAGATCTCGCGGATCGCCCAGTCGAAGCGGTCGTTGCCCCAGAACTTCTGCTCGCCGACAACAAAGCCGGGAACGCCGAAGAAACCCTGCTCGACAAAATGGATCATGCCAAGTGTGACCTCCTCGTGGCGCTTCGCATCATGCGCCGCCGCCAGCAGCACTACCGGGTCGAGTCCGATCTCCTCAGCAATGCCGACCAGCACCTCGTCTTCGCCGAGGTCGCGGCCACGCTGGAAGCGACAAGCGAATGCGGCCTTCACATATTCCAGCCGCTTACCCTGCTCCTGGGCGTAGTAGAAGGCGGCATGCGAGGGCATCCACTCCGTATCAATTCCGTGGGGTGGTTGAATCTCCAGGCCATATGCCTCGCAAATGCGGACGAAGTCGGCACGCGAATAGCGAAAACGGCGCTCATCGGCCGTGATCAGCGGCTCCGGTCCGCCGGGCGGCGGAAAGACCGGGAACCAATCGATCTCGACACCCAACTCGGGCAGGACACGCTCGAGTCGGTGGATCGCCAGGAACGAATAGGTACTGCGAAAGGAGAAATAGAATTCGATTCTCATGAGAAGGCGCTCGTGCTGACTACCCCAGAGGGGAACGAAGATGCGCGAGCGCCTCGCGAACATCGACCAGCGTCACATCCTTGCAGATTTCCGCGCGGCCCAATTCCGGCAAGAGCACGAAGCGCATCTCGCCGTCTTCGAATTTTTTATCGCGTGCCATGACCTCGAGAATCGTCGCGTCGCCGAGCGCACCATCGAGTTGTAGCGGCAGATCAAGGCGGGCGAGTGAGTCCAGCACCTGCCGGGTGGCGGCCGGATCAAGCCCAAGCTTGCGCTCTGAGAGAAAGAGCGCCGCACGCAGGCCGAGACTGATCGCCTCACCATGCAACAAACCCCCCTGCCCCGAAGCCGTTTCGATGGCATGTCCGATGGTATGGCCGAAGTTGAGATGGGCGCGCACACCCGAAGTCTCGCGTTCGTCTTCTTCGACCACGCGCGCCTTGATCGCGACGTTCCGCGCAATCAGCGGCACCAGGCCATCGCGGCCATCGAGAGCATTTACATCCTCGAGCATCGCCGGGTCGCGGATTGCGGCATGCTTGATCACCTCGGCAAAGCCCTCGGCCCAGGCCCGCGGCGGCAGCGTGCGCAGCGTAGCGGTATCAGCGAGCACGAAACGCGGCTGATGAAAGACACCGACGAGATTCTTCCCCTCGGGTACGTCAATAGCCGTCTTGCCGCCGACCGAGCTATCGACCTGCGCCACCACAGTGGTGGGGATCTGCAACAGCGGCACGCCGCGTTGGAACAAGGCGGCGACCAAACCGCCAAGGTCGCCGATCACCCCGCCGCCCAGCGCCACGATAAAGGATTTGCGGTCGAGACGCGCGCGCACCATCGCACGCAGCGCACCTTCGAGATGTGCAAAGCTCTTGGTCGCCTCACCCGGCGGCAGCACCACCTCATGGGTGACGATGCCCGCGCCCTGCAATCCGTCGATCACCGTATCGAGATGCAGACCCTCGACATTCTCGTCAGTCAGCACCGCGCAGCGTGCACCAAGACCGAGCCGCTTCGCCTCCTGGCCCACCTCGTGGAGAATATCCTCGCCAACGCGGACTTCGTATTCGCGCCCCGGAAGCGCGACCCGGATTCTCTCTTCGGTCGCCATCTTCTCTCGCCTAACAGGCCAAGCCCGCAAACGGGAACCAAGAGGCGACCGTCACAGAAGCGTTGCCGGAATATATCCAGCGCCGCGAGCAAGACAAAATCATCGAACTCTTCGGCACCATCGACTACGACCCCACCTATAGCCCGCGCCGTCAGCGGCAGCGCAAACGTTCGTGAACATCCTGGTGGACACCTCATGTTTATGGCCTCCGCTACATGGACGCGCGAGATGTGGTCCGCGAGACTTGTGGCGGATGCTGATTGGCTGATGTCGACAGGTGCTGTATAGAATACAGCGTGAGCATTCGACTGAATATCACGATGGACGAAGACCTCTACAAGCGTCTCAAGCGCGAGCTTCCAGCTCGCGGAATCAGCTCCTTCATTTCCGCAGCGGTGCGTGCGCAGCTGCGCCCCGGCCCAGACGAACTTGAGGCGGCCTACCGGCGTGCC
Organism: Deltaproteobacteria bacterium; assembly: GCA_046583355.1. GTDB lineage: Bacteria > Desulfobacterota > Binatia > UBA12015 > UBA12015 > UBA12015. The sequence continues at coordinate 11,965 of JAYGCM010000068.1, forward strand.
AGCGAGGCGGCGTCCCACAATGCCGAGGAGCACCATCTCGCCGAGGACTGGGGGGCCCTGGACACCGCGGAATGGCCCGAGGAGTGAGTGCACCACGCCCACCACTGCGCGGCGATCTCTACTGGGTGGTCCTCGATCCCGTCATCGGCAGCGAGATCCGCAAGACCCGCCCCGCGATCATTGTCTCAAACAATGCGATGAACCGTGCCGGAACTCGCGTGATCGTCGTTCCCGTGACCAGCCGGATCACCGGCGAACTCTACCCCGGCGAAGTCCCACTTCGTGCGGGCGGCAAAAATGCGCGCGCCCTATCCGACCAGATTCGCGCCATCGACAGGCGCCGCCTGCGAAACCGAATCGGGCGCATCGCGCCGGCCGATATGACCGCTCTCGGCGATGCCCTCGGGCTCAGCCTGGCCCTCCCGCATTGAAGCCTCCAGCGATACCCGCGCATCGTCACGCGGTCCCGGGATCTCCCGGCCGACGGATCCCCGGATCGCTCGCGTCGAGCATCTTCGCTCACCCGTATGAAAACTGTCGAAACGAGGTACGGCGGACACGTACAGAAGAGTCGCAACTTGGTCATCGCATGCGCCACGGTTCTTGAAGGCTTGGACGCTGCACTAACCTTGTCCAACGCGGAATTGGCCGGTCGCCCCTCGCCGCCTCGCGCACCCACCCGCAGCCTCGCCGCCATATGGCGTGAGCTTCAGGAATCGCCGTCCCGGCCAATCGCTCGATGACGCAGCCAATCGGCCGACTGGCAGGGAGGCGGCGCGATCGGGTACACTCTCCCCATGCCGCAATATCTCTCCCGAACGACGACCGCAGGACGGAATATGGCTGGTGCGCGTGCGCTTTGGCGCGCGACCGGGATGACCGACGACGATTTCACCAAGCCGATCATTGCGGTGGTGAATTCCTTTACCCAATTCGTTCCGGGCCATGTCCATCTGAAGGATCTGGGCCAATTGGTCGCACGCGAGATCGAGAAGGCCGGCGGCGTCGCCAAGGAGTTCAACACCATCGCGGTCGATGACGGCATCGCCATGGGCCACGACGGCATGCTCTACAGCCTGCCCTCGCGCGACCTGATCGCCGACTCGGTCGAGTATATGGTGAACGCGCATTGCGCCGACGCGATGGTCTGCATCTCGAATTGCGACAAGATCACCCCCGGCATGCTGAACGCGGCGCTGCGGCTGAATATCCCCGCGGTCTTCGTCTCCGGCGGGCCGATGGAAGCCGGCAAGACACACCTCTCCGAGAACAAGCTCGACCTGATCGACGCCATGGTGATTGCGGCCGACGACTCGGTCGATGACGAGACCGTGGCGGAATACGAGCGCGCGGCCTGCCCCACCTGCGGCTCGTGCTCCGGCATGTTCACCGCCAACTCAATGAATTGCCTGACCGAAGCGCTCGGCCTCTCCCTGCCCGGCAACGGCTCGATGCTGGCCACGCACGCCGACCGCCGTGGCCTCTTCGAGGAGGCCGGCCGAGTCGTGGTCGATATCGCCAAGCGTTATTACGAAGGCAACGACGACTCCGTGCTGCCGCGCAATATCGCCACCTTCGATGCCTTCGAGAACGTCATGACCCTCGACATCGCCATGGGCGGCTCGACCAATACCATCCTGCATCTCCTCGCCGCCGCCCAGGAGGCTGGCGTCGATTTCACCATGAAAGATATCGACCGCCTGTCGCGACGGGTGCCCAACCTCTGCAAGGTTGCCCCTTCCAGCCAACTTTACCATATGGAAGATGTGCACCGTGCCGGCGGCGTCTTCGGCATCCTCGGCGAACTCGCACGCGCCGGATTGCTGCATGAGACGACCTCCACCGTGCACGAAAAAACCCTCGGCGCGGCCATCGCGAAATGGGATGTGGCAACCGACGTCTCGGACGAGGTGCAGGAGTTCTACCGCGCCGGGCCAGCCGGCATCCCGACGCAAGAGGCGTTCAGCCAGGATACGCGCTGGGACTCACTCGACACAGACCGCGACAACGGCTGCATCCGCAACCTCGCGCACGCCTATTCGACCGAAGGCGGGCTCGCCATTCTCTATGGCAATATCGCGCCCGATGGCTGCGTCGTGAAGACGGCCGGCGTCTCGGAAGACAATTTCATTTTTGAAGGAACGGCGCATATCTGCGAAAGCCAGGATACCGCAGTGGAAGACATCCTGAGCGGCAAGGTGAAAGCCGGGCATATCGTCATCGTGCGCTACGAAGGCCCGCGCGGCGGCCCCGGCATGCAAGAAATGCTCTACCCGACGTCCTACCTGAAAACCAAAGGGCTCGGGAAGGCATGTGCCCTGCTCACCGACGGTCGCTTTTCCGGCGGCACCTCGGGCCTCGCCATTGGCCATTGCTCGCCCGAGGCGGCCAGCGGCGGAGCGATCGCCTTGGTCGAACAGGGCGACTCCATTCGCATCGACATCCCGCAGCGTTCCATCGAATTGCAAATCAGCGACGACGAACTCGCCCAGCGCCGCGCGGCCATGGAGGCCAAAGGCGCGGACGCCTGGAAGCCGGCCGAGGTACGCCCGCGGCGGGTGAGCGCGGCCCTCAAGGTCTACGCGGCCATGGCCACCAGCGCCGACCGCGGCGCCGTGCGCGACATTTCCCGGCTCGGCTGACCCGCGACTTGCCCGGGCCGGGCTCCGCTTCTATGCATGGGGCATGAGCTACGAGTGTTTTGAGGTCGAAGTCGCCGACGGCGTCGCGGAAGTCCGTCTCTCCCGCCCGGATAAATTCAACTCCATGATCCCGGCCTTCTGGACCGAACTGCCGGCCCTGATCCGCAAGCTCGACCAAGCCGGCGACACCCGCGTCATCATACTCTCCTCGACTGGCAAGCATTTCTGCGCCGGCATGGACCTCGCGGTCTTCACCGGCGGCAGCACGCTCAACGGAGCGGCGAAAAAAGGCGAACTCGGACGGCAACGCGCGAACTTCCGCCGCCACGTCCTCAACCTGCAAGAGACCTTCACGGCATTGGAGAAGGCGCGCATGCCCGTCCTCGCCGCCATCCAGGGCGGCGCCATCGGCGGTGCCGTCGATATGATCACGGCCTGCGATATGCGCTATATGAGCGCAGAAGCCTTCATCTGCATCCAGGAGATCAATATCGGCATGACGGCCGATGTCGGCACGCTGCAGCGCCTGCCCAAAATCATCCCCGAGGGGATCGCTCGCGAACTCGCCTACACGGGCCGGCGCATGCCGGCCGCCGAGGCCAAGGCCTGCGGCTTGGTCAATGAAGTTTTCCCGGACCATCAGGCGCTCCGCGAAGGGGTACGTGAAATCGCACGCCAGATCGCGTCGAAGTCTCCGCTGGCCATCTGGGGCACCAAGGAAATGATCGGCTACTCGCGCGACCATTCCGTCGAAGACTCGCTGAACTACATCGCCACCTGGCAGACCGGCATGTTCCAACCCACCGATATGGCCGAGAGCTTCACGGCCAAAGGCGAAAAACGCGAGCCCGAGTTCGACGACCTTCTACCGATGGGCAAACCGCTCTAGCCCGTCCCACAACCGAGTCGAGAACCCGAAAACAAAAAATGGCGGCTGTCCGTATCGAGTCCCTGAGCCATGGCCCGCACGGAATCGTGCGGATCGAGGGCAAGGTACATCTGGTGCGCGGCGCAGCACCGGGCGACCTGGCCGAAATCGAGGTCACAGAAGACAAAGGTCGGTTTGCCTACGCTCATATCACGAGGCTGCTCGAAGGCGGCCCGGCACGGCGCCAGGCGCCCTGCCCCTTCCTGCCGCGCTGCGGCGGCTGTAGCTGGCAGCACCTGAACGAGGACGCCCAGCGCGAAGCGAAAACCGCCACCGTCCGTGAGGCCTTTGCCAAGGCCGGCCTGGCCAACGTCGCCGTCGATCCTATTCTCGCCACGCCGCATGCGCTGGGCTACCGCCGCCGTCTTTCCCTGCGCGTCGCCGGCAAGGACGTCGGCTTCTTTGCCGGCGGCACCCACGAGTTGATTCCTATCGACGAATGCCTGCTCGCCAGCGAACCCCTGCACGGCGCCATTGCGCTCGCGCGCCGCTGGGTACGCACGCTCGACTCGACGCTGAACCGCATCGAGATTGCCTGGACCGGCGAGAGCAACCGCCTCGCGCTGATCGGCCAATGCGATGGCCCGCTCGCCGATGGGGACCGCTCGGTCTCCGAGCATCTCCTGCGCGACGAGCGCCGCCTCGCCACAGTAATCTTGCACGGCAAGGGCTTCCATCATGTTCTCGGCGAAGACCGGATTCGCGTGGCCCTGCCCGCAGACGAACTCCAATTGCGTGCCGGCGCCTTCAGTCAGGTCAACGACGGCGGCAACCACCTCATCATCGAGACCCTATTGGCGCTGGCCGAGGTCGATGCGAATACGCGGGTCGCCGACCTCTATGCCGGTGCCGGCAATCTCAGCATTCCGCTCGCTCGCCTTGCGGGGAGCGTCGTCGCGATCGAACGCGACCGCCGCGGCGCCCTGGCCCTGATCGCCAACGCCGAGAGGCTCGGCCTCGCCAACCTCGAAGCCCGCGCCGCCCATGTGCATCGCTCCCTGCGCAAAATCCAGCCAGCAAGCTTCGACCTGATCGTCCTCGACCCGCCGCGGAGCGGTGCCGCTGACGCCATGGACGAGCTGCGCCGGATCGCGCCGCCGCGCATCATCTACGTCTCGTGCAATCCGCAAACGCTGGCGCGCGATCTCGCCGCATTGACAGATGATTATACGATCGACGCCGTGCGCCCGATCGACCTCTTCCCGCAGACGCCGCACGTCGAAGTCGTCGCGCTGCTCAACCGCCGCTAAGACCTTCTGCCGAGACGCCGCCGCACAATAGCCTCAATCGGCGTCGTGCAGAGCCAAGGTCAATTCGACAGCGCTCGCCGGCAGGTGGCCTTCGGCATCGCTCGCCTTCGCGATTCCAGCACCGATCACCAGCGGCTCCGCCTGTGTCTGCCAGGCCAGACGGCGGAACTCTTCGCCGCGAAAACAGGGCTTGCGAAAGACCATGCGGGCGCGGCATGCCCAGAGGCGATCCATCGGCTGGCCGGCCTGGTGCAGGCGGGTCGCCACATATTCCTGGAGTACGTGCAGATAGGCGAGACTATTCACATGATGATTCGGGTCGGTCTGCGCGTAATACCAGACGCCGCGTTCGCCCTCGGGAAAGTCCGGTGCGCGGTCCAGCGGCAGCAGCGTCTCCACCCGCGGCAGGTCGGTGACCCGACTCGGCATCGGCCCCACACCGAGTTCGGCCGGAATTTCCGTGATCTTCCGCTTGGCCGGGTCCTTGTCGTAACGCGTAAAAACGTTCACGAAGCGAACCTGGCCAACCTTCGCGCCGTCTTCACGGAAGACCTCGTGGGTACCGTCACGCGTAATATTGCGCACGGCGCCTGTGGCGTCCAGGACCTTGCCGAAATTGCTCCGACTGCGGGCCAATAGCCGCTCGCCCGGCGCGACCTTCACATCAGTTGCTTCGATTTCCAGGCAGACCAAGGGTGTGAAAATCCCCTGCAAGGAGTTGAAGTCCGGAAGCCGGCGCATCCCTTCCCAGGTTTTGAAATGCGCGCGCGATACATACCGGACCATGGCCGCGAGTTTCACTGCCTGGCGCTCGCTCAAATCAGAGAACTCCACCGGCATGGAGGCCTCAGCAGAAAGAACAATATCAGCAGGATTCGCAGGCGGCACCATGCAGAAGCTTCGCCGCCACCGACGCTCCTCGCAAACTGGCGCTACCCTGCCGCCAAGGATATGCGCACGGTCCAGAGGTCCGGCCGAAAAGCAGGGCTGCATCCGGGCGCCGCTTCTGGCTGCTGGCCGGCCTCCCGCTTGACCCGGAGCTGTCCGGACGGGAATGCTCCTTCCATGCACCCTGCCGCAAATCATATCCCGCACGCCCGCAACGCCAGCTACCCCCTGCGTGAGGGCAACCTGCTGATTCCGCTGATCGACGGGCCGGCCGCTTTCGGGCGCATCGCCGAGGCCGTCGAGGCAGCGGAGCATTCGGTCTGGGTCACACTCGCCTTCCATGAACGCGAGTTCCGCTTTCCCGGCGGCCGCGGTTCCTTGATTGACCTGCTCGACACCGCAGCAAAGCGCGGCGTCGATGTACGCGGGCTCTTCTGGCGCGAACCCAACCTCGAAGATCTGGTCGCCGACTCCGAGATTTTCTCCGGCACCCGCGAAGAGCACGAAGCATTGCATGCCCGCGATTTCCGGGGCCAGATCCGCTGGGACCACCTGCCCGATTTCTGCCACCACCAGAAAAGCTGGGTGATCGACGCGGGCCGGAGCAGCGAGACCGCATTTGTCGGGGGCATCAACCTCGACCGCGGATCACTCTCCGCGCCCGGCCATGCCATCCGTGGAGCAGACGAAACCGATATCTCGGGCCGCTACGCCGAGATCCACGACCTCTATAGCGAATTGCGCGGCCCGGCCGTCACCGACGTCGTGCATAATTTCACGCAACGCTGGAACGAAGCGAGCGAGCGCAGCAAAGACGATGGTGCTTTCCCCGATGCCGATGCCGTCGATGATCTGCCGCGGCCAAGCGAAACCTCTGGCGCCGCAGGCGATATGGCCGTGCAAATCACCCGCACGATCATGCCCGGCATCCTGGCCGACACGACGCCCTCGCCGGGCGCCGCAAGCTTTGCCATTGCCGAGGGCGAGTCCAGCGTGCGCGAGCAGGTATTGGCCGCGGTCGCTTCGGCACGGCGCACGATTCATATCGAGAACCAGATTTTCCTCTCCAAGGCGTTGCTCGGTGGACTGCGAGACGCCCTCGCGCGCGGCGTGCGGGTCATCGCCCTGGTGCCACGCATCCCTATGCAGGAACTGATCGATTACCGTCGCCGCGCACCCGAGAGCGTGGCCCCGATCTTCGACCTGCTCGAGGAATGCGGCCACTCCGAGCTTTTCACCTTCGCTGCCTTGGCAAAGAAAAACGCGCAAGGCCGCCTGGTGGATATCTACATCCACGCCAAAATCATGCTGGTCGACGATGTCTGGGGCACCATCGGCTCAACCAATTTCATGAGCCGCTCGTTTTTCCAGGAGACCGAGTTGAACGCCTCTTTCTGGTGCCCGGAGACCGTCCGCCGGCTCCGCGAAGATCTCTTCAACGAGCACCTGGAGGGGGCCGCAGCCGGACTTGACGAAGTCGCCGCGTTCGACCGCTTCCACGAACTCGCCGCAGCCAACCAACCGCGCTTCGCCGCCGGCGACAACCTCCAGGGCCTCGCCCACGCACTCGCGCCCGAAGATTATTGTAAATAGAGCGAGATCTGACGCACTCGTCCGTGCCGGAGATCCGGCCGAAAAACGCAGCCCTACTCCAGATAGCCAAGCATCTGTAGGCGGGAGCGGGTCGGCGCGTCGAGAGTCACTACCGGACGCTCGCCGGCTGCGTGGTCACGGCGGCGCAACTCCTGGCGCGCCCAGCCGACCAGAAATGGATGGTCGGCCGCGACATCGCGTTTCTCGCGCGGGTCGCGGGCAGCGTCATAGACCGCAAAGCGCGTACCCGTACTACGGCCACGTTGGCGGACCACCTTGCGCTCGCCAACCACGAAACCGGCCATTTCCGGACGGTGCAGCCTGGTCTCGGCAAAGGATTTCCTCGCGGTCGCGCGTAGGAGCGACTCGCCCTCTACACCCGCCGGTATCGGTCGGCCGACCAACTCCAGCAGCGTCGGTAAAAGGTCGATCTGCCGAGCGATTCCCGGCTCGCGACGGCCCGGGGCTCCAATTCCCGGACCGTGCAGGATAAGCGGAATCCGCAACTCTTCGGCGAAAAGCGAGCGGCCGTGACCGACCGCATGATGCTCACCGAAAGCCTCGCCGTGATCCGAGGTGAGCACGATCAGCGTCTCGCCCGCAACACCATGCGCCGCGAGCGCCGCACGCAGATCGAAAATCGCCCGGTCCACCGTTGCCACCTCGGCATCATAGAGAGTGGCGAGCCAGGCGAGGTCGTCCGGGCGGCGCCGCGATAGGTCGCGCGCAAGCACGGCTTGCGGATCTTCCTCGTCGCGCAGGGCCGCGGAGCTCTCGCCTTGGACGAACGCCGCCGCAGCATCTGCCGCAGGCGTGTAGGGCGCGTGCGGTTCGCTCAGGTGCAGATAGAGAAAGAAGGGCCGTTCGCCAACCTCATCGAGAAATAGATCGGCCCGTGCAAGGACGGCCGCGGCAGCAACGTAGCGCCCCGCCCGAGACTTCTCCTCGGGCAGGTAGATAAACTCGTCGAAGCCGCGATCAAACCCCAATTCACCGCGCGTATTCACGTTCGTCGTGATACCGGCAGTACGCAGGCCGGCCGCGCGAAGTTCTTCGGCCAACGCGGGAACCTCGGCACGAATCGGCGTACCGAGTTTGCGCGCGCCATGTGTGGTCGGCTCGGTGCCCGTGAGAATCGAAGCGGTGGCGGGTGTCGTCCACGCCGATTGCGCCAATGCTCTCTCGAAAAGTAGCCCCTCGCGAGCGAGTGCATCCATATTCGGCGTAAGCCCGCGCGGGTCGCCATAGACACCCAGCCGGTCGGCACGCAGAGTATCGATTACGACAAGCACGATATTCTTCGGAGCGACGGGCCGCTCGGTATCCGTCGTCCCCATCGGCACATGCCGCTCGGCAGCCGCGACGAGCAGCGACGCTCGGCAGACGCGCGCTTCCCCGCCCACGGCGGTCAACTCGATTGTGCCAAACTCCCCGCGCAGCGCCGCGAGGTCGATGCGCGGGCTCGCGCTCGCCCGGAGCGAGGTTTCGATCCGGCCGCCCGCCTCGCCGCGCAGGCGCACCCGCACCTCACCGGCGCAGACCGCAAGATCAAGCACGGAAGTCCGCACCAGCGGAACGAAAAAACGCGCACTCAAGCCGGCGGGCAGCCGCAACTGGCGCGGCGCGAAGGCCATCGTGACCGCCCGTGTCGGCTTTTGCCCAGGTGTCTCGATCGCCAACCGGCGGCAGAGCAATGCACCCTCGCTGGTCGCCTCGACCGCCGCGGGGTTTTTCAACTCGACCAGATTAGCCCCGTCGCGCAGCGCGCTGGCGCGTAGCGTGAGGTGCAAAGGGGATGTCGCCGGGCCGATCCGTGCGATCGCGACACGCCGGCCGTTGAGCGAAATGCCGACCCGCCGCCCGGACTCCGGCGCGTCCGGCGCAACACAATCGACCACCAACTCGCGTGGCCCCGTGCCGAAATGAGAGAGATAGAGGGAAGTGCGCCGCGCCACCGCACGCCCGCCCGCCTCGACCGCCGCCGGCCGCCAGCCCGCACCAAGCGAAGCCGCGCCCACCTGTGTCCCCGGCTGAACACCGGCCACACGCGCGGCTTCCGTATACGGGAAGAGCGCGAGCAGATCGGTCGTATCGGCTTTGGCAGGACCGGGAAGCGACGCCAGGAGAAGAGCGAGGAGCGCCGCTGCGAGTGTCAAGGCATTGCCTACTTTGCGCCGCCGAAGAGGTCGGTGAAGCCCGAGGGAAGATGCGGGCCGATGGCTATCTGCTCCAGAACACCGATGCCCTTCTCGCCGTTCATGGTCGCGCGCATCACCTGTTGGATATGCAGATTCTCAAGCGCCAGCGGGTCCATATCGGCGGTGCGCCACGACTCTCCGGCAATCGCGAGCTCGCCCTTCCAGCGCCCATGACTCCACTCGGGGTGCTGATAGCCGATGCCCTTCATGCGAAAGAGCAGCAACGGCTCCAGGACGATCTCGTTGCGCGTACCATCGTCCTGCACCAGGACGATCTCGGCGCGCTTTGCCTGGCGCGTTCCGGGAACATATTCGACCCGGTTCTCGGTGGTACGGATACGCTCCATGCCGGGATCTTCGATGCCCGGAATATCGCCGGGCGAGTCATAGGCCGGCACGATCGCGCCATCGGTATGCCAAGGCATCCCCGCCTCGTCCTCGAAACGACCGAAATGAGTGCAGCGATCCTTCCAATGCACAGGCGCCCAGAGGAAAAAGAACCCCGGAATCTCCTGCGCCGGTGCCGGGCCGGGGTCCGGTGCACCGACCGGCCGGATGCCCCAGGACCGGTCCTTGGTACCGGGGCAGCCGTCGACCTTGAGCGTCTTGCCACCGTAGCGGACCTCGCCACTCCAGCGGCCGAATTGCGCAAAGCGGGTCGCGTCCATCATCAGACGCCCGTTCACACGGCGGGTCTGGCGCCCCTCTTCGACACACGCCGTGCGCGCCGTGAACATCAGGTCCGCCGATATCCCGGTTTCGTTGTCGTCAATCAGAAGACGGATCTTGCGCATCGGCTCGAGAATCTCGAGGCGGAAGGGACCGCATTGGGTCTCGCTCGGATCGAGCGGCGCGCGCCGCGAACCATGGAAAGCATGCTGCTCTCCATCAATCACAATACTGAAAGCGCAATCAAGAATTCCGAGGTTCGGATAGAGCCCCATCCCGATGCCGAAATAGAACTCGCCCTCCTCGCCATAGCCGTTGAACCAATAGCGGTCGTAAGCGTTGCGGTCGGCCGTCGCCTTCACGGCGATCGGCTCGGGGGTCTGGTGGATGGCGAAATCATCGAAACGGCTGAGCATATCTTTTCCTCCTGGCGCATGAGCGCACACCATTGCATCGCCTCTCGCGGCGAAGCGTGCAAGCGGCCGACTTTTTCGGGAAGGCTGCGCGAAGCGGCAGCGCCACAGACAAAAAAAGGGGCGCACCCGAAGGTGCGCCCCTTTTTGCGATCGACCCTGCCGCGAACACGCGGCCGGGTTCAGTCTGCCTTCTTCTCTTCGGCAGCAGGCGCGGCCTCAGCGACAGGCGCGGCCTCAGCGACAGGCGCGGCCTCAGCGACAGGCGCGGCCTCAGCGACAGGCGCGGCCTCAGCAGCAGGCGCGGCCTCAGCAGCAGGTGCGGCCTCAGCAGCAGGTGCGGCCTCGGCAGCAGGTGCGGCCTCAGCAGCAGGCGCGGCCGCGGCAGCAGGCGCGGCCTCAGCAGCAGGTGCGGCCTCAGCAGCAGGTGCGGCCTCA
>JAYGCM010000031.1:0-53072 GCA_046583355.1 Deltaproteobacteria bacterium
GGCGGCGCAAGGCGCGATCTCCTCGCCGCTGCTCGACGATGTCTCGATCCGCGGCGCACGCGGCGTGTTGATCAATATCACGGGCGGGCCGGATCTCTCGCTGCATGAAGTGAACGAGGCGGCGACCCTCATCGAAGAAGAGGCGCATGAGGATGCGAATATCATCTTCGGCGCTGTGATCGACGACGCGATGGAAGGTCAGATGCGTGTCACGGTCATCGCCACCGGCTTCGGCGAAGCCGACGGCATGGCTCTGCCGAGTGCCGACGAGGTGCTCGGCACCCGCGAGGGCTTTGGTGCCCGGCCGCGCCCGGATCTGCGCCGCCCAGCGGCGCCGCCGCCGCTGCCCGCCCAGCGCCGCACCGCAGCCACGGTGCCCAACTCGATTGCAGGCGACAGCATGCAATACGAGGAATCGGCCGCCGGCCGCCGCGTTGTCCGTATGGGCACGATCGAAGACGGCACCAACCCGGTGGTCCGTCAGACGGTCGGCAGTGATGCTGCCGGTACTGACGAAGAGAGCGAGTACGATATCCCGACCTTCCTGCGCCGCCAGTCGCGCTAGAGGTTCGGAGGAAATACCAGGCAGGGAACGCCCGCAGGAGATCTCTCTCCTGCGGGCGTTTTTGCGTTGGTAGGGCTAGTCTCTCTCCCGTGAAGGACACCGAGGAGATTGCGCTTGGGCGCCTGGCGGCTGAGCGCTCGTTGATACCGCGTCCGCCGACGCGTGGGGATCTCTCCTTTTGTCTCGCCTACCCGAACTCCTACCCGGTGGGCATGGCGAATTTGGGCTTTCAGGCGATCTATGGCCTGCTCGGGCGTGCTGGTGTCGGTGTTGAGCGCGCCTTTTTGCCCGATCGTCGTCCTTGGGGGAAGGTGCGTACCCTGGAAGGGGGGCGTTCGCTCTCCGATTTCGATGTTCTGGCCTTCTCGCTTTCTTTTGAGACCGATTACGTCCATGTGCTCGATATGCTGGCCGCCTCGGGGATGGCGCTGCGCTCGGCCGACCGGTCCAAGCATGATCCGCTGGTGGTCGCGGGCGGCCCGGCGACCTTCCTCAACCCCGAGCCTCTGGCCGATTTCGTCGACCTCTTTCTGATCGGCGAGGCCGAGGAGATGCTGCCGGAATGGCTTGACGCTCTGCGCGGTGCACCGCAGCGAGGCCGCGAAGCATGGCTCGAGGCGAGCGCTGATGTGGTGGGTGCCTACCTGCCGCAGTCCTGGCCCGGTTTCCCCCGCGCCTCGCGCGAAGAGGCCCCGCGGGTCGTGCGTCGCTATATCGCCGACCTGGACGAATTTCCGACCTCGACGCGGGTCATCGCGCCCGAGGCTGTCTTCGGCGATATGTTTCTCGTCGAGGCGAGCCGTGGCTGTGAATGGGGTTGCCGCTTTTGCGCCGCCGGCTTCATGTACCGCCCGGTTCGTCATCGCAGCGAGGAATCTTTGCGTCGCCAGGTCATCGAAGAGGCTTTGCCGCAGAGCCGCACGGTGGGTCTGGTCGGAGCCGAAATGGCGAGTCAGCCGGGGATCGCGGCTCTTTGCCACGAGATCGCGGAGCGCGGTGGGCGCGCCTCGCCTTCCTCGCTCAAGGCCGATCTGCTCACGCCGGAACTGGCCGACGCGATTGGCGGTGGTGGGGCGCGTTCAGTGACCATCGCGCCCGAGGCCGGCAGCGAGCGAATGCGGCGCTTTATCAACAAGAACTTGAGCGAGGACGAGATCCTGCGCGCCGCGGAGCTGATTGCCGGTGGCGGGGTCGACTCGATGAAGCTCTACGCGATGATCGGCCTGCCCACCGAGACCGATGACGATGTCCTGGCCATCGCCGAGCTGGCCGCGAAGATCCGCGAGCGCCTGAGCGGCATCGGGCGGATCACGCTCTCGATCAACCCCTTCGTGCCGAAGCCCTGGACGCCGCTGCAATGGGAACCGATGGAGTCGATCAAGACGCTGCGCCGGCGCGCGCGCCTGCTGCAGAAGGCGATCGTGAAGATTCCCGGTTCTTCGATGGATCTCGAATCGCCGCGTGAGGCCTATTGGCAGACGCTGCTCTCGCGCGGCGACCGCCGGGTCGGGGTGATCCTCGAAGAGGTGCATAGGCGGCAAGGTAAATTCTGGTCGGTACTGCGCGAGGCCAACCTCGAAGGTGGAATGGGCGATTGTCCTCCGCCGTCGGAATTCGTCGAGCGACGAATGGACGCGGACGAGAATCTGCCCTGGGATTTCATCGACCACTCGGTCTCCAAGCGCTACCTCCTGAGCGAATGGCGCAAGGCATTGCTCGAGCGCCAGACGCCGCCCTGTGATGTGGCGAGCTGTACGACCTGCGGAGCCTGCTGAACGTGGTGGTCGGCACCGGTATGGATCTGGCTGAAGTGGAGCGCACGCTCGCCGCCGTCGATGGCCGCCATGGCGCGCGCTTTCGCGACCGTGTCTACACAGCCGAAGAGCAGCGCTATTGCGACTCTCGCGGCCGCGGCCGCGGCCAGAGCTATGCCGCGCGCTTCGCGGCCAAAGAAGCGACCATGAAGGCCTTGGGTGTGGGCTGGGGCAAAGACGCCGGCTTCAGCGAGATAGAGGTCCGCCGCGAACCGCAGGGGCGCCCCTCGCTGCTGCTCTCCGGCGCCGCTGCGGCGACCGCAAGCCGCATGGGCATCACCCACCTTCACCTCTCGCTGACCCATACCGCAGGCCTGGCCGGCGCTTTCGTTGTCGCCGAGCAGGAACCCGCCGCCGACTCAGATTAGCGGCGCGGTTCGACCAAAAACTCAGTCCGAGTGGAGTGCGGCAGCCTTGTCGGCTTGGCCACGTTGGTCGAGCACGAAGAAAAGCGCGCCAAGGGCAAAGGTGCCGAAAAACAAGCCGCCGAGCATCCACGGCAGCGCGGGTAGCTCGTTGGTGCGGGCGAAGGCGTAACAAAGCCCCGCGAAGGTGAGGAGCATCATCAGACCTGTCGCCACCATGACCGCTGTCGGAAGCTCCGGCATGACCAGGAAGAGAATGGTCGGAATGCTGATGATTGTCGCTAGAGTTTCCAGAGTTTGACCCGCCCGAGGCATCAACTCTAGAGGTCTGGCCGGAAAGTACAACGGCAGCCGCTGCCGCTTGCCGCTGCTGGACTCGTTTTACTCCTCCACTCATCCCTCGATGCCGAACGCGTTCTCGTCGGACGCTTGCGGCCGATCGATTTCGAAGACGGCGAAAAGGGCCGGGTGGTCGCTCAAGGGTCCCGCCGTGCTGACCAGGGCCAGGTCCTCGCCGACACTACGCGGCCTCAGGATGGCATCGCGGCCGCTGCGGTAAAGGATATAGTCGAGGATTTTCCAATCGCTCTCGGCATCCGCACGAGCGCCGGAGTCCTTCAGGGAGAGGCCGCGTTGAAAATCGGCGAGGAGTCGACGGTCGGCTTCATTGTCGGCGTTCAGGTTGAGGTCGCCGGCGACGATCAGCGCGCTTCCGGCGAGCGTGCGTTGCAGCGTCTCGGTGATCTGGCCGAGTTGCAGCATACGCGCACGGCGATCTTCGGGGTCGTCGCCCGCATCCAGATGAGTGTTCAGAATGTAGACGACGGCGCCCTCGTTTGTGCGCACACGGGCGAGTTGAAAGCCCTTGGTCGCGAAGCAATCGTTCCAGCCAAGGAGCCAGCCGGAGCACGCCTCGTAGGCATGTGACTCGATGGATATCGGCCAGTCTTCGGGCAGATGCGATACGATGGTCAGCCCGGAACCGGAGCAGATGGGGCACCAAGGCATGCGACTCTCGCCTCCGCGCCTGGCGCGTCCGTCGCCAATGCCCGTGAGGAGCCTCTCGTGGTGCGCGAAATCTTCCTGCAGCAGGGCGAGGTCGTAGCGCTGCGTCGCTTGCCCGATCTTCGGGAAGCGCATCTGCGGATCGTCGCCGGCAATCAGCGCCGAGAGCCCGTGCGTATTGTAGACCAGGAGACGTAACTCCACGCCGCGCGCGTCCACGGCGAGCAGCAGCAGCGGGAGCAGTGCGAGGCCGCCAAGCCGCCAACGTGGTCGGCGGCGGTGGGTATTGTGCTGCTTGCGGTGCATCAGGAATCGGCTCGCTGGTCGCCGACCGGCCCCGCGAGGCGGGGTGACCCGCCGCTGCGCACTGGGCGACACCACAAATCTAACCAGAGGCCCAACCGAAAAACATGCCTGCATCCGGGCACCGGCAGGCGGTCGAAGTGCAGTTCGGTGGTGCGCGCAAAGTGAGGTAAGGAAATCGACGCGAGGTAAGCAACGTCCCCGATACTGCGGGCGCTGGGCACGCGCGACGAGGGAGCGAGTCATGGCAGAGCGAGACACGGCACCGGAGAATATATTTCAATGGCTTTTTGAGGCCGGCGAGGTTCAGGTGCAAAGACTCGCCCAGGAGATTCTGCGCAACCCCAAGGTCGGCGAGACCCTGGCCGCCGCACTGAAAGGCGCGGCGCAGACCAAGGGCCAGCTCGACCGCAACCTGGAGATGGTCCTGGCCGCCCTGAACCTCCCCTCGCGCAGCGATATCGCGCGCCTCGAAGCCAAGATCGAGGGCTTGCAGGGAAGCCTCGTCAACCTGAATATCAAGGTCGACCGCGTGCTTGCCGACAAAAGCCCGCGCAAGCGCCCGGCGCCTCGTCGCACCAATCGCCCGCGCCCCGGCAGCTCCGCTGAGAAGCCGGAACTTTAGAGAAGTTCGGCCAGGTGGGTGACACCGGCCAGTGTGGTCGGCGCCGGCGTCAATGCGGGCAATTCGGTCCAGAGGCGTGCCTCGGCATGGGTGCCGACCTTGTCGAAGGAGGTGCGCAGATCGTACAGGATCCGCGCCTGGTTGGCGCGCAAGAATTCGAGGTCGCGTGAGCAATGCACCATCTTGCGCGCAAGCCCGGCCGACCATTTCGCGACCTTCGGTGCTTTGCCGCCTTTGGTTTCGGCTGGTGCCGCGGCATCGGCGACAAAATGGCCGGGCGAGAAGAGCCGGTTCAGGATGACCGCGTCAATCGGGATGCCGGCTTCATCGACCTGGCTCGCGAAGGCAAGGAGCTCCTTGTTGCTATGCGGGTCAGGGGCCGAAATGAGGACGAAGCGGGTATCCTCGCTATGCAGCAGGTCGCGGATCGCATGCGCGCGGGTGCGGAAGCCCGGTGCGATCGCAGCGAAATCCGTCGCGAGTCGCGAGATATCGCTCATGAGGGTGAGGCCCGTCATGCGCTCGATTGCGGCCATGACGGTACCGAGAATCGCCTGCGTGATGCGCCCGGTAGCCGCACCGAGAATCCGGATCGGCTCGCTCAGATAGTCCAAGGCATTGGACTCAAGCAAGGCGAGGATGCGGTCCGGTGCGTCGAAGAGTTCCAGCGCATGCGTGGCCGGTGGGGTATCGACGACGATCAGGTCGAAGCGCTCATCGTCGGCGATGTCGAGGAGTTGTTCCAGCGCCATATAGGAATCCGATCCCGCGAAAGCTCCGGCAATATTGCGATAAATCGGGTTCTCGATGATCGCCCCGGCGAGTGCCGCGCCACCGGCCAGTCGGCCGACGAGGTCGTCGAAGAGCCCTTTGGCGTCGAGCAGGATTGCATCGAGCGTGCCTTCTGTTCCCTCGGGCAGGGGGACGCGGTGCAGGTGTCCGGCCTCGTCGGGCAGGTCCAGCGCATCTTTGAGGCGAGCGGCCGGGTCGATTGTCAAAACAGCAACCCGGTCGCCGCGGCGGGCAGCGGCGATGGCGATCGCGGCCGCCGTAGTCGTCTTGCCGACGCCGCCCGCGCCCAGGCAGACGACGACGCGGGTCCCCTCCAGGAGTTCAGCCAACATTGTGGATCACCGGACGCAGCGCCGAGGCCAGCGGTGCGAGTTCGTCGAGGTCCATGGCCTCGCCGAAGACGAAGGGCAACTCGAGTGGCCGTCTGCCGGTTGCCTTTTTGAGTTGACGCGCGTAGGTCTGCGCAAGGTGGCGCTTTTTGCGAAAGAACGCCGCGGCCAGGAGCAGATCCGGGTCGATGCTGCCGTCTTTCTCGGCGGCGTCAATCGCACGCTCCTCGCTTTGGCTGAAGCGCCGCGACCATGCCTGGTTCAGCAAGGGCGGTAGCAGGGCCAAGCCAAGCTCGTCGCGTAGCGCAGTGAAAAGCTCGATCCCTTCGGCGACGGCCCAATCTTCCGGAATCGCCACCACAGCGGCCTGCGTGCAATCGGGGTCCGCCAGCCAGCGCTGCGTGCGGCGCAGCGACTCGCCCAAAGGTCCGATGGTGGCGAGCGCCGAGAGCGTGCGCGGTGCTGCCAGCAGGGGAAGGGAGTGGCCGCTGGCCGGTGCGTCAAGAACCACCAGGTCGTAGCGCGGCTGTCCGGTCGTGCGTCCATCCGCATAGCCGACGATCCGCGTCAGCAAAGCGGCCTCAAGGATGCCTGGCACGGCTGCACAGAGCACCTGAAAGGTCCGGCTTCCCAGCAGGCGGCGCGAGAGCACGCGCAAGGGCATCACGCTATCGATGAAGGATTCGATGCAGCGCTGCTCGTCCAACGCCAAAGCATCGAGCCCGGGCCGGATCTCGCGCGGCCGATGGTCAAGCGAATCGACCCCAAGCACGCCCGCCAGCCGCCCCGGCGAGGCCAGCTCAATGAGCAGCGCCCGCTGCCCCGCAGCCGCAGCCGCGCTCCCCAGCGCCGCCGCAACCGTCGTCTTCCCGACGCCACCTTTCCCGGTGACGATCATCAACTGACCCGCAGACATCCTCCGAGCAAGTAATGAAGCCCCGTCCCGCTTTCAACGCCCGACCGCGGAGTTGGTCCCCCCGGCACTTCAGGAAAAGGCTCCAGGGTATGGATCGACCGACGGCCGATGACCCATGCCGAGTTGGCGAAGCGGTCGGGCCTGCCGCGCCGCTCGAGCCGCCTTACGGACACCTCTTCGGTGTCGCGTTGTCCCGTTGACCCCTACAGCGAGTAGCCCAGCTCGAGGGCGATGGTGTCCTGGCCGCGGTAGTAGCCGCCGGGTGTGCTGGCGGCGAAGACGGCTTGGTCGGATTCGTCGTGGCGGTATTCGGCGCGGAGGTAGATGAGGTCCGAGAGCATGACTTTCGCATTCACAGTGAGGGCCCAGAGGGTTTGCTCGGTGCCGGTGCGGGTGGCCGCGGCGTCCTGGAACCATTCGCCGCGCAGGGCGCCTTGCCAGCGGCCGTGGGTGTAGCTGGCGATGCCGGAGAAACCTGACCAGGTGGCGTGCTGGCCGATTTCGGTCAGGCTCGCTTTGGACTCGCTGCCGTAATCGTAGTTCAGGACAAGATCGAGGCCGGGGAGCGGCGTCATGCCGATTACGACGTCGATCACGCCGCGTTGGTTGGATGTGCAGCCTTCGCCGTAGAGCGGCGCGCCGGCGCCGGGCTTGGGTGCGCAGGTCTGCTCGGGGCCGATGATGCCGCTCACGTAGAGGCGGAACTTTTCATTGGGCTGGATGGCGAGCTGGCCGATCGCGCTCGGGGTGGCGTTATTGTCTTGCACATTATCCCAGCCGACTACGGCGCCTGCGGTCAGCGCGATCATTTCGGTGAGCTGGTAGGTCGCGTAGCCGCCGGTATGGGTATGCGGCACGGCATAATTATAGAGGTAGGAGCGCGAGAAATTCTTGTTCAGCCAGGGCTCTGGCACCTCGGCGCCTAGCAGCGTGGACAGGCGGCCGACGCGCAGGGTCAGGCCGAGGCCGAGCGGCGCGGTATAGGCGACCCAGGCTTCCTGGATCTCGATGTCTTTGGGTTCCCAATCCGAGTCCGGCACCACGCCGCTGCCGTTCCAATCGGCTTTGAGTTGGCGCGCGATGCGGCCGGCGTCGAATTTGATATTGGCGCCGAAATCGCCGGCGGCTGGCTGCGGGTTCCAGCCGAGTTCGGCCTGGAAGAGTTCAACGCTGATATCGCTTGTGTTGTTCGCGGCTGGGCGTAGCGAGTTGGTGCCGCTCATGGGGACGTTCGCGTTCCATATATAGGAGGTGGAGAGCCCGGAGCGGACGCGGAAGAGGGTCGGCTCGAGATGTTTGTCCAACCGGGCGGCCTGCTGGTCGAGCCAATCGAGGCCGGGCATGGCAGCGATGTCCGTGGGCGCCGGCTGCTCGGCCCTTGCGTAGGGTTCCGCCATGCCGCCGGCGACGCGGGCTTG
This sequence comes from Deltaproteobacteria bacterium, assembly GCA_046583355.1. Lineage (GTDB taxonomy): Bacteria > Desulfobacterota > Binatia > UBA12015 > UBA12015 > UBA12015. The sequence continues at coordinate 8,133 of JAYGCM010000031.1, forward strand.
CGCGCTGCCGGCCGCCAGAAGGCAGAGGGCTATCGTCATCCGAGAAAGGAGCTGTTCGTTCCGCATTTCCTGTTCTGTTACCGCTTTCGGGGTGATTTTCCGAGCGCTTCGGCCGCACGGCCGTTTGGCCCGCCATCAGGCTTGGGTCGCCGTTATTGTAGCCCTTTTCGGCGCCATGGCGGCCTCCTTTCCGGCGCGCCTGCACGCCGCAGAGACCGCGCCCGCAGCTCAGCGCGTGATCTCACTGGCGCCTTCGGTCACCGAGACGCTGTATGCGCTGGGCGTCGGCGACCGCTTGGTCGCCGTCTCGCGCCATTGTGATTACCCGGCGCCGGCCAAGCTGTTGCCGCGCGCGGGCGATTATCTGCGTCCGAGTATCGAGACGATCCTCTCTTTGACGCCGGATGTGGTGATCGGCGTCGAGACGCCGGCGAACCGCGAGAAGGTTCAAGAGCTGCGGCGCCTGGGTGTGCGCATCGAGATCGTCCCGGAGCATACACTGGCTGATGCCTGGCGCTCGATTGAGATCGTCGGCGAGTTGGTCGGTAAGCCGGCCGAGGCAGCCGCGTTGATTGTGCGCCTGCAGGGCGAGTTGGCCGCGGTGGCCGCTTCTGTCGCGAGCAAAAAACGGCGGCGCGTTCTCTTCGTGGTCGGGCATGACCCTCTGGTCGCGGTCGGGCAGGGGCTTTTCCTTGACGAATTGATCACGATTGCGGGCGGCGAGAACGTCGCTCGCAAGCTTGGCAGCTTTGCCGGCGACGAAGAAGGTCATGCCGCCGCGCTCGGACCGTGGCCGCGCCTCTCGCTGGAGACGGTCATCGCCGCGTCGCCCGAAGTGATTATTGACGGTGCGATGGGCTCGGAGTCGGCTGCTTCGCTTGCCGACTGGTGGGCGGCCTATCGTTCGGTGCCAGCGGTGCGCGACGGCCGGATCCGGCCGCAGCGGGGCGACGCGTTATTGCGTCCCGGACCACGTCTGGGCGAGGCGGCCCGTGAGATGGCGCGATTGGTTCATGGCGATGATGGCTGAGTCGCGCGAGCTTCGTCTGACGCCGGCCCGGCTCGGACGCTTCCACTTCCTCGGCGCATTGGCGTTGCTGGTGGCGGGCTTATGCGCGCTGGCGATCGGTCCGGTCTCGATCGATCCGATCGCCGCCTGGCTGGCGCCGGCCGACGACCCCGGCCATGTGATTTTGCTCGGCGCGCGTCTGCCGCGGGTCGTATTGGCGGCTCTGGTCGGCGGTGCGCTGGGCCTCGGCGGTGCGGGCTTGCAGGCTTTGTTGCAGAATCCGCTCGCCGGGCCGCATCTCCTCGGCATCTCGGGCGGTGCGGCCTTGGCCGGCATCTCCGCGATGATTCTGCTTCCGGCGGCAGCCGCGGGTGGCTTTGCTGGCGGCCTGTCGCTCTCGATCGTGCCGGCGGCGGCCTTTGCTGGTGCGGTGGGCACGGCGGCTCTGGTGCATACGGTGGCTCGCACGGGCGGGCACGTCACGCCGCATTCATTGCTCTTGACGGGGGTGGTTTTCAACGCGTTTGCCGCTGCTGTCATCACCTTTCTCAACTCGATTTCGGATTTTACGCGGGCGCATGGCATTCTCTCCTGGGTCATCGGCGCGCTCGTGCCGCGCGGGCCGACCTGGACGTTGGTGGCCGCGTTTACGCTGCTCGGCGGGCTCTTGCTGCTCACGGCTTGTGCGCGCGACCTCAATGCGCTCGGCCTCGGCGAAGAGGGTGCCGCGGCGCTCGGGGTGGATGTGCCGCGTGCGCATCGCATGGTTTTTGCTGCCGTGGCGCTTCTGGTGGCCGGTGCGGTGCCGGTCTCGGGTATGATCGGCTTCGTCGGCCTGATCGTACCTCATATAATTCGATTGATCGTAGGCAATGACCAGCGTCTCGTATTGCCGGGTTCGATGTGGGGCGGGGCGATCTTCCTGGTCTTTGCCGATACCGTGGCGCGCTCGCTGCTCGGCGCAACCGAGCTGCCCGTGGGTGTGGTGACCGCTATGTGCGGCGGTCCTTTCTTTCTTTTCCTGCTGCACCGCAGCGCCCGGGCCGAGGCGGAGGCACAGGCTTGAAGCTCGAAGCACAGGAGATTTCCGTGCTCTACGGAGCGCGGCGGGCGATCGATGGGGTTTCGTGTGCGCTGCTTCCTGGCGAGTTGCTCGGCATCATCGGGCCGAATGGTTCGGGCAAGTCGACGCTGGTCCGGGCGCTGGCCGGTGTGCTTCAGCCGGATACCGGCACGGTGTTGCTCGACGGACGACCGCTTGCGGACCTCGGGCGGCGCGAGCGCGCGCGCCGGATTGCGCTGGTGCCCCAGGAGACCCGCCTCTCGTTTCCGCTTTCGGTGCGCGAACTCGTGCTGCTCGGCCGCACGCCGCATACCGGCCGCTTCGGCTGGGAAGGGGCGGCGGATTTCGCGATCGCCGAGCGCGCGATGCAGCGCATGGACCTGGCGGGCCTGGCCGGACGTCCGGTGGCCGAGCTCTCCGGTGGTGAGCGGCAGCGGGTCGTGCTGGCCCGTGCCTTCGCGCAGGAGCCGCGCGTCCTTTTATTGGATGAGCCGACCAGCTTTCTCGATCTGCGCCATACGGTCATTCTTCTCGATCTGGTGCGGGACCTCTGCCGCGAGGAGGGGGTGGCTTTGGGGATCGTCCTGCACGATCTCAACCTGGCTGCCATGTATTGCGACCGGCTGCTTCTTCTTTCCGAGGGCAAATGCCATGCGGAAGGAGCGCCGGGCGACGTTCTTCGCTATGACGACCTATGTGAGGTCTACGGCACCGAACTCTACGTGGCGCCGAACGACGTCACGGGTCAGACCGTGGTTCTGCCGTTGGCTCGGGAGCACCGTGGCCGGCTCGGCCGCGGGGAGAAAAGCTGAGATGTCCGATATTAGCCGACCTCATGGAAGGGGCATGGCAGCTTGATTGACTCGACGGCAAGGCAATTGATAGCTAAATCATCGCCTGGGGAGAGGGACCGTTTGTGAACTTCGATTTTGCCAATGTTCTCGTGCTGCTTCTACTCGGAGCAGGCACCGCCGCCCTCATGCTCGGGCTCGGCTGGGTTTTGCGCCCGTCGAACCCCGAACGCCAGAAACTCAGCACCTATGAGTGTGGCGAGCCGCCAACTGGTAGCGCGTGGATCAACTTCAACATCCGCTTCTACCTGATTGCCCTGATCTTCGTGGTTTTCGATGTGGAAGTTGCCTTCGTCTTCCCGGTCGCGACGGCCTTTCGTAGTTTCGTGGAGGCCGGGCAGGGAATGCTCGTCTTCACCGAACTCTTCGTTTTCATCAGCATCCTCTTTCTCGGCCTGGTCTATGTCTGGGTCAAAGGGGATCTCGAGTGGCTGACGCGCGTCAGCGATACCGATGCGCCGACGCAAGGATAAGCGATTATGTCTTTGATCAATACTCTTCCCGAAACCGTCCTCACGACCAAGGTGGACGACCTCCTCAATTGGACCCGCAAATCGTCGGTCTGGTACATGCTCTTCGGCCTCGCCTGCTGCGCCATTGAAATGATGCAGGCCGGCGGCCCACGCTCGGATTTGGACCGCTTCGGCATGGTGCCGCGCGCCACGCCGCGTGCCTCGGACCTGATGATCGTCTCCGGCACGCTGACTCTGAAAATGGCGCTGCGTACCAAGCTGCTCTACGAGCAGATGCCGGACCCGAAATACGCAGTCTCTATGGGGAGTTGCGCCAATTGCGGCGGGCTTTTCCAGCTTGCCTATTCGGTTTGTGACGGAGTCGATAAGGTCATTCCGATCGACGTCTATATTCCCGGCTGCCCGCCGCGCCCCGAGGCCCTCACCGAAGGCCTGCTCAAATTGCAGGACAAGATCCAGCAGGAGCGCTGGTTGGTGCGGAAATCCGATGCATCCGAGGCGGTCGCCTGAATGGAAGTCACTGAGATCCACGCGCTTCTGCGCGGGAAATTCAGCCACGCCATCGGCGAGGAAATTGCGGAAGGCCGTGATTGGCCGATCCTCGATGTCGAGGGCGCACGCATCATTGAGGTTTGTGCCTTCTTGCGCGAGGAAGAGGCGCTCGATTTCGACTGCCTGTCGAACCTCTCGGGCGTCGACCAGCCGGCGGACGAGAAAATCGAAGTCGATTACCACCTCTTTTCCTACACCCATCGCCATCAGTTGACGCTGCGCACGACCACCCCGCGTCTTGACCCGGTGTTGCAAACAGCTTGCCTGGTCTGGCCGGCGGCGAATTGGCTCGAGCGCGAGTGTTTCGATCTGCTCGGCGTTCGCTTTCTCGGCCACCCCGATATGCGCCGCATCCTGATGCCCGAAGATTGGGTCGGCCACCCGCTGCGCAAGGATTTTGTCGAACCCGACGAGTACCACGGGATCTCGACCCGTCGAGAGAGCCTGCTGAAGTTATGAGTCTTCCTTCGATCGACCTGCAACTCGAGCGCGAGACCCCCGCGGGGCTCGAAACCGAGGAAATGACCCTCAATATGGGTCCGCAGCATCCGTCCACGCACGGTGTGCTGCGTTTTATCGTGAAGGCCGACGGCGAAATCATGCGCCGCGCCATCCCGGATATCGGCTACCTGCATCGCTCGATCGAGAAGATCTCCGAGAAGGTCGGCTACCACGGCTTCATGCCGTATACCGACCGGGTAGATTACGTCTCCGCGATGCAATGCAACCAGGGCTGGGCGATGGCCTGCGAGAAGCTCGGCGGTATCGAAGTTCCGCGCCGCGGCGAATATTGCCGTGTCATCGCATGTGAGCTCGGCCGCATCGCCAGCCACCTTCTCTCGGTGGGTGCCACCGCGATGGATATCGGCGCGATCACGCCCTTCACGCACGGCCTGCGCGAGCGCGAGAAGATCAACGACCTGCTCGAGGACCTCTGCGGGGCCCGGCTGACCTTCAATTATATGCGCATCGGCGGTGTCTGCTGGGATCTTCCGCCCGGCTACGCCAAGCGCGTAATGGCCTTCATTGACGCCTTTGAGCCGCTGATCGACGAATACAACGACCTGATCTCGTTCAACAAGATCTACGTCGAGCGACTCCGCAACGTCGCGCCGATCTCGGCCAAGGACGCGATTGCCTACAACCTGGTCGGTCCGAATTTGCGCGGTTCGGGTGTGAAATACGATGTCCGTAAAGACGATCCGTATTCGGCCTACCCCGATTTCGATTTCGACATTCCCATCGGCACCGGCCGCAAGGGGCAGCTCGGCGATTGCTGGGACCGCTACTTCGTCCGCATGGAAGAAATGAAAGAGAGCTGCCGCATTGTACGCCAGGCGCTCGACGGCATGCCCGAGGGGCCGGTCGTCGCCAAGGTGCCGCGTACCTTCAAGCCGCCTGCCGGCCAGGTCTATTCGCGGGTCGAAGGCTCGCGCGGTGATATGGGCTGGTTTGTCGTCAGCGACGGCACGGCCTTCCCGGCGCGGACGCATATCCGCACGGGTTCATTTTCGGCAATGTCGATTTTTGAAGAAGTCTCCAAGGGGCTGATGATCGCCGATCTCATCGCGGTCATCGCAACCTTCGATATCGTTGCACCGGAGGTGGATCGCTAGGCCGCCGGCCGCGCGATTCATCAGGGTAGGGGAGAATGCAGGAATTCGCTGACAGTCTGCTGAACGGGGGCATGCTGACGGGGTTCTCGACCGAAGCCGGCTACGCGATCGTCATCGGTGTATTCGCATTTCTGGTGTTGAATTTCATCATGCTCAACGCCGGGATCTTCAGCTGGGCGGAGCGTCGCGTCTGGGCGCGCATCCAATCGCGCGTTGGTCCGAACCGCGTCGGCCCGCAGGGCGTCCTGCAATGGCTCGCCGACGGCATCAAGAACATCATGAAAGAGGATATCATTCCGCTTGCCGCGGATCGTCCTCTCTTCAAAGCCGCTCCTTACCTCGCGATGTCGGGCTTCTTTGCTGCATTTGCGGCGCTGCCCTTCTCGGCGGGCCTGATCGTCGCCGACCTGAACGTCGGCGTGCTCTACATCACGGCCGTGACGGCTTTGGTCGTCGTCGGCATCCTGATGGCGGGCTGGTCGTCGAATAATAAATGGTCGCTGCTTGGCGGTATCCGCTCGGCGGCGCAGATCATCAGCTACGAAATTCCCGCTGGCATCACGATCATCACGGTCGTGATCTTCACCGGCACACTCAGCATGCAGGGCATCATCGCCGCGCAGGGCTGGGCGCCGTGGAATTGGTTCGTTTTCTCGAACCCCTTCCTCTTCGTCGGGTTCTTCGTCTTCTACGTTTCGCTGCTCGCTGAAGGCAATCGGACGCCATTTGATCTACCCGAGGCAGAATCCGAGATCGTCGCCGGCGCTTTCACCGAATATAGCGGCCTGCGCAGCCTGCTCTTCTTCCTGGTCGAGTGGGGCAACCTCTATGTAATCGGGGCTCTTTGCGCGACGCTCTTCCTGGGCGGATGGCAGATACCCCACTTCACGGACAACGCTCTCCTTCTCACGGTGGGGCAACTGGCTGCCTTCTTCCTCAAAACCTATTTCCTGGTCTTCCTCTCGATGTGGGTCCGCGCCACGCTGCCGCGTGTTCGCGTCGACCAATTGATGTCGCTTTGCTGGAAGTATCTGGTGCCCATCAGTTTCGTGAACCTCCTCGGCTCGATGCTCTGGTTGGTGGCTTTCCCCGAAGGCCTGCCGATCGCGCGCTACGCCCTCTTCGCGTTTGGCTGCGGAATCGGTGTTTATTTCTTGTCGCGAGTCGCTTTCCATCTCCGCCGTGCACGTCCCGAGTTGCACATCAGCCCGATCATTTAGGATATCCATGGCCGGTTATTTCGGAAATATCAGCGAAGCAGTCAAGACGATCTTTGAGGGTCTGTCGATCACGGCGTCGCATTTCGTGCGCAAGCCGTTCACGATCCAATACCCCGATCGCATGGATATCCCGGTGCAGGACCAACTGCCTTTCCGCTACCGCGGAATCCTGGATGTGGACCTGGAGATCTGCACGGGCTGTCTCGCCTGCGAGCGCGCATGCCCGATCGATTGCATTGTCATCGAGGCTACGAAGAACAAAGAAACGCGCGAGATGGTCCTGTCGCGTTTCGATATCGATATGGCGAAATGCATGTATTGCGGCCTCTGCTCGGAGCCTTGTCCGACCGGCTCGATTCATCATACGCCTGAGTTCGAGGGCGCCGATTACTCGCTCGAGAGCCTGATCCGCCGCTACGTAAAGGCGCCGGTCGTGGCCTATAAGGTTTCGAAAGAGCCTGAAACGGACCCGGTTGTCGCGCCGATTCTCAAGCGCGGATTGAGGTATCTCGATGAATTTGCTAGCCCCGAGGACGGCTAGAGAAACGGTTTGGGGGGATTTTTGAAAACCGTTTTTCGCTTTGAGCTGGAGATCTTGAGTTGATCTACGCGGCGCTATTTTATTTCGTCGCCGGCTTGACGATCATTTGTGCATTGGGTGTCGCCCTCTCACAGAATGTCGTCTATTCGGCCTTTGCTCTGATGGGGACACTCCTTGGTGCGGCGGGGCTCTACGCCTTTCTCGCGGCCGATTTCCTGGCTGTTGTCCAAGTGCTCGTCTACGTGGGCGGCATCTTGGTGCTGATGCTTTTCGCCATCATGCTGACCCACCAGATCTCGGACGTGAAAGTCTCGAACCGCTCGGTGGGCCGATTGCCGGCGGGCGCGTTGGTTCTGCTCAGTGGCATGGGCATGGGCATGGCCCTGCTGGCGGCGCCGTGGCAGCAAGTGGCGCTGCTACCGCCCGAGCCGACCACGTACAAGATTGGCGAGGCCTTTCTCGGCGGCTATCTGCTGCCTTTTGAGGTTGCGTCCATCGTGCTGCTGACCGCACTCATCGGAGCCATCGTGCTCTCACGCAAGGAGCTGCGAGACTGATGCAGCTACCTGCCTTCCTGCTGGATATCGGCCTGCACCACTTCCTCTTCACGAGCTTGGTGGTTTTTCTCTGCGGGTTGTTCACCGTTCTCACGCGACGGAATGCGATCGGCGTCCTTATGGGCATCGAACTGATTCTGAACGCGGCGAACATCAATTTCATCGCTTTTGCACGCTTCAACGGCAACGCCATCGATGGCCAGATCTTCTCGATCTTCGTCATCATGCTGGCGGCGGCCGAGGCGGCGATCGGTCTCGCTATCGTTCTGGGAATCTTCCGGAAGTTCGAGACCATCGACCTCGAAGCGACAGACTCGCTGCGCGGATAAGGGAGAGGTCGAGGTCGTGTCACATCCGATTGAAGTCGATTACCTCCGCTGGATCATCCTCGTCCCTCTCATCGGGGCGGCGATCAACGGGCTTTTCGGCTTCCATATTCAGAAGCATTTTGGCCGCCCGGCGGTAGGCTTTCTTGCGTGCGTACCGGTGGTCATCAGCTTCCTGCTGGCCGTCTACGCCTTTGTTCAGCTGCTCGGCCTTCCGCCGGACCAGCGCTTCCTCCTCGACGATATGTCGCGGTGGATCCACGTTGGTTCCTTGAAGGTGAACTTCTCGTGGTGGGTTGACCCGCTCTCCTCGGTGATGCTGCTTGTGGTCACCGGTATCGGTGGCCTGATCCACTTCTTCTCCTGGGGCTATATGGACGACGAGCCCAGCCTCTGGCGCTTCTTCGCCTATCTCAACCTCTTCATGGGGGCGATGCTGACGCTGATTCTGGGCGATAGCCTGCTGACTCTTTTTGTCGGTTGGGAAGGTGTCGGTCTCTGCTCGTATGCGCTGATCGGTTTCTGGCACAAGGAAACCGCCAACGCTTCGGCCGCCATGAAGGCATTTGTCACCAACCGTATTGGTGACTTCGGCTTCATTCTCGGCATGTTCGGGCTCTTCTGGATCCTCGACGCGCACGGGCAGGGCACACTGGTCTTCCGTGAGTTGCAGGGCGTCGTCCATCACCTCGATGGCGAGACGATCTTCGGCTTCGGTGCCGCGACCTTCATCACACTGATGCTCTTTATCGGCGCGACCGGAAAATCCGCCCAGATCCCGCTCTTCGTCTGGCTGCCCGATGCCATGGCCGGCCCGACGCCGGTATCGGCTTTGATCCACGCCGCTACCATGGTCACCGCCGGGGTCTATATGATCGCGCGGCTGAACTTCCTCTTCGATATGGCGCCCGATACGCTCATGGTGATCGCCTCGATCGGCACGGCGACCGCGCTTTTTGCTGCGACCATCGGTGTCGCGCAATGGGATATCAAGAAGGTCCTGGCCTACTCGACGGTCTCCCAACTCGGCTTCATGTTCATCGCCATGGGCGTGGGCGCGTATGACGCGGGAATCTTTCATCTCTTCACGCATGCCTTCTTCAAGGCATGCCTCTTCCTTGGCGCCGGCAGCATCATTCACGCCCTGCACCACGAGCAGGATATGCGCAATATGGGCGGCCTGCGGAAGTATATGCCGGTGACCTTCTGGACCTTCATGGTCTCGACATTGGCGCTTTCGGGCATTCCACCTTTTGCGGGCTTCTTCTCCAAGGACGAAATTCTCTGGAAGGCATGGTCGAGTCCGCATGGCTCACCGATCTTCTGGGCGCTGGGCAGTCTCGCGGCCGGCTTCACGGCCTTCTATATGTTCCGCCAGATCTTCATGGTCTTCTTTGGCGAGTACCGCGGTGGCCAGCACCAGACCGAAGAGGCCGCCGATGAGCACGGCGAGGAGCACGAGCAGGGCCACCACGGGGCGCATATTCCCAAGGAGTCGAGTCCCTGGATGACCGTGCCGCTGCTGATTCTCGCATGCGGCGCTTTGCTCACGGGTTTCCTGAATATTCCCGGCGCGCTCGGCGGCCATCATGCCTTCTCGACCTGGCTTGCGCCGGTGCTCGATGCAGGAGCAGGCCATGGCGGCCATGCCATCGCCGCTGTCGGCGGGCACGGCCTGGCGGGCGAATTGGTGCAGGACGTCAAGAATGTCGTAGCCCACGTCGAGCACGACCCCTTCGAGTATATCCTGATGGGTCTTTCGGTGGCGGTTGCCTTGTTCGGGATTTTCCTAGCTTGGCTGATGTACTTCAAGAAATCGATCGCACCGGAGCGTTTCAGCGGCATGTTGGCCGGCGTCCCGCATCGGGTGATCTTCAATAAGTATTATATCGATGAAATCTACGAGGCGACCGTCATTCGCGGTACGCTCGTGGTTGCAGGAATCCTCGCGGTCTTCGATCGCGTTGTGGTTGACGGGCTCGTCAACGGAGCCGCCTGGGTCGTCCGGCAGGCTGCGGTTCTGGAAGGGGCCTTCGACAAATACATCGTGGATGGTGCGGTGAACGGCGTTGGTGCCGTCACGCTCTGGATCGGCGCGCGGGCGCGCTCGGTACAGACGGGCCATATCTATTCGTACCTTTACGCGATCGTGATCGGCGTAGTCGTCGTCATGTTCGCCCGCCTCATCTAGTCGGGAAAAGGAAGATGCCAGAGAACGTTCTGACTTGGATTATTTTCACGCCGCTCATCGGCGCCTTTGCTGTGCTTTGCCTGCCAAAGTCGCTCGAGAGGTTCGTCAAGCCACTTGCGCTTGCCGCCACCGTGCCGCCTTTGCTCCTGGCAATCGGGCTCTTCTGTGAGTTCGACCGCACAACGGCGGATATGCAATTCATGCAGCGCATGGACTGGATTCCCTCGTTCAATATCCAGTATTTCGTCGGGCTCGACGGCATCTCGATCACCATGGTGCTGCTCTCGGCGCTGCTCTGCCCGATCTGCCTGCTGGCGTCGTGGAATATAGAGAAGGCCACGAAGGCCTATTTCGCGCTCTTCCTGCTGCTCGACACGGCCATGATGGGCGTCTTCTGCTCGCTCGATTTCTTCCTCTTCTTCGTTTTCTGGGAAGTCATGCTCCTGCCGATGTACTTCCTGATCGGCATCTGGGGCGGCCCGCGGCGCGAATACGCTGCGATCAAATTCTTCATCTACACCATGGTCGGATCGGTTCTGATGATGGTCGCGATGCTGGCGCTTTATTTCTACGCCGAGCCGCATACCTTCGATATGCTGGTGCTGGCCGAGCGGGCACCGATTTATTCGATCGAGTTCCAACGCATCGTCTGGATCGGTCTTTTCATCGGCTTCGCCATCAAGATTCCGGCCTTCCCCTTCCATACCTGGTTGCCCGACGCGCATGTCGAGGCACCCACCGCGGTTTCGGTCATTCTGGCCGGTGTGCTGCTGAAGATGGGCACCTACGGCATCCTGCGCTTCAACTTCCCGATGTTCCCCGAGGCCACAATCGATTTCGCCTTCTACGCGCTGGTCGCGTTGGGCGCGTGGAATATCATCTACGGTGCACTTTGTGCGATGGCGCAGACCGACCTCAAAAAGCTGATCGCGTACTCCTCGATCAGTCATATGGGCTACGTGATGTTCGGCATGGCGACTCTTACGCGCCAAGGCATCGACGGTGCGGTCTTGCAGATGTTCAACCACGGCACGGTCACCGCGATGCTCTTCTTGCTGGTCGGCGTGATCTACGATCGCGCGCACCATCGTGAGATCAAGGGCTTCGGCGGCATCGCGCAGATCATGCCTTTCTATACCGGCTGGACGGCCTTCGCCTTCTTCGCCGCGATGGGCCTGCCGGGTCTCTCGGCCTTCATCTCAGAGGTGTTGGTCCTGATCGGCGGTTGGCAGAATTATCCGGGCACCACGATCATTGCGGCCAGCGCCGTGGTGCTCACGGCCGGGTACATGCTCTGGGCATTCCAGCGCATCTTCCTCGGCCCAGTCAACGAGAAATATCTCAACCTGCCCGATATCAATGGGCGTGAGATCGCGACGCTGGTTCCTCTGGCGATTCTCGTTCTTCTCCTCGGCGTCTACCCGGCGCCGGTGCTCGACCTCATAGACGTATCGCTGAACAATCTGAATAATGTGCTGCTGGCCGCGAAAAACGGTGCCGCAGTAGTCTCCAGCGTTCACCCCTAAGGGCAATAGGCTTCCAGCAGACGGATTTCTTTCATGGCGGACCTCGGAAATATCGCGAGCCTCGCATACAGCGGGCCGGAACTCTTTCTTGGCTTCTCGGTGATCGCGCTCTTCATCGCAGACCTTTGCGTCGCGAAGAAGGAAATCGTCGGGAACCTGGCGCTGGTCGCGTTGGCGATTGTTGTGGCCATGCTTGCGCTGGGCGGCAGCGATGTAAGCGGGACGCTCTTCAATAGGCAGATCGCGCTCGACGAGTTCGGTTATTTCTTCCGGATCCTGCTGGCTCTCTCGGGCTTCGCTGCGGTCTGGATGTCGCTGGGCTCCGAAGAGATTCGCAAAGTGAACCAGGGCGAGTATTACGCGATCCTGGTCTCCGCGACGCTCGGCACGCTCTTGATGGCGACGGCCACCAATTTGCTGATGGGCTATTTGGCGCTGGAGTTCGTCAGCCTGAGTTCCTATGTGCTCGCCGGCTACGCGCGCAATAACCGGCGCGCTACCGAAGCCTCTCTCAAATATCTGATCTACGGCGGCGTCTCCTCCGGCATGATGATCTACGGCCTCAGTTGGATCTACGGCCTCACGGGCAGCCTCGATTTCGCCACCATCCGCAACACCTTGGCGGCCGGCGAGGGCGCTTCTTTGCCGCTCTTCATCGCACTGCTGCTCACCACTGTGGGTTTCGGCTACAAGGTCTCGGCCTTCCCCTTCCATATGTGGACGCCCGACGTCTATCAGGGTGCGCCGATTCCCGTGACAACCTTCCTCGCGGTCGGTTCCAAGGCGGCCGGCTTCGCCTTGATGATCCGCTTCTATTATACGGCCGTGGCGACTCCGGTCGGCGGTGGTGCCTACGAGTTGATTGGTGGCATGGACTGGCATTATGTCCTGCTCGCCATCTCGATTGCGACCATGACCTTCGGCAATCTCGCTGCGTTGAATCAGACAGGCAGCGTCAAGCGGCTACTCGCCTATTCCAGTGTTGCTCATGCCGGCTATTTGATGATGGGCCTGGTCGTGCTGACCGGCGACGGCCTGCGCGCCATGCTCTTCTATCTGGCGGTCTATTATCTGATGAACCTGGGCGCCTTCCTCGTCGTCATGATTGTCGCCAACCAGACGGGCCGAGATGACCTCGATAGCTTCCGCGGACTCGCCTGGCGCGGCGGCGCCATACCGGCGCTGGCGATGGCCGTATTCCTGTTCTCGCTCACGGGTCTGCCGCCTTTTGCCGGCTTCGTCGGAAAATTCTATCTCTTCGCCGCCGTGATCCAACAGGAATTCTACTTCCTCGCCATGGTGGGCGTGGCCAATAGCGTCCTCTCGCTCTTCTATTATGTGAGAATCGTGCGCACGATGTTCTTGGACGAGCCCACAGGCGGCGAGGGGCATATCTCGCTCGACCTGCATAATGGCGTGCTTCTTGGCGTGTTGACGATCGCTACCTTGGTCCTCGGTGTCTATTGGACGCCGCTGATCGACTTCGCCGACCGCTCGGCGCGCTTCTTCATCGGCTGAATCCGCCGGTCCCCGTCGCGTCGAGAGCCGGAAATCCGTGTGGTAGCGTTTCGCCATGGCTGATCGCTTCACGCTGGCATTGGCGCAGACGAGTCCGAAGCTCGCCGACCTTGAGGCGAACCTGGAGAACTACGCCGAGGTGGTTACCGACGCCGCAGGGCAAGGTGCCGATCTCGTCGTCTTTCCCGAGTTGAGTCTCACGGGCTACCATCTCAAGGACGATGTCCCGACGGTGGCGGCGCGACTCGACTCCAAGGTGGTCGCCAGGCTCAAGGAGTTGTCCAAGAAGACGGCTCTGGTGGCGGGCATGGTCGAAGAGTCACCGGATTTCCACTTCTACAATAGTGCCATCTGGTTCGAGGATGGCGAGATCCGCCACGTGCATCGCAAAGTCTACCTGCCGACCTACGGCATGTTTGATGAGAACCGGTATTTCGCGCGTGGTGGCCGGATAATGGCGCATGATACCGGCTTGGCCCGCGTTGCGACGCTGGTCTGTGAGGATTTCTGGCACCCCTCGACGAGCTATATTGCCGCACTCGACGGCGCCCTGGCGATCGTTTGTCCGTCGTCGAGTCCGGCCAGTGGCATCGGCGGCGAGGGCGAGCAGGATGAAAACGCGCGGACCTGGGAGCTCTTCAACCGCGCCACCGCGCAGGTCTACGGGCTCTTCATCTTCTACGCGAACCGCGTCGGTTTCGAAGACGGTGTCGGTTTCTGGGGAGGCTCGGAAGTGGTCGGCCCCGACGGTGGGGTGCTGGTCAAAGCGCCTTATTACGAACCGGCGTTGGTCTGTACCGAGATCGACCTGGCAGCTGCTCGCCGCCGGCGGATCGCCGCACCAGTGCTCCGCGACGAAGACCTTGATCTGACAGCCCGCGAATTGGAGCGGATTCGACGGGAAAGGCGATGAGCGTGGCCGGGAACGCTACCTCCGACGCAAATCTGGCAGTCCCCGACCTGCCGCTGAACGCGGGCTTGTTGGAGAAGCTTCTGGTCCGCTTCCTCTCCGAGGAGGTCGGCAAGACGGGCACGACCAAGGTCGTGGTGGGTCTCTCCGGCGGCGTCGATTCGGCCCTGTCGGCCGCATTGGCCGCGCGCGCGTTGGGCCCAACCAACGTCCTCGGTATCCTGATGCCCTACCGGCTCTCCAGCAAAGAGAGCCTCGAGCACGCCGCCGAATTGGCCGCGGCGACCGGCATCGAGACAATGACAAGCGATATCTCCGAGCAGGTCGACGCGTATTTCGCAAATTTCCCCGATGCGAATGCGCTGCGTCGCGGCAATAAAATGGCACGCGAGCGTATGACGATTCTCTATGACCATTCGGCCCGTGTCGGTGGTCTGGTGCTGGGTACGAGCAATAAGACCGAGCTTCTACTCGGCTACGGCACGCTCTACGGCGATATGGCCTCGGCCGTGAACCCGATTGGCGATCTCTACAAAACGCAGGTCTGGGATCTCTCCCGCGCGCTCGGTGTACCCGCCTCGATCATCGATAAGGCGCCCTCGGCCGACCTCACGCCGGGGCAAACCGACGAGGACGATCTCGGCTTCTCCTACCCCGAGGTCGATAGATTGCTCTATGCGATGGTCGATTTGCGCTATAGTCGCGAAGCATTGCTGGAGGCCGGCTTCGCCGCCGATTTCATCGAGACGGTCGGAGGCCGCGTGCAGCGCTCGCAATTCAAGCGCCGGCTTCCCGTCATTGCCAAAGTCTCGGCGCGCACGATAGACCGCGACTTCCGCTACGCCCGCGACTGGGGTCTGTAATGCCCGACGCAGGGACGATCTATATCGTCTCGACGCCGATCGGGAATCTCGAGGATATCACGTTGCGTGCCGCCCGCATTCTGGGTGAGGTCGATTGGATCGCGGCCGAAGATACGCGTCGCACACGGATTCTGTTGGACCATCTGGGTCTGCGCACACGGATGATTTCCTACCATGACGCAACCGAGGCGCAGCGTACCCCGGAGTTGCTCGAGCGGGTTCGCGACGGGGCCTCGATCGCCTTGGTCAGCGACGCGGGCACACCATTGGTTGCCGACCCGGGCTACCGCTTGGTCAAGGCGGCGGCCGCGGCTGGACTCTTGGTGGTGCCCATTCCGGGTGCGTCGGCGCCGCTGGCGTTACTCGCGGCGAGTGGTCTGGCGACGGATCGATTTTGTTTTCTCGGATTTCTGCCGGCCAAAGCCGGTGCGCGGCGCGACGCCATCGAGGCGATGCGGAGCCGCACGGAGACGATTCTCGTCTTCGAGACAGCGCGGCGTCTGCCGGCCGCGCTGCGCGAGTTGGCGGATCTCCTCGGCCCGCGGCCGGCAGTGGTCGGGCGCGAATTGACCAAGAAGTATGAAGAAATTCTGCGCGGCGACCTGGTTTCGCTTTCGGCTGAGATCGGTGCACGTGAGAATCTGCGTGGCGAGATCGTTCTTGCGATTGGTCGCGCCGAGTCTGAAGTCTCGCCGCAAGACCAGCTCCTCGAGGCGGGCCGTCGTCTGGACGAGCGGCTCGCGGCGGGGGAAAGCGCCTCACGCGCCGCCCGCGTCGTGGCCGAAGAACTCGGACTCTCCCGCCGGCTGGTCTACGAACAAGCCCACCGTAAAAACTGACAGACTCGGATCTCGTGCGTTGAAGCGCGGGGCTCTGGTCCTTATGTTGGAGGGGTGGTGAATCGCGACGCGAAATTCTCGATCGGGCAGGTGGTACAACACCGCTTTCTCTCCTTCCGTGGGGTGATCTTTGATGTCGATCCGACCTTCGAGCATAGCGAAGAATGGTGGCTCGCCATTCCGGAGAATATGCGTCCGGCCAAGGACCAGCCCTATTATCACCTTCTCGCCGAGAATGATAAAACGTATTATACCGCCTACGTTTCTGAGCAGAATCTGCTGCTCGATGAGACCGGCGACCCGGTGCGCCATCCCGATGTTCCCGATATCTTCGGCGACCTTGCCGACGGCTGCTACGAATCGCTGCATACCGCCCATTGAGCGCTTGCGCCTGGCCGTTTGTGCGGCTGCTACAATGCGCGCGCGCGGCCCCGGCTCAGCTGGTCAGCCGCTCGCGTACGGCGCCGGCTGACCAACGCAGCAATACGGCAGATACTCCCAGGATATAAGCCAGGTCCCAGAGCGCGACCCAGCCCAGAGTTCCGTGGAAGGCATCGCGCGCCAGGCGCACGGGGTGGAGCAGGGGGAGTAGCTCGGCGAAGACGAGCCAGACGCCCGTCAGGCGTTCCTCGATCGGAAAGAAGACGTCCGAGAAGAGGAAGAGCGGTGTCAGGAAGAGTGTGAAGTAGAAGCTGAAGAGGTCCATGCTGGGGACGCGGAGCGTAAACGAGACGCCGATCGCGGCGAAGAGGAGCCCCGCCAGCGGGATGACGCCAAGGGCGAGCAAGGAGCCGGGCATCGGGGCCAAGCCGAAGGCCGTGATGACGACGAAGAAGATGCCGCCGTAGAGGCACGAGCGTGTCATGGCCCAGAGAAGCTCGCCGGCGAGAATATCTTCGGCTGTGATCGGTGAGGTCATCATGGCGTCGTAGACCTTGTCGAAGACCAGGCGCACATAGATATTATAGGTGACCTCGTAGGAGGCCCCGTTCATCGCCGCCACGCAGACCAGGCCCGGTGCGAGGAATTCGGCGTAGGACATGCCACGCATTTCCGAAATATAGGCACCCACACCGATGCCGATCGCGGCGAGGTAGAAGACCGGCTCGAAAAAATTGGGCAGCAGGTTGAGCTTCCAGGTGCGAGCGTACATCGCCAGATTGCGCTGCCAGACGGCCACGGCATAGGTCGGCGAAACTCTCATGCCCCCTCCTCGATATTGGTGCCGGTGATCGAGAGGAAGACATCTTCGAGATTGGTCGGTCGTACGGTGGGGCGGGCGTTGTCTGCGAGTCCGGCATGCGCGCGTGCAAGGAGGTCCGAGGCGTTCTCGGTATAGAGCATCAGGCGTCGCCCGGAGCGTGTGCGCAGGGGGGCGAGCTCTTGTGGAAAGATCTCGTTTTCGCGGCTGGCGTCACAATCCACTTCCAGAGTTTCGCGCGCCAGGTGTTTTTCGATCAGATCGCGCGGCGCTCCGATGGTCTCGATTTTTCCGTCCGCAAAGACGGCGACCTGCTCACAAAGCCGCTCGGCCTCGTCCATATAATGTGTGGTCAGCAGAACGGTTGTGCCGCCGCGCTGTAGTTCTCGGATCTTCTCCCAAAGCGCTTGACGGATGGCCGGGTCGAGGCCGGTGGTGGGTTCGTCGAGGATCAGCAATTCGGGTTTGTTCATCAGAGACATCGCGATCGCGAGTCGGCGCTGGTAGCCGCCCGAGAGCGCCTTGACCGGCATGCCGGCATGCGAACGCAGGTCGAGGAAGTCCATCATCTCGTCGACACGTGTCTCCAGCGCCGCGCCGGAGAGTCGGTGGTAGCGACCGAAGATCCGGAGATTTTCCTCGGGCGAGAGAGGCTCGACCAGGGCATTTTCCTGCAAGGTCACACCCAGGCGTTGCCGAACGGAGCGGGCATCCTCGGCGATATTGATTCCGAAAACCGAGATCGATCCCGCGCTTGGTTCGGTGACGCCGTAGATCATCCGCAGCATCGTCGTCTTGCCGGCACCATTGGGGCCGAGCAGGCCGAAGCAGCCGCCGCGCGGCACGTCGAGATCCACCCCGTTGATCACGATCTTGTCACCAAAGCGCTTGGTCACATTGCGAACCTCAATGACGGATTCGGACGTATGCGGTGGCGCCATGCCGGAACCCTATGGGGTTCAGACGGCAGTCGCCATAGGGCGGGAGTTGCGGTGTGCGGCGGCCGGGCAGGCTGGACAAGCGCGTTGCCGAAGCCGAGACTGGAGCGTGGCCACGGGAGAGATCAAGGTGCTGACCTTCGGGTGCCGCCTCAATGTGTTCGAGAGTGAGGTGATGGCGCGTGATGCCGAGGCCGCCGGCGCGTCCAATCTTGTGATCGTCAATAGTTGCGCGGTCACGGCCGCGGCCGAGCGTCAGGTTCGCCAGGCGATCCGCCGCGTCCGCCGCGAGCGGCCGGATGCTGAGATCGTCGTCACGGGCTGCGGCGCGCAATTGGCGGCAGAGAAATTCGCGGCCATGCCCGAGGTGAGCCGGGTGCTCGGTAACGCCGAGAAGATGGACCCGGTCAGCTGGGTCGCCCGGCCTGACGCGCCGCGTGTTGCGGTGGCGGATATCCAGCAGGTGCGCGAGACGGCCGGCCACCTGCTCGCCGCCTTCGCAAGCCGGACCCGCGCTTTTTTGCAGGTGCAAAACGGTTGCGACCATCGCTGTACCTTTTGCATCATTCCCTTCGCACGCGGTCCGGCGCGCTCGGTGCCGGTGGTCGAGGTCGTGCAGCAGGTCCGTGCGTTGGTCGAGTCGGGAATCGCCGAGGTGGTCTTCTGTGGCGTCGATCTCACATCCTACGGGCCGGATATCGGAGCGGGAGTCACCCTGGGATCTTTGGTGCGGCGGGTATTGCATGAGGTCCCCGAGTTGCGGCGGTTGCGTATCTCCTCGGTCGACCCGGTTGAGCTGGATGAAGAACTCTGGACGGCAGTGGCAGAAGAGGAGCGGCTGATGCCGCATTTTCACCTCTCCGTGCAAGCCGGAGATGATCTGATTCTCAAACGGATGAAGCGCCGCCATACCCGCGACCAGGCCATCGCGACGGCCACGCGTCTGCGCGCGCTGCGTCCCGATGCCGCCATTGGGGCCGATCTGATCGCCGGCTTTCCCACCGAATCCGACGCGATGTTCCGTAACTCCCTGGACCTGATCGACGAGGCGGGGCTGGTTCATTTGCACGTCTTTCCCTACTCCGAGCGCCCGGGCACGCCGGCGGCGCGTATCCCGGCCGTCGCCAAGAAGGTCCGCAAGGAGCGCGCCGCACTTCTGCGCGCGGCCGGCGAAGCCGCTTTGCAGCGTCATCTCGAGGCCAAGGTAGGCAGCTTGGAAGAGGTGCTTGTCGAAGCCGATGGGCGTGGCCTCACGCCGGATTTCTCGCGCGTGGTGCTCGATCGGGAAGTGCCGGCGGGTCGCTTCGCGCGGGTCTGTATCGAGGCCGCCGACCTTGGGACGCTGCGCGCCAAGGTCCTTGGCTGAGTTTGCTGATCCGCACTCTGCGGCGCGCGCCGGCTGCCGCCTGACTCTTCCCGCACCTTTGTGGATCAGGGCCCTGGGGCGAGGAGCGGGCGTTCCTTGTAGCCGGTGGGCGGCTCAAAGCGTGCTGCGGGAATCTCGGCTTTCTCGATGGATGTGAAGATCGTCTCGCGCCAGCTTCCGTCGTCTTCATTTTGACGGGTGCGCAGGGGGATTCCTTCGACCTTGCGGAAGAGGTCAAAGGGATGGTGCATGGCGGGGACGCTTTGGCCGCCGGCTTTCTCGAGCATCCGGGTCTGGAATTCGCCGAGGTCTTCCAATGCGCGTAGATCGTCCTCGCGGATTCCGGTCGCGGCCCAGCTGGCTGCGCAGATCTCGGCGCCATTTCCGCCCTCGCGCATAATTTCGAAGATGACGCAGTCGCGGCCGCTGACGGAGTCCGTGCGTCCGGTATTCCGCACCTGGATCGGTGCCGCCGTGGGCCGCACGGTGGGCTCGCCCATGCCGGCGCCCCCGAGATGGGCGGCGAGCATTTTCTCCGCCATGGCGCGTTGGTCGGGGGGGAGCTGCTTGAGCTGTTCGCGCATCTGTTTGCGCGCCGCCGCCATTCGGTCATGGATGGCGGCGCCGGTGTTGCGGTCGAGCCGGGTAATCGATTTCTCTTCGTGGTTGACGATCACCAACACGCCCTTGTCGCCGTCAAAGAGCATCGTCATCGGTGGGCGTCCTCCGCCGGCGCTTTGCACGTCCATGCGCAGGCGTCGCCCGTCGAGTTCCAGCGCGGAGATCACCGGCTCGTCGTCTATCCGGCTGTCGGTGCTACTCGTCGTTGCCTTGATGCCGGCGCCGGCTGGCAGGGCGGCCAGGGTAGCTGCGCATAATGAGATCGCTGACATGAAAATCCGCATGATGGTCCTCCGGAATTCAGCGTGGCATACGCGCAGGGGGAGTTGCGAGTTCCGAGAAGGCCCGGAACCGATCTGGCAATAACGCTTGTAGTCGAATTGTGGGCGGCGGCGGCGGTGAGGGAGGTGCCGTCGCCGCTGAGCTCAGTCTTCTACTTTGCTGACATTGGTCGCCTGCGGACCTTTATCGCTGTCGGCGATCTCGAAGGATACGACATCGCCTTCGGCAAGGGCCTTGAAGCCCTCATTCTGAATGGCCGAATAATGTACAAAAACTTCCGGCCCTTCGTCCTGGACGATGAAGCCGTAGCCTTTGGCGTTGTTGAACCACTTGACGTGTCCTTGTGGCATTTTCTGGTCTCCGTGTTGCTGGCGATTCGGGACGATGACATCCTGAATCAGAATAGGAACGTGTTTATCAATATCTCGTCGAGGGGGGAAACGCTCCGGCAGATTCTTTCGGACGCCGGTTCCGGGCCCTGATCTTCGAGGTGGAGACTCAGGCGGTAGGCGGCGCGGCCGCGTTGTACGGCCACGCAGATAGGATCGGGGTGCTCAAGACCCGACTCGTTGGCTCTCGGGCACGACGGCAAGTGCCTCGGCCGGGTCCTCTACTTCGAGATAGGTATAGCCCGAGAGGCCCTCTTCGTAGCGCCGTCGCAGTCGCGCGCTCTCCTCGACGGTGATTCGCCCGTCGCGCAGGGCGGCCTCGATCGCGCGGCGGGCCCGCTCGACTAGTTCGGCACGTGAGTATTGCACATAGCCCAGGACCTCATCGACCGAGTCCCCCTCGACCAGATGCTCGATCTCGATGCGGTCGCCCTCGCCGAGGCGGATATGGACGGCATCGGTGTCGCCGAAGAGATTGTGCAGGTCGCCCAGGATTTCCTGATAGGCGCCGACCAGGAACATGCCGATATAATAGGGCGCGCTGCCCTTCGCGTGCAGAGGGAGGACTTGTTTGACTTCGCGTCGGCCGATGAATTGGTCGATTTTGCCATCGGAGTCGCAGGTGAGGTCCGCAAAGATGCCGCGGCGGGTGGGCTTTTCGTCCAGGCGATGGATCGGAATGGTGGGGAAGAGTTGGCTCACGGCCCAATGGTCCGGTGCGGATTGGAAGACGGAAAAGTTTCCGTAATAGGTATCGGCCATGGCGCGCTCCAGCCCTTGGAGTTCTTGCGGCAGGTAGTCGAGATCCTGTGCGAGGCGTAGGATGCGTTCGCAACAGGCCCAGAAGAGCCGCTCGCAGTGGCCGCGTTCGCGCAGGCCGAGGTAGCCGAGGTTGAAGAGGCTGAGGGCTTCTTCTTTCGTATTGGAGGCGTCGTGCCAGGATTCGATAAGATTCTTGCGCGTCGTCGCCTGATAGGTCTCGAAGAGGGTATGGACGACCCTATGGTCGTTTTTGGTGGGCGCCTCGGGCGTGCCTTTGGGGGCGACCTCGTTTACGCCGAGCACGTTGAAAATCAATACGGCCTGATGGGCGACCATGGCGCGGCCGGTTTCGGTGATGATGTCGGGGTGCGCGATGTTTTTCTCGTCGCAGGCTTCGCAGATGGTGGCGACGACGTCACGCGCGTATTCCAGCTCGGTGTAATTCATCGAGGAGCTGAAATTCGTCTGTGAGCCGTCGTAGTCGACGCCGAGGCCGCCGCCAATATCCATGAATTTGAGCGGGACGCCCATCTCGACAAGGCCGATATAGAAGCGGGTCGCTTCTTTGACGGCATCGCGAATCGCGCGGATATTGGTGATCTGCGACCCGACATGGAAATGCAGGAGTTCCAGGCAGTCGAGCATATCGACCTGTTTCAGGCGCTGTACGGCTTGGATGATTTCGTCGGCGGTCAAGCCGAATTTGCTGCGATCGCCCCCGGATTCAACCCAGCGCCCGGCGCCGCGCGCCGCCAGCTTCGCCCGCACGCCGAGATGCGGCCGGATGCCGAGGTCGCGCGCGACGTCGAGAATCAGCTCGAGCTCGCAGAAGCGGTCGAGGACGATGATCGGCATCCGCCCGATCTTCTGCGCCAACAGCGCGATCTCCATATAAGCGCGATCTTTGTAGCCGTTGCAGATCATGAGGGCGTCCTCGCCGTCCATGATGGGCAGGATCGCGAGCAGTTCGGGCTTGGATCCCGCCTCAAGCCCGACGCCATAGGGACGCCCGAAATCGAGCACCTCCTCGACGACATGGCGCTGCTGGTTCACTTTGATCGGATATACGATGCGGTGGCGGCCGGTATACTCATGTTCCTTGATCGCGCTGCGAAACGATCCGCAGAGGCTCTCGATGCGGTTGGCTAGAATATCCGAGAAGCGAAGCAGGACCGGTAGTTTTATGCCGCGTCGGCGCAGGTGATCGACAAGCTCCGGCAGGTCGATTCCGGGCCCCGCCGGGCCGCGCGGGCGAACCTCGATGCCGCCGGATTGGTTGGCGGTGAAGAAGCCAGCGCCCCACGCATGAACATCATAGAGTTCGATGGCTTCCTGTACTTTCCAGCCGGCCACCCGTGCTCTATAGCGGCATGCCTCGGAGGCCGCTAGAGGCACGGCTGGGAAGTGCACGGGGCCCTTTCGCTGGGGCCTCTGGAGATGCTGGATAATTCTGGACACGCTGGCTCAAGAGCGGCATCATCGTGAGCGAGGCGCCCAATACTGGAAAACTCCGGCGAGCGATATGCACGATTGTTGCGGGACTATGTGGCTCGCGGCCTAGAAGCCGACCTGGCCGGTGCGCGAGTGTCTGCACTCGAGGTGGCCGAGCTTCATGCCGACGCGATGTCGCGCCTTTGTGGAGACCCGCCGGAGGGCATAGGTTCGATGGTTTTTGCGCGGCTCTCCGAGGCTGAGGTGGAGCTGTTTGAGCTGGGCATTCGCGAACAGGCCGAGAGCCTGACCGCACTCGACCCACGCTATGCGACACCGGACTCTCTAGCCGACACCACCGCACCTTGAACCGGGATTGGCTGGGGAACTGGCACTCGTTGGCGGGGTAGGCCATGGATGGGGGGCGCGCCCGCGCGCACCAGCCTATGTCGACGCCACTTTCGCTCATTATTCCCGCCTTCGAGGAGGCCGAGCGTCTGCCGGTCACGTTGGATGCCTTGCATCGGGCGGCCGCCCGGCTCGATCGCGAGGTCGAGTTGATCGTTGTGGACGACGGCAGCACTGATGCAACGGCGACGGTCGCCGAACAATATGGTGCCCGCGTGGTCCGCCTGCCGGAGAATCGGGGTAAAGGGGCGGCCGTATCCGCCGGAGTGCGCGCCGCGCGCCATCCGCTGATCGCCTTCACGGACGCGGATTGCCCCTATGATCTCGACTCCCTGGGCCCCATGCTCGCGGCGATCGAGGCTGGCAGATGTGATATCGCGATCGGCGCGCGCGACCTGCCTGGCTCTGGAGTCAATCTTGGATATGGGATCCTGCGGCGTCTTTCGGGTCAGGCATTTTCGTTTCTTACCTGGTTGGCGATTGGTCTGCCCTTCCGTGACAGCCAATGCGGTTTGAAGGCTTTTCGTGCCGACACAGCTCGTGAACTCTTTGCCATGCGTACGATTGAGGGCTTCGGTTTCGACTTCGAGATTCTCGCCGCAGCACTCGCGGTCGGTCATCGGGTCGAGCGATTTCCGGTGCTACTGACGCATTCGGATGATTCTCGCATTCAGCTCTTGCGCGATAGCCTACGGATGGCTGTCGATTTGTTGCGGGTGCGGCGGGCCTTGCGGCGGCGCGCCTATGATTTCCATCCGGATTTGGTTGAGGAGCATCCATGCCCCCTCTGCGGCGCGGTGGAGTTCGAGCCGCGTTCTGCCAAGAACGGGTTTCGCATGGTGGAATGCTGCGCGTGTCGTCTCTGGTACCTCAACCCGATGCCGACCGAGGCGGCGCTTGCCGCCCTCTATGACGACGAATATTTTTCGAGTGATGAGAGTCTGGGCGCGGGGTATGCGGATTATGCTGAGCGCGCAGAAGACTTCCGCGATCTCTTCCGCCATCGTCTGGACGCGCTTCCCGCGGATGTGGGAAAAGGCCGAATTCTCGATATCGGGGCAGGCTTTGGCTATCTTCTCGACGCTGCGCGCGACCGCTTTGCCGAGACCTGGGCGGTGGAGCGCAACGCGACGGCCGCGGCCGCCATCGAGGCCACAGGTCAGGTCGTGCACGGCTCGTTTGCGGAGGTCGAGCTTCCCGAGGCCACCTTCGACGTCGTGAGCATGCAGGATTGTTTCGAGCATCTGCGCGACCCACATGCGGTCCTGGCGCGGGTGCGCCGCATTCTGGTTCCCGGTGGTACGCTGATGGTCGTTACGCCGAATACCGCTAGCCTGCTCGCGTCCTTGCAACGCAGCGGTTGGGTATCGCTCAAATTTCCCGAACATGTGGCGCTCTACAACCCGGCCACTCTGAGGCGAATCCTCGAGGCCGAGGGCTTTGTCATCGACTCGATGGTGCCGGCCGGGCAATATGCGCGGCTCGATTTTCTCGCCTCGCGAATTTTCAGCGGCTACCCGCAGCTAGCCGGCCGAGCGCGGCGCTTGGTGGCGCGCCTCGGTGGCGCGCGCCGCCGGCTCTGGGTCGGCTCGGGCTCGCTCCTGGTAATGGCTCGTGTCAGGCGGGGCGTGTAGAGGCCTGGGTAATCGCGATCATCTGCTCCAAGGCCCGCCGCGCGTCACGGACCAATTGCGAGCGCTCGGCTGGTGCCAGGCGCTCGCGGCGCGCGGTGATCTCGTCGATGCTATCGCCCGGTAGGACCCGGTTCAGGTCGGGTGCTTCGCCGCGGCGCAGGAGGTCGAGCATGGCAACCAGATGCGGCGGGTCGTTGCGTGACATGGTGGCGCAGCCGCAGCCCATGGAGCTGAATTCAGGCGAGGGAATATCGGCCAGGTTTACGACTTCGACGCCGCGCAGGGCGGCCTGCTCGCGCGCGTTCTGCACGAAATGGCCCTCGGTGCCGATGGCGATTTTGTCGCCCGCGACGGCATCGCTGACGGCCCCCCAGAGGAATTTCGTCGAGCCGGCACCGTCGGCCGCGTCGACTACTTTTTTGGGGCATTCGGGGTGGACCAATACGCGGTAGCCGCGCTCGCGCCACCACTCGATATGGGCCGGGCGGAAGACCGTGTGCACACCGCAGAAGCTGCCCCAGAGAATCATTTTTGCGTTGTCGAGGTGCTGGACATCCGCGGCCTCCATCGAGGCAATGGTGCTGGCTGCGCCCTCTATGCCGCCGCCCCAGAAGAAGAGCTGCGCCGGGTCGACGCCACACCAGCCGGCTACGACCTCGCCGAGGTGGCGGTCGGGCACGAAGAAGATGCGCTTGTTCTGCTCCAAGGCCCAATGGACGACGGCCTTGGCATTGGAGCTGGTACAGACGGCACCGCCGGTACGTCCTGCCATCGCCTTCACGCGCCCGGAGGTATTCATGTAGGCGATGACGAGAATCTCGTCGCCGTAGCGCGCCTGCAGGTCCTCGAAGACGGGCTCGACCATATAGTCCTTGGCCATCATCTCCATGGTGCAGCCGGATTTCGGGTTGGTGATCCAGACCTCCTGGTCGTCGTTGGCGAGCAGGGCGATGGACTCGGCCATGAAATGCACGGCGGACTCGACGATCACCTTCTTTTCCGGCTGGGAACGCGCCTGTAGAGCCAACTCATAGGAGTCCGCGACGCGCCCACCGTAGCGTTCGACCAGTTTTACGATTTCGCCGCCCATATAATAATGTGCCAGCAGCAGGAGGGAGTCGCCAAAATGGTCCAGCGCTGGGCGCAGGTAGCCATCCATCCAAGGCAGGATGGTGGCCGGCAGGCGGTCGGGGAGGGCGTGGTATTCCTCGGCGTAGCTTTTGAACTCTTCCTGATCCCAATCGAGCGGCAGATCCTGCTGGCAGATCGGCATATCCGGTATGAGCTGGATTCCGCTCGACGGCGTGGCGGGGACTGGACTCGGTGCACTCATCCTGCCCGACCATAGCGAGGGAGCCACGCTCTCGCGAGACGCTGGTGAGGAGCCGCAATCGACGCTTTTTGTGTCGCGCCCGACTTTGTGGCCGGGCTTTCAGGCTCAGGTTCAGTCTCAGGCGATCGCGAGTGCGAGCTGGCTGCGGCTCGCTTTGGGGCGACGGAAGCCGCGCGTTTCGAGCAGCGGCAAGGGGGCGTCGAGACCATAGCGGCGGGCGCTGGCGCGGAAGAGGGCGTCGAGTTGTTTGGCGTACTCGCCTTCGCCGCGCATGCGCTGGCCGAAGCCTCCCTGGGAGAGTTTGCCGGCACGGGTCTCGCGGATGAGGTTCTCGATCTTGCGCCGGGCCAGAGGGCGGTGGCGCTCCAGCCAATCGAGGAAGAGTTTGTCGACGGGCTCGGGGAGGCGCAGCAGTGTCCAGGATGCCGATTGTGCGCCGGCCTCGGCCGCCGCTCCGAGGATGGCCGGCATTTCGGAGTCGTTGAGGCCCGGGATGATGGGGGCGGCAATGACCCCGGTGGGGATGCCGGCGTCCGCGAGGCGGCGCACGGCTTCGAGCCGACGTGCGGGGCTGGAGGCGCGCGGTTCGAGGCGTCGGGCCAAGTCTGGGTCGAGGGTGGTGATGGAGATCCGAACCTGGGCGGCTTTGTGTTTGGCCAATGCTTTGAGCAGGTCGACATCGCGCGCGACCAGAGATGATTTGGTGATGATGACGACCGGGTTGCGGGCTTCGACCAGTACCTCGAGGCAGCTGCGCGTGAGGCGTAATTGGCGCTCGACGGGCTGGTAGCAATCGGTTGCTCCGGAGAGTGCGATGACCTCGCCCTTCCATTTCTTCGCGGCCAACGCGCGGCGTAACTGCGCGGGCGCATCTTCTTTGACGAGGATGCGACTCTCGAAATCGCTGCCCGCGTTGAAGCCGAGCTTCTCGTGGGTCGGGCGTGCGTAGCAATAGACGCAGCCATGCTCACAGCCACGGTAGGGGTTGATGCTCCAATCAAACCCGATATCCGGTGAATGGTTCTTCGATAGGATGGTGCGGGAGTGGTCACGCAGGAAATGGGTGCGTAGGCGCGGTGGGGGAAAGTCCGGATCTTGCCAGGTGGTGCCGTCTTCGGCCAGGGCGCGTGCGTTCTCGGGCCGGGCATGGGGGTCGAGTTCGACGTGCAGCGTCTCATAGCGGTTGGGGGGCGTCTGGGCCGTGCCCCGGCCCGGGAGTGCGAGAGTAGACATTCGTGATCTATTCGCCCTTTACTCGAGGCGAGTCAAGCCTTGGGCGAAAGAAAAGTGAAAACCGTGAAATTTGCAGGGAAATCCAAGTCGTTTCGGTTCGCGCGGCTGGATTCACTCAAGCGAATCTGGCAGAAATCCGGCCATGGCAGAGAAACTCGGAGTGGTGCCCTTTTGGAAAGGCTACGATCGTCGTGAGGTTCTGCGCATCGCGCAGACCGCGGAGGACCTCGGTTACGACTCTATCTGGATTCCCGAGGCTTGGTCCTACGAGCAATTTCAGCTCCTCACCGAGATCGCGCTGTCTACCCGCACGATCAAGCTCGCCACCGGCATCGCGAATGTCTACAGCCGCTCGGCCGGCCTGCTGGCGATGAGTGCCGCGACCCTCGACGAGATCTCCGAGGGGCGTGTGATCCTCGGTCTCGGCACCAGTGGTAAAAATGTCGTCGAGAACTTTCATGGCGTCGCTTATAAAAAACCACTGACCCGGCTGCGCGAGACGATTGGAATCTGCAAGACCCTCTGGCGCGGCGAGCGCCTCTCGCCCGAGCTGAGCACGCTGGCCGACCTACGCCATTTCAAATTGGAGATGACGACGACCCGGCCGAATATTCCGATCTACGTTGCCTCGTTGCAGCAAAAGGCGATCACCGAGATCGGACGTATTGCGGACGGCTGGGTGCCGACCTTCTGGCCCTACGAACATTACGAAGAAGGTCTGAAATGGATCGCCGAGGGCGCGCGTGAGGCCGGGCGCGACCCGTCCGAGATCGAACTCGCGCCATTTATGGGGATCGTGCCGGTTGCCGACCTCGAGTTCGCGCGCGGTGCGCTGAAGCCGATGATCGCCTTCTATATCGGCGGCATGGGGAAGTATTACCACGCGCTCTTCTGCCGCTTCGGTTTTCAGGAAAACGCGGACCTGGTGCGGGATCTCTACAACGCGGGCAATCGAAAAGAAGCGACGGCGGCGGTCAGCGATGCGTTGGTCGACGCGATCGCCATCTGCGGCGCGCCGGAATATTGCCGTGAGAAAATCGCGGATTGGCGCGCCCAAGGGATGGGGACGGGCCTGGTGACGCTTGGCCCGGGCACCAGCCTGGAGTTGGCCAAAGGAATTCTGGAAGCCGTTGCGGGCTCCTGACGGAGGCGGCTGTGGCTGCGTTTGCGGGCGAGGTATGGGGGCACGAACGGATCGCCTGCGGCCAAACGCGAAAGATCCTTCTGATCCCCTGTGGCCTGTGCTAGTTTCGCCCGAATGAAGGTCTGCTTCATAAGACCGCCCTTCGTGGAATTGCGCTACCAGATGGTCGCGTTACCGGTTCCGCCGATCGGCTTTGCCTATGTTGTTGCCGCTGCCCGAGCGGCGGGGCACGAGGCCGTCGTGATCGACGCCATCGGCGAGGCGCCCGACCAGGTGACGCCGCTGGAAGAGCTCCGTTTTGCCTGCCGCGGACTGACCGTCGAGGAGGTCGTCGAGCGGGTTCCGACGGATGCGGATGCCTATGCGGTCTCGGTGATGTTCTCGCAGGATTGGGGCTACGTCCGGCGCTTGACCACTGCGTTGAAAGAGCGCTTTCCCAAAGCCGCGATGATCGCCGGCGGCGAGGCCATCACGGCATTGCCCGAATATTCTATCGAGACCGGCGCGCTCGACCACGCTGTACTCGGTGAGGGCGAGGAGACCATCGTTGACCTGCTCGATGCCATCGCCAGCGGTCGCTCCTGCGAGGAAGTGCCCGGCATTGTGACGCGCGTTGGCGACCGGTTCGTGCGCACCGAGCCGCGGCCGCGCATCCGGCAGATCGACGAAGTGGTGCGGCCGGCCTGGGATCTCTTCCCAATCGAGAACTATCTCGAGCGTGGGCTCAGCTTTGGCGTGGACCGCGGCCGGACAATGCCACTTCTGGCTACCCGCGGCTGCCCGTACCAATGTACTTTCTGCTCCAGTCCCAGCATGTGGACGACGCGCTGGACGGCGCGTGACCCGGCCGAGGTCCTCGACGAGATCGAGTATTATCAACAGACCTACGACGTCCATAGCTTCGATTTCTACGACCTGACGGCGATCATCAAACGCGATTGGATTCTCGACTTCTGCAAACGCATTCAGGATCGCGGTCTCACCTTCGTCTGGCAATTGCCCACCGGCACGCGCTCGGAGGCGATTGACGACGACGTCGCCGAGGCGCTCTATACAACCGGCTGTCGCAATATTACCTACGCGCCCGAGAGCGGCTCGCCCGAGGAATTGCGCCGCATCAAGAAGAAAATCAAGATCTCCACCATGCTCGACTCGATGCGTTCGTGCATTCGGCACGGGCTGAAGGTGAAGGCCAATATCGTTCTCGGCTTTCCCGAGGAGACGCCGAAGGATCTTTTCTATACTTTTCTTTTCCTCATACGGATGGCTGTGGCGGGCGTATCGGATGCGCTCGTCTTCCTCTTCGAGCCCTATCCGGGCACGGTTCTCTACGACCAATTGCGCGAGCAGGGAAAAATGCCGCCGCCCAGTGATGAGTATTTCCTGGCCTTGATGTGTGGCGGTGACCTGGCCCATTCGGTTTCCTTCACTGAACACCTGAGCGCGCGGCAACTCGGCATTGCGCGCGTCGCCGCGATGGTCGTCTTTTATTCGGTGAGCTATCTGGTGCGGCCGTGGCGCATTTTCCAGAACATCTTTCACCTTGCGACCGGGCGCCACGAGACTTTGCTGGAGAAGGGCCTCGCGAATCTCTTCGCGCGGCGCAATGCAAAAGAGCCGCCGCGCGAGCTTGCCGGCAAGGTATGAGTCCCGCACGGGCGGGGTTGTAGCCCGGAAGCTGCCTACCTTGCGAAGATCGCGTGGCTGGTCATAAAGGGGCGGGGCGGAAGTGGTGGAAGTGAAGGCAGGCGAGAGCACGACGGGCTTCGGTAGATTCGAGATCGCCGCTCTTGGCGTGGTGGCGCTTGCCGCGGCGCTTCGTGTCTGGGGGATCGATGCCGGTCTGCCGCATCTGATGACCCGGCCCGACGAAGAAATCCTGGTGCTGCAGACGCGCTTTCCGGCCCAAGGCAGCTTCAATATCGAGTGGCCGGGGCAGCATCCGGGAATTCCCAGCGCCTATATCTATTTGCTCTGGGCCTGGGGTGCCGTGGGGCTCAAACTCGGACAGCTCTTTGGCGCGGCACCGGCGGGCGACTATCTTGCGGTTCTGGGGCAGAGCCCGGATCGGCTTCTCCTGGCGCAGCGATTCCTCTCGGTTGCGGCGGGCACAGCAACCGTGGTGGCCTTGTTGTGGGCGGCGCGGCGCGAACTCGGGGCCAGAGTCGCGATTCTGGCCGGGTTGATCCTCGCCACCTGTGTTTTTCATGTGCGGGATTCCCATTCCATCAAGCCCGATATTGCGGTGGGCTTGTTCACCATTCTGGCACTCGGCATGCTGGCGCCGGTGGCGCGAAACCTGACGCGCCGTGGGGCCTGTCTGGCTGGCCTGACCATCGGCCTGGCTATGGCGATGAAGCCGCCTGGTGTTCTGCTTCTCCTGCCGGCCTGGGTCGCCTGCGTACAGGGGGGCTCGAAGAAGGGCTGGCGTAGGATTCTGCCGTCGGAGGTATTTCTTCTCGGCACCATCGCCGGGGTGGTTTTCATTGCGACTTCGCCGGATTTTGTCTTCAATCCTGAGACGGCGGCTCGCATCATCGCCATTCCGGGCTTCGTGTTGCCGAAGCTCTTCGGTTCCGGGGCTACCACCCTGGTCAGCGGCGCCACGGGCGCGGCGGCGCAAGCGCAGACATGGCCGGGGCTTCTTTACCATTACGAATTTTCCTTGCGTTACGCATTCGGTTTGCCGGCAGTCATTCTTTTGCCGATGGCTCTGATCTGGGGCTTCTTCTCGCGCCAGACCTTCGCTTCCCTTTGTTCTATTTTCTTCGTGATGGCGTATCTGGTTTTCGCAACCTCGCCGGTCCTGCTCTCGCGCTATATGACGCCGATGCTGCCGGTGGCCGCTTTGCTGATGGCGGCCGGGTTGGTTGCGGCCGTAGATGGTTTGCTGGCGGCGCAGCCGCGCTACCGCAATCCGGTGCTCGTGGTTCTGGCCGTGCTGCTCCTCTGGGAGCCGACCAGCGCATCGCTGCGTTTCGACCGGCTGATGGCCACCCCCGATACGCGTGTGCAGGCAAATGAATGGATGGCCGAGCATACGAAGAAGGGCCAGCGAATCGCTTTGCAGGGTGGCGTCTTTTGGACCTGGGGGGATCCGCAGATTCCGCGCGGGCGCAAGGTTCTGCGACCCGGACTGGCGCAAGCGGATCTGCTTGCGGCAAAGCCCGATTTTCTTGTCGTACACGACCACCCGCTCTTTGCCTCGGCAACCGATTGGCAGGCCATTGCCGCGCTGGACTCCTCGCTGGCGCTGGTGGCTGAGTTCGACCCCTTCGTCGAGGGCGCCGACGCGGCCATCTATGAGAGCCAGGATGCCTTCTATCTGCCGACGCGCGGCTACCGGGCGGTACGCGCGCCGGGGCCATTGATCCGGATTTACGCAGTGACCACCGCAAGGCCCGCAGGCTTTCCCGAGGTGCCTTAGGTGGGCAACCGCTTCGCCGCGCGGCCAGGAGTCTGCTCGACGGTCGGCCGCTTCGAGCTCGCGGCGCTTGCCATTGTCGCGATCGCCGCTGCGCTGCGCGTCTGGGGGCTCGACGCCGGTCTGCCTCATCTGATGACGCGTCCGGATGAAGAATTGATTGTCCTGCAGACGCGTCTGCCCGCATCGGGAATCTTTGACCTCACGTGGCCCGGGCTCCACCCCGGAATTCCCAGTGCCTATATCTATCTTCTCTGGGTCTGGGGCGAGCTGGGCTTACCGATTCTGCAACTCGCCGGTGCCGCGCCTGCCGGAGATTATCTCACCGTTTTGCAGGATTTTCCGGATCGATTGCTCCTGGCCGAGAGATTCTTTTCTGCTTGCGCGGGTACGGCCACGGTGGCGGTTCTGATCTGGGTGGCACGCCGCGAGCTCGGGTCGAAGGTCGCGATTCTGGCCGGGCTCATCCTTGCCGTATCGGTTTTTCATGTGCGCGATTCGCATTCCGCCAAACCGGATATTGCACTGGGCCTCTTCACCATTCTCGCACTCGGCTTGCTCGCACCGCTGGCGCGCGCGCTCACGCGGCGCGGCGCGGCCGTGGCTGGTCTGGCCATCGGCATGGCGATGGCGATGAAGTTGCCTGGTGTCCTGCTGCTGCTGCCGGCCTGGGTGGCCTGCATGCAGGGAAGCGCGCAAACCGGTTGGCGGCGGATCTTGCCGCTCGAGATCTTCGTTCTCGGCGGCGTAGCGGCGATCTTTTTTGTCGCGACATCACCGGATTTCGTCTTCAACGCAGAGACCGCGGCGCGGATCATGGCAATTCCCGGCCTGGCCTTTCCCCAAATTTCCGGTTCAACTGTGTCGGATCCGGCCGGCGCGGCGGGGCTCGCGAGCCCGCGTGAGTGGCCGGGATTTCTCTATCATCTCGAATTTTCGTTGCGTTATGCGCTCGGCCTGCCCGCCGTATTCCTGCTGCCTTTCGCTCTGGTCTGGGGGGTATTCGCACGCGATTCCATCGCAACGCTTTGCGTGATCTTCTTCGTGACGGCCTATCTGGTCTTTGGTGCCTCGCCCGCGCTGCTCTCGCGTTATATGACTCCGCTCTTGCCGGTGGTGGCGCTTTTGGTGGCAGCTCTGGTCGTCGCCATGCTCGAGCGCGTCGCGGCAAGGCGGCCGCGCCTTCGCGATACGGCTTTGCTGGTCTGCGGTCTGGTTCTTTTGCAGGAGCCTCTGATGGCCTCGCTGCGCTTTGATCGGCTCATGGCGGTGGAAGATACCCGCGTCACGGCCCATGGATGGCTGCGGGAGCATACTGCCCACAGCGATCGGATCGCTCTATCGGGCGCAGCCCTGTGGTTCTGGGGTGACCCGCAGATTCCGGCGGGGCGCGAGATTCTGCGGCCAGGCCTGCGGGGCGATGCGCTGCACGGTGCCGCGGCCGACTATCTCGTCGTGCATGATCACCCGCTTTTTTCCTCGGTCGCTGATTGGGACGCGGTAGCCGCGCTGGGCCCGTCGGCCCGGTTGGTGGCGGAATTCGATCCCTTCGTCGAAGGTGCGGGCCCGGTGGTCTATGAGGCCCAGGACGCTTTCTACCTTCCCACCCGCGGCTACCAGACGGTGCGCGCGCCGGGGCCGCTGATCCGGATCTATTCTTTGCGCGACGAATGAATCAGAGCCAGGTACGGGCGCGGTAATAGAGCAGGCCCAGGCCTTCGTGGATCGCCTGGGAGAGGAGGCTGGCACGTGCCGGCGGCTCGCCTTCGATGCGGGGTACGGCGGCGGCACCAATGGCGATATCGCAACTCTCAAAGCAGAGGCGCGCGCGCCGCATATGCAGCGCGCTGGTGACCAACGTCGCCGAGCGGATGCCGCGGGCGGCGAGTAGGTCGGCTACCTCTTCGGCGTTCTCAGCTGTACGGCTGGAGAGAGGCTCCTCGAGGATGGCATCGGCTGGTACGCCGCAGGAACGCGCGAGTTCTGCCATCGCGGTGGAACTCACGGGTCGGCCTGGTCGGCGTGGTCCGCCGCTCACGACGAAGAGGGCCTGCGGGGCCGCGCGATGCAATTCGGCGGCGTATTGCACGCGCCCGATGCTGGTTGCGTTCAGGTGGCCGGTCGAGCGGATGCCGCCCGAGAGAACGACGATGGCGGGACGCGCGCGCAGGTCGTCCTCGACCCGCAACGCGCGAGCAAGAGCACTGGCGAAGTGGTCGAAACCACGCTCCAGGGCGGTCTCGCCCAATGCTTCGATACGTCGCTCGACCCAGCGCCGCACGCGAATTTCGCGCGGGCTATAGCGCTTGCTCGGGGGAAGGGTGTCCATTGCCCAGGCAGTCTACCGGATCCGGTCGGTCTTCGGCAGAGCCCGTTTGAGCGGGATTTTCGCTCGTATGGCGCAGATGCGCTATGGAAGTCCCGCAAGAGTGCCGGCACCGGGTATTCCTCGGCGCCGAATCGGTCGATTGAAAGCTGGAGTCTAGATGAATCTCCCACGTTACGATGTTCCCCCCGCAGTTGTGCTCGGCCTCGGCCAGAATGGCATGGCGACCTGCCGCGCCCTTGGCCGGGTCGGTGTGCCGGTCATCGCGATCGATTCCGATCTCGACCAGCCGGGAGCGCAGACGAAATATGCCCATAAAATCCTCTGCAAGGACTTTCAGAAGGGCGGTCCCGGCCTTGTCGAAGACCTGATCGAGATCGGTCGAGAGCTGGCAAAGCAGGGCCTCAAGGGCGTGCTTTTTCCGAGCGGCGACCTGAATGTGCAGATTATCTCGCAGGAGCGCGAGCGCCTCGACCCCTGGTTTCTCTATCGATTGCCGGAAAAAGAGGTCGCCAACCTCTTCCTCGACAAGAAGGCCTTCTACAAGATCGCCATGGAGCGAGACTATCCGCTCGCGCGTACCTTCTTCACCGACGAAGACCACGATATTGAGAAGATCCTCGCCGAGCTCGAATACCCGGCACTGATCAAGCCCTTCCAGCCCAATGCGGCCTGGCGCGAGACTTTCGATACCCGGCTCTTTCTCGCCGACTCGGCCGAGATGTTGCGCAAGCTCTACGACCTGACCTACCCGGTGCATCAGGACCTGATCATCCAGGAATATATGCCCGGCGACGACAGCCAGGTGATGTGGGGTGTGACCTATTTGAGCGCCGACCAGACGCCCTTGGCGGTATGGACGGGGCGCAAATTGCGCATGTACCCGCGCGGCTTTGGCACGGCGACGTTGGCCGAGAGCCGCCGCGATCCGTGGCTGGCTGAGGAAACCGTGCGTATCCTCAAAGACGTCGGGCATGTTGGCTACGGTGTGGTCGAGTTCAAGAGGGACCAGCGCGACGGTTGCTTCAAAATCACCGAGCCGACCGGCGGCCGGACCTGGTTCCCGCATTCGGTGGTGACGGCGTCAGGCATCAACTTGCCCTATATCTGGTACCGCGAGGTGCTGGGCGAGAAGGTCGAAGCACAAACCGAATTTGAAGACGGTCTGAAATGGATTCACGAAGAGCGCGACCTCAAGACCGTCATGCTCTATTTTCTGCCCGAGAAGCGGCTTACGCTGTGGACCTGGCTGCAATCGTATCGTGGCCGGCGCACCTACGCCTATTCGGCGTGGGATGATCCCGGCCCAATTCTGAAATCCTTGAGCCGTATCGTCGAGGCCGGCGTCAATCGAATCAAAAGAAAGTTTTCGCAGGGCGAAAGCGCCGAGGTCGAGCGTGTTGCGAAGAGCCGTCCCAAGGCAATGGACGAAGTCCTGCTGGCCGCCGACCCGACCGTCGGCCACGGCGTGCGAAAGATTTCGGTCGATTGATGGCGGGCACAAAGGGACAGGGTGAGGGTGGTCGTCTGCGCGAAGGGCCGGCTGCTGAGCTGAAAGAATTGGCCTTTGGTTTGGAGATCGCCGACGCGCCGATTCTCCTGCATGGCTGCAGCCTCGCCGACCTCGCCCATATTCTCATGCTGCTGGAGGTAGGCGTGGTCCCGCAAGAGTCCGGGGCGCGTCTGCTCGGCCACCTGCTCGAATTGCATAAGGTTCCGGTTGAAGATTTCCCCCTCGATGCCGCGCTCGAGGATGTCTACTCGAATCGCGAGGCCTGGGTGAGGGCGCGTGACGAAGAGGCAGCGGGCTGGCTCGGTGCAGGCCGGCCACGCCGCGAGCCCGCCACGATCGCCTACCGGTTGGCTGTGCGCGAGCGTCTGCTGGGTCTCTGCGAGCGGCTGGTCGATATGGTCGATGCCCTGTGTGAGCAGGCAGCAGCCCATATCGGCACCATCATGCCGGATTACACCTATTTGCAGCCGGCCACGCCGACCAGCCTGGCGCATTATCTGCTCTCGTTTGCCTACCCGCTGTTGCGCGACCTCGATCGCTTGCGCTCGGCTTATGACCGGACCGACCGCTGTCCGGGCGGGATCGGTAATATCAATGGGACTCGGCTGCCGGTCGATCGCGCGCGGCTCTCGGATTTGCTGGGCTTTGCCGCCCCGATCGAGAATACGCGGGACGCCATGTGGCAGGTCGATCAGCCAGTAGAGGTCATGGCCGACTTGATGGCGATCTTCCTGCATCTCGACCGCCTGGCCGAGGATTTACAGATCTGGAATACCCGAGAATTCGGCCTGGCGGAGCTGGCGGATCGCCATGCGCGCATCAGCCTGATCATGCCGCAGAAAAAAAACCCTTACGCGTTGGCCTTCATTCGTGGCATTACGGGGACCATGGTCGGGCGTCTGGTTTCCATGATTTCCGTTGGAAAGTCCCCCTCCGCACAAATGGATAATCGTATTTTTGCTCTTGGCGAAGTTCCCCGCTCTTTGGACTCGGGGATCAAGACCGTAAAGCTTGCCGCTGAGGTGGTGCGTGGCCTGAGCTTCAACACCGAATTGATGCAGCAACGTGCGACCGAAGGCTTCATTCATGCCACCGACCTGGCCGAGACCATCATGCGTGATGGCGGGGCGACCTACCGTCAGGCGCATCGCCTGGTCGGCTTGGCCGTGCGCAACTCGCTTGAGCGCGACCCGCAGGCGAATGATGTGCCCCAGGATATTCTCGACGCCGCCGCTATCGAGGTTCTGGGTCGGCCACTCGGCATTGCGCCCGAGGTGCTGGCCGGCTTGACCCGTCCGGCCGATATCGTCGCGACCCGCCAGGGTTTGGGCGGCGCTGCCGCCGAGCCGGTCCATGCCATGCTCGAAGAATGTGCGGAGATGGTCTCCGCGCATCGTGAATTCTGTTCCAACCAACGTGACCGTATTCGGGCTTCCGAGGCGGCGCTTCTTTCCGAGGCCGGCTTGCGAGCCGGTTGAACGTTCCACCCGCTTCCCTATCTCAATTGGAGAATACGATCATGCAGGATTTCTTCTCGCTCCCTTCCCGTTCCGCAAAACCGCGTGACGAGGGCGTCACGCACGTTATCGACAAAGGCCTCGGCCTCGCGCAGGTCGAAGATATGCTCGCGACCTGTAGCGGTCATATCGATATCGTGAAGCTGGGTTGGGGCACGGGCTATGTGACCCAGAACCTCAAGGAGAAGGTTGCCCTTTATCACAAGGCCGGAATTCCGGTCTGCTTTGGCGGTACTCTTCTCGAGGTCGCCATCCTGCAGGACCGTCTGGATGCCTTCCGCAAGATGACGCTGGACCTCGGTCTCTCCCACGTCGAGGTCTCCAACGGCGTGATCGATATGACGATGAAAGAGAAGGCGAAATATATCCGCGATCTATCGCAGGATTTCGTCGTCCTCTCCGAGGTCGGCAGCAAGGATTCCGAGAAGATCATTCCTCCTTTCCGCTGGGTCGAGATGATTCAGAGCGATCTCGATGCCGGTGTCTGGAAGGTGATTTGTGAGGCGCGCGAGAGCGGTACGGTCGGCCTCTATTTCGGCTCCGGGGAGGCGCGTTCGGGCCTGATCGACGAGATCTGCACCAAGATCGACCACGCCGACCTGATCTTCGAGACGCCGCTCAAGACCCAGCAGGTCTATATGGTGAAGAAGCTCGGCTCTGAGGTGAACCTCGGCAATATCGCTACCAACGAGGTGATCCCGCTGGAGACGCTGCGGCTTGGATTGCGCGGCGATACCATGGGTGATTTTCACGACGTGGATATCTGGAACAAGCGGCGCGATGCGGATCTGGCGGCCGAGTTGCCGCGCCCCGAGCGCCGCAGCCGCAAGCGCTCGCCGACCAAATTGACGCGCGTGCGCTGAGGCCGTGTCTGGAGGCCGGCCTGCTTTTGGAGGCCTCTAGTCGATCCGGACGACGATGACGCTGGCGTTGTCGCGCCCGCCGCGGTCTAGCGCGCGCAGGATCAGTTCGTCTGCCGTGGTTGCGCTATCGTGGCTGGCGCGGAGCAGTTCGTGCAGCGTGGCGGCGGGCAGCATGCCCGAGATGCCGTCGGTGCAGAGGAGAAAACAATCGCCGCTCTGCGTGGTATCCTGGCCGCTGCTCACTCTTACTTGAGGGCTGATGCCGACGGCCGCCTGGAGTTGGTTGGTATGTGGCAGATCAACCGGCGGCTGGCGGATCTCGGCATAGGCCTGTCCGAATTTGGTATGGTCAGCGGTCAGCAGTTCCAGGGCGCCTTCGCGCAGCCGGTAGAGACGACTATCTCCGACATGCGCCCAGCGGGCCTGCGCGCTGCCGGCGTCGATCACCAGGGCGACCACGGTGGTTCCCATCGAGAGGTGCCGGTCGCCCTGGGCACCGGCCTGAAAGATCGAGTGGTTCGCGGCGACAATGGAGGCGTTCAGGGCGCGTAATTCACGGTCCGGGATGTCGGCCTGCTCGCGGGCGAAGGCGGTGCTGCTGCTCTGGGCCAGTTCGCGGAACATCGCCGGGATCTCTTCGACCGCCATTTGGGCAGCGCGCTCACCGTTGGCGTGTCCGCCCATACCGTCGGCGACGAGAAAGAGCCCGAGGTCGGGGTAGCATCCGAGCGCGTCCTGATTGGACGTACGGATATGACCGACATGGGTCCGGGACGCGAAATCAAGACAGCTCATCTATTTTTGTCGGACCTCGACATCTTCGCTGCTACCCAGAGTGGTGGCAATGAAGGCCGCCGCGTCGGCGTGCCCGCGTAATGTGGCTTGGAAATGGGCCAGGGTCCCGACTCGTGTGAGTTCGAGTTGGCGGTTGCCGCTCATGGAGTGCTGGAAGCCGTTGTCACAGAAGCCTTCCGTGCAGCTATCGGGGTCCATGAGGTTGCCGTCCAGCCCGGCCTGGATTCCCTCGGCGAGGCGCTCTAGCCTCGCGTCACCCTCGCTGGGGATATCCTCGGCGACGGCGGCGCAGGCGATCAGGATATCGGCGTGCGGGCCTGTGGCCGAGCCGATGCCGAGCATGCCGATATGCGTGCCGCCGATCAGCCGGACCAGGGTCGCGTTGTGCGCTGCGAATTCGAAACTCCGCTGTGCTGCCGTCGTGAAGGGGACCAGCTCGTCGGCGTCGCCTGCGAGGATCATCGTCGGAATGGCCCGTTGGTAGAAATCCGGGCCGAAGAAGCAAGTCGCCGGCGCGTGTGCGACGGCGGCTTTTGCAAACGGGATTTGCAGGGTCGGGTGGTAGGCACCGATGACGACGGTGGCGCCGCCAAGCGAGAGGCCGACGATGCCGACCCGGTCCATATCCATGACGGCGGCAATGGCGTCGCCGGGAGCCGTGTCGCGCGCGGCGATGGTTTGCAAGGCAAAGGCGAGGTCGCCGGGTTGGTTATGCATATCGGTCACCGTCGGGCCGCCGGGGGCGCCGCCGGTCGAGAGCGGGAAATTCGGCGCCACGACCACATAGCCGTGGCTCACCAGATGTGTGATCAGGCCGCGTGCCGCCTGATTGCTCGAGGTGAATCCATGCGCGTAGCCGAGCACGGGGAAGGGGCCACCGCTCGAGGGAGGCACGGGGGTGTCTGCCTGGCCTTCGGGGCCGGCCGGTGGCGTTCCGGCATCGACCGGGTAGTAGACCTGCGTGGCGAGTATGCGACCGGAGTCGCCCTCGTAGTCGCCGTTGGGCGGTGTGGGCCGCGAGGAATCCCAGAGCAAGGTGTTCCATTCGCCGACCTCCCAGGGACCGGGCTCAGCCAGGCTCTCCCAGGTGGCGGGTTCGACCTTGATGCTGTTGCCGCTGCAGGCGGCCAGGCTGAGCATCAGGCCCATGGCGATCGCGAATCGGAACGTCGATTTCATTCTTCATCGCTACCATGGTTTCGTTTTCGTATGCACGGCCGAGTCCTTCGCGCGTGCAAGATGAGCATCCCCGCACGCCGACCGGTAGGATGCGCAAGCATGAACTGCGAGATCACTTCCTGTCGCAATCCCCAGGGCAGCCCTTTGGTGGGTGGAGCATGAGCGGCGGGCGCCTGATTCTGGTCCGGCATGGCGAGAGCACGGGGAATATCGAGCAGCGCTTCTCGCGCGACCCGCATATTCACCTCACGGATCGTGGCGTCGAGCAGGCGCGCGAAACCGGCCGCGCGATTCGGGCCGGGTTTCGCCCCTTGCATATCGTCGCCAGCCCCTACCACCGCGCCCGTCATACCGCGGAACTCATTGCGGCCGAGTTGGGCCGTGCGTTGCCGATTCAGATCGAAGAGGATTTGCGCGAGCGTTCGATTGGCGATCTGGCCGGCGAGCCCTACCGGGCCATGCGCGAGCATGCCGACTATAGGGTCGAGCGTTATTGGGCCTGGCGTCCGCCGAACGGCGAGTCGCTCGAAGATGTGCAGGCACGCGCCGGGCGCATTCTCGAAGATCTCGCGACAGCGCACCCGGGCGGGGATGTCGTGGTGGTGAGCCACGGCGGAACCATGCTCGCGCTTTGTGCGCACGTCGAGGGAGGCTTCGAGCGGCCGCGTGTGGCCGGGAATTGCGAGATCGTTGTGGTGGAGCATTCTCCCGGCGCCGGCCTTCGCCTCGCGGGCGACGCTCCGGCCGGCAAGGGTGCGGGCACTGAAGAAACGGGCGGCTGAGCCGCATGGATCGCGCCGGCCCCTTCGTTCGGAGGGAGGGAAGCCGGGCTTTTCCAACGGAACCCGTCGGGCTCGCGCTGCTGGCATGGCTTCCGGGCGCTCCAGTCAGTAAAGGTCAGGAGCGTGCCTCCTGTGGAGGCCGCATCGGCTCCGCTCTTCGGACCCGGTGGCCGTCGGCCACCGCGGCGCGAGCGGGGCGTAGCACCAGAGGTTGTATGCGGATGTCGGAGATTCATTTTGGCTAAGTCACGGCTCACATTCCAGAAACGGCAAAAAGAACTCGCGCGGATCCGCAAGCGCGAGGACAAGAAAAAGCGTATGGCCGAAAAGCGCGAAGACCGGGCCGAAGAGGATCTGCCCAAGGGCCCGCAGATCGCCACCACGGAAGATCTGGTCGGCCTTGGCCTGGCAGATCCCTCAGAGCTCGAAGCCGAAGAGGCCGAGGAAGAAGAAGAAGAAGAGGAAGAGGAGGAGGAGGAGGAGGGTACGGCGCGCTCTTAGGAGCCCTGCGCCGTTTCCCCTTCCGCATGCTCCAGCCCTACGAGAGCATTGAGGTTCAGCCCGAGGAGGGCGGCTTCGGTGCGCGCGTGAGTGGCTTGCGCCTCGACGCGCCCTTGGCCCCGGCTGTCGTGGCCGAGATCCGGCGCGCCTGGGCCGAGCATGCCGTCCTGGTCTTTCCCGACCAGCCCCTCGACCACGCCGGCCTGGAGCGTTTCAGCGCGGCCATCGGTCCCTTCGGCGAGGACCCCTATCTGGGCTCACTTGCCGATCATCCGCATATCGTCGAATTGGCGCGCGAGCCGGAAGAGAAATCCTACGTCTTTGGCGCCGCCTGGCATTCCGATTGGAGCTTCCAGCAGGCCCCGCCCTCGGCGACGATCCTGCATGCCAAGGAAGTGCCGCCGGTTGGCGGCGATACGCTCTTTGCCGACACGCGCGCTGCCTTTGATGCGCTGGACGACGATTTGAAAGAGCGATTGCACGGCCTGTGCGCGGTGCATTCCGCAGCGGCGGCCTATGGCCCGCAGGGAATCCTGCAAACCGACCCGAACCCGAGTACGACGAAAATCATCATCTCCGAGACAGCCTGCGTGCGTAGGTCGCACCCAATGCTGCGCCTTCACCAGGAGAGCGGGCGGACGGCACTCTACGTCAATCCTGTATATACGACCGAGATCGAAGGCATGGAGGCCGCCGCGAGTCGCGACCTATTGGGCGTGCTTTATCTTCATCTGGTCAAGGAAGAGTTCATCTATTGTCACCGCTGGCAGCCGCAGATGCTGGTGATGTGGGATAATCGCGTGGCTCTGCATCAGGCTCAGGGGGGCTACGAGGGCCACCGCCGCCTGATGCATCGCACGACCATTCAGGGCGAGGTGCCGCAACCGGCAGAAAGAGAGCAGGCGTAATGGCTATTCCGCAGGAGATCGACCAAGTGCTCAAGGCCGCGATGAGGGAACGCGACCAGCCGACACTCGACGTCGTACGCATGCTGAAGAGTCGCGTGCAGGAGCGCACGACCGCCAAGGGCTTTGCCGGCGAGGTCGACGACGCCCTATGGATCGAGGTGATCGGCGCTTATAGCAAGCAAATGAAAAAGGCCGTCGTCGAATACGGAAAGCTCGGGGAGCGCGGCGAAGAGCAGCTTTCGAAGATCGGTTTCGAGGTCGAATTCTGTGCGCGTTTTTTGCCACAGCAGATCAGTGAGGACGAACTCCGTGTGCTGGTACAGGCGCGCATCGAGGAGATGGGCATGACCGATCCCAAGCAGGCGGGACGTCTGATCGGCGCTGTCATGAAGACGCATAAGGGCCAAGTCGAGGCGGGCGATATCAAGCGCATTGCCGACGAGATTCTGGCGGGTTGAAGGTGGCCGGCGAAATCCGCGTCGAGAAAGAGGGCGCGTTGGGTTGGGTCATCATCGACCACGAGGTGCGCCGCAACGCGATCACCGCGGCCATGTGGCAGGCGATCCCAACCGCAATTGCCGAGCTTGCCGGCGATGACGCCATCCGGGTGGTGGTGTTGCGCGGTGCCGGCGAGACCGCCTTTGTCTCCGGCGCCGATATCTCCGAGTTCGGCGAGCTGCGCACGGGCGACGCCGCGAAGGCCTACGATGTTGCCAATAGCGCGGCATTCACGGCCATTGTCGAGTGTCCCAAGCCCGTGATCGCGATGATTCACGGCTTCTGCGTCGGCGGCGGTGCGGCGCTCTCGCTGAAATGCGATCTGCGCTACACGGCGGACGATGGCGTCTTCGCCATTCCCGCCGCGCGTCTGGGTCTCGGCTACTCGGCCGCACTGCAGGAGTCGCTGGTGGCAACCGTTGGCTTGGCGTCGGCCAAGGAGATCTTTTTCACCGCGCGCCGCTTCAAGGCCGCCGATGCTCTGCGTCTGGGC
Organism: Deltaproteobacteria bacterium; assembly: GCA_046583355.1. GTDB lineage: Bacteria > Desulfobacterota > Binatia > UBA12015 > UBA12015 > UBA12015. The sequence goes on from JAYGCM010000031.1 coordinate 51,729, forward strand.
ATGGTCAACGAAGTGCTGCCCAAGGCCGAACTCGAGGCCTATGTGCGGCGGGTGGCCGAGGGCATCGCCGCCAACGCACCGCTTACCTTACGGGCCGGCAAGCTCATGCAGAACCAACTCGCCGGGCCAGAAGGCAAACGCGACCGTGCCGCGTGGTCGGCTGCGACCGACGCCTGCTACGCCAGCGAAGACTACCAGGAAGGCGTGCGCGCTTTTCTGGCCAAGCGCCCGCCCGTATTCCGCGGCTGCTAGAGGCGGTCGGATGCAGGCCTACTTTTCTGGCCACTGGTCTGCGTCACGCTCTCTCCCAATGGCTACGGCCGTTGCTCGGTCGCGTTCCTTGCCAGCTGCCGCAATCGACGCCCTCTGTGCAAAGCCCTACTTTTCGGCCGTGCCTCTAGGGGAAGCCTCCTGATTTTCGCATGCTTGCGGACCTCCGCAGCACTCCTCCACGAGTCGCGTCTGCTCTTCCTATGGCATCGGGTGGCCCGCTTCCCGTAGAACCAAGGGCGATGCAGGGCGAAACACGGCGCGCCTTTCGGCTGCTCTTCCTTTGTCTGGTGAGCACCGGAATGGGGCAGGCAATGCTTTTCGCCATTCTGCCGCCGGCGGCGCGTGAGATCGGGCTCTCGCCGGTGCAGGTCTCCACAATTTTCGTTGTATCGGCGGTTTTCTGGGCGTTGATGAGCCCACGCTGGGGGCGGCTCAGCGATCGCGTCGGGCGGCGTCGGATCATTCTGATCGGCTTGTTGGGCTATGCGGCCTCGATGATTCTGCTTGCCGGCGTGATCGGCCTCACGCTCGAGGGCGTGTGGGCGGCCAGCGTGGCGTGGCCGGCAATGATCGCGGCGCGTTGTGTCTTCGGGATCTTCGGCTCCGCCGCGCCGCCGGCCTCGCAAGCCTTCGTGGCCGACCGCACGAGCCCTGAAGACCGCGCGGCCGGTGTGGCCCTGATCAACGCGGCCTTCGGCGTCGGCCAGACGCTCGGCCCGGCCATCGGTGCGGCGCTCGCCGTCTTCGGCCTGCTGGCGCCGATTTATTTCTCGGCCTTGCTGGCGATCGTGAGCGCTCTGGTGATCTTCTTCGGCCTTCCCGAGTCGAAAGCGGAGTTGCCTGATCCCGAGCGCCCGCGTCCGCGGCTCCGTCTTTTCGATGCGCGCATCCGCCCGTTTTTCCTGTTGCAGATTTTCATGCAATCCGTGCGCGCCGTCACCATGATCACGCTCGCCTTCTTCTTGCAGGATCAACTCGGCCTGGACCCCGACCAGACCGGCCAATACGCCGGCATCGGTTTCATGGTGCTCGCGATGGCCGGCCTGGTATCGCAACTTTTCATTGTGCAGC
>JAYGCM010000053.1:0-28562 GCA_046583355.1 Deltaproteobacteria bacterium
TTCGAGCCCGATGATTTTCTCGACCGGGTGCATCTGAACGCGGCCGGGCAGGAAAAGCGGGCCCGCGCGGCGCACCGGGCAATTCTGCAGGCGCTGCGCGAGGTGCCGGAGTTGGGCGCGGTGCGTCAACTGACTTGGCAGGCGGGCCGCTGGGGTACGCTCTCTCCGCGACCGAATGTAGCCTCGCCGCAGGCGGAGGCTTTTCTCGTCGATTGAGGTGGGCTCTGCTAGGTCCGGGGCATGTTTGACCCGACTCTGACCGATGAACAAAATGCCCTGATCGATACCGCGCGCCGCTTCGCCTTAGAGAAGATCATCCCCGTGGCGGGGAAATACGACGAGAGCGCCGAGTGGCCGATCGATGTCTTCACGGAGGCATGGGAGCTCGGCCTGATGAACGTGGAGATACCGGAGGCATATGGCGGCCTGGGGTTCTCGACGATCGACGGCTGTCTGATTTCCAACGAGTTGGCCTTTGGTTGTGCCGGTATCGCGACCAGCATCATGGGCAACCATCTTGCTTCCCTGCCGCTTCTCATCGCTGGAACCGAAGAGCAGAAGTCGAAATACCTCACGGCTCTGATGGATAAGCCGATTTTCGCCTCCTACGCATGTAGCGAGCCGGAGGCGGGCTCGGATGTGGCCGGTATGCAATCGCGCCTCGTGCCCGATGGCGACGGCTGGATTTTGAATGGACAGAAGCGTTGGATCACCAACGCCGGTCACGCCAGCTGGTATACCGGCTTTGCGACCACCGACCCTGCCTTGCGCCACAAGGGCATCGCGGCGTTTGTCGTGTCGCGCGACCACCCGGGTGTCTCGGTTGGCAAAAAGGAAAACAAGCTCGGCCAGCGCGCGTCGGATACCTCGGATGTGATCTTCGAGGATGTGCGTCTGAGCAAAGAGAATATGCTCGGCGAGCCGGGGCAGGGCTTCGGCATCGCGATGGAGACCTTCGACAAATCGCGCCCAATGATCGCCGCTATTTGTACGGGCTTGATCCGCCGTTGTGCCGAGGAGTCGCGGGATTATGCGCTCCAGCGCAAGACCTTCGGTGTGCCGATTGCCCAACATCAGGCCATCCAATTCATGATCGCAGAGATGGTGATGGCCGAAGAAGCCGTGCGTCTGCTCTGGATGAAGGCGGCCTGGGAGGTCGATAATGGGGTCAAGCGGACGAGCACCTCGGCGATCGCCAAGGCCTTTGGCGCCGACCTCGCGATGAAATGTGCGGTCGATGCCGTGCAGGTCTTCGGTGGCTACGGCTATACGAAGGAATATCCCGTCGAAAAGCTGATGCGGGACGCGAAATTACTGCAGATCTACGAGGGTACGTCGCAGATCCAGCGCGTCGTGATCGCACGGAATTATCTCACGCGCTCCTGATCATTGCGGTCGGCGGAGGCGGCAGGTAAATCGCCGCCTCCTATGGGATTTCTCTCTGCCAGCTCCACGATTGTCCGCCTGCACGCACAGGCACCCGCAAAACCCGACCGATCCGCCATGGTCGATGCGATCTCGCGTCATGCCTTCAAGGATGATGACGAGACCGGCCTGCCGCGCGAGGAGGCTTCGGGTTGGGTCGCGATTCACGACCCGATGGTCACGTATTTCGACACATCGGATGTCTTCTTCCAGCAATATATGCTTGTCGGGTTTCGCTACGATAAGCGCAGCGTGCCGGCAAAGCTTGCCTGGATGGAGCGCCGCGTGGCGGAGCGTGAGCGTCGCGAGCGCGATGGCGTCGAGCGGCTGACCCTTTCGATTCGGCGTGAGATCAAAGAAGAGGTCACCGATCGCCTGATGCAGAAGGCGCTTCCGGTGCCGCGCCTTTTTGAGTGCGCCTGGAACCTCAACACGGGTGTCGTCTATTTCACGACCCGCACTGGTACCGTGCAAGAGGCCTTCCAAACGGCCTTCCGGGAGACCTTCGGGATGTCACCGATGCCGATGATACCCTACCTGACAGCCGAGCATGTGGGGCTGAGTGCGAAGGTCGTTGATACCTTCCGCGCCGCGCCGCCGGCGCTGCTCATCGGCAACCACGCCGTGGGAGAAGACGCATGACCGAAGATTTTATGCAGGTTGTTGAGACCACACGTCACCTCGGCCGCGAGTTTCTCACCTGGCTGGTGCACCGAGTGGAAGAAGAGGGCGGCAAGATCGAGATCGGCAAGGACGCCTTCGAGGTGGTGCTCGGCGACCGTGTGCTGCTTGCCGGTGGCGGCGAGAGTCCGTCGCGTCTCACGATCTACGAAGAGGGCGATATGCGCCTGGAACTCGGCGCCGGCCTGCAGCGCGGCAAGCTGATCGACCGCGCGCAACTGGTTGTGACGCGCGGCGAGCAGCGCTTCGAGCTCACCTTCGACGGTGGCCTCTATACCTTCGACTCGCTGCGCCCGCCGAAGCTTGGCCCGCGTGACGAGTCGGCCAAGGACGACCCACGCGGGGCGCTGGAGAACGACCTCTTCCTGCGGCTTGCCGATATCGAAGAGTTGACCGGAATCTTCGATAAGCTCTTTGCCGAGTTCGCCAGCCTGCGGGTCTCCGAGGCCTGGCAAAAGGAGGCGCTGCCTGAGTTGCGCCGCTGGGTTGCCGAACTGGGCGCGTGAGCCTGCGTTTCTGCTATTGCAGGGCCAGGATGGGGTGGTGGAGAGGTCTGGTGGTGGTCTGCCTGCTGGCATCGGCTTGTGCCGGTGCGCGGCCGCAGGAGCCGCATAACCTCTGCTCGGTCTTCCGCCAGCGCCCGGATTGGTACGAAGCCGCGCGCGCCTCCTACCGTCGCTGGGGAGTTCCGGTGCCGACGCAGCTTGCCGTCATTCACCGTGAGTCGTCTTTCCGCGCCAACGCGCGGCCGCCGCGGCGATGGTATCTCGGCTTCATCCCCGGCGCACGCGCCTCGACGGCATACGGCTACGGCCAGGTTCTCGATGCGACCTGGGAGCGCTACCGCGCGGCGACCGATAATGGCTGGGCCGACCGCGACGATTTCGCCGACGTGACTGATTTCATCGGCTGGTACGGCGACGTCGGCCAGAAACGCTACGGCATCTCGAAGCGTGACGCCGCGTCCTTCTATGCCTCCTACCATGTCGGCCACGCGGGTTTTCGCCGCGGGCTCCACCGCAAGAATGCGACGGCCAGCCGAGCGGTGCGCGATGTGCGCCGCCGCGCGAGCCTCTACACCGAGCAATATCGGCTCTGCCGGGCGGAACTCGACGACGCCGTCGACGGCTCCTGGTGGTGGCCCTTTTAGCCCTGCTCGGTCTGCCTCAAGCTGTCCGGCAGGTTTCGACTCAGGCTCTCAACTCGACCGGCATAGTTTCGATGCCAGTGATGAAATTCGAGTTGCGCCACGGCAGCTCGGCATCGCTGCAGAGTGCGAGCTCTGGCGCGCGCGCCAGGATCTCTTCGAACATCACCCGGATCTCCAAGCGAGCGAGGCTGGCACCCAAGCAGAAATGAGCGCCGAAGCCGCCGAAGGCCAGATGGTCGTTCGGTGTGCGCTCGGTGTCGAAGCGGAAGGGGTTCTCGAAGATCTCTTCATCGCGGTTCGCGGACGGGTAGAGGAGGAGGACCTTGTCGCCCTTGGGGATTTTCTGGCCGCGGATCTCGACGTCTTCGGTGGCTGTACGCGCCATATTTTTGATCGGCGTGACCCAGCGCAGCATCTCTTCGACCGCCAGCGGAATTCCGGAAGGGTCATCAATGAGTCGTTGGCGCTGGTCGTCATGCAAAAGAAGCTGCTGCATGCCGCCGCTGATGACGTGGCGTGTGGTCTCGTCGCCGCCAACGAGAATCAACAAGGTTTCATGGAGCAATGCCTCGTCGTCCAGCATGGCGCCCTTGATACGGGCGTGCACGAGGACGCTGATCAGGTCGTCTTGAGGTGGCCGTGCGCGGCGATCGGCGACGGTTTTCTGGTTGTACTCAAGATATTCGAGGAACGAGGCGGTCGACCGCTCCAGTACTTCCGGCGGCGCGGTAAACGAGGTGCCGCTGACCATCTCGTCGGACCAGCGCAGTAGCATATCGCGGTCTTTGGGCTCGACGCCCAGCATATCGCCGATCATGATCATCGGTAGCGGCGCCGCAATATCGCGCACGAAATCGCAGGATCCCTCGGCGCGCGCCTTGACCCGGGCACGGTCGACGATCTCGGCGCAAATCTCGCGAATTCGGGCTTCGTGGTCGGCGATGCGCCGCGGCGTGAAGCCTTTGTTGACCAGAGCGCGGCGCTGGCGATGCTCGGGGTCGTCCATATTGATCATCGAGGGCAGCGGCGGCGAGTCGGGGCGCATGCCCTCACTATTGGTGAAGAGTTTGGGACTCTTCGAGATCTCCTGGATATCGGCGTGCTTCGTGATGCCCCAGAGTTCGCTCACCTGATCGCGGTAGACCGGTGCATTCTCGCGCAGCCAGGTCAGGCCCGGATGCGGATTATTTGCCCAGAAGAGGCCGTCGAGAAGATGGATATCAGCGTAGTTCGGCATGGCGTTTCTTAGCGAGTCGAGCCGCCTCGCTCAACGAACGTCCGTTGGGCTTTGCTCCCCGCCATGCTGCATAGCGAGGCTTGCCGGTCAGGGGCGGTACCAGACCGGAGAGGTGTAGGCGCGTTCCTGGATCCACCAAGGGTAGTCCTGCTCGGTGGCATCCAGGCCGAGCGCGACCATATCGAAGGTGGAATGCCGTGGGGTCGGGATTTCGAGCACGCGGATATAGTAGAAGGCTTTGGCGGACGGGTCGAAATCCGGATCGCTCCAGGTGGCGTGCAGCTCAGGGGCGCCGATCGTATTGGTATAGCTCGCCGCCGCGGGGTTCACGGTATTGCCCACCGCGGGCACCTTTCCGTCTGAGCCGCGGGCTCGCTCGCCGGACCATGCGATGTCGATGACCTTCTCGAAGGCCTCGCCACCACGCGTCCAGCCCTTGATGATCTGCACGCGGTCGAGGTTCGCGCTCTTCGGGTCCTTCAGGGCATGCACCCGGAAACGCGGCTGCGCGTCCAAAGGTGCATTCGTGAGTTCGCCGCCCATCGGTACGGCATCGTTCACGGCTGTGTCTGCGCCGGCCGCAGCATGGGCGGGCATCTGCCAATCGGCGAAGACCTCCACCATCAGGCGCGGTCCGGTAGTCGCGTAGACCTCGCGGCGGCGAAAGGCCTCGAGGATGGCCGTGCGCGTATTCTCCTCGGCCCAGACGGCCGCCAGACCTTGGGCCGCCATACTCCAGCCGGTCGGGCCGCCGCCATCGCTGCCGGTCCGCCATGAGGGTGCTTTGTTCTCGGGAACCGAGTCACGTGCCAATTTCCCCCAGAAATTGGGCTCCTCGGCCGAAGCCATGCTGGTATGCGAATCGGTCGAGCCGATCAGGCCGAAGGCGTAGGGGTTGAAGCCGATTTTTTCTTCGATCAGCATCCCGCGCTTGAGGGCGCTGCGGATATAATCTCCCTCGCTCGCCTCGTAGGGCGGGGCATCCTGCTGGATATAATGTGAGTAAAGCTCAAAGTCGGCAAAGGCATCGTCGGGCGAGAGGTCCGGGTGGGTCTCGGAATCGCCTTTGATCTGGGTGGCCTCGGCCACCGGCTCCAAGCGCATGCGCTGCTCGGCCTTGGCGCGCGTATAGGCACCGCTTTTCAGCAGGCCGTCGCCGAACATATACCCTTTGGAAATATTCGAATTATGCGGGATCGCCACGAACTCGGCGCCGGTGGTCGCGGTGGTCTCGTCGAGCCAGGTCCAAAGGTCTTCGGGGTACATGCTGATTGCGGAGCTGAAGGGCAGAAATTTCGCGGCGACGGTGGCGTCGGAATCTGTGAAGACGACGCGGTGAAGATTGGCGCCGGCCGGCACGGAGCTCCACTCCCAGCCGATCAATGCCGTGAACGTGCCTGGGTTGTTGTGTAGATCGGCCGTGGCTACCGCCTCGCGCCAGGTACTCCACGACATCGCTTCGGTTGCGGGAATTCCCGTATCCAGCTTGATCGCCGCAGCGTCTTCGACCGGCTGCGGCTCGGGCAGGAAGGAGCGGAAGGCTTCGGTACCCTTATCGTCCTCGATGACGCCGCGCAGCCAATACTCAACGCCGATGGCCTTGACCCAATCGACCCAGCCGAGTTGGTCGCGGGGGATTTCTTCCTCGACAACGGTGCGGATGACGCCCAGCAATTCGGCGTGGTCGGCGATCACCAGGAAATCCAGCGGCGTCTGAATCTGTACTCGCGCGCGGTGGTAGGGGTGGATAACGGGCAGGCCCTTGGCGTAGTTGTAGGCGGTTTCCGCATCGGCCGAATTGTTGCGGTTCAGGTAGGCGTCAAACGAGTTGCTGGTATGAAGGTGGGTGTCGCCGAAAAGCAGCTCCCGCGCGCTGGCCGGGCTAGCGGCCAGGGTGGCGAGAAGAAGGGCGGCGATCCAGCCGGCGAACCTGTAACGGGAGATCTGCATCCGCTTCTTTCAGCCCATGCCTGCGTGCTTGTCCAGCGGCCGCATTCGGCCATGTGTTCAGGCGGCTTGCGGAAAGCGGGTGCGGACGCCGGCCGAGAGCGCGGTGAAGAGCGCCTCGCGCTCTTCACCGTCTTCTTCGGTCTCTATTTTGACGCCGAAGCGATGTTTGTCGGCGAGGCTGCGTGCCGCGGCGAGACGAATGGATCCGCGATCTTCCAGGATGCCGGCAACCCCCGGCACCCATTGGCGCGCGGTACCGACCGCAAAGCTGCCGGCCCGGATGGCGAGGAGCAGAGGGTCGGGCAGCAGGTTTTCCTTCACGCCGAACCATTCGCCGCCGGAGAGGTGAATGAAAAGATTACGGATGAAATTTCTCTGGATCGGGCCGGCCTTCATGATGCCGCCGACGGTCTTCACCGCGATATCGAGGTAGGTCTCGCCGAAGAACTCCGGGAAGGCCTGATGGGCGACCAATGCGCTCCAGAGTTCGCTTTCTTCTTGCAGAGATTCGGTGAGCAGGGCTTCGTCAATGCCGAGGAGCCAGCCGACGTAGCGCCAGAGATGATGGTGCGCGGCGAGATCGTCGTCGGAGAGAACAACGCCGAGGCGGCAGAGTGAGCGCAGGTTCAGGTAGTCAAAGAGCCCCAGCGTCATGGCGAGCATGGTCTGGTCGAGCGGTTCGCCAACATAGGCTTCGGTGAAGCCGGGGCTTTTTTTGATCCAGGAGCGAATGGAACCGTGCAGGAGCCGCACACGTACGGCGGTCTCGAAGCCGAGAGCGCCCGGCTCGAGCCCGCCCGGCTCGAGGATGGCGCCGATGAAGGCCCCGGTCTCCTGGATGCGGCGGGAAGGGTCGCTGCCCAGCCGCCCGGTCGAGTTCGTGACCAGAGTGGCGCGTCCGAAGACGGCTCCGGCAAAGAGGCTATGCATCAGCGAGAGGCCGTAATGGTGGGTGAAGCTGAGGGCGACACGCTGGCCGTGCTCGATCATCTCGGCGTCGAACCAGGCCGGCTTGTGCTCGGCGCGCTCGAAAAAAGCCACCGCCCGTGGTTCGCCCTCCTTGGCGAGCACGCGTAAGTTGGCGAGCTGCGAGCCATCGGGGTCGTAGCGCTCTTCGTGTAGAGCCACCGTGGCGGCGTCGGCCTCGGGGTCGCCGCGGTGCATGAAGTCATCGAGCAGGTCGCGTGTGAAACGGCCGCTGAAGCGCGCCTGGCTCGGGTGGATGATTTCGTTTGGGTTCTGCATGGTGGTGAACCCCTCAAGAGTAGCAGAGGTCGGGCGTGGAAAAAGGAGCGGCTCCTCACGGGGTTCACGCAGCGGGGGCGTGTGGTGCTGGCAATCCTTTCCGACGTCTCCGATACTGCGGGTAGAAACGCATGGGAACTCGCACACCGACACGACCGGATACCTCGCGGAAGCCGGGGCGCATCACGGCTGAAGGCTACCGATTGCTCGAGGAGCAATCCGAAGCGCTCTGGGCCGAAGCCCGCACCATGGCAGAAAATGTGCGCATTGCCGCGGCCGAGGGCGACCGTTCCGAGAACGCTGAGTATATTTACGGCAAGATGAAGCTCGGCCAGATCCACAAAAAATTGCGTTTTCTCAGCAACCGGATCGAAGCGCTGCAGATCGTGCCAATGCCGCCGCCGGATGACGGCCGCGTGCATTTTGGCTGCTGGGTCGAAATCGAAGACGATGAGGGGGAAACCCAAGTCTGGCGTCTCGTCGGTCCCGACGAGACCGAGCGCAGTCCCGATTATATCAGTTCGGACTCGCCGATGGCGCGCGCGTTACTCGGACGGGCGCTTGACGATGAAATCGTTGTCAAGCGCCCGATCGGTGATCTCGAGGCCGTCATCGTCGCCGTTTTCGTCACCGACCCCGGCCTCTAGGATAGGCGCACGGGCATGGTCTCGTAGCGGTGCCAGAGGGGCAGGCGTTGCAGGCGCAGCTCTTCGCGGGGCACGGCGAGGCGCAGGTTCGGGAAGCGGGCAAAGAGAGCGGGCAGGGCGATACGTGCTTCCATGCGGGCAAGCGCAGCGCCCAGGCAGATATGCGGGCCGTGGCCGAAGGCGAGGTGGTGGTTCGGTTGGCGCTGGATGTCGAATTGCAGCGGATTGTCGAAGACGCGTGGGTCGATATTGGCAGCCCCCAGGACAGGGAAGACGGCGCTGCCGCGCGGAATGACGTGGCCGTGCATCTCGAAATCGGAGATCGCGAATTGTGGTTTGGTTCCGTGAATCGGGCCGCAGAAGCGCAGAAGCTCTTCCACTGCTGAACCGATCAGCCCGGGTTCCTGCTGCAATTGTTCGAGCGCCTCGGGGTGCTCCAATAATGTGAGCACGCTGTTGGAGAGCAGGTGTACGGTGGTTTCGTAGCCGGCGATGATCAGCAGGAAGACCATCGCGACGAGTTCGTCTTCGCTGAGACACTCACCGTCTTCTTCGGCATGGATCAGCGCGGTGAGGATATCGTCGCCGGGGTCGGCCCGCTTGCGGGCAATCATTCCGCGGAGGAATACGGCCGTCCTGGGCAGGTCGAGGAAAAAGGTGCGAAAGAGCGCCCAGCCCGACAGGCCGCTCGAGAGTACGCGTAATCCGTCGCGGAGCTGCGGCATCTCGTCGGCGGAGACGCCGAGCATCTCGCTGATCATGCGCACGGGAATTGGTAGGGACCAGTCGCGGGTCAGGTCGAACGGGCCTGTGCCGTCCAGCGAGTCGAGTAATTCTGTGGTGATCGTCTCGACGCGGCCTTCGAGTTTGCGCATGGCCGTGGGCGTGAATGCCTTCTGTACAAGGCTGCGCAATCGGCGGTGCTCGGGATCGTCTTCGACGATCATGCCCTGGGCAAGCAACGCGACGGACTTTGGCATCGGAATGGGCACACGCCGACCGCCGGTTGCGGTCGCGCGGTTGCGTACGAAGCGCTTGTCGGTGGTCAATTGCAGGCAATCGGCATGGCGCGAAATCAGCCAGCAGGGAATGACGGCCACCCGTCCCCGACAAAGCGGCGCCTCTTCGAGCATCCATTGGTAATGTTCGGGCTTGTAGTCGATGAAGCGGCGCGAGATCAGGTTGGGGCGCAGCCTTGGGACGCTGGACATCGTGATACGTGCGATCATCCACTACGCGCCTATCGTAAACTGGGCTGCAGTTCTATCGTCTTGTGCGGAGCAATGGTGGTGGGCTGGCCGACGCGAGAGCAGGCCAAAGCCTTGCGGAGGGGCGTTTGACGGCCGCGTCCGAGACGTGGGAAGGGCTATGGGCGTTCCCTCCGGGAACCGGGGGGAATAGATGAGCGCTGAATCCATGAGCCGCGAACATACCGGCCGACTTTTTTTCATCAGCGCCTTGGCGCTCTTTACTGCCGGGCTGAGCTTCTCTCTGCGCGGCGCGATCGCATTCGGCATCGAGGCCGACGTGCTCTCGGTAATCGACGCGGCCAATTCGGCGCGGCTTACGGCCGAGGTTCTCGGGATCGCCTTTACGGGCTTTGCCTTGACGCTTTTCTTCGGCAGCGTCTTTCTCGACCGCTTGGGAATCGGCCGCTCCCTCTTTCTCTCCGGTATCTGCCTCTTTCTCGGCACCGCGCTGGTGGTCTTTTCCGCAGAAATCGGTGGTGGCGGCTCGGTCTACCGCATTCTCTGGATCGGTTATCTTTTGACCGGGCTTGGCTGGGGCTTTGTCGAAGCTGCGGCCAACCCTTTGATCACGACACTTTATCCCGACGATAAAACGCATCGCCTGAACGTATTTCATGCGTGGTGGCCTGCGGGTGTGATGCTGGGCGGCATCATCGGGGCGCTTCTGGGCGGGCTGGGTTGGCGTGCGCAATTCGCCTTCGTAATGCTGCCGGCAGCGGCCACGGCGCTGCTTTGCATCGGTGCCGTATTCCCGCGCACCGAGCGTGCGGCGGGTGGGGTCTCCTGGGGCGAGATGTGGAAAGAGATTCCGCGTCGCCCGATGTTTCTCGTCTTCTTCGCCTGCATGTTCCTGGCGGCAGCGTCCGAGTTGGCACCCGGGCAATGGATTGATTTCACCTTGACGCGCACGGTCGGAATGCGCGGCATCTGGCTCCTGGTTTATGTGAGCGGCATGATGTTCATCTTCCGCCACTTCGCGGGTACTTTCGTGCACCGCTTGGGCTCGCCGGTCGCCTTGCTCTGGGGCTCTTCGGTCCTGGCGGCGATCGGTCTCGTGCTGCTACCGCGCGCGACGGACCCCCTGACCGGCCTGCTGGCAGCAACCGTATGGGGGCTCGGCGTCTGTTTCCTATGGCCGACGATGCTCGCGACCGTCTCGGAGCGCTTCCCGCGCGGCGGGGAGCTCTTCATCGGCCTGATGGGGGTTGCCGGTGCCATGGCGATTCAGTTCGTCCTGCCCGCGCTCGGCAGCATTTTCGATGCGGAGAAGGTGCGCCTGGCGGGTGGCGCTGAAGCCTTGGCGGCGCTCGACCCGGTCGCACAGCACGAGATTCTCGCCCGTGCGGCGCAGACCTCGTTTGAGACCAACGCGATTCTGCCCGCGATTCTGATCGTCGTCTTCGGTCTGATCTGGGCCGCTGACCGCCGTCGCGGCGGCTACCAGCCCGGGACACTTCAGAAATAAAACCGCGCAGCCAGCAGTAGGGGTCGGCCTCGGGGTATTCGTCTGAAGCGAATCTTTTCGTGTCGCGTACAGAGGACGTTTGTCCCGGGAAGAGTGATTGCGCCTGCTCGATGAACCGGGAGCTTAGCGTGGCTTTGCAACTCGGTCCGGCTTGCGTGGCAGGTGGCGCAGGCCCATCCAGGCAAGTGCCGAGATATGGCTCGCGATTTCTTCGACATTCGGCTTATGCGTCTCGGTCGACCATTGGCCGACGAAAGTCACCATGCCGACCAAGGCATGCGCATAGATGGCGGCACCCTTGGTGCTGAAGCCGGCATCCTTGAAAGCGCCAACAAATACATCGCCGACGCGGTCAGCGACCTCGTTGAGCAGGCTCCACATGCTGCCGCGCTTGCCGCCGATGGGGGCATCGTGCGAGAGCACGGCGAAGCCGTCGGGTTGGTCGCGTACATAGATAAGGAAGGCGAGCGCGGCGCGCTCGACGCGCTCGCGCGGTGTGCCCTCGGCGATCGCCTTGGTGATGGTCGAGACGACGTGCTCCATCTCGCGGTCGACGATCACCGCGTAGAGCCCTTCTTTGCCGCCGAAATGCTCGTAGATGATGGGCTTGGAAACTCCGGCGCGCTCGGCGATTTCTTCGACGGTGCTGCCTTCAAAGCCCTTCTCGCCAAAGACGCTGCGGCCGACCTGGACCAATTGGGTGCGGCGCTCGGCGGCCGTGAGTCGTTTTCTTTTCGCCATGGTTGACAGAGTACCTACGCTAGCGTAAGTTACGGAATCGTAGCTTACGTTATCGTAAGATACCGCAGCCTGGGAGGGCATGCAAAAATGACGATTCTGCTCTGTATTTCAGTATTCTTGATCACCTACCTGGTCAACGCGACGATGATTTCGCTCTTCTACCACCGTGGTCTGGCGCATGACGCGCTGATTCTGCATCCGCGGGTAGAGCGCTTTGTCGGCCGTTGGGGGATCTGGCTGACCGGCATCGACCCCAAAGCGTGGGTCTGCATGCACCGCCGCCATCACGTCTACTCGGACCAACCCGATGATCCGCATAGCCCCGTTCAATTCGGCCTCATTGGATTGCTTCCCGGCCAGCTGCGCTCCTACGAGCGCACGCTCACCCGCCTGCTGCGCCAAGACCGCGGCTATATCGCGAGCGTAGCGGATCTGGACTTTCCCGTGAGCCGCGTAATTCAGCGGGGCCGTTGGTACCTTCCCTATGTAGTGCACCTGGCCATCGCCGTCGCGCTCTCATTGGTGACCGGTATTTGGCCGTTGGGTGCTGCGTATTTCGTCGGGCTGATGAGCCATCCCTTCGAGGGCTGGGTGGTCAACGCATTGGGCCACGCGGTCGGCGGTCGCAACTTCGACACCGACGATAACTCACGCAACAACCATTTCGGCGCCTGGCTGATCCTCGGCGAAGGGTTCCAGAACAACCACCACGCCTACCCGGACTCAGCGCGCTTCTCCTACCGTCGCTCCGAGATCGACCCTGGCTACGGGCTGAGTCTCCTGCTGCAACGCATTGGCCTGGTACGCATCCGCCGCGAGACGCTGATTCCTACGCCGAGCACTGCTTGAGGAGAGGGCGGCGCATCTCGGGAGTGCGGCCGGGTAGCTCTGGGAGGCGACTTCGTCACTCTTTTGAGTTACGGAACAGGAGCCTATGCAGCCTGGGAGGGCATGAAAATTGACGATTCTGCTCTGTATTTCAGTATTTCTGGCCGCCTATCTGGTCAACGGGGCGATGATCTCGCTCTTCTACCATCGCGGCCTGGCGCATAATGCGCTGGTTCTGCATCCGCGGGTAAAGCGCTTTGTCGGCCGCTGGGGGGTCTGGCTGACCGGCATCGACCCGAAAGCGTGGGTCTGCATGCACCGCCGCCACCACCTCTACTCGGACCAGCCCCGGGATCCGCATAGCCCCGTTAACTTCGGCCTTCTGGGACTACTTCCCGGCCAGTTGCGCTCCTACGAGCGCACGCTCGCGCGCCTGGTGCGCCACCACCGCGGCTATACCGCGAGCGTTGAGGATCTGAACTTTCCCGTCAGCGCCGTACTACAACGAGGCGGCTGGTACCTTCCCTATGTCCTGCATCTGGTAATCGCTGTCGCGCTCTCAGTGGTGACTGGTATTTGGGCGTTGGGCATTGCGTATTTCATGGGGCTGATGAGCCATCCCCTCGAGGGCTGGGTGGTCAACGGGCTGGGGCACGCCGTTGGTGGTCGCAACTTCGACACCGACGACAACTCCCGTAATAATCATTTTGGTGCTTGGCTGATTCTCGGCGAAGGGTTCCAGAACAACCACCACGCCTACCCCGAGTCCGCGCGGTTCTCTTACCGCCGCTCCGAGATCGATCTTGGTTACGCCCTGAGTCTCGTGCTGCAACGCACCGGCATGCTTCGCGTCCGCCGCGAAACCCTGATCCCCGCGCCGGACCATCCACAAGTCTCTTAATTTCTATAGTGTCCAGTTGCCTCCTGTGCGGGCCAACCACTCTTGCAGTGGCGCTGATTTGTATTCTCCGGATTCAAAGCGGTGCTGGACGGACGAATGAACGACCGCATCGTCGGGGATCGTTCGCGCCTGCGTGCCCAGCACCCTCCAGAACCTTTTATGCGAGCGGTGGGTGGGGGCGAGAGGGTCGATCCGGGATGGGTCGGTCACTTGCGGCTCAAACTGGAGACCGAAGGAGTGGGCCTCGTCGGCCATCCATTTGAGGGGGATCTCGCTGGCCAGCGTGCCGGCTTTGGACGGCGCGTAGCCACCTCCTACGTCGGCATGGACCCCCGCAAACCAGACTTGCCGGATATTGGTAGCGTCCCTGTCGTCCCAGAGGGTCGGCGTGAGGTCCGCGCGCTTCTCGTCGATCGAGACGGCATGGCGTGCGGCGTGTACGTTGCTGCCCAGAATCGGGTCGAAGAAGAGGTCTTTTTCGTCGACGAAGGCGAGCATACGGGTGGGGACACCGAGGGCTCCCACGGTGTCCCAAACGCCGATGAAACGCACGGCACCGCGGCGTGGGCTGCCCGAGTGCTGCTTGCGCCACTCGCGCGCTGTCTGGGAACCCGGCTTCGCATTTCGCTGCTTGTAGAAGTCGAATGCCTGCGGAATTTCGCTCGCATTCTTGCGTTTCAGGATGCCGCAATTGTTGAGCATTCCAGCGAGGCATCTGACGGTATAGGCGCCTCGGCTGAAGCCGAAAAGGAATAACTCGTCGCCCTCGCGATAGTTCTGGACGATGAAGCGATAGCTGTCCTGGACGTTCTTGAGCAGGCCCAGGCTCGCTGCCCCGCCGCGGATGGTGGCGTAGTACGAGCCAACCCCCCAATCGTAGAAAACAACCTGCGGCACGCCGTCGTTGCCGATTGGTTTGACGGCGCGGGCTATTCTCAGGGCGTTGGTCGGGTTCTCGTCCTCGGGGTCGTTCCACGTACCATCCGCGCAGATAACGATTCTCTTGTGCTTGGCATCCGGCACCTCGCTGGCGTCTCACGCTGTCCGATCGGGCGCAAGCTTGTCCCCTCCATCGGATTCCCTTCGGGCCCGGAACGACCTCGCGATCCAACATTCGGCGATCGGAATCACGGGCCTCCAGGCAATCACCCAGGGATAGATCCGCAGATATACTCCAGCGCCTCGCCGCGACATACGCTGCGGGCGACCGCCGCTTCGTAGAGGCAGATATACTCAGAAAAGCGCAGCGCGTGCGGGACGTCGTAGAAGAGTTGCTGGGCGCCCCAATCGGCCATCGCCGGATGAGGTGCGCCGTCGTCTCCCGGTGCCCAGACGCCGCCGGTGATCAATGCGGCTACGCCCTTGGAGAGCTCGACGAGCCTGTCCTCGCCAGCAACCGTGCGGCACTCGGTGTAGGCCCTATCACCTGCGTTCTCGCAGCAGCTCATGGCCGCGTCTTCCTGCGCTGTGCAGGTGAGGAGGCGGAGCGCATGGCCGCAAGTTTCGCCGGTGCTGGGACCGCTGAGGGTGCGCGCATTACGGCGTCCGCTGGAGATGGGCGTTGTCGCCATGGCCTGGAAGGGGCAGATACTCTGCGAGTTGATTCCATTGATGCTGAGCGGAATCGTGGCGGTATGGCTCAGCTGCACGAAGGTGATCTCTGGTTCCGGCGGAATTCCGATCTCCGGCTCCGGCGGAATCCCGATTCCCGGTATCGCCGGGCTGGCGACCGTGATGAGGTATTTGCCGGTGGTCCCGACCAGGTAGACGATGGTTTTGGCGTAGTTGCTGAGGATCGTGACGTCGACGCCGGAGGTGCCGGCGATTTCACGCAACTCGGCGATCTTGCTCTCGGAGACTGCGAATTCCGGGTCTTCGTCGACAAGCTCCGCGGCCAACGTCGCCAGGTCGTCGGCCAGGAGCCGCCACATTAGGACAATTATATTTCGATACGTAACATGGAAATCCAATCATGTGCTCACTATCTTCAACTTCGTGGGTTGACCCGTGTCCGGCACCGCATGTACCATCTTGAGCCGTTATCTTTATCGTCACGATTTCCAGTATCCCGACTCGTCCGTGGAGCATGTTTATGATCGTATTTTCTCGTTCTTCCAGGTTTCTTTTTCCATCAGGAGCGTTGCTATGCGCGCTCCTGGTTCCTGGTCTCGTGTTGGCTGCCGGTGTCATCACGCCGGCCACCTATTCCGACGACCTTCAGGCCGGGGAGGTAGTCGTCGTGCCGGCTACAGTCGAGATCGATAGCGGGGCGCCGGCAGTGAGCTTGGTGGACGTATTTTTTCTAACCGACAATACCGGGAGCATGAACGATTTCATTGACGCGGTGAAAGACAATGTCGACATAATCCTCGACACGATATCGGGCGCGACATCGGATCCTCGTTTCACCGGCATCGATGTTGCGTTCGGGGTCGGTAATTATGTCGGTGACCCGGGCGTAGAAGGGACCGCCGTGACGACGGCGTACGAACTCCAGCAGCCGATTACGACGGACCTCGCGGCGACCAAGGCCGCCGTGAACGCGTGGACTGCAAGCGGCGGCGGCGATTATCCGGAAGCGAATTTTTTCGCTCTCCACCAGGTGGCGACCGAGGGCGCCGCAACCGATGGGTTGGGTGCAACCGATCCACCGGCGGGCTTTGCTACGCTCTCGCTTACCGGCTGGCGCGCGGGTGCCGGCCGAGTGATCGTCTGGGCAGGCGATGCCCCCTCGCATACGACGACTGTCTCGATCCTGGAGGCGAAGCTGGCCCTGCAGGCGGCCGATGTGGTGGTCTGTGCGTTGAACACAAAGGGTGTGAACCAAGGGATCGACGCATCCTCTCAGGCACAAGGCATCGTCGACGCCACGGGCGGAACGCTGGAACATAACGTGAGCGGAACGGCCGCGACGATTGATGCCATCCTGGATGCAGTTGCAACCGTCACGGAAACGATCGATCTCTCCTTCACCACGATTCCGGACCCGGTTCCCGGGTTGCCGGTGTCGATCGCCTGTACGGATCCGGCCGGCTGCGACGACGTGCCGGCGGGTGAGTCCCGGACATTCGCCTGGACGATCACCGGAAACACGAGCGGGCATTATGAGTTCGATATTGTCGCCACGGGTGTCTCCGGTGCGGTGGCCGAGATCGTGATCGATGTCGCAGCAAATTGTGGCAACGAGATCACCGAGCCGGGCGAGCAATGTGATGACGGTGCGCAGGTCAACGGAGACGGCTGTTCCGCTGACTGCCTGCTCGAAGAATGCTGGAACTGCACGGGCAGCCCATCGGCATGCGCGCACGATGACGGCTTCCCCTGCGACGACCGCCAGGAATGTACCAGCTCGGATCAATGCCTCGGCGGCATCTGCCAGGGAACCCCGACCGCCGATGGCACGGCCTGCGACGATGGTCCGGCCTGCACGCTGGCAAACTTCTGCACCGCCGGAGAATGCACCGGAACGTTAGGTACGGTGATCGCAGAGAGAAGGGCAAAGCTTGCCCAGGCGGCGGTCTCCAGCGTCGGTATCACAGTCCTGTCTGACACCGGCAGCTTTCGAGCCGGTCGCGATTCGATCATGGAGGACGGCACGCTGCTCTCGGTCTTCAAGGCCCGTCTGGCTAGAAACACCACAGTGGACGACATCTCGGTCCAGGTTCTCATCAAGTCAAAGAAAGGCGTCAATATCGAAGGCTCGCAGAGTGCCTGGCTATCGCCCGGGATCGAGATCACTGATGTCTGCACCGAACCGGTTTTCGCCTGTGACAAAAGCAAGGATGTATTTGCGGAACAGGGCGCTAGCCTGGCGCTGACGCCCGGGCAATACGGTGATCTGCATCTCGGGCTATCGGTGGTCCTGGAGATGGAGGCTGGCGAATACGATTTCTGCTCGATTCGGACAAAAACGGCTTCGGAAATCATCATTATGGGAACGGCCGATACGGTGATTCGCGTCGAGGGGAAAGTGGTGACCGGGCCGGATAGCGTGTTTGCACCGGTCGGTGCGAGCGTTCCCGTACTGCAATCCGGCGGTAGCGTGAAGCTCGGCCGGAATTCCGAGAACCTGGTTCATATTGAAGCGCCGGAAAGCCGGGTGTTGATCGGCATGAGTGCACAGCTCAATGGGACGGTCTGCGCGAAAAAAGTTGACACCAAAAAATTCACGGAGCTGGGCTGCGATCTCCCGGTATCCTCGGCTGCGGGATCGTTCGTGGATGGTCCTATAATATTCTGAGGCTGCCAGGGAATTCGCTGTCTTGGGCGCGGTTTTCGTCTTGCTTGCCGGGGCACGTCCACGGGCTCGGCCACGCCTGGACTTACCAGCATGGGGACGTCGCAGGCGGCACAGCCCGCCAATATATTTTGATCGCCGCAGGCGGCCATGGCGGTGCCGCCACGCGCCTCGGCGACCACCTCGTTGTCTTCGCGCTCGACATTGACACCAAGGGTGTAGAGTCAACCGGGCTTGCTCGGGACTTGATGCTACGAGGGCTCCAGGCGATCGATTCTTGATTCGCTGTTCCGGCACGGCGAATGAGCACGATGCGGACCAATTGGAGATGCGAATGAACACCACGATAGGGCGAGTCTTCTCGGTATGGGTCGGCCTTTGCGCCGGCGTTGTTCTGATGGGCTGCGGTGGCGGCAGTACCGCAACCTTGGCCGCGGTCCCGCTACCCGCGACTCAGCCCGTGCCGGCGCCGGAGGCCGACGATTGTTTCACCGATACGAAGGCGGGGCGGCAGTCGCTTGAGTGCGAAGGGCTTGAACTCGAACTCAGCGTACCGGCGGCGTGTCTTGCCACTGCCTGTGGCCTGATCGTCGATGTGCACGGCTTCGGGATGACCGGTGTCCTCGAGGATATGCACACAGAGCTGGGAGAGATCGCCGGGGCACAGGGCTTCATCGTCTTACAGCCGTCCGCGCCGGTCAGCGACAGTGGCTTCCCTTCCTGGTCGGGTTCAAACGACGTGCAGGTCCTGGCGCTGATCAACCGATTGAAGAGCGTCTTCCACGTCATGGACGCGCGCGTTCACATGACAGGATACTCGCAGGGTGGCTTCATGACCTGGCGCTTCCTTTGCGACCGTCCCGAGCTTTTCGGATCGGTTGCGCCGCTCGCCGCCGGGTCGGGTACCTGCTTCGGCGGCCAGCAGCCCGCCGAGCAGGTCGACGTGTTCTACGGGCACGGGACGACCGACGGCCTGGTCGCCTTCGCGGGTGCCACGACTACGGTCGAGCGTATTCTCGATCGCTGGGACATGAGCGAAAGCGCGATTGTCTCGCAGGACGACGAGCACCTCTGGACCCGTTACGGAAACGACGCGGATACGGTCTTCGAGTTCGTTCGCTTCGACTGGGAGACCGACTTCGTGCTGCCCCCGAGCCCGCTGCTGGGCCATTGCTTCCCGGGTAGCGGAGACTTCCTTGGCTGCGGCAGCGACACGGCATTCCATTGGGGGGAAGAAGTCACGCGCTTTTTCCTGCGCCATCCGCGGGACTGATTCGTACGAGCCGGAAATCGGATTCTGGAGCGACGGCAGGCGTCAAGGCTCCGCCGACTCCGTCGTGCTCGAGTCTGGGGATCGGCTCTCCGGTAGGCAGATGCAGGGCTGCGTGTTTGCGTCTGCGAGTGATACACCTCGGGTCATGAACGACGTTACAATCGAACACCCGGCGATCGGAATCACGGGCCGCGTGCTGTTCACGCTGATCTTTTTTCTCTCCGGCATCACGCATTTCACGGGAATCGACGGCTACGTGAGTCTCATGCCGGAGGCGATTCCGTGGCGTACCTTCTGGGTGCTGATCTCGGGCGTTGTCGAGCTGATCGGCGCGGTCCTCATTCTCACGAATCGTCTCCCGAAGGCCGGGGCCTGGCTCCTCGTGATCTTTCTCGTCCCGGTCACCATCGCCGTCCACGGCGTCGAGATGGTGACGAGCCCCGACGCGCAGATGCGCGCCATTCAGATGTCCTTCTTCTTGAAGGGCCTGGCGATGACCGGTGCCGCCTTGCTGATCACCCAGCTCGGCGTGGCGCCGCGTGCCGCGAGCTCGGACTCGTGAGCGCCTTTTGCGCCGCGCTTTCGGGCGGCATGTTCTTCCCTGCTGGCGATCTAGGCGCGCTCAGCCCTGCTCACTCGCCCGGGCAGGGATCGAGGCGCATCGCCACCGAGGTTTCCCGGGCCTCGCGGGCGTAGAGGCCGATCGCGGCGGCAGCACGGGCCACCGCGTACTTCTCGACCAGGAGCGCATGAATCAGTTTGACCGTCGCTCGGTCCTCAAGGAGGATAGGCATCACACAAAAGGTGTCGCCATTTCTGAGTAGCTTGAGCTGCGCGCCGTCCAAGGAGTGCTCGATCGCCTTCGTGCGCGGCATTCCGACCCATGTGCCGTCTTCGCGGTCCACGATCCAGAGTCGCAGCTCGGCCGGCTGGCCGGCGCTATCGGTGGCGTAGAGAGAGACGACCTCCTCGAGCTCCGCCATTGTGGCGTAGAGACCGAAGAAGAGCACGATGGGGCTCGCCGCCAGGGCCAGTCGCCTGAGCCCACGCGGCGCGGCGGAGGAAACCAGCATAGCGCCGAGTAGCAATGCCCCCAATCCGCCGAATAGGTTCGCCCCGCGCGGCATGGCGTAGGCGCCTTCATGCAGGGAGCGGACCGCGAAAACCGCGATGCCGAGGGCGAGTAAGCCCCAGCCAACTACGGTTTGGATTTTTGACGATACGCTGGATTCCTTCACGAGGCCCTCCTGAGATGGAAAAACTGACTCACATACCTATAGCGCGGGTGCCTATGGCGCCATCCCCGGAGCTGATTCGTTCGAGCCTGAAAGCGGATTCTGGATCGACGCGCAAGCCTCAAGTCTCCGCCGGTTGCGTCGCGCTGGGGCACGAGAACTCGACGCGGTTGCCGGCGGGGTCGGCAAGAATCACAAAATAGCCGACCGGTGGCGGGAATTGGGTCGGGCCCTCGACGATCGGCACGCCGGCGGCAAGCGCCCGCTCGCAGATTCTGTCAATTTCGGCCTTGCTCTCGCATTCAAAACCGAGATGCTCCATCGCGTGCGGGTTGTCGGGTTGGTTGCCGAGGCGCTGCAGCAAAACGAGCAGGAAAGGCCGGGCCACCGTGCCGGCGTCGAGCCAGGCCACGCGCAAAGCGCCGTCGACCCGATCGTGTATGATCTCAAGCCCCGCATACGCGCGGTAGAACGCCGCCATCGCATCGATATCGGGAACGTTGAAAGCCACATGGGTAAGCGACGGTCGTGCCATTTTCTTCGATCCTTCTTTGGAGCCCGGTGAGTGGGCCGGCGGCCACGATTTCACGATACACGCCCTCTGCCTCCGAACTCGCTCTCATTTCAATCCTTGAACTCCGGCGGTCGTTTGTCCCTACGGGCCCGCACCGCCTCTTCGAAGTTCTTCGTTGTCATGCGCACGAAGAGCTGTGTGTGGCTCTCCAACTCGATCGCCGCCCGGAGACTCGAGGTCTCGAGCCCCGCCCACATCATCCGTTTTGTTAGAGCGACGCCCTGCGCACTCCATCCGTTGATCTGCCTGGCGAGGGCGATCGCCTCCGGCAGGAGTTCGGCGTCCGGGACGACCTTGGATACTAGCCCCATATCGGCGGCTTCGGTCGCGCTGACATCACGACCCGAGAGCATGATCTCGAAGGCCCGTGACGAGCCGATGGCACGTGGGAGGAGGAAGCTCAGTCCCAGTTCGGTCGCCGTGAGACCGTTGTTGATTCCCGCAGCTCGAAAGTAGGCCGACTCACTCGCGATGCGGATGTCGGCGCCCAGCGTGAGGCAGAATCCGCCACCGATGGCGGCGCCGTTGATCGCGCAGATCACGGGTTGCGGCATCCGTTGCATCGCCGGAACCAGATCTGCGAGGATCGTCATCGCCCGCGTCGCAATGCGTGTGAGCGTGAGTCCCTCGATGTTCGGCGGCGGCTCGGAGTCCTGCGTGTCGGCGCCGGAGCAGAAGCCTCGACCCGTGCCGGTCAAGATGACGCAGGTCGTTTCATTGTCGTTGCCGACTGTCACGAGTGCCTCGTGAAGCGGAACCATCAGTTCGAAACCCATCGAGTTCATCCGCTCGGGACGGTTGAGAACGATCACACTGATGTCGGGACTTGGTTTCTCGATTCGCACGAGACTCATCGAAGACCTCCTTGATTGGCGGCTGAAAACGCCTTCATACGGGGCGCAACTCGACCCGCATTTCCTTGATGCCGTTGATGAGGTTCGACCGCAGCCGGCGCGGAGGAGCCAGAGGGGTGATCTCCGCAACACCTCCGAGCAGCTCTTCGAACATCACGCGCATCTCGAGCCGGGCGAGGCTCGCACCCAGGCAGAAATGCTCGCCAAATCCGAAACTCAGGTGGTCGTTCGGGTCGCGCCGAATGTCGAAGCGATCGGGGTCCTCGAACACGGACTCGTCTCGATTCCCGGAGGGGTACCACATCACGACCTTGTCGCCTTTGCGGATTGTCTTGCCGCGCATCTCGACGTCGCACATAGCGGTACGGCGGAAGTGGTGGATCGGCGGCCAGAAGCGGAGCATCTCTTCGATGGCACTCGGAAGGAGAGATGGGTTCTCTCGGAGCATCGCAAGCTGCTCGGGGTGCTCGAGCAGCGTCGTCAAGCCGCCGCTCATCGCCGTGCGGGTCGTTTCGTTGCCGGCGATGATCAGGAACATGAAGAACGTGTTGAACTCGGCCTCGCTGAGCTTCCAACCATCCACCTCGGCGGTGAGGAGTCGCTGCGTGAGGTTGTCGCCCGGAGTCTTCCGCTCACGCTCGGCGAGCTGTTGCGCGATCATGAACACCTCGATCTGCGCTTTCGTCCGGAACTCGGAGGTTCCGGCCACCTCGGGATCCTGATCGTCGACGAGACCGCCGCTGAGCTCGAGCAAGCGGAGCCGATGCTCCTCGGGCACGCCCATCATTTCGCTGATGGTATGCATCGGGACCGGAGACGCGTACTCGGCGACGAAGTCGATTTCGCGTTTTTCGAGGGCCCGAGCGACCGCTTCGCGGGCCAATGCCCGGATGGGCGCTTCGAGTTCGGAGACGGCCCGCGGCGTGAAGATCGTGCTGACCAGTCCCCTCGACCTGCGGTGGTCGGGCGGATCCTGCGCGATCACGATCGACCGGTACGCCGCGAGCTGCCCCTCATCCTCTACGTCGAGGCGAGAGACGCCGGCGGCGTAGCTTGAGAAGCGTGCCGGGTCGTTGGAAACGGCGCGGATGTCGGCGTGCAAGGTGAGGGCCCAGAAGCCCGGCCCGTCCGGCTCCTCGTGCCAGTGCACCGGGTCGGTGCGGCGCAACTCCGCGAAGGCTCCGTAGGGAACGCCACGCTCCCAGATGGATTGGTCGATCAGATCCACTTTCGGTTCTCTCATTCGAAACTCGTCTCCCTGCCGGCCTCGCATCGTGCGGGCGATTTGGCGTCCGGGAACCATCTCGGCCCGCCCACCAGCGCGGACTCACCGTAGGTCGAACGGCCACCAGGATCAAGCAAGCGATTACTTAACTCGGTTCCGTCATCGGCGCTTCCGAGCGAATAGGGACAGAATAGGGACAGAACGAATAGGAACCCTCCGGGCTGAGCCGGGAAGCAAGACAAGGCCGCCGGCCGGAGATGGGGTAGGGCCCAGCCTCGC
Organism: Deltaproteobacteria bacterium; assembly: GCA_046583355.1. Classification (GTDB taxonomy): domain Bacteria; phylum Desulfobacterota; class Binatia; order UBA12015; family UBA12015; genus UBA12015. The sequence continues at coordinate 23,198 of JAYGCM010000053.1, forward strand.
AGGGCGCCCGGCCAGCTGCCGGGATCGATGTTTCATCTGGCTCGCGCCCGAGCTTCGCGATCGCCGTAGCCTCCGGTCAGCGCTTCTCCTTCGGTCCGCGTTTGCGACCCAAGGCCGACAAGGCCTACGGCAGCGTAGCGGAGTAGTTGCAGGGCGAGCCCAAGGAGCTCATCCTCTTTCCAATTGTCGCGCCGATTGAAAACGAAGAATTCGCCCATTCTCGGGGTGAGGGAGTTCCAGGGATTTCGCCAGTAGGCGAAGGGGCGCGGAGAAGTCGTCGCCCTTGTCGGGTATCAAATCTGGATAGAAGGGGTCGTTGAGGATGGGTGCGCCGAGGGCCGCCATCTGCACCCGCAGTTGATGTTTGCGGCCCGTGATGGGGCGCAGTCGCACCATCGCTTTGCCTTCCGCTTGGTGAATGATTTCGATCGATACCTGGCTATTGGCATCGCCCTCGACCTCTTTCATTCGAAAGAAGGGCTCTCCTTTGACGATGCGACTTTCATAGACCGCTGGCAGAGAGTCCACCCCGGGGCCCTGCACGATAGCCTCGTAAGATTTTACGATCAGGCGCTTCTCGAAAAGGCGCTGCCATGCGCCTCGATTGATCTGCCTTTTCGAGAACAAGACGAGGCCTGCGGTTTCGCGATCGATACGATGGAGGGGTGCGAGCTCTTCACTCCCGGATCGTCGACGGAGTCGAGAGAGCAGTGTTTCTTCCACGAATCGGCCGGCGGGCATGACGGGCAGGAAATGAGGTTTGTCGGCTACTAGTATGTCCTTGTCTTCGTAGACAATGCTTTCTTCGAAAGGAATGCTGATCTCGTCTTCCACCACTCGATAATAGAAAAGGTGGCGCCCGCCGAGATAGGGAGCATCGGGGCCGATAGCGGCGCCTCGCTCGTCGACTATCTCGCCTGCCTGCATTCGACTGCGCAGGCGATCGCGTGAGATTGTTGGCAGACGTACCTCCAGGAACGAAAGCGTATCGGACCACGATTGGTCCTCGGGCAACCAAAGGGTGCTCGCGGCCACGCCATTGCGCAAAGGAAGGGGGCGTCTCTGGGCCAATTTGTCCATAAGGGGGTTACGCTGCCGATTGATTATTGCGAAAGGTAGCCCGGAGGGTTCCTGCTCGTTCTCTTTCCCCTCCGAAGAAGGTCGTGGTGAGATTTGCGAGCTGAAGGTCGCGTCTCTACAGGTTTACCCCGACGCACCTCGGCGAAGGCGGCGGGGGTGCGTCATCGGTCAGCTCTCGTCTTCGCGCTCGGCGACAGTCGCGTACCAATCAAAGGTATTCGCCTTTACCCAACCCGGCATCCGGCTGCCCTTGCGCAGGCGTGCCTGCATCGTCTCGGTAAGCACGCCGTCGTTCCACATCTGCTGGAAAGTTGCGCCACTGCAAGCGCTGTCGAAGAAATCGCGCTGCCAGCACCACTGGAAATTTCCGGCGTAGCGGAACCACGACCCTCCGGTGCCGCCAATCTCGTAGGCGCTGCCGTCGGGCCCCTGGATCGGCGCGACCTGGCGCCAGAAGCCCATGAACTCCCCCTTTTTCTCATCGATCAGCGTGCGCACATAGGGGTAATGCCAGGTTTCAAGGCCCTCCATCTCGGTGCCGTAGGCGATCTCGGCGATCTCCTTGCGGCCTCGCGCAACGAACTCGTACTTCGGCCCGTTGCCCCAAGAGTAGAGCGCGTCCTCAGTGTAGAAGTCCGGCATCCGGCTCCAATCGCCGGTACGCCCCGCCTCCAGGTTCCCCTGTACGAAACGCTCGACCATCTCTTCGAGTTCTTCCCGCGAATACGCGTGCATCTGGCAGATCCCCTTTCCTTTCGCTCTCCATACGCGCTAACGAGGCCGATGTGAACCGACTCGATTTGCGCGCCGCCGAAAAACGATTGCTGGGAAGCATGCTGCGCCGGCAGGCAGACGAGATTCCCGACCGCGATTTCCTCATCGAGGACGGGCGCCGCATCACCTACGGCGAGGCGAATCGGCTTGCCTGCTCTGCGGCGAGCGGCTTTCGCGCTCTCGGCGTCGTGCACGGCGATACGGTTGCCTTCCTGATGGGCAGCTGCCCGGAGTTCGCACTCGCAGCGCTTGGCCTGAACAAACTCGGCGGCATCTGGGTGCCGACGAATACCGAATACAAGGGACGCTGGCTTGAGGAGAGTCTGCAGGACAGCCGCGCGCGCGTGCTGGTGGTCGATGGCGAGCTGCTGCCGAAACTCGCCGGACTGCGCGAGCTTCCCTTCGAGCAGTTGATCGTCCGCGGCAGCGACCCGGGTACACTCGACCTGCCCCGCCAATCGCTCGACGAGTTTCTCGCTCAGGCAGGCGAGGAGCCCGACGAGGCGGGGCTTCATTTCGGCCAGACCGCGGCCGTCCTCTTCACCTCGGGCACCACGGGCCGCGCCAAGGGCGTGATGCAGAGCCATAATGTCTGGATCCAGGGCGCCGAATCGACGCTCGACCAGCTCGACCTCAAGCCGGACGACGTGGCATATAATTGTCTGCCGATGTACCAATCGGCCGCTTGGGTCGGGAACCTCTTCCTCGCCCTTGCTGCCGGAATTCCGTGCGCGATGGATCCGGCCTTTTCGGCCAGCGCGTTCTGGGACCGCCTGCGCCATTTCGGCGCGACCGTTACGATCACCCTCGGTGCGATGCATATCTTCCTCTGGCAGGCCGACGAGCGCGACGATGACGCAGACAACCCGCTACGCGCCGCCCTGATGGTGCCGATGCCCGACGAGATCGAGGCCGACTTCAAGAAACGATTCGGCATCGAGCGCATTATCCAGGCCTACGGCCAGAGCGAGGCGATGCCGATTCTCCGCCGCACGCCGGGAAGGTCCTGGAAGGCCAACAGCCTCGGCGAACCACACCCCCTGATGGAGGTGCGCCTCCTCGACGAATTCGACGAAGAAGTCTCGGTCGGCGAAGTCGGCGAGATCGCCATCCGCACCAGTGCCCCTTTTGTCTTCTTCAACGGATATTTTCACAACGCCGAGGCCACCGCCCGAGCCTTCCGCAACCTCTGGTACCATAGCGGCGACCTTGTCCGGCAGGACGCCGACGGCGATTATTTTTTCGTTGATCGCAAGGCGGATTATATCCGCTTCAAGGGTCGCAATATCTCGTCCTTCCATGTCGAGGCAGCCGCGGCGGCCCACCCGGCCGTTGCCGCGGCGGCCGCCCATGGCGTGCAGAGCGACGAGCTCGCCAGTGAATCCGAATTGAAGCTGGTTATCGTGCGAGCGCCCGATGCTGACATCGAACCGGAGGACCTTGCCCGCTTCATCGGCGAGAATGCTCCCTATTTCTTCGTCCCGCGCTATATCGAAATTCTCGACGCCCTGCCTATGACACCGACCGGTCGCGTACAGAAATACAAGCTGCGGGAGCGCGGCATCACGAAAGATACCTGGGACGCGAAGACCGCAGGCTTCCGTCCGGCGCGCTGAGAGAACCTTCGCCGGGCCGGAGCTCTCCGACGCGTCGTCAGCCGCGCCGCAGGAGCTTCAATTCAGCGACAACGCCTGCGTCGGACAGAAGCGCACGGCCCGTTCGGCCTTCTCGCGCAGCTCGGGCGGTAAATCCTTGCGGGCCAGCACGACCTTCACCTCCGTCGGATCCACCGAGAAGATCTCGGGGCATTCCGAGGCGCAGACGCCGTGCCCCTGGCAGAGGTCCGCATCCACGTGAACCCGGGCGCCCACGGCTGGCCCGGCAGCGGCCTTTCTGGCCGCGGTCGACTCCGCCGGGGCAACCGCAAGACGCCGCCGGTAGCGGACGCGACAGGGCTGCTGGAGCTGCACGACCATACGGGATTCATCGTTGCGGTAGCTCGCCGAGGGCTGCGCCAACTCGAACTCGTAGCGGCGCAGAAGAACACTGAAAATCGCCTTCAGCTGCATCTGCGCGAACGCGGCACCGACGCAACGATGCCGGCCGGCACCGAACGAGAGATAGGCGAAGGCGCGGCGATGCTGCGCCTCGGGCCCGGAATAGCGCGTGATATCGAAGCGCTCGGGGTCGGGGAAGTACGCGGGGAGCCGATTCGAAACCGCCGGCGACACCGCGACGTTCCAGCCTGCAGGGACGCGGAAGTTCCGAAACCGGAACTCTTCGCGCACCCGGCGCATCAACAGGACCAGCGGCGGGTGCAGGCGCAATGCCTCGGTGATCGCCGCCTCGAGAACCGGAATCTCGCGCAATGCATGGTAGCTGACGGCGGCGCCGTCCGAGAAGAGTCCGTCCAGCTCGGATGTGGTATCGGCGAGCACCTCCGAATGGCGCAACAACTCGATCAGCGTCCACGCCGCCGTACCTGAGGTCGTATGATGGCCGGCGAACATCAGCGAAATGAACATGCCGGTAATCTGGTCGGCCGTGTAACGCGGGCGCCCCCCCTCGTCGGCTACGCGCGTAAGCGCGCCGACCAGATCCTTCGTCTTGCGTCCCTCGCGACGTCGGCTCTCGATGATCGCCTCAATGCGCCCGACCAGTTCGGCGCGCGCCGCATCGCGCCGGCGGAAAGCCGCGATCGGCAGGTGCGGACTTACATAGGCGAACGTGTCGGTGCCGCGCTCGAGTTCATGAAAAAGATCGGCGAAGTCCCCGGTGATCTCGTCGCGGAACTCCTTGCCGATTAGGCATGCACTTGAGGTATAGATCGTGAGTTCCGAGAAGAAGGCGAGCAGATCTATCTCTCCGTCGTCGCCCAACCGGTCACACATCTTCCCGGTCTCGGCCGCGATCACCTCGGCATGCCCACGCATCTGCTGATCCCGCAGCGCCTGATTTTTCATGGCCTGACGGCGCTGTTCCGGGTTCTCGGCATCGAACACAACTCCGGCCCCGAAAATCGGCTTCATGAAGGGATAAGCTTCCGCCTGGTCGAGTTGGTCGTCCGGCGCACGGAAGAACGCCTCGTGCGCCTCCTCGCCGCAAAGAAGCGCGATGCGTTGAGCGCCCAGGCGGAAGACACCCATCTCGCCGCATTCCTCATGAACCCGCCGCATCAGCGCAATCGGCGCGCGGCGAAAGGCGAAGAGATGCCCGAGCAAGGGCCAGGCGCCACTAAATATCGGAGGCAGCGGAGTTTCCATTTGCGTTCCCACAACAGCCAAGTAGCGTCTCGGCCCGTGCGAGCAAAACACGATACCGGTCGCCAGCACTCAGGCGGCCCGGATCGGCCGCCTGCACAAGGACACACAAGGACAGAACGAGCAGGAACTCTCCGGTCAGGGCCCGCGCTAAGAACGCACCGGCAGGGCTGCCGCGACTCAAGCGCGGGTCAACGTGCAGGCGTTGGGAATGCGCCGTTTTTTCGGGCTGGGTTAAACGCGGCGATGTT
>JAYGCM010000088.1:0-12506 GCA_046583355.1 Deltaproteobacteria bacterium
CGCAAGAAGATATCGTCGTGAAAGGAACGCGGCCGCAGCTGCGCGCCACCGAGCCAGGAGCGCAGCGCGGCCCGCCCCTTCACGGTTGCCGCAAATACCCTTCGAGAACCACGCTTTTCGCTTCGGCCGACGATGAAACCCGCCCTCTCCAATGCCGAAAGCACCTGATACACCTGGCCGTAGCCAACCTCTCGAATATCAGCGAGGCGAGCCTCGAATTCGTTACGAACCGCGTAGCCGTGTTGCGGACGCTCAGCGATCAAACCCAGAACTGCATACTTGATGGACATTCGTCTCTCCCGGTACAGGAATCAGAAACAGATCTCTGCTCCTATGCCCGGCGCGGGACGAGGTCGACGATATAGGGAAAGAAAATGTCTCCCCTGCAGCACCCAAAGGGCGCGGCATGCCCATCAATTTTGCGATTCAGACGTCGGTCGGGATGATCGGTGCTCCGTTTTCATCGAGGCGATGCAGGTACTCCACAATGCCATGGCCGCGCAGGTCGCCCCAAGAAAAAACGCTCACGCTCTGGCAAGAGAGGTATTTCACCTGATTTGCACTGCCTGCAAGAGGTGCCGTATGGAGCATCTCCACTTCGATCCGATGGCGCTTGCGCGAGGAGTCGACCAACGAGAGGGCGAGTGCCTTGGGGTAGGGGAAATCGGCCTCTGGCTCGGTCTCAATCCGACCGCTGACAATCTCGCGAATTTCATCCTCGACCTTGATCCAGCCGGTCAGATGCGGCCCGTCCTCGGCCCAGCGACGCTCCAGGCTCAACGCCCCGCCGCCCTCGAATCTTGCCTCGATCCGGCGACGAGCCTTGGGAATCTGGGAATCCTGCGTCCCCCAACTACGGTCGCGTAGACCGGCAACATCGATCTCGTATTGATCGCCCGACACCCAGATCTCACCGCGCACCTGAACGGTTTGCGCAAAGGCATCTGGGTGCAGGTCTGTGGACACGGGCTTGTCTTCTGCCTCGAATTCGAGATCGACGATGACGCGTTCCAGCCGTGATTTATGCCAGAATTCATGGTCGCCCGCGTTGCGACACGAGGCGAGCGCATGCGCCCCCCCGTCGTAGACAATATGCCAACTCGCGCCTTCTTGGGTGAAGGAAACGCCCTCGACCTCAAGCTCGGTTTTGCCCGGACTGAGGCGGCCGACATGGCGTGCGCCCAGAAGGCCGCCGTCGGCGAGGAAAATATCGAGACCCACATCCATCGTTTGTTGATTCGGACGCAGGTTCAGCCGTGCGAGAAAGCCAAGGGTCTCGCCCGGCTGCACGAAGCGGAAGCCCAGCGACTCGGTAAAGCCGACCTCACGGGTCGGACGGTGGATCTTGTCGACGCTCGCCTCAGAAAGAAGATGCATTTTCAGGAATCCCCGGGGAAGACCTGCGCGGCCGGACGACATTCCCACGAAGCGAAAACACCTTCGAGAACGTAAGGATCATTACCACAATGGGTGCGTGCCTGGTCCAGATCGGGTGCTTCGAAGAGCACAATCGAGCCGCACGGCGTCTTGCCATCGTCGCGAAAGATCGGTCCAGCAAACTGAATGCGCTTCTCGCGCTCCAACTCCTTGAGGTGTTCGAGGTGGCGTGGGCGTACGGCCGGGCGGCGAGCCAATCCGTCAGGGCCATCATGACCGAGCATTGCGAAAAGCGGCATTTCAATTCTCCTGGACTTGCGCGACCGACTCACGGCGGCCGCTTCTCAAGGAGCGATAGCATGCATCGACGATTGCTACCGCCCGCGCGCCATCGACCGGGGTAATCGGCGCCGGCGCGTTGCCGCGCACCATCGCCTCGAAAGCGCGCAGGGTTTCGCGCACCGTTGGCAGATCCGCCAACCGCTCCTCGCGAACGATACGATTGCCCTGAAGCAAAGCGATCGAATGGTGCGCATGGTCGGCTACAATCTGCCCCGCATCCCCGATCAGGCGGATCTCGCCGTAGCGGCTACGCGTACCTCGCGAGGCGCTGATCGCCGCGAGAAGAGTGCCGCCGCCAGCCTGGCCAAGAAAGAGCGTCGCGGCAAAACTATCTTCGGTGCTTTGGGTGGCGACGCGCCCGGCAAAGCAACTGACCTCTTGTGCCTCGGCGCCGGTCAGGTAGCGCGCCAGGTCGAATTGGTGAATCCCCGTATGCAGGATATTACCGCCACCCGAGATTGCCGGGTCATCGAGCCACGCGAGCCGGCTCGGCTCGAAGCTCTGGCCGAGGATGATCTGATGCGGCGCACCGACCTCGGGCGCCCATTCCAGAACCTTCTGCACGACGGCCGAGAAGCGCAGGGTATGCGCCACCATCACCGGCACGCCGCTGCCTTCGATCCGTGCCACCATCGCGACAGCTTCTTTTGCATTGATGGCAAAAGGCTTCTCTATCAGAAGCGGCTTTCCCTCGGCCGTACACGCACGCACGACCTCCCGATGCAGGCTGGGCGGCACCACCGCGACCACGGCCTCCACCGCGCGGTCGGCCGCGAGGCCCCAGAGGTCGTCGTGGAAACGCGCACCCAGATCGTCGGCCCGCGCACGCCCCTGCCGCGCATCGCGCCGCGTCACAGCCGCGATGCGCAGACCTTTGAGGTCGTTCTCAATATGACCGGCGTAGCGCTCGCCGTGCTTGCCGAGGCCGATCAAGCCGATCCCGATGGGAGCATTCATCTCGGCTCCGGGTCTATCAGAATGCCGCTGGAGGAAAACCCATGAATCTGGTTGGGATGGCTATGCGTCGCAGGGGCGCGGATTCGGCAAAGGAGCATGGCATGGCGAGATTTGGTGTAAGCGAGACAATCGAAGTCCCGGTCGAGAAGGTCTGGAGACTGCTGCGAAATTTCGGTGACGTAAGCTGGGTTCCGGGAATGGGCGAGTCGGCCCGTGTCGAGGGCGAAGGCGTCGGCATGTCGCGCTTCTTCGGTACGCCGGGAGCCGAAATCCAGGAGACCCTCACGGCCTTTGATGAAGAAGCTCGGACCTTCTCCTACGAAATCCCGAATAACCTGCCACTGCCGCTCGACAGCTATCTCGCCACTGTGGTCCTGAAGGACGCAGGCAGCGGCAAAACCGAGATCGATTGGAGTTGCGAGGCCGAACCCACCGGCACGCATGAAGAAGCCGAAGCCGCGATCAACGGCATGTACACGATGCTCATCGGCTGGATCAAAGACGCGTTGGCGTAGGCGGGGCGGATTGAGGTGGGGGGTTGCGGAGGGGGAGGTTGCGGATTATAACGGAACTGACTGGTCAGTTCCGTTTTGATTCAGCCGCCTCTTTCGGGCGGCGCGAAGTGCTGGGCTTGGTCGCAGAGAGTTTGATGCCGGGAAGACAGAAGAGTGATGCGAAAAAAGAGGCGATCCTTCGGGCCGCATCAGAGGAATTTGCCGAGCGCGACTTCCACGAAGTGTTGATGGAAGATGTCGCCGCCCGCGCCGGCGTCGGCAAGGGAACGCTTTACCGCTACTTCCCGAACAAGGACGACCTCTTTGCCGCCAGCGTGGCCCATAGTCTGGAAGATTCGAACGGCGAACTGGCCGATTTTCTCACCGGGCCCGGCAGCATCGAGCAAATTCTGACCGGCGCGTTGACGCGCATGTTGGTCTATTTTCGCGGCCGCGGGAACCTTCTCACCCTCATCCAGCGCCATGAGAACCGGTTACCGGCCGAGACGCGGGCGCGCTGGGAAGAGCGGCGGCTCAATGTCCGCGACAAAATCCGGGCGCTCCTCGACCATGAACTGGCGAGCGGCCGGCTGAGTTTCGCCGACACGGACCTCGCAGCCCAGATGCTCCTCGGGATGTTCCGCACCGCAGTCACCGGCGTTGCCCCGAAGATCGGGCACGAAGAAGAAATCGCGGCTCGCATCGTCGCTCTTTTTCTCGATGGCGTCCATGGCCCGTCCGCCACACCCGGCGATACCGCTCAACGTAGCGCCCAAGGAAGTGTGTCATGAGCATGCCCCTTCGTTCGGCCGCCTCTGCCTGCCTGATGCTCGCCGCCCTGCTCCTCGCCGCCGCCTGCTCCTCCAATGAGAAGGATAGGGCCGAGGCCGCGCCACCTACACCAGGCACGCCAGCCTCCGTGCCGGTGACTCTGGCCACAGCAAGGCTTGCGGTCATCGAGCGCAAAGTTCATTTCGTCGGCACCATGAAGGCGGGCGCCGAGGCCGAGGTTGCCGCCGAGGTCGATGGCCGCCTGATTTCGGTCGAGGCCAATATGGGCGATGCCGTCGGTTCCGGCCAGATTCTGGCAACGATCGACGGGGCCGCCCTGGAAGCTCGCCTACGCGAAGCCAGCGCGGTGCTGGTTCGCGCGCAAAACGAATTGGATCGAGCGAGCCGGCTCGGCACCGAAGGCGTCATCTCGCAGCAACGGCTTGACGACCTCGCCTCGCAACGCGATATCGCCCAGGCGCGCCGCGATGTGCTGGCAATCGAAGTCGAGAACACCCATGTGCGCGCACCCTTTACCGGCCGCATCGCCAAGCGCCTGGCTGACGTCGGCAGCTATATACGGCGCGGTTCGACGCTCTTCGTTCTCGTCTCCGACAACCCGCTACGCCTGCGCGGCGAGGTACCGGAGCGCTATACGGCCGAGATCGCGGTCGGCCAAGAGGTCGAAGCAAAAGTTGTCGCCTACCCGGACCTCGCAATCCACGGACGCCTGACCCGCATCAGCGCCGCCGCCGATGCCAGCAGCCGTGCCCTCAGCATCGAGGCCCTCATACCCAATGGCGACGGCCGCCTGAAACCCGGATTTTTCACCAAGGCCGATATCATCACGCGGCGCGAAGACGCCATCCTCATTCCCGCCGAAGCTGTGATCCGGGCAGCCGGGGTACAGCGTGTATTTTTGGTAGACGACAACGGAATTGCCCATACCCGCATGATCCGAACAGGCGTCCGGCGCGGCGCCGAAATTGAGGTTCTCGAAGGCCTCCAGATCGGCGATCGCGTGGCAACCAGCGGGCTTGCTCGCCTCTGGGACGGTGCCCGGGTCAGCCTGCGCCAAGCCTGGGACGGGCGGCACGCAAGCCGCGATCTACACTCGTGAGCAAACTCGCAGAAATCTGCATTCGACGACCCGTCTTTGCGACCATGCTGATCGCGCTATTGGTGGTCCTCGGCATCCTCTCCTACCAACGCCTCGGCGTCGATCTCTATCCGGCCATCGAGCTGCCCTATGTAGGGGTGATCGCCACCCTGCCGGGTGCCTCGGTCGAAGAAGTCGAAAGCCGGCTTGCCAAGCCTATTGAAGAAGCGATCAATCCGATCGAGGGCATCGACACGATCGAAGCGACGGCGAGCGAGGGGGTGGCCAGCATTCGCGTCAGCTTCGTCCTCGAACGCGACCCGCAGCAGGCCGCCCAGGATGTGCGCGACAACGTCGCCGCCGCCATGGGCGACCTGCCCCCCGGCATCTCGCCGCCGATCGTCCGACGCTTCGACCTGGAAGCAATCCCGATCCTGCAAATCGCCATCTCCGGCGACCGTGACCTGCGTGAGCTCACCGAGATCACGCGCGAGCAAGTCGAAGAAGAGCTGGAGACCTTGCGCGGCGTCGGTAGCGTGAGCATCGCGGGCGACCGCAAGCGAGCGATTCATATCATCGTCGATACCGACCAACTCGATGCCTTCGGCCTCTCGATCCAGCAGGTCCGCGGCGCCTTGCAGACCCAGAATATCGAGGTCCCCGGCGGTCGGATCGACCAGGGGAGTCGCGAGCTCGTACTGCGCACACTCGGCCGCATCGAGAGCGTGAGCGATTTCGGCACGATTGTCGTCGGCACGATCAGTGGCCGCCCGGTACTGCTCCGTGATCTCGCCACGATCGAGGATAGTTGGGTCGAGAGTCGCTCCCATGCCAGCCTCGACGGCCGCATCGCCATCACCCTCTCGGTGCAAAAACAATCGGGCGCCAATACCGTGGCTACGGCCCGTCGCGTACGCGAGAAGCTCAAGGAAATCGAGGGCAACCTACCCTCCGATATCACCCTTGCCATCGTCAAGGATCAGAGTCGGTTCATCAAAGCATCGATTGATGAAGCCAAATTCCACCTCCTGCTCGGCGGCTTGCTGGTGGGACTCTCGACCCTGATTTTCATGGGCGACGGTCGCTCGACGCTGATTGCCGCCATCGCGATCCCGACCTCGATCATCGCGACCTTCACCGCCATATGGGCCTTCGGCTTCACCTTGAATCAGGTCACCCTGCTCGCCCTCATTTTATCGGTCGGGGTCGTCATCGACGATGCCGTCGTGGTGCTCGAGAATATCTACCGCCATATGGAAGAGCTCGGGAAGTCGGCCACCCAAGCCGCCATCGACGGCACCAAAGAGATTGGCCTGGCCGTCATGGCGACCACTCTCTCGCTGATTGTCATCTTCGTACCGCTTGCCTTCACGGGCGGAATGACCGGACAATACCTCTACGAATTCGGCATCACGACGGCCTTCGCGATTCTATTTTCGATGATTGTCTCTTTCGTCCTAACGCCGATGCTCTGCTCGCGCTACCTCAAGGTAAAGAAGGGCGAGCGCACGGCCAAAGAGCGCCGCTTCTACAAGGCCATCGAACATTCCTATATGGCGCTGCTGCGCAAATCGCTCGACCATCGCTGGGTCGTGGTCGTGGTATCGATCCTCATCATTGCCTCGATCGTCCCGCTCGGCATGGCCGTCGGCAAAGATTTCATACCGACCGACGACGAAAGCGAGTTTCAGGTCGCCGTCCTTGCTCCGGAGGGGTACACGCTCGGGCGCAGCACCCGACTCTTCGAGGAAGTCGCCTCGCGTCTGGCGAAACTCGAAAACGTCGACCGGACCTTGCTCACGATCGGCGATCTCGGCGGCCTCTCTGGCAAGGGCCAGGGCGACGTTACCCGCGGCAGCATCTACGTCGGCCTTGCCGAACTCGACGAGCGCGACGCCTCGCAGAACGATATCATGCTGCTGGCCCGAACAATGATGAGCGAGTACCCCGAGGTCCGCTCCAGCGTGCAATCGGTCTCGCCGTTCGGCGGTGGCCGCCGAACGGATTTCGAATTCGACCTGCTCGGCGACGAAATCGCCACCTTGGCGGCGCTCAGCGCGACCTTCCAGGAGCGGCTCCGCAAGATCCCCGGCTTCGTTGACCTCGACTCGACCTTGGCGCTGCGCAAACCCGAAGTCCAAGCGCATATCGACCGACAAAAAGCCGCCGACCTCGGCATCCGCGTCCAGGATATCGCAAGCACCCTGCGCATGCTGGTGGGCGGGCAGATCGTCTCGACCTACAAAGAAGCCGACGAACAATACGATGTCTGGATGCGGGCCGGGCTGCCCAACCGCACCGACCCCGAGGCAATCTACAACCTCCGCGTGGCGCGCCCCGGCGGCGAACCCGTGCGACTCTCCAATCTGGTGACCCTCTCCGAGGACGCCGGCCCCGCGCGCATCGACCGACGCGACCGCCGCCGCCAGGTCACCATCGTCGCCAACCTCGAGGGATTGGTGCTTGGCGACGCCGTGAAAATCGTCAAACGGCTCGAACAAGAAATCGGCCTGCCGGCGGGCTACTCGATCCAGCATTCGCATTATGCCGAGCGCATGACAGAGACGGCCAACAACTTCCTATTCGCTTTCGGCCTGAGCGCCATCTTCATGTACATGGTGCTGGCCGCGCAATTCGAGAGCTTCGTCTACCCGATCTCGATTCTGCTCTCGCTGCCGCTCTCGATACCCTTCGCCCTGCTCTCGCTGCTGATCGTCGGCAATACGCTGAACCTCTACTCCGGCCTTGGCCTCTTCATGCTCTTCGGCATCGTCAAGAAGAACGGCATTCTCCAGGTCGATTATACAAACCAGCTGCGGGCCGGGGGAATGCCGCGCCGCGAAGCAATCCTGCAAGCCAACCAGGTCCGGCTCCGGCCGATTCTCATGACCACCGTCATGCTGGTGGCCGGCCTGCTGCCGGTGGCCCTCGGCACCGGCCCCGGCGCCGCCTCACGCGCCTCGATGGCCAACGTCATCATCGGCGGCCAGGCCCTCTGCCTCGTCATTACCCTGCTGGTGACGCCGGTCGCCTACTCCCTGCTCGACGACCTCACCTCTCGTCGACGATGAGAGCCTGGCGGTCCGGCCGGAAAACAGGCCTGCTTTTCAGCAGATCGACGAACCCACCAGGAGCTGATACTCAGCCGGGACTACCTACCCGGACTCGGCCACGCAGCGCCGGTGCCCGGGAAAAGAATGCGGACTCATACCGCGGAGGATTCAAGATGATCAGGAAATTCGGAAAAACACTCGCCGCAACCATCGTTGCGGCGACGCTCACTTTCTCACCCGCACTCGGCCTCGCCGATGAGGGAGCCGGCGAACAATGCGGCGCCTCCCGCGCCGGCGGAATCGCCCTCGACCTCTTGGTCGGTCGGCCGACGCTCGTGCTAGCCACCGTGGCCGGCGCCCTATTCTACACCATCGCATTGCCGATCACCTTGCCCAGCGGTGCCGAGCGCGACGCGCGCGACCGCTTCGTCACGACCCCCTGGGAAAAACTGATCTCGCCCCTGGGCGGCGAATAGTCGCTGCGCAAGCAAGGCGGGCCGTCGCATAGGCGGCTCGCCTTTTTGTTTCAGGCTTGCGCAGCAGGCGCCGCGCCCAGTACGGGCCCTGACGCCAGAAGGTCGACGGCGAGGCCACAGACCTCCGCCTCGGTCACGCGGCGCATCAGCCCGGCATCGGTCGAACGAACCAGCGTGCGCCCGCCACCGGGCAGATCGCAGACCAGTACGGTCGCGACCGCGTCCTCAGCCGCGTATTGCACGGTTGCGGCCGCGACTTGGGCCGGCCCTACGTAGTCACGAACCACCGCATGCACCGGCATCTCGGCCGCGACCTCAGGCGAGACGTCGTCAAAGCCAAAAGGCGTAGCAGGTGGCGTAGACGACCAGAGCGAGACGCCTTGCTTGGTGAGCATACCGCTCACCGCCGAAACCAGCCCCGTGCTGCCGACATCGGCACGCAGGATCTGCACCATTTTCACCAACGCCTGGTAGGAAAAATTATTGAGCGGCCCGCCGGCGAAGGCCATGCCCCCGGTCTCGGTTATCCGGCGCCCTGCAGGAATCCCCAGCTCACGCATCTGCGCGCGCACGGCCACCGGAAAACAACTATAGAGTTCCAGATGCGCAACCTCTTCGATGACGAGTCCCGCCCTCGCCAGGACGCGGCGGCCCGCGTGGTAAAACCCGAAGGAGCGGTCGAGTGCAGGCCGCTCGACCAACGACACCATATGATTGGACTCGGCAATCGCCAGGGGAAAGACGAAGCGGTCTGGCGCGATGCCGAGTTCGCGCGCCACCTTGACCGAGGTAAGAATCAGGCAGGCTGCCTGGTCCACGTTCCACTGTGAATTCACCCGCTTGGTATAAGGAAAGGCAAGCATGCGATTGCGCGCAGAGGGCTCCATAATATCCTCGGCGCCAATGGCCGTGCGGTTCCAGGCGTCTTCGTTGGCTTGTGCCACCTCACTCATGCCGGCGTAGAGACACCCCAATGCGCGGCGGTTTTGCTCGACCGACTCGCCCGTCGCATGGCGAAAAGCGCTCTCAAGCAAGGCGTATTGGTTGACCGGCATCCCCAGGCCCAACTCGAGCTCAAGCGGGTTCATGATCTCGCGAGCCGGCTCGAGGAATCGATCCGGTGCCGTGCCTTCCGGCTGGCCGGTATCTTCGAGCGAGGTGCTCGTAATTGCCGCACGCAGGGATCGGAACTTCGCCTCGCCGCCCACAATCACGACGACCTCTTCTTCGCCCGCCGCGATCGCACGTGCCGCATCGCCCAGCAAAGTGGTCTGCAGGATTCCCACCTCGGCAAGATCCGTGCGCGCGCCCGACGCGCCCACACGTTGCGCCAGAATCCGGCCGGGATCAGGGTAATCCCAAATGCCGTTGGTTACTCGAATGGAAGAGGCGCGCCGCAACAGCTCGTCCGTACCCGCGTCTGCTGCGGCACGCCGCAAGGCTCCTTCCATCAGGGCAATGGCCTCAAGCGCGAGGCTCGGATCTTCCTCGCGTTGCGTGAGCGCTCCCGCGCCCACAAGTACCGGCATATCGTCGCTGACCATCATCCCCGAACTCTAGCCGAAGACGAAGGCAACGCTATCTCTAGACGCGCGGCTTCACGAAAGTTCCGTGATGCCAGATCTCGTTGAGCAGATGCATGCCCGCAAACAAGGCAAGCAAGGGAACCGACCCGCGGAGCAATGTCTGCCCCATCTGAGCCATCATTTTCCACTCACCGCCGTCTCCGGAAAACCCCTGCCGCAGACCCTCGGCGCTCACCATCGCCCAACCAGCGAGATCCATCGCGACCAACAACCCGACCACAACCAATAATGCAATCCTCATCAATTTACCCTCGCGTTTCTGCGTGAAAACCACGCCTCTCCTCAGGCCACCTTCCGCTACTCGAAGGCAACCCCAAACCCCGCCAGCCCCCGGCCCGAGAGACGATCGCTGTCGTCTCCCAAATCAGAGGCTCAGCGCATACGGACAGCCGAATCAGTATACGATCTGCAATTCATCATGAATTCCGTCGATACGCGGAGGAGGCGGTGCCGGCAGAATCCGGAAAAACGGGGTCCCACGCGTCCCGGGAAGATCGATTCCAGGTCCGCCGCGAAAATGCGGCAGGCGGATCGGCCCCATCGGGCCACCAGGCACCACCATCGACATCGGGATCGGCATGATTGCTCCACTGCCTATTGCTTGGGAACGGCTGCCAGCACCATCGCGGCAGGAACCACCCCGGCAGCTGCTTGATTTTGCCGCAGAATCCCCCCTCTGCTCGGCCAGGAACCCGCCCAGGTCATCGCGGAACTCCCGCCCGGTGAAATCGCGGTACATTTGAAAACTGCCCACTACGATCCCGACGCTACCGGCCACGACGGTGACGACGGCCGCCGCTGTGATGATCGCGAGCTCACCACCCGGGTCTTGCAACTCGACCGGATTACCCAAGGTATAAGAATATTGATTGACCATATTGTAGGCCGGATCCGGGGAGAGAAAACGCGCGGCCAGAGGGTCGAGAACGCGCGCGCCAAGCACGGTGACCTCGCCCAGATCCAAACCATTGGCAAAACGCCGCTCGATATCCGCCGTGGCGTCTCCGTCGACATCGGTCAAACCGTAGGCATCGTAATGATAATGCGTTGTGGCCTGACCGCTCTCGTCTGTGATAAATTTGACGTTGCCACGGCGGTCCAAATGGCGGAAAAGCCGCCCCGCGCCGCCGGCCTCGACCACCACGAACCCTAGATCGAGTCGGCGCTGGCCGCTTGCATCTTCCTCAACCACGCCGCCGAAACGAAAACGCCTGGTCCATGCCGGAACGCCCGAGACCGAACGCTGCGTCGGTCGACCCAGGCCATCGTAGGCGAACTCGACCGTCCCGCTCGAAGCCCCCGATCGGCCGTAGGCCGCCAGGGCTCCGGTTGCCGTCCAGGCAAACACAGCGTTCCCGCGACGCGTCACAAAGCCGCCCGGATCGTATTGATATTCCAGCACCGAACCATCATCGACGGATTCGATCCGCAAGAGCCGCGTATGGCTCGCATCGTAGGTAAGGAGGCGACGGCGCTGCCATTCCGGCTCCCAGAAAGACTCAACGTTCGAGAGCGCATCGTAGGTTGCGAAATATTGCCCGCCGCTACCGGTCGGATGATCCGAATAATAGTGCTTGAGCCTCCGCGATGCGTTGTCCGACCAGAACGACCAGGACTCCCAGCTGGTGGTGCCGCCACCGTCAATTTCGACACTCGTGGTATTCCCTCGGTTCATGCCACCACTCCAGACCGAAGTAGGAATCCAATTCTCTGGGGTCACGCTCGCCACAGCCGCGAGCGACGCCGGCACATCCGCTGCGGCCGCTACCTCCCGCGTTGTCGCCGTGTTCTTGAGCCGCCCGTACTCGTAGCTGTAGGCGCGCACGATCGGCTGGCGATCCCCGAAAGTCTGACGCAGGAGCTGACCGGCAGAGAAGACATTCGAGACCAGAGATTCTACCGAGCCGTCGCGGACATAATCGATCTCAATGGCTCGATCGTTATTGTCATATTGGATCAGCACCGTTCCCAGATCGACTCCATCCGAGAGCGCAAACGAGCGAAGATCAATTCGGTTGCGCGCATCGTATCCGACCACGCTGATATCGTCGGGGCCGCTGCGCTGGTCCATGGTGGACGAGAGGCGGCCCAGAGAGTCGTAGGTGAAGCTCAGGGCAAGGCCACCGCTGCCGGTGATCGCCACGAGCTGGCCCACGCCGTTTCGGGAAAATACCGCACGCGACTCCGCCGCATTCCCGCAATGCCCAGCCAACCCGGAGGTCCGGCAACTCCGTTCCTCCACAAGGCGCCCCCGGCCATCATAGGTAGCCTCGCTGCGCATCCCGTTGCTCTGGTGAACAGCGGCCTCGCGGCCCAGCAGATCATATTCAAACTTCGTACGCATGAATTCG